>CAJUHJ010000016.1:36891-67270 GCA_910586355.1 uncultured Lachnospiraceae bacterium
ATATTCACAGTCCCTGCACTTATGGTTCTGCTGATTTCAGCTCTAATATATACTGACATCATTCAGCAGACAATGCTCTGTTTCTGAAAGGGGTGATTTTTCAGGATATTCACAGTCCCTGCACTTATGGTTCTGCTGATTTCAGCTCTAATATATACTGCCATTATTCAACAGATAATGCTCTGTTTCCAAAAGGAGTAATTTTTCAGGATATTCACAGTCCCTGCACTTATGGTTACGCTGATTGTCAGCTCTAATATATACTGACATCATTCAGCAGACAATACTCTGTTTCCGAAAGGGGGTGATTTTTTCAGGGGGGTTCACAGCCCCAGCGTTTAGTGAATACTGACTGACAGCGTTCTTTTATACTGTTTTTATTCAACGGACAGACAATGCTCTGTCTCTGAAAGGGGGTGATTTTTTTCAGGGGTTTTCACAGCCCCAGCGTTTAGTGAAGTTTTTTCATAGCTGATATGGAAAAATGTAAATGTAACCAATAAACACGGCTTTTATTGAAGGAGGTGAAAATATGAGAACAAAAATAATAGGCTACATTGTATCAGAAAGCAAGAAAGGTACAATCGGAACAACGATTTATTTTGAATGCGACCATGATGACTATCGACGCGAAAACGCATTGAAATGCGTTGGAAATTCCTGCGCAAGCGAATACATACGCGGCGATTACTCCGACGTTTTGACTGTCGGCGAAACAGTAGAGCTAATTTACGGCAAAGGCTTCGAAGGCAGAGCCGTACTCCGTGAAATCATCGCGGTAGAGAACTAATTTATTATCAAAATAGGAAGGGGAAGAATCCCCTTCCAAAAAGAAAGGAGATATTCAAAAATGAATAAAATCAATTTTAAACCTTTAAATTATAAAAAAGAAGAAAAAAAATTGGATATTACATTAAAAAATCCCATCAGCAGAGCAATAAAAAGACATGAAATAAAACGCCATTTTAATGTGTTCTTTAAAAATGTCCGAACCTTAAAACACGTAGGGGCAGACGATGAAATTGTCTTCCAGTGTTCAGGGATTTATAAGGATTATGACAACCCACACTATGGAAACATGTTCCATTTTAAAGACGACAGGGAAATAGTATACGCTGTCTTCCAGTGTTTATACCTCTATCACTTCCGTAAATATGGAATAACCGTTCAACTGACAAGAGAAGCCTACGGCGAATTCTTATTCTACGTTTACGGCGCATACCAGAAAGGGGGAATCCGCTAATGCAGATATTGATTCTTTTACTTCTCGCATTACTGTTTTATCTGCTGTATCCGCTCTATAAAGAGCGGGTACAAAAGATATTGAATGCGAAGTCCCTAAACGCATTTTTTACATTCATTAAAAAAGCCGGAACATACATATCAAACCAAATACGGATATACTTCATGCGGTCAGAATCTTATGCCGTATTTCAGAATATCCAGCCCTATGAACTTGCCGTAAGAGACTTAAACGTCTGCAAATATTTTAAATATGCACAAACAGCCGATATAGGCAGGGATATTTTAGAAATACAATTCCGCATTATCGGAATTTCATCACAATACCAGTCCTGCCTGAAAGAACTCTCCCTGCTCCTTGCGCAGTTATTGAACGATTTCTATATGGAACGTCTGGGGATTTTAACCCCTTATATATACGTCGCGCTTTTACAGGAGGGGGAACTAAAATTCTGGGTGGCAAAAAACAGGTACGGAAACGTGTTAATCCAAAAACGGTCTGCCGCAGATGAATGGAAAGACATGCCAAACACAAAGGATTTGAAAGATGACTGAACACAACGGGATAAAAGCCGGATACGATTTAGACGCTTACGAAAAATACAGCCTGAAACTCCCTGTCTGCATATCCCTGCAAAAATGCCCCCACTGGCTGATATGCGGAAATTCCGGCTCCGGCAAAAGCTATCTGACGCTTATGCTTTTACGCAACGTCCTGAAAGAATTTCTGGAAGATGTCAAATTATGGATTTTAGATTTTAAATCCAGTGAAGATTTTTCCTTCCTGAAAGGATATTCCCATTACTATTCCGGCACAGACTGCGGAAACGGACTGGAAAACTATTATAATGAATACCAGAAAGTAAAAAACGGCGAAATCAAAGACGGCGTACTGCGGCTTCTTATATTTGACGAATGGGCAGGATTTCAGATATGGGAAACACAGCAGAACAAGAAACAGGCGGAAAAATACAAGGGGTATCTGCTTGAAATCCTGCTCATGGGGCGGTCAATGATGTGCGGCGTATGGATTATCATGCAACGCAACGACGCAAAATACATTGACGGCAGGGAACAGTTCTTTGTCACAATCGCGCTCGGAAAAATGAGCCGCGAATTTAAACAGATGATTATGCAGGGGGAAGAACTGGAACAGCGGACTGTATACTCCTGCGGAGAAGGAATCATCCGAACGGATTCCATTGGGACAAAATTTTTAAAAGTCCCAAAACTTCGGAGCATGGAACGCGTCAGACAGGAGATTTCACAACGCCTGACGGGAGCCGGAGACGCCGGAGGCGTCGAAGGCGCGCGGCAGGCAGGGCGCACCCGCCCCTAGTATTACAGGTGGGTGTCGCAAGTAACAAAAACCATTGATTTTCAAGCATTTAGAGACTGCGACATGATTTTGTCGCAATGTCGCAATAAAAAACGCAAGAAAGGGGGAATCCAAAAATGAATGACAATCCAAACAAAACCAATACAGAACCAACAGCAAAAGAAACAAATCTTCCAAAGAAAAATTCGCAGTCACGCAAATACCAGCTTACAATAAACAATCCTTTAGAAGCAGAAATAGACAGCCCTGACAATTCGGGCGAAAAAATAAAATACCCTTTTACACATGACGAGATAAAAAAACGCATAAAAAAACTGACTTCCATTGTCTATTGGTGTATGTCTGATGAAATAGGCTTAGAAGAAGGCACGCCGCACACGCATATTTATTTTGTGTCGCGTTCCGCAATCCGTTTTTCCACTGTCAAAAACCAGTTTCCAACGGCACACATAGAATCCGCTTACGGAGACAGCAAAACATGCCGCGATTATGTAAAGAAATCGGGAAAATGGGCAAATTCAAAAAAACACGGCACGTCCATTGACGGAACTTTTGAAGAATACGGTGAAATTCCTGCAAACGAAAAAATAGGAACGCGCGGCGAACTGCAATACATATACGACATGATGGAAAGCGGTCTTACAACAGCAGAAATCATAAAAATATTTCCAGAATCCATTCGATTCCTTGACAAAATAGAACACGCAAAACAGATTTTAGTCGAAAACGAATACAAAGAAACGTTTCGGAATCTGTCTGTAACCTATATATACGGAAAAACCGAAACCGGAAAGACGCGCTCTGTTATGGAGCAGTACGGTTACGGCAGTGTTTTCAGGGTGACGGATTATGAACACCCATTTGACGGATACCGTTCCACAGAGCACAGCGTTTTAGTGTTTGAAGAGTTCCGAAGTTCCCTGCGGATACAGGACATGCTCAACTATCTTGACGGCTATCCCTGCGAACTGAAAGCAAGATACCGAAATAAAATGGCGACTTACCTTTATTGTTATATTATCAGCAATGTCCCTCTTTCCGAACAGTATCCGTCCATACAAAAAGAATCTCCCGATACATGGGAAGCATTTCTGCGGAGAATACAAAAAATCATACATTACAAAAGCAAAGATGAAATCATCACATATGATTCCGTGGAAGAATATTTCCGCAGAGAAGAATCGTTTTATGCCATTGACACGACAGAAACACCGTTTTACAATCCGTCTGAATAAAAATCCAAACATAGAAACATGAAAAACTGTAAAATGAAAGAAAATCAATTGATAAATAACCTTTCCTATGATAATTTAGATTTAGAGGGTGTCCGAAAACTATATATGCAACTGGAAAAAGAAGAAATCATAAAACAATACACACTCCCTAAAAAAGCAGGAAAGGACGGTTATTACAGAGTAAATATTTCAGCCCCGACAAAGAAAAACGGCAGAACCACCATTTCCGCAAAATCAATCGAGGATTTAAAAGACAAAATTTATCAGTTTGAAAAAGGAATCATAGGAACTGCCAGAAAAACCTTTTGCGACGTGTTTGAAATCGTACAGAAAGAAAAAACCAAATACATCAAAGACAAAGAAAAACTGATGAGCGTCCAAAATACCATTGGCAGGAACTATTCAGAATACAGACGCTTTTTCTCCGATACGGAATTTGAAAGAAAATACATAGACGACATAACGAAAAAAGACATAGAAAACGTCGTCTATATGAATCTTTCCCGATACGACTTAAGGAAAAAAGGGCTTGCGTCCATGAAAAGCATACTGCGTTCCGTATTCGCGCTGGCGTTTGAGGAATACTGGGTTACAGACAACGTCTATCTCCGTGTCAGTTTCCAGAAATACGACGGAATGCTGATAAAGGAAATCCCGATTGAAAACCGCTGTCATTCTGACAATGACCTGAAACGAATCATGGAATACCTGCACGCTTATCAGGAGAAAAAACCAAAATATCTCCCTGCATACGCGCTTGAAATGCAAATCATCATGGGACTGCGCCGCGGAGAAATACCGCCCCTGTGCTGGTCAGATATAAAAAATTCCTACATCTGCATTTCCAAAGAACAGATTACCGTAAAAAAGCATGGTGAAAATAAAAAGGAACGCTTCGTTGTGGTACACCACACGAAAACATACAAAGACAGGCGATTCCCCATTACGGACGACTTAGACGATTTTTTCACAAGGCTCAAAAACGCCCATGCAAAATACTATTCGGGCAGCCAGTATCTGTTCCCAGCCGACAATGAAAACGGAATCATCACGAATAATACAGTTTACAACTTTTACCGCCGTATGTGCAAAAAGCTGGATATAGAAATAAGCAGAGAACTTATCAAGGGAACGCATTCATTCCGGCGCAACGCAATTACTGATGTCGTCAACGCCACCGGAGGAAATATCATCATGGCTTCACAGCTTTTCGGCAACTCGCCGGAAGTGGCAAAAAGAAATTACTATACAGGCGCAGACTTAAAAGACGCTATGCAGGTCTTAAACCAGAGGAAATTTTCGCTCTAAAATTTAATCAAAATTTAATCAGAATCACCCAATTCAGAGAAAAAAAGAAATCCGCAAACCCTCTAAAATCAAGGGGTTGCGGTTCTCAACCAAAGAGCGATAGACGGGGCTCGAACCCGCGGTCTCGACCTTGGCAAGGTCGCGCGTTACCAACTACGCCACTATCGCATTTATGAAATTCTGTGCTCTGCTTTTATATCTCTCAAGCACATTTAATATAATACACCAATGTTCCTATTATGTCAACACCTTTTTTTATTTATTTCCATTTTTTTCTTTACACCAAAATAAGAAATGACGCCAAACAAAATTACAGTGTTTGACGCCATTTTTATTCAGATACACAAAAATCTTTTAAGCTGCATCTGAAATCTTCTTTTTCCCAATCCTGCGTTTCATTACAAACCACAACTGTGTTGCAACACAAATCGAAGAATATGAACCACTAATCAAACCAACCATAAGCGGAAGCGAGAAATCACGAATCGTAGCAACCCCTAAAAGCCACAGCATAAAGACCATAATAAATGTGGTAATCGACGTATTGATACTACGGCTCAGCGTTTGAGTGAGACTGATATTTGCCACTTCACACAAACTCTTTGAATCTTTGACTTTTTTCAGCTTCAAATTTTCACGTATTCTGTCAAAAATAACGATAGTATCATTTATGGAATAACCAATAATCGTCAGCATACATGCAATAAACGTATTACCAACAGAAATCCGTACAACCGCATAACAGGTCAGTACGATAAGCACATCATGCACCAATGCCAAAATTGCACTGACTGCAAACCTTGCATCACTAAAACGGAACCAGATATAAATCAGCATACATACTACTGCGATTAAAACTGCTTTTACAGCATCGGTACGCATTTCTGAACTGACTGCCGAACTAATGCTTTCAGACTGAATCTCATTTTCATCCACGTTATAATTGTCAACAAATACCTTATTGAGCGCCTCACGTTCTGTCAGGGAAAGGGTACGCGTCTTAAAGATAATTTGATTCGTCCCCTGTACCTGGGTCGTCTGAATATCACTGTCTCCCGTTACATTTTCCACCAGTGGAACCATTTCAGAATCAATTTGTTCAATCGTATAGTCTTTATCAAAAGGAACCGTCGTAGAAGTACCGCCAATGAAGTCAAGGCTGTAATTCAGCGCATTGCCATTTGAACCATGTACGCCCATTGCCACGAAACCTGCTACAATAACGATAAGGGAGATTGCAAATAAAATGCCTCTGCGCTCTACAAGACGCAATGGTTTTAATTCTTTCCCTTTTCCAAATAAACGTTCACTGCAAAGACCAACTGCATAAAAAGCTTCCAAAATTACCCTTGTAACGACCAACGCCGTAAACATAGAAAGAATAATACCGATTGCAAGCGTACTTGCAAATCCTTTTACCGAACCAGAACCAAGCATTCCAAGCACTGCCGCCGCAATCAATGTCGTCACATTACCGTCAATAATCGCAGAAAGCGCTTTTTTAAATCCAATGTCAATGGCAGAACCAACGCTCTTTCCAGAGGAAATTTCTTCGCGGATACGCGCAAAGATAATAACATTCGCATCCACCGCCATACCAATTGACAGGATAATACCTGCAATACCAGGAAGCGTTAATGTAATCTCAAACAAATATAATGTCGCAATTACAAGACATGTATAAATAGCCAGTGCAATAGAAGCCGCTACGCCAGGAATAAAATATACAATCATCATAAACACCATTACAATGATAAGCCCTATTGCGGCAGCTTTTAAACTGCTTGAAATCGCTTCGCTTCCCAACTGTGCGCCAACTACATTCGAACGCAGCTCGCTGAGCTGTAAAGAAAGAGACCCCACGCGGATATTAGACGCCAAACGCTCTGCTGCTTCATGGGATTCCATACCGGAAATCTGCGCATTGCCTCCTGTAATCGGCTCGTCTACCACCGGATTACTAATAACCTGATCATCATATACAATCGGCAGGTTTTTACCGACATTTGCACTTGTCATCTCAGAAAAAGCTGCTGCTCCTTCGTCCGTAAGCGTTAATTCTACAACAAACTCATTGTTCTTCATTTCATTCTGGTAGGACGCCGCCTGTGCGTCTGCTACCATATCGCCCGTCATAAACGTTTCGCCTTCCGGAGTCTGAAATTCCAAAGAACCGGGTTTTCCCAAATCTTCTAATATCTCATTTGCATCTGTTACGCCCGGAATCTCAACCGTAATACGGTCTTCCCCTTCCCGGTATACAACTGCTTCTGTACTGTACCCTTCGATACGTCTCTGCAGTTTGTAAACAGTATCGCTAATTTGCTCTGACGTTGGATTTTCATCATCTACTTGATATGTGATACTAACGCCGCCCGCCAAGTCCAAACCCAGCTTAATACTCATATCTTCCCCAATTCCGGTAGAAGAAAGTATAATTGATGCGTAATACGCAAGACCTGCAAGAATCAGGGCAATGACAACGAGTATCGCCGCGCCCCGTCCTTTATTGACTTTGTTCTTCATCATTTCTCTTCCTTTCTTATTCTTTTTCGAATGTTTCCGCTGCTTTTATCATAATCGCACATTCGACCCGTTTTTTTTGCAGTTCACATCCAATTTCATAGGTATTATGAATATCTCCGTGAAAATGATATGAATTTGCCGCGCAGCCGCCGCTGCAGTAAAATTTCGCAAAGCATGTCCAGCATTTCTCTTTAGAATAAACATTGCAGCTTTTAAATTCATCCCGAAGCGCCGTATTGGTAATGCCGTCTTTGACATTCCCCATTAAAAACTTTTCGTTTCCGACAAATTGATGACAGGGATAAAAATCCCCCCACGGCGTTACTGCGAGATATTCCGTTCCTGAACCGCAGCCGGAAAGCCGTTTTGCCACACAGGGACCTCCCTCTAAATCTATCATAAAATGAAAAAATTGAAAAGCATTTCCCTGTTTTTTCCGCTTCACCAGTTCTTTTGCCAAACTGTCGTATTCTTCAAATAATTGCGGCAAATCTTCTTTTTGAATCGCATAATCATCCGATTCCGGGGCAACCACCGGCTCTACAGAAATCTGTTTAAAGCCAAGATCCGCAAGGTGAATTACATCTTTTGAAAAATCTAAATTCTCATATGTAAAAGTACCTCTCACATAATAATTTTCCTGATTGCGGCTTTCTGCAAATTTTTGGAATTTTGGTACAATCAGGGAATAACTTCCGCTTCCATTTGGAAACGGCCGCATTTTATCATTGACTTTTTGCCGTCCATCTATACTTAAAACCACATTTGCCATTTCACGATTGGCAAATTCCATAATTTCATCATTCAAAAGGACACCGTTTGTCGTCAGGGTAAAACGGAAATTTTTATCATACAGCTTCTCCTGTTCTCTGCCGTATGCAACCAGATCCTTTACCACCTGAAAATTTAACGTTGGCTCCCCGCCAAAAAAATCCACTTCTAAATTTCTTCTGCCGCCGGAATTTGCAATCAGAAAATCAAGCGCCGCTTTTCCTGTTTCATACGACATCAACGCCCTTTTTCCATGATACTCACCTTCTTCGGCAAAACAATAACGGCATTTTAAATTGCAGTCGTGCGCAATATGAAGGCACAGCGCCTTTACAACAGTCTTACGCTTCGTGACATCTAAAATATAATCTTCATAATCATCTTTTGTAAACAGGACTCCCTCTTTTATTAAGGAAGCTACTTCCTCTATCGCTTCAGCGACCTGTTCTTTTCCATAATCCTGTTTTAACCGATCTATAATTTCAGTTTCTGTATTTGTCTCCCACAAAGCAATCACATCATAAGCCGTATCATCTACCACATGTACCGCGCCGCTGTTTACATCCAGAACAATATTATAGCCGTTGTTTTTATACTGATGAACCACTACAATATTCCCTCTCTTCCTAAGTCTTACCTAATAATAACGAAAAAACAAACGACCGCACGCTATGCGCGCGGCCTCAATTATGTAATCTGTATCAACTCTATTTGCTGTGCTCGCAAGTCTGGTTTCCAACTGTGCAGGAAGTCTTGCATGCTGACTGGCAGGAAGTCTGACATTCGCCGCAGCCGCCTTTCTTGAGCGTATTTTGTAATTTTTTTGTATTTAATGTTTTCACGTGTTTCATAAATTATATCTCCTTTTCTTTCCAGCCAATTACACTTTGGCTTATATTCGAAAGACATTATACCACAAGTATCCTCATATGGAAAGTCTTTTTTATTGGAATTCTTCTGAAAACAGCTTAACAATCTGCCAGCTTGCCAGAAGCAGAAAATAAAACCAAAGAATGATACGGCGTGAAGTCCTCCGCTGTGTCCCCTTCCAACAGAGTCATCATGCAAAAAGCCTCAAGTACGACGGCTTGCAGTTATGGCATTGGAACCATTTGGATTTGCTTATTATAAACTCGAAAAATGAAAGGTCAGTACACAATGTTCTTTATTTTCTAAATAATAAACAGAAGATATATTTTCGCAGTAATCCGATATATGCTGCTGCGTGATAAAATAATCCAAAGCCATATCATAAATATCTGGTGAGGAAAATTTTAGGGCCAATTCCTCACCTCCATCATTCCACACCCTTGCTAACAAACCGCCAATCTGTTCAGGATTCCACTCCGAAAAATAACGGTTTTCCCTTACAAAATAATTGCATGAAATACTGTTACATTCCGGCAGCGGAAAATGATTATCAAACGTATGCGTCTCTTTTATTTCATCTGTTGTCATTGCAAGATAACTGTAATTTACATGTTTTTCTGTCTGACTTGAACGGTCCAGATACCTGGAATTGCCCCATGTCACATCCATATAATAATATTCTCCATCTAACTTTATAAGATTCCATGCATGGGATTCTCCATTTGCCCGTCCCGTCACAATGACGCTCTCAATCCCAAGCAGCCGCAGCAAATACTGCGCGGCGCTGGCATATCCCTGACAAACTGTCGCGCGGTTCAAAAAAGCGCTGATAATATTCTGGTTATTTTCTACTGAAGCATCATAATCCACATTTTGCGTCAATATTTCAAATATATATTTTGCCTTATCATAATCAGAATCTGTGATAGAAATACCCGCTAAGAGTTCTTCCACCGAAGCGTCAATCTGCTGCTGAATCATCTGCCGTTCTTGAAACTCCATTGTATACTTTGGCGCAAAATCCATCCCCGTTAATTTACGGTCTCTGGTATACTGTGTATAGACATAACCGGACATCCAAAACAGACCGCCGTAATCTGCACATACCGCTTTGTATGCCCGTTCTAAAACCTGAGTGTCCAATGTAGAAACTTCCGCCTTCTCCGCATGTTCTAAAACAGTATTTAAAACTTCGTGATACACCTGCTTTTCTTCTTCTGATAAGTAAAGATACGCATAATTTGGAACCTGCGCCATATCCTCGTTCATCTCTGTCGGCTCATTCATTTCCGTCACGAATTCTGTTTCAACCGGAATTTCTGTTTGGTAAGAATCTGTTTCTTCACTTGCAAACATGACTTCTGTTGCCTGTTTTTGACTATTTTCCAAAGTTACGTCATTTTTTAAAATTTCTGTTTTTAAAACTTCAAACTGTTCTGTTATTCTGCAGCCAGTCAAAGAACCCAAACATACGGCTGCAGAGCATATGAAAAACAGTTTTCGTACTTTTCTTTTCATGCCTGCCTCCACACATATATGATTACAATTTTTCACAATTATTATTATTTTACTATATTTTTTGGATTTTTCATAGAACCTATGTTAAAATATATCTATCTTTCTAAATGAGGTGACAAATTGATTGCATTAAAACTAACTGACGTCAAAACATTTATGAATCAGCTTCTATGCAGTGAAATATTTGACAACTTTCTGCTCCCGGAAGCGTCCATCACTAAAGATGCTACTTTTACTATCGACGGACATATCAACGATTCATTTTATTCCAGCGAAGAACGCAGCGAACAAGGACTTTCTAACCAGCAAATTCTTCCCTATGCCAGGCTTAGACCAATCTGCTACCAATTTATCCGCGGAACACATACTCCGGTACATTTTAAATTTATTCTCATGCTCTCTCCAGATAATATGTCAAATACCCTTGCACGTTCCCAAAGCCACCTAACCGCAAATGACGTAAAAGGTATTTTTATCAACATAAATTTCTTAAATGGACAGCTTACCCTAACGACCGGTATATCTTATGTCGTTTTTACAACAGACCATACCCTAGACCACGAATGGGATTCCATGATACAAAAGTTCCTAAATAAATATGCAATATCCTATGAAGAACTTTAATAGTAACACTTTACTTTTTTACTCACTTATGTTATAGTTAGTCTATGCGAATAAGTGCATAGATTATTTTTTGGAGGTACTGCAATGAACAAAGGTACAGTAAAATGGTTCAACAATCAAAAAGGCTATGGGTTCATTTCTGACGAGTCAGGAAACGATGTATTTGTTCATTACTCAGGGCTCAGCATGGAAGGCTTCAAATCATTAGAAGAAGGCGCCACTGTTGAATTCGAGGTAATCGACGGATCAAAAGGACCGCAAGCAACAAATGTAACTGTGGTAAATTAAATTACTGCCAATCTTAATCACCGACTTTTCAACGTACCTTTTTCATAATATACAGCCATGATCAAGTGATTGAAACAGGACATGATTAAATGAAAGACTGTCACATCTCCATTGTGGCAGTCTTTATTTTTTCTGACTGGAATTATACTGAAAAATCCGATAAAAATAATAGCCAATCGTCCCAAGAATCCCTCCCATAATAATCAAACTATACGCAGAGTTCATTTTAATCCCCAACACATCCGCAACTGAAGGAACCAACACTCCCGTCACCAAAAAGAGCTTACAAATCCGTATCATCCGGACCGCATACATACGAACCAATTTCGGCAACGGCTCGTTGCTGCCATTTAATATCTCCGGAAATATCTGCAGAAAAATCATTCCCACATAAAGAAGCCCCATAGGCAGTAAATGATACAATATCGTCCAAATCCCGCTCTCATATACATATCCATAATAAACCTGCAGCCCCAAAAATACCCCTACCGCCACCGCCGTAACCGTCTCTACGATAATTTCCCATTCCCTTTTCACCATATTCTAAAAACCCCGCTTCCAACTTAAAATATTACCCAAATACAAATCTCTAAAAATTACCTGCCAGTTTTTTTGAAGAATTCCTTTTGATATGTTATACTAATAAAAAAATTTAGAAAGGTTCCTAATACATATGTATATTCAATTAAATGGACAAGTCATCTATTATGAAAAAACAGGAGAAGGTTTTCCCATAATTTTACTGCATGGAAACCAAGAATCCCACAAAATTTTTGACGCACTGATTCCAAAGCTTTCCAAAAAATATACTGTTTATGCGTTAGACAGCCGCGGCCATGGAGCAAGCGCATTGACAGAAGAATTTCACTATACAGACATGGCGGAAGATATTGCAGCTTTTGTCCGTGCGCTTGATTTAGTAAAACCTGCATTTTACGGATTCAGCGACGGAGGCATTATCGGACTGATTGCTGCATCACGCTACCCAAATCTCTTTTCTGTATTAGCCATAAGCGGAGCCAATCTGACTCCTTTTGGCTGGAAATTGCTTCCGAAACTCTCTGTGCGTATGCGCTACTTCATAAAAAAAGACCCATTCTCACGTCTGATGTTAAAAGAACCGCATATTACCAAAACAGACCTTTCAAAAATTACAATACCTACTTTAGTTCTTGCCGGTAAAAAAGATATTATAAAAAAGAAAGAAACCAAACGAATTGCCGCTGCGATTCCGAATGCTTCCTTAAAAATATTACCTGGTGAAAATCATTTTAGTTATGTTGTGCACAGCTCGAAACTCTATCCCACATTAGATAGATTTTTCCGAAGCGCCGCAAACAAATCACGTTCTGCTTCTTTTGGCAATAACTGGCTGTAAATGAAAAAGAACTGCCGATTTATGCTTTGCTCCCCATAAAACGGCAGTTCCTTTATTCTTCATCTTCAAAGCTCTTTTGTGTAATGGCTGCTACTGCGCTTGTCACTGCTGAAACAACTGTCACAACTGCAACTGTTACAACAAATAAAACTAAAATTGCCAAAAATATTAACAAACCGCTTTCTGTCATACTATCCACTTCTTTCTAAAATGAATTTATATCTGAAAGAAGTATACCACAGCTGTTACTAAAATTCAATTAGAATTATACATTTTTTACGTCGCTTCCTGCTCTTCTTTTGCTTTTCCAACTATTTCATTCAAACTTAGCATTTTGGCGTCCAGCATAGAGATAATTCCCGAACACTCCCGCAGTTCCCTGCTGATATAATCCGGCGCATTGCCTTCAAATTTATAATATATTTTATGTTCTAAACTTGCCCAAAAATCCATCGCAATTGTACGTATTTGTATTTCTACCTTTGTATCAATCACCCGGTCTGATAAAAAAATCGGAATCGTAACCAGCATATGATAACTCTTATAGCCGCTTCTTTTCGGGTGTTTGATATAATCTTTTACGGAAACTACCGTCAAATCATTCTGCCTTCCTATCATCTCAGCCATTCGGTATATATCTGAAATAAAAGAACATACGATACGGATTCCTGCAATATCATTGACATATTCTGTCATATTCGAAATTGTGCTCTCACAACCGTAACGCTTTAACTTTTTTACAATACTCTCCGGCGCTTTAATCCTGGATTTGATATATTCTATTGGATTATACTGATGAACATGCTGAAATTCATCATTTAATATTTCCAACTTCGTTCCTACTTCTTTTAATGCGCTATTATATATCAGCATAACAGTTTTCCAACCATCCACATCTTCGCCAATCCCCAATGTCCGGGTCCGTTGATTCATTGCTAAAACCTCCCAAATTGATTCTGACACGCTATATGAATATCAGAAATCTATTCTTTATATTATAGCACATTTTGTAAATATTTTGTCGTATTTTGGAATAAATTCACAAATTCTTAATAGTTCTATTCGTAAATTCTAACCTTCTTCGATTACCTGTATTTCTAAATAATCAAATTCAATTTCTTCAATAAAATTGTCCTGTAAAAATCTGGTTTTTGCATGACGCTTAAAATCATTGACATTTGCCTTAAGCCAAATCGGTTTTCCCAAATCAAACGCAATGCATACGTCATCTAATGCCTGAAAAATTTTATGTGTTCTGGTATCTTTAGAATCGTTTTCTATTGTCGTATCTTTTAAAAGACAATTTTCTTTTATCAGTTTTGCCCACAATCGAAACATTGGCCTATCTCCTTCTCTGCCTGTTTGCTTCATACATTAACACTGCTGCCGCCACAGCCGCATTTAAAGATTCCGTCTTCCCTGCCATTGGAATTTGAATCCATTCATCTGCAAAAGCAGCTGTTTTCTCTGTAAGTCCGTTTCCTTCATTTCCAATTAAAAACCCGCACGTACCTTTATAATCCATTTCATCATACAGACTGCCGCCGCCTAAATGAGCCGCATATAACTTTACTTTTTTCTGTTTTATTTCATTTAAAAACTCCCTAAAATCTTCGACGGTTAAAAAGGGAATTCGATATATGCTCCCCATCGTCCCGCGTATCGTTTTTGGGTTGTAAATGTCCACAGTCGTCTTATCTGCAATCACAGCCGTAATACCCGCAGCTTCTGCCGTACGAAGCATTGTCCCTAAATTTCCCGGATCCTGAATCCCTTCCAGCAATAAAAAACAGCCGTTTTTAGAATTCATAATATCCATCCTATTCCATTTCGGAATCATAGAAACTGTCAATACACCTTGAGGCGTGACCGTATCGCTGACTGTACGAAACACCGAATCTGAAAGAATTTCATACTCTAATCCATGGAGTTCTTTCAGATTGCCATCATCTTCTAAATAAGATTCTGAAACGTATATTTTGTGTATCCATTCCCGCGGCGCTTCGTTTAACATTTTTTTGCCTTCAGTGATAAATAACCCCTGACGAAAACGTTCTTTGGATTTTTTATTCAATAAAGCCAGATTCTTTACCTGAGGATTTGATGTACTTGTTATCATAAATACTCCCATCTTTTCATTTCAATCATTCCTCTATTATAACAACGAATCTATGCTTTTACAAACTATTTTAACAAAACAAAGACGGAATACGAAACACCATGCTTCGTACTCCGTCTTTTTCAGTTACATCCGCTATTTTGAGTGTCTAAATAATTATTTAGAAGCGGACATTTTCTCTTCCTGGCTACGGATCATTTTACGAACCATCTCTCCGCCAATGGAGCCTGCCTGTGCAGAAGTAAGGTCGCCGTTATAACCTTCCTTTAAAGGAACGCCAATTTCAGAAGCTACTTCCTGTTTAAAACGGTTTAATGCCTCTTTTGCTTCAGGTACCTCAACTCTATTTGTTCTGTTAGAACTTGCCATGGTAATACACCTCCATAGTTTTTCTCCGGCTGCGCCGGTTTTTGTTTGCGGATAAACGTTGTTTTGTTTATCCTGAGAATAGTATGGTACTAAAACAAAATTTTATGTTTGGAAAGTTCAACCATGGATTTTTTTGTTATTTTGTGTTATTGTAATATCAAAAATATTAGGAGGTTTCTATGAGCAAAACAGCTATTTTTATGGCAGACGGATGTGAAGAAATTGAAGGCCTGACGGTGGTTGACATCCTCCGCCGTACCGGCCTTGAAATTGAAATGATATCAATAAACGGGACAACTTCTGTAACAGGTTCCCATGGAATTACATTTCTAACAGACGCTGTATTTGAAACAGTTCATTTTGATGATTTTGACGCCATTGTACTTCCAGGAGGAATGCCCGGCACTTTAAAACTTGGCGAGCATGAAGGGGTCAATCAGTTGATTCAGCAATTTGCTTCAGAAGGCAAATTAATCTGTGCTATATGCGCAGCACCATCTGTACTTGGCGCCGCCGGGATATTGAAAAACCGCCGCGCTGTCTGTCACCCTGGATTTGAAGACAAACTGACTGGAGCTATTACCTCAGAAGACTCTGTTATTACAGACGGCAATATTATCACCAGCCGCGGCATGGGTACCGCCATTGACTTTGCTCTTGCCATTCTGCGATATTTAAAAGATGATGCTGCTGTTGCCGACTTAAAACAAAAGCTCGTCTATCGTTAGGAAGAGTTTATGGAAATAGAACGAAAATATTTAATCCACAAACTTCCAGAGGACTACGACGCTTATCCACACCATGAGATTGAACAGGGATATTTATGTACCAATCCAGTCGTACGCATACGCAAATCAGATGAGTCATACACCCTGACTTATAAAGGACGCGGATTGATGGTGCGGGAAGAATACAATCTTCCTCTTACAAAAGAAGCCTATCTGCACCTACGGCAAAAAACGGATGGAAATTTAATCCATAAAATACGCTACAATATCCCCTATCTGGACAACTATATCATTGAATTGGATATTTTTTTAGATTCTCTGGCGCCGCTTATCTTAGCGGAAGTAGAATTTCCTACAAAAAAAGAGGCCAAACATTTTATTCCACCTAATTGGTTTGGGGAAGATGTCACCTTTTCTTCCAGGTACCACAACAGCACATTAAGCCAAATAAAGCAGACGGAAGCATAAATCCGTCTGCTTTCTATTATCGTTTAAAACGATTACTTTCATATTTCTGCATTGTCCGGACACTATTTAAAAGCTGCTGATAACGACTGTCCGTATCCCCTTCCGGTATCACAAGATCTAATACTACGGCAAAATCATCAATCAGCCTGTCTGTAATAGAATTTCTCAATGACTTTAAAATCTGATACTTCTCTTCTAACGTATCCGTATCTAAAAATTCCAGTAAAATAGGATTTGCCTGTTCTTCCTCGGAATCTGTCTCTTCCCAAGAGGCGCCTGTATCCCGGTCTCTTTTCTGTGTTTCCGGTATCCGTTCTACATATTCAAAAAGGTAATTCTGTTCTGCTTTTGGAAATTTCTCTTTATCCAATTCCCCCATAAACAACTCGAGCGGCATAACGAAGCACTCAAATTCTCCATAAAGCGCCTGATATACTACCATTTTTTGTCTTGTCTTTGCATCAATTGCAACGCAAAGAATTTGGTAGGGCTTATGTTCGAAATGTATATATTTTTCACCTGGTCTTGGAATATGCCTATCCATGTCATTCACTTCTTTCTAAGCTAATTATAAACAGCTTACAAGTCCTTTATTCCTTATCCTTATCCAAAAAACGCATACGGTCTTTATCTCTTTTATTTGAACTGGTTTGCACTGGAGCTGCCGGCATTGCATACATCTCTTTTAAATTATTCGCCATATTATTTTTGCATTTAGAACAAAACCGTCCTGTACGAATCATGGCGCCGCAACTTTCACATTCAATACCAACGGGCGATTTATCTGAAAACGTCAAACGTTCTTCACGTATCCACTGTTTGAGCTGCTTTACCGAAACGTCATTATCCTCTGAAATCTGCTGTATTGACGCCGAATCATATTCTCTGATATAGTCTCTTACTTGAATAAATTTTTCTTCCAGCTTTTTCTTACAAGCCGGACAAATTGGCATTCCCGACAAATAATTAAATAGCCTGCCACAAGTTTTACAGGTTTTCACATCCATTGTACATTCCTCCTAATTGTCTTACTCTATACAAAATGCAGTATCTATACTACATCTTTAACACAAACAATAAGATATATTTGATTGTACAATATTTCTAACAGATTTAAAAGTCTTTTTCAAATTATTTTAAGAAATGTTTCTATAAATTTGTACTTATGAAACAACGTCTCCTCCAATCCCCACACAACATGTAAAAACCTGCGAAACACCGGATTCCAACAAGGCTTTTGCCGCTGCATCCAATGTACTTCCCGTCGTATAAATATCATCCACAAGCAGCACAATATCTCCGCTTACTTTGTTCTGTTTTGCACAAAAAGCATGTTTCAAATTTTGTTTTCGCTCTGCATTGCTTAATGTTTTCTGTGGTTTTGTATCCCGAATACGAACAAGAGCCTTTTTATCTACCGGAAGATTCAGAATTCTGCCCAATTCTTCTGCCAAAACTGCCGCCTGATTAAATCCACGCTTTCTGTGTCTATTCTTATGAAGCGGAACTGGAACAATAACCTGAATCTTTTTACTTTGTATCCATGCCCCATGCCGTCCGGCAATTTCTCTGGCATATATTCCTGCATACTCTCTTTTATTCTGATACTTAAACCGATAAAGTGATTCTTTTACTTCTTTCCCATATACCCATAACGCTCTTCCCTGTGTAAAATTGTGTGTTTTCTTACCGCAGTCACTACAAAATTCTTTTCTTGCATCTGAAATCGGTTTTCCACATTTCATACAAAATGGTTCCGATATGAAATTCAGTTTCTTTCTGCATTGCGGGCAGATTCCATCTTTGGGAAGCGCCACTTTATCACAAACAGGACAATGAGGCGGATACAGCAAATCTAATATAAAACGATCTGCCAAAAGAATCTTCTGATAGACTTTTTCTAAGTTTTTTTTCAAACTTTCACATAGTTCCTTTCTTTATTTCTTCTAAAAGTCCGGAATAGCGTTTTTGCTGTGTCGTGTTTTGTATCATGCTGTAAAATGTACTTTCATCTCCAACAATCGTTACACATTTTCTCGCTCTTGTCACTGCCGTATAAAGCAAATTCCGGTTCATCAGCATTTTAGGGCCGCTTAATAATGGAATCACAACTGCCGGATATTCGCAGCCCTGCGATTTATGAATTGTAATTGCATAAGCAAGTTCTATTTCTTCTAAATTTTTTAAGGAATATTCCACAACGCGCGACTCATCAAATTCTACCAACATTGTTTCTGCATATTCATTGATTTCCCGGATAATTCCCATATCTCCGTTAAATATGCCTACTCCTTTTTCTATTGCAATTCCATATTTGCTGCGGATTTCCCATTCAATCTGATAATTATTTTTTGTCTGCATAATTTTATCACCCTCACGGAAAATCCGGCCGCCCTGCTCTTTTTCTTTTTTTTCATCAGAAGCCGGATTCAAATATTGCTGCAAAATATGGTTCAAACGCTCGACGCCAAGAAGCCCCTTTTTCATTGGCGTTAGGACTTGTATCTCAAATGGCGATGCATCTACAAATTTTGGAAGTTTTTGCGCCACCAACTGAATTACTACGTTAATAATCGTATCTGCTTCATAGCGCTTCAAAAAAAAGAAATCCATACTTTTATTATCCAAAGATACTTCTCTTCCAGCATTGATTTTATGTGCGTTTAGAACAATATCGCTTTTTGCAGCCTGGCGAAAAATTTTTTCCAGTTTCACCATCGGAAATACGTTCGAAATAATGATGTCTTTGAGCACACTCCCCGGCCCAACACTGGGAAGCTGATTGACATCTCCTACTAAAATCAATCGTGTACCTGGTGTAATTGCCTTTAGCAGAGCATACATCAAACTAATATCCACCATAGATACCTCGTCAATAATCACAACATCAGCTTCCAAAGGATATTCTTCATTTCGGTTAAAGCGTACTTTCTCTTCTAATCCGCCGCCAATTTCTAACATTCTGTGAATCGTCCTTGCTTCATATCCGGTAGCATCGCTCATTCTCTTTGCCGCTCTTCCCGTAGGCGCCGCCAAAAAAATATCCATACCTTCCAGCTCAAAATAATGAATAATTGCATTGATTGTCGTCGTTTTTCCAGTTCCCGGCCCTCCGGTAACAATAAATAACCCGCTTTTGACTGCCTCTTTGACTGCAAGCATCTGTTTCTCATCCGGCTCGATTCCACTGTTCCTCTCAATTTGCTGTATACGTTGTCCAATAACGTCTTCTGAGACATCATATGTTATATTCAAATTCCAAAGCATTGCAGCAACTGACATTTCCATATAATAATAGGAGGCAGAATAAATGCGTTCTCCCTTTACCATAATTTTCTTTTCAATCGCAAGGTCCATATAATATTTATCAATATAAGAGGTTTCTACTCCCAGCAGATTTGCGGTCTTTGCTGTCAATTCATCTTTGGGCAGATAAGTGTGCCCGTCAGAAGCCGCTAAAAGCAGGCAGTATAAAATACCGCTTTGAATTCTAAAATCATCATCTGCTTTAATCCCAACTTTCGCTGCAATTTCATCTGCAATTTTAAAACCAATCCCCTGCATATCATCAGCCAGCCGATAAGGATTTTCCTTAATAATCTGATAAATATTGTTTTGATACATTTTATAAATTTTCATAGCCAGATTTAAAGAGATTCCATATTGCTGCAAAAAAATCATTGCATGGCGATAATCTCTCTTTTCTGCAACCTGAGAAGAAATCTCCATTGCTTTACGCTCGCTAATTCCTTTGATTTCCGTTAAACGTTCTGGCTCATCTTCTATAATACGAAACGTATCTTTTTTAAAACGACGGACAATTCTTGCAGCAAGCGCCGAGCCAATCCCTTTCACTGCCCCTGAGCCAAGATAACGCTCCATAGAAATTTCATCCTCCGGCTCACATTCCTTGAATGTATGAACGAAAAATTGCTTTCCGTATGTGGGATGATTTTTGTATTCGCCTGTCGCCTGAATATTTTCACCCTCGTTTATCATCGGAAAACTGCCTACGCAGGTCAGTTCCCCTTCCTCTTGCTCTAATTCAAAAACCGTATATCCATTCTCAGAATTTCGAAAAATAATGTGACTCACACAGCCTTTTATTGTTTCCAAAATGCCATCCTCCAAAGAATCATGCAGGCAGCCCCACAACAGCATCCCCACCCCCTCATTCTTGAGGAGACGGCACACTTTTCTATGAAATAAAAATATTGGATGTATCTACATCCAATACTTTTTTCGGTGTTTACATGGTAATGCTCTTCAAGCATCCCTTTATACCATTCGGTATTTACATGGTAATGTTTCGTTTCATTTGTTCGTACATTTGTTGTGCGAGTCCTAGATTTTGCTTTTCACAAATTTCCCCCGCAAACGTTTGAATCATCTCTTCTTTATAAAAATCCCGAAGCTGCGACATGGAAGCGTCTTCATCTTCTTCGTTTTTAGGAATTGTCTTTTCTACTTCTTTCATTACCTGTTCTACAAAATATGCTTCAAAATCTTTGCAGACTTCCATAAGCTCTTCATCGGAAGATTTGGAAAGATCGCCGCTGACTTTATTTTGCAGTGCGCTGCTTCTATTATCAGCCGCTGATTTGCCTGTTTGATTAATCATTGCTGAAATTCCGTCTATTCCCATACTCATCTGCATATCCTCCTATCTGCTGAAATACTAGCGTTTCAGATTGTTTGCCTGCTGAAGCATATCGTCTGAAGCCTGGATTGCCTTGGAATTTAATTCGTATGCTCTTTGTGCAATAATTAAGTTTACCATTTCATCCGCTACCTGTACGTTTGAACCTTCTAAATAATTCTGACGCACATTGCTCCTTTTCAAACCATTCGTCGTTAATTCATTCATGGCTGCGCCGGATGCTGCCGTCTCGGACAATAGACTTCTGGACAGTTTCTGCAAACCTGCCGGATTTGTAAACTGATATAAACCAACCGTCTGGTTCATTGCTGTATATGTACCCTCCGCTGTCACATAACCGACTACGCCGTCACTGGTAATCCGCATATTAGAACTCATAACTCCATCCGGTACTACGATAGGATTGCCGTTGGAATCCAATACCGGATAACCGTCTGTATTACATAACGTCGTACCCGTCGGGCCAATTGCCCAAAAGAAAGAGCCGTTTCTTGTATAATATACATTTCCGTCATCTCCGCGGACAGAAAAGAAACCCTCGCCCTCAATTGCAAAATCAGTATCATTCTCACTTGCCTGCATTGCACCCTGCGTATAAAAAGTACTGGTTGACGCAACTCTGGTTCCTAACCCGACTTGTGCCGGTATTGGTTTGTTCTCTCCATTTGCCGTAGTCGTCCTGGTCTGAAGATTTTGATACAGCAGAGATTTGAATTCTGTACGCTGTGATTTGTAACCTGTCGTATTTACATTTGCCAGATTGTGAGAAATTGTATCTACATTTGTCTGCTGTGCAATCATGCCTGAAGCCGCAGACCAAAGTGATCTCATCATATTTGATTACCTCCTATACCTGTCCTACTGTATTTACAGCTTTGTCTAACGTATCGTCAATTGTAGTAATAATTTTTTGATTTGCTTCGTATGCTCTGGTAATCGTAATCATACTGACCATTTCAGAAACAATATTGACATTTGACATTTCAAGACAGCCCTGCTCAACTCTCGCATTTGAAGCGATAAGCTGTCCGCCGGCCGCTACGTCATAAAGATTTTCACCATATTTTTCCAAATAATTATAATCGGCAAAATCGACGACGCCGATTCGCCCAACCTGAACGTCATCCTGAAAAACGCTTCCGTCTGCCTCAATCCTGACTTCCTGATTGGGATCCACCCTTACATAATTCGCCTGTCCGCCGGCCGAATTTGCAGCTCCGTTTGCATTTAGGACGTAATCTCCATCTTTTGTCATCAAATAACCGTTCCTGTCAACTGTAAAGTTGCCGTCCCTGGTATACTTAATCGAAGTCTGTCCATTCTTGCTGCGGAATTCAACTGCAAAAAAACCATTTCCATCTAATGCAACGTCATACGTATTATCCGTTACATAAAAAGAACCCTGCGTATAATCCCGGTAGGTCTCTCCAACTTTTACACCTAAATTCACATCGCCCAAACGTTTGGCAGGCATAATTTCCGAAGTGTCTTTAATCTTAATCGCCAGCTGATCGTCAAACGACTGATTCACCGTGCCTTCTTTCTTATATCCGGTTGTATTGGAATTCGCAAGATTGTTTGTCATTACATCCATCCGCCGCTGCTCCTCTATCATCCCGGTATAAGCGGTATATAACCCTTTAACCATTTACAGTTCTCCTTTCTAAGGTTCCTTCCTTGTAGTGCCTTTTCATCCCTGAACTGTTTTTCATCCTTGAATTCAATTTTTGCTTTATAGTATATTATCGGCATAACCATATCTATACTTTAGTCATCATCTCGTTTTCCAGCTAAAAATTCTACAAATTTTCCCGTTCCAATTGCAACACAAGTCATAGGCTGTTCCGCAGTCATCGTATTGATACCCGTCCTGTCTTCCAGCAATTCTTCTAATCCCCGCAAAAGCGAACCGCCGCCAGTCAGCACAATACCCCTGTCCGCCACATCAGCCGCCAGCTCCGGCGGCGTCTTTTCCAATACGCTGTGTACTGCTTCTACAATCTGTAGTGTAGGCTCACGAAGCGCATCTTCTGTCTCTTCTGACGATACTGTAACCGTCTTTGGAAGACCTGTGACAAGATTACGTCCACGGACGTCCATCGTCTCATTGTGTCCGTTTGGAAAACAGGAACCGATTTTTATCTTAATATCTTCCGCTGTTCTTTCCCCAATCAGAAGGTTATGTTTTTTCCGCATATAACGTACGATTGCTTCATCAAAATCATCTCCGGCAATTTTAATCGAAGTGCTTACCACAGAACCTCCAAGTGAAATCACAGCAATATCCGCTGTACCGCCGCCAATATCTACAATCATATTTCCACAGGGACGCGCAATATCAATTCCAGCGCCAATTGCAGCCGCAATCGGCTCTTCAATAATCATTACTTCTCTTGCCCCTGCATTATATGTCGCATCTTCAACCGCCTTTTTTTCTACCTCTGTAACGCCGCTCGGAACACATACGCTGATACGCGGTTTACGGAAATTTTTCTTGCCAATCGCTTTTTGTATGAAATATTTAATCATTTTTTCGGTAACAGTATAATCCGAAATAACGCCCTGGCGCAGAGGGCGGACTGCTACAATATTCCCCGGCGTCCTCCCTAACATTAAACGTGCTTCTTCTCCAATTGCCTTTATTTTATTTGTATCTCTGTCAAACGCCACTACTGACGGTTCTTTTAAAACAACTCCCTTACCTTTTATATATACTAATATACTTGCCGTACCTAAATCAATCCCTATATCTGTTGAAACCATTCTATGTTTCCCCTTTCATCCTTCTGCAATTTATTGTGAACACAAACCGTGAATTTAAACATATTTTTACATATATATCCTTATTATATACAAATGCTACCATTTTTCAAATAATTTTTTTGTAAAAACGGTAAAAACTTGCTGAAATTAAGATTTTCTAAAGAAGTCACAATAATTGCTTAAAAATTTAATCAGATTTTAGAGATATTTTTTTACGTACTGTCCTGTATAAGATTCTTTTACTTTTACAATCTCCTCCGGCGTGCCGTATGCAACAACAGTACCTCCGCCTTCACCGCCTTCCGGCCCCATATCAATAATATAATCCGCTGTTTTTATGACGTCTAAATTGTGCTCAATCACAACAACCGTATTCCCTCCTTCGGAAAGTTTATGAAGAATCTCTATTAATTTATGCACATCTGCAAAATGAAGCCCGGTCGTCGGTTCATCTAAAATATATATCGTTTTTCCAGTGCTTCTTTTGCTTAATTCTGTCGCAAGTTTAATCCTCTGCGCCTCGCCTCCGGAAAGCTCGGTAGAAGGCTGACCCAGACGGATATAAGAAAGCCCTACGTCATAAAGCGTTTGTATTTTCCTTGCTACGGACGGCACATTTTTGAAAAATGTAACCGCTTCTTCTACGGTCATATTCAATACATCATAAATACTTTTATCTTTATATTTTACTTCCAGTGTCTCTCTGTTATACCGTCTGCCCTGACAAACTTCACACGGCACATAGACATCCGGAAGGAAGTGCATTTCTATTTTTAAAATACCGTCGCCGGAACACGCTTCGCACCGTCCCCCTTTGACATTAAAGCTAAAACGTCCCTTTTTATATCCTTTTGCTTTTGCATCCGGCGTGGCTGCAAATAGATCGCGAATCAAATCAAACACGCCGGTATAAGTCGCCGGATTGGAACGCGGCGTTCTTCCGATTGGGGACTGGTCAATATCAATGACTTTATCCAGTTGTTCTATCCCTTGGATTTCTTTGTATTTTCCAGGAATTGTCCTGGCACGGTTCAATTTTTTCTGTAATGCTTTATAAAGCACCTCATTTGTCAATGAACTTTTTCCGGAACCGGATACCCCCGTTACGCACGTCATCACTCCCAACGGAATATCAACGCTGACTTTTTTCAAATTATTTTCTTCCGCCCCAATAATTTTTAAAAATCCAGTTGGTTTCTTTCTCTCTTTGGGAACTGGAATTTGTATACGGCCGCTGAGATAAGCCCCTGTCACAGAATCCGGATTCTGCATAATTTCTTCTGCCGTCCCGGCCGCCACGACTTTTCCACCATGTTCTCCGGCCTTCGGCCCAATGTCCACAATATAATCCGCTTCCCGCATTGTATCTTCATCATGTTCTACTACAACAAGCGTATTTCCCAAATCCCTCAGATTTTTTAAAGTTGCAAGCAGCTTGTTATTATCCCTCTGGTGAAGCCCTATACTGGGCTCGTCCAAAATATAAGCAACGCCGACTAAACCGGAGCCAATCTGGGTAGCCAAGCGGATACGCTGCGCTTCTCCGCCGGAAAGCGTGCCCGTCGCCCTGGAAAGACTCAGATAATCCAACCCAACATCAACTAAAAATCCGACTCTGGAAGCAATTTCTTTTAAAACCTGCCTTCCAATTAGTTTTTGCTGTTCACTCAATTCCATCTGAGTCAGAAATTTTTGAAGATTTTGAATAGATAAATTCGTGATTTCAAAAATATTTTTATCGCTGACGGTAACAGCAAGAGAGCTTTTTTTCAAACGCTGTCCTTTACATTCCTTACACGGCGTAATCCGCATAAATTGTTCATACTCCTGCTTCATCACATCGGAACCCGTCTCACGGTATCTGCGCTGCACGTTGCGGATTAAACCTTCAAATTCGACGTCATAAACCCCTTCGCCCCTCTGCCCCTTATAATATACTTTGACCTGTCTGCCGTCTGTTCCATGCAGCAGCATGTTTTGTATCTCTTCACTCAAATCCTGATACGGCGTATTTAAGTCAAATCCATATTCTAGTGACAATGCTTTTAGCGTTGCGTACGTATAACTGGAAGGGTCTGTACAGGACTGCCAACCCATAACCTGAATGGCGCCCTCTGCAATACTTAAACTTTTATCCGGTATCATCAAATCTTCATCAAATTCCATCTTATATCCAAGCCCAAAACAAACTGGACACGCCCCAAACGGATTATTAAAAGAAAAACTTCTCGGCTCAATCTCGTCTACGCTGATTTCACAATCCGGACAGGAAAAACTTTGAGAAAAGTTAAGCGTTTCCCCGCCAATGACCTCCACCATCAACAACCCTTCTGCCAGATCCAAAACATTTTCAATTGAATCGGCCAGACGTTTTTCAATTCCTTCTTTGATGGCAAGACGGTCTACCACAATTTCAATATTATGCTTTTTATTTTTTTCCAGTTTAATTTCTTCTGTCAGTTCATAAATATTTCCATCCACACGCACACGGACATACCCGCTTTTTTTTGCTCTTTCAAACAGCTTTTGATGTTCTCCTTTACGACCTCTGACAACAGGCGCCAACAGCTGTATTTTTGTCTTTTCCGGAAGGCTTAAAATCTGATCTGTCATCTGGTCGACTGTCTGCTTTTTGATTTCTTTGCCGCATTTTGGACAATGCGGAATCCCGATTCTGGCATATAGGAGACGAAAATAATCATAAATCTCTGTTACTGTTCCAACGGTAGACCTGGGATTTCGGTTCGTCGATTTCTGGTCAATCGAAATTGCCGGAGGAAGCCCTTCTATTTTTTCCACATCCGGTTTTTCCATCTGCCCTAAAAACTGTCTCGCATAGGATGATAAAGATTCCATATATCTGCGCTGTCCCTCTGCATAAATCGTGTCAAATGCAAGCGACGATTTTCCCGAACCGCTAAGCCCGGTTAAGACAATTAATTCATTTCTTGGAAGATCAATATCAATCCCTTTTAAATTGTGTTCTCTCGCACCCCTGATTTTAATGTATTTTCTTTCTTTCATCGGAATCTCCTATTCTTTTCTCATTTCCTGTCTCGCTTTAATTCTTTCAATTCTATCATTTTATCACGCAGCCCGGCTGCTGCTTCGAAATTTAGTTCTGCCGCTGCATGTTCCATTTTTTTCTTAACTTCAGCAATCAGTTTATCCAGCTCTTTTTCACTCATAGATTCCGGATCTTTCTCAAACTGCTGCTCTTTTTTTGCAACTTTTTTGGAAATACTGATTAACTCGCGTACTGATTTTTGAATTGTCTGCGGAGTAATGCCATGCTCTTCATTATATTTCTGCTGAATTCCCCTCCTGCGCTCTGTCTCCTTGATTGCAATCTGCATGGAATCTGTTATCTTATCCGCATACATAATCACATGCCCCTCGGAATTACGCGCAGCTCGTCCAATCGTCTGTATTAAAGACGTCTCCGAACGGAGAAATCCTTCTTTATCTGCATCTAAAATAGCGACAAGCGTAATTTCTGGTATATCAAGGCCTTCGCGCAAAAGATTGATGCCGACAAGGACGTCAAAAATATCCAGTCGTAAATCCCGGATAATTTCGGAACGCTCCAGCGTATCAATATCAGAATGAAGATATTTGACGCGGATGCCAACTTCATTCATATAATCAGTGAGGTCTTCTGCCATTCGTTTTGTCAATGTCGTAATCAATATTTTATGATGCTCGTTTGTTTCTTTTTTTACTTCCGCAATTAAATCGTCAATCTGGCCTTCCACAGGACGCACTTCAACACATGGGTCTAATAATCCGGTTGGACGGATAATCTGCTCCACACGCATTAATTCATGCTCTGTTTCATACACATTTGGCGTTGCAGATACAAACATCATCTGATTTATCTTACTTTCAAATTCATCAAAATTTAAAGGTCTGTTATCTTTGGCTGACGGAAGCCGAAATCCAAAATCCACAAGCGTAGATTTCCTGGACTGGTCGCCCGCATACATTCCGCGCACCTGCGGAATTGTAATATGGGACTCATCCACAATAATCAAAAAATCATCTGGAAAATAGTCGATTAAAGTATGCGGCGTAGCACCTTCCGGCATTCCGGCAAGATGCCTGGAATAGTTTTCAATTCCACTGCAAAAACCCGTTTCCCGCATCATTTCAACATCAAAATTCGTACGTTCCGCAATCCGCTGCGCTTCAATCAATTTGTCCCGACTCTTAAACCATTTTACACGTTCTTCCATTTCCTGCTCAATTACGATACAGGCTTCATTGATTTTCTGCTGCGGCACAACGTAATGCGACGCCGGAAAAACTGCAATATGCTCCAATTGATTTTTGATTTCTCCCGTCAGTACATCTATTTCCGTAATCCTGTCAACTTCATCTCCAAAAAATTCAACGCGATATGCGGTATCTCCAAAATTAGCCGGAAAAATCTCCAGAACATCCCCACGCACCCGAAACGTACCGCGTTGGAAATCCATATCGTTTCTTGTGTACTGTATACTGATTAATTTCCGAATGACCTCATCCCTGTCCTTTTCCTGCCCCGGACGCAGAGAAACCATCATATTTTTGTAATCATAAGGACTTCCCAAGCCATAAATACAAGAAACACTGGCTATTATTATTACATCTTTACGCTCCACTAATGCAGCCGTAGCGGATAAACGAAGCTTATCAATCTCCTCATTGATAGCGGAATCCTTTGCGATATAAGTATCGCTGGAGGGGATGTATGCTTCGGGCTGATAGTAATCGTAGTAGGACACAAAATACTCCACTGCGTTCTCAGGGAACATCTCCTTGAATTCTCCGTACAACTGAGCAGCAAGCGTTTTATTATGTGCTATAACGAGAGTGGGCTTCTGCAATTCCTGAATGACATTCGCCATCGTAAATGTCTTGCCGGAACCCGTAACCCCTAGTAAAGTCTGGAATTGATTGCCCTCCTTGAAGCCTTTGACCAGCTCTGCAATGGCCTGCGGCTGGTCGCCTGTGGGCTTGTAGGGGGCTTGTAATTTGAACTCTGGCATATGAAAATCCTTTCTTTCTCAAAATTGTTATGACTACTATAAGCCACGTCATTCGTACAAGTTCAATAAAAATACGTGTAACTTTCCATATTTAGGGTTGGTCCATAGGCGAACTTTTTCGATTACACAAACGAAAGTCACAAATTTATATTCATAGCTGTTTACAAAGTAGTCTGTTACATATTCTGTATCATGCGATTTAATAGTATCTTTTACTTATCGCACTCATAAATCAACTGATTTCTCTCCAACTCCCTCTGTAATTCTTCTACTGTTGGCAACACCGTCATATATTTTGAAGCAAATATCTGTTGACTCTCATGGAGCACAGAATATTTTACAATTGTTTCATCCTTATCCGTGCAAAATATAATACCTATTGTTGGATTATCATCTTCTCTTCTTTTTAGATCATCAAACATCCTGACATACATATCCATTTGCCCTATATCCTGATGTGTCAGCTTTTTTGTTTTTAAATCAATAACTACGAAACATTTCAGGATATAATTATAGAAAACTAAATCAATATAAAAATCCGTTGTTTCAGTACATATTCTTATCTGTCTACCTACAAAAGAAAATCCTTTTCCCATTTCCAGCAGAAATTTCTGAAGATTATTTATAATTGCTGTTTCCAGATCACTTTCCAATTGACTGGTATTTTGAGTAACTCCCATAAATTCTAGCACAAACGGATCTTTCACAAATTCTAATACTTTATTTTCTTTATCCGGCAACTGCGTCGAAAGCATTCTTTTATAATATCCGCTCTTGATATTGCGTTCCAAAACTCTTACCGACCAATTTTCAGTCATAACTTCATTTAAATAAAAATTTCTTTCCTTTTCATCGGAAATACGCATTATACTTCTTAGATGAGACCACGGAATTTTACCAGCTATTGAATAGCCATATGAGTCTTCTGGAAATGTCAAATAAAATCGACGGCAATTTTTTAAATTAGCAATCGAAAATCCTGTTCCAAATTTATCTGCCAACTGGATAGATAGGTTTTTTATTAAGTAAGAACCATAGCGAGCTTTCTTTTCACCATATTGTTCTTGCTCAACAATTCTTCGTCCTACGCTCCAATACGCATATGTCATAATTCCGTTAGCGCTATTATAAGCATTTTCTCTT
>CAJUHJ010000017.1 GCA_910586355.1 uncultured Lachnospiraceae bacterium
GCCGGATGAGACGTTCTATGAACTCCATAACAGGAAGCGTTTCTTCGACATAGGCATCATCTTCGTGGCGGTTGTAATGGAAGGTGACAAAGCCGCCATCATATTTGTCAATCCGGGAGGTGGCAATAACAGGACGTCCCAGATAGCGCCCAATGTATTTTATGGCGGTTCCGGGGTCGCATTTAGTTGGCTTGGCATAGACATAGAAACCGTGTTTGTGTTCCCGGTAACAACGGGACTTTACCTTTTTGAAAGAGGGACCGATTCTGGATTCCAGTTCACCCAGCAGGGCAGTGCGGAAAGCATTGCGGAGGTAGGTATAGTTGAAGTAATTGATATTGCGCCAGAAACCATTATCGCTGTAACCACCTTCAGAAATAAGGCAGTGTATGTGAGGGTTCCACTTCAAATCTCTGCCAAAGGTGTGGAGTACCATGATGAAACCGGGAGTAAAGTTCATGGACTTATTCTGTTTAAAAAACATACGGGAGACAACGCTGTGTACGGCATGGAAGAGACAGTCAAGGAGAGAACGGTCATTGAGGAAAAACTCCCGGAGCTGTTCATCAATGGTAAAAACACAATGACGGTGGGGGACATTGAGCAGCTTAAAGGACATGGAAGTAGTACGCTGCATTGCGTAGAGATTTCCGCAGGTAGGGCAGAAGCGGCTATGGCAGCGAAAAGGAACAAATTTGAGCTTTCCACAGAGGGGACAGCCATACATAGCCCCACCAAAGGAAGGGTCACCACAGTTGATCATTTTATCCACGTTTTCTATCACAGACTGACGCGGGTGTAATGTATAAATCATTTCTTCATAATGGTCTCTAAAAATATCCTGTAGTATGCTCATGAGATTATTATGAAGGAAAACGACACAAAAAGGAACCCCCTAATTTCCCCATGAATGGGGGCCAGGGGGTTGAAGTGGCGAAGCCACTTTTTTATTGACTGTTTATGCAGTTGAAAAAATGGTTTTTACAGACCAAGATCGCCTGCTAACCCTTCCAGATCGGATTCCTCTATTCCAGAATCTGCCGCTGCTTTGATAAAGGATTCTAAATCCTTCTGTGTCTTCTCTGTCATTGCCTGAACGTCTTCCTGAAGTTTTGTGATAGCTTCCGCATCCATGGCTTCCCCTGAAGTTGTGGCTTCCATTGCTTTTTTCGTATATTCCACTACTTCCTGCAAATCGTCTTTAATTGCTTTTCCCTCATCAGTATTAAGGTTTAATTCCTCAACAGCCTTTGACATAGCTTCAAAATCCGTGTTGTCTACGCCCTCAAGCGCAGCAAATGCTTTTAAGTCATTTTTAAAATTCTCCGCTTCAGAACTGCCGCCGCATCCGGCCAGCAAAGCCGCTGACATTACAAGCGCCAAACCCATTTTAACAACTTTTCTTTTCATAACTTATCCTCCTGAATTTGTATATTTTACCAATACTGCAATTATTTTACAATATTGGCTCCTTATGTAGTATATCAGGTTTATAGGCGTAATTCAAGTTGATAATAGTGTTTTATCGTTTTCTTTTTATTGTAATTTTGCATAAAATAGTTGTAATATAACTGAAAATTTAGTAAAATATAACGGTATAAGGACAGAAAATTCTGTTACTAACCAGATTGGAGGATTTGCTATGAATGTTTACACAACTGACAAGATTCGTAACGTAGCGCTGTTCGGACATGGGGGATGCGGAAAGACCAGCCTTGTAGAGGCGATGGCATATTTATCCGGGCTTACGACCCGTATGGGGAAGGTTGCCGACGGCAATACGATTAGTGATTACGATAAGGAAGAAACGAAGCGCCAGTTTTCGATTAACGCTTCTGTTGTCCCGATTTTATGGGAAGATACGAAAATTAATATTTTAGATACGCCCGGATATTTTGATTTTGCCGGCGAAGTGGAAGAAATAGCGGCAGTGGCGGACGCGGCGATTATTGTCGTATCCGGCAAAGCGGGCATTGAAGTGGGAACGAAAAGAGCGTGGGAGATTTGTGAAAAATATAAACTTCCGAGAATGGTATTTGTGACAGATATGGATATCGACGAGGCCAGCTACCGTCAGGTGGTAGAAGACCTTCAGGAATTATATGGCAAGAAAATTGCGCCGTTTCATTTGCCTATCCGGGAAAACGGCGTATTTGTGGGATATGTCAACGTACTGCAGCAGCGGGCAAAACGCTGGACGGACAAAGGCGGCATAGAAAAATCGGACGTGCCGGATTATTCCAAAGAAAACTTAGACATCTGCCGCGAAGCCTTAATGGAAGCCGTAGCAGAGACAAGCGAAGAATTTATGGACAGGTATTTTGGCGGCGAGGAATTTTCCGAAGATGAAATCCGTCAGGCGCTGCGTGTGAATGTGGCGGACGGCAGCATAATTCCGGTACTGATGGGATCGAATATAATGGCAAGGGGCGTTTATACGCTCTTAGTTGATATTGTGAAATATCTCCCCGGCCCGGACAAGAAAACATGCGCGGGCATTAACGCTAAGACAAATGAAGTGTATCAGGCGGATTACAACTTTGCAAAGCCAAAATCAGCCTATGTGTTTAAAACAATCGTCGATCCGTTTATCGGAAAATACTCTTTGATAAAAGTCAACTCCGGCGTGTTAAAAACAGACGACGTCCTTTACAATTACCACAAAGGCGTAGAAGAAAAAATTGGAAAACTCTATGTTTTAAGAGGAAACAAGGCCGAGGAAGTCAAAGAGCTCCATGCGGGGGATATTGGCGCGCTGGCAAAACTGTCGAATACAGAAACGACAGATTCGCTTTCCACAAAAGCCAATCCAATCCTATATATCCGTACAAGTATGCCGACGCCGTATACATATATGCGCTATCGGGCAAAAAATAAAGGAGACGAGGACAAAATTTCGCAGGCGCTGCAAAAACTGACAATGGAAGATTTGACCTTGAAAAATGTCAATGACAGCGAAAACGGACAGACGTTATTATATGGAATCGGAGAACAGCACTTAGAAATAGTCGTCAGTAAATTATTGAATAAATATAAAATTGAGATAGAACTTTCAAGGCCAAAAGTTGCATTCCGGGAAACAATCCGTAAAAAATCAGACGTAGAGTCGAAATATAAGAAACAGTCCGGCGGACATGGACAGTACGGCCATGTAAAAATGACGTTTGAGCCTTCCGGAAATTTAGAAGAAGCCTATGAATTTGATCAGATTGTCGTAGGCGGCGCAGTGCCGAAAAACTATTTTCCGGCAGTGGAAAAAGGCGTTCAGGAAGCAGTCTTAAGAGGACCGCTTGCCGCATATCCAGTCGTTGGCGTAAAAGCAGTGCTGTATGACGGCTCTTACCATCCGGTTGATTCCTCCGAAATGGCATTTAAAACAGCGTCAAGGCAGGCGTTTAAAAAAGGCTTTTTAGAAGCGTCTCCGGTACTCTTAGAGCCGATTGTCTCCTTAAAAGTCGTTGCTCCGGATACGTTTACCGGAGATATTATGGGAGATTTAAACAAACGGCGCGGAAGAGTGCTTGGAATGAACCCAATCGACGGCGGCAAACAGGAAATCGTAGCGGATGTTCCGAGCATGGAACTGTTTGGCTATAATACGGATCTTCGTTCCATGACGGGCGGAGCAGGCGATTTTTCCTATGAATTTGCAAGATATGAACAGGCGCCGTCCGATATTCAGGAAAAAGAAGTGCAGGCGAGGGCAAATAAATTAGACGGGGCAGAATAAATTAAATAAAATTATGAAAAAGAGGCTTTGGGTAAATTCGCTGTTAAAAATTGCAAGTTTACCCAAAGGATACAAAGAATAGAAAAAGTAAGAGGCAGCAAACTATTATACAAACAGACCGGAAATCATTTTTTGGAAAAGGGGTATGAGCATGAAGAAATGTTTTTCTGCGCTGCTGATAATAGTTTTGATGATTCAAAAGCCGACGTTTTTTAATCTGGCGTCTGACCGTGTGGCCGAAAGTTTTGGGAGCTTTAGCGTGTATCTGTTTGACGGAGAATTATATGGCAGCAGACAGGCGTACCGGCATATGGCGGCAAGGCGGCAGGTTTCGGATCGAAGCAGTGAATCGTTCGATGAATATGAAATTCAATATTTTCTGAATGGCGGCGTACAGTCTGGCGCAAATCCTCTCAAATACAAGAAAGAGGATTTGCCGGTCAGCCTGTATTCCCCAAGCAGGGAAGGCTATAATTTTTCCGGCTGGTATCTCGACAGCAGCTTTACAAAGAAAATCAGCCAAATTACACAGGGACAGGCGGGCAGTTATACGCTTTATGCGAAATGGACGAAACGCATTGACGGCGATTACAATATCCAGATGTATCCGTACCAAAACCAGACGGCATACCGCGCAGTCAGTAAAAAACTAAAAAACTGCGCGTATTCCTTCTTGACACAGGTAAAAATTCCGGGCATGCCTTCGACAAGGGAAGACGATATGCGAAAAAACCGGATTACCGATACCAGCCAGTGCCCGCAGGGAATCTGCATGACAGAAGACTATCTGCTCGTCAGCTCCCATAGCGGCAGCGGGGACAGCTTGGGCTGTCTGCATGTGTTTGAACGTGAAACAGGCGTATATCTTGTCACGCTTGGCATGACAAAGGAAAGCCATCTGGGGGGAGTGGCTTACGACGGAACGAATGTCTGGGTCTGCAATTCTGACAACAATACATTAGAATGTATTCCCAGCCGATTTATAAAAGAAATGGTTCAAAAACGCCCGCAGTCCGTCGTGGACTGTTCCGGAAAATTCAAAGAATATCAGGTGGCAAATCCACCGTCTTGTATCGCATACCATGATGGGAAATTATGGGTCGCCACCCATACGAAAATTTTCACATCAAAAGTCACTGCCTATACCGTAGATGAAAACGGACTTCGGCAGGAAAACAGCTACCGGATTCCAGATAAAGTGCAGGGAATCGCCTTTGATAAAGAAGGCGTTGTTTACCTCAGCGCATCTTATGGCAGGACAAAATCTTCTTATTTGAAAGTGTATGAATCGGCGGACAAAATGGATCAAAAGCCAAACCAGCCGATGATTAAAATTGAAATGCCGCCGTGTTCGGAAGAAATTGAACTATGTGACGGACAGATTTATGTTTTGTTTGAGTCGGCAGGAGAAAAATATCTGGAAGGCACAGACGGCAAGGGAAAAAGCGTTGCGCCGATTGATAAAGTGCTCGCGGTGTCTGTCAATTCGATTTTTGCGCAGCATTAAAATTTCATATGGAAAAGAATCAGACCGTCGCGCAGGGATAGAAACTGCGCGGCGGTTTTTTTGCATAACAAATTTTGACATAGGGGGTTTAGAATGGAATCACAAAAGATATATGGATATATGCGGGTATCTACAAAAGAAAAAGGCGTGGATATTGTAGTTATTGAATAGAAAGTTACTTTTTGGTGCGATAATATTAACAAATCAAATTTAATTTTACCGTCTATGATATTTCAAAAAAAGAATGATAAAGTCTTTGTTTGGGCATTTGTGTATTGACAATTGAATAAAGGCTTTACACCAAATCCATTTATCTGGTATAATGAAACTACTAGATAAACGGCACATATAAAGGATGGTGATTGTATGCCAAGTGAAAAGGAATTAAATGTAAATCTTTTAGATAAGCTGGACTTATTAGAAAGGTTAGAAATGGCAGATAGTGAAGGCGGCTACGAAAAGCTGAAACAGCAACTTGCGTTTGAAAAAAAGTGTATTGAACGCAAACTTTATCAGAAACCACCATTAACAGACAGTTAAAAGTAATTTCAACAATCGAATTAATAAAAGGGTGTAAAGTCTTTATTGAATTATTTAGGCTTTGCATCTTTTTCATTTGTATATTGAAATGCCAATTGTTATTTCTGGGGTTGTCCAGTATGAATTGGATTGTATACATTCAACCATGCAGCAAAAGCCTGTAATCTGACGGAAAGTGCGTTTATAGATAAGGTCAGGGCATATGAGAGGGAGCAGAACTTGTCCGAAAAGGGTGGTAGAAAAAATATTATTCAGAATGCTCTAAGAGTAAAAATGTAACCGTAAAACGTTTGTAAGCAGGAAGAATCAGAAACAATGATTGTCAAACCTTGACAAATTCCTCTCTTATGATAAAATTTTATAGAGTATGTTAAAAACCCGGCAGGTAATATTTCGATTCATACCGTCGGGTTTTTTATATGGATACACGATTTAAAAATAAACGACTGGGAGGGAGCAGTATGGCAGCGCCTTATAATCACAGGGCCATTGAAGAGAAATGGCGGAAGCACTGGGAAGAAAACCCAATTAATATCAATGATGGAAAGAAAGAAAAATACTATTGTCTGGATATGTTCCCATATCCGTCCGGAAACGGGCTGCATGTCGGGCATTGGAGAGGATATGTTATTTCTGACGTCTGGAGCCGTTACAAGCTCATGCAGAATTACTATGTCATTCATCCAATGGGCTGGGATGCATTCGGCCTTCCGGCAGAAAATTATGCAATTAAAATGGGCATCCACCCATCCAAATCAACTGCGGACAATGTTTCCAAAATCAAAGAACAGATTCAGGAAATCGCGGCGATTTACGACTGGGACATGGAAGTAAATACGACAGATCCGGCTTTTTATAAATGGACACAATGGATATTTGTAAAAATGTTTGAACATGGACTGGCATATCAGAAAGAAATGCCGATTAACTGGTGTCCTTCCTGTAAAACCGGCCTTGCAAATGAAGAAGTTGTAAACGGAAAATGCGAGCGATGCGGCGAGGATGTGACAAAGAAAAACTTAAATCAGTGGATGTTAAAAATTACATCCTATGCAGACCGCCTTCTGGCAGATTTAGACAAACTGGACTGGCCGCAGAAGGTAAAGAAAATGCAGACCGATTGGATTGGCAAAAGCCATGGCGCGGAAGTGGATTTTCAAATTGAAGGAAAAACGCAAAGCATTACTGTATATACGACAAGGCCGGATACTTTGTATGGCGCAACGTTTATGGTGCTTGCGCCGGAACATGCCCTGGCAAAAGACTTGGCGACAGAAGAACAGCGCGCTATGGTAGAAGATTATATTTATAAAGCATCTTTGAAATCATCCGTCGACCGTTTGCAGGATAAAGAAAAGACGGGCGTTTTTACTGGAAGTTATGCTGTAAATCCATTAAATGGAGCAAAAGTCCCAATTTGGCTTTCCGACTATGTGCTGGCAGATTATGGAACCGGGGCGATTATGTGCGTTCCGGCGCATGATGACCGCGACTTTGAATTTGCGAAAAAATTTGACCTTCCGATTATCCAGGTAATTGCAAAAGACGGCAAAGAAATCGAAAATATGACCGAAGCCTATACGGAAGCAGCCGGCACAATGATAAATTCCGGAGACTGGAACGGCATGGAATCTTCCGAGCTGAAATTAAAAGCGCCTGAAATGATAGAGGAAAAAGGGGTTGGCAAGAAAACGACGAACTATAAACTGCGCGACTGGGTATTTTCCCGTCAGCGTTACTGGGGGGAACCGATTCCGATTATTCACTGCCCAGATTGCGGGCCGGTTGCCGTACCGGAAAAAGACCTCCCGCTGCTCTTGCCTGATGTAGAATCTTACCAGCCGACGGGTACGGGTGAATCGCCTTTGGCAGATATTACAGACTGGGTCAACACAACTTGTCCTAAGTGTGGAAAAGCGGCAAAGCGCGAGACAAATACTATGCCGCAATGGGCTGGTTCCTCCTGGTATTTCTTACGCTATATTGACAGTAAAAATGACAAAGAGCTTGTCAGCAGAAAAAAAGCGGACAGTTATCTTCCGGTTGATATGTATATAGGCGGTGTGGAACACGCTGTATTACATTTATTGTATTCCAGATTTTATACAAAATTTTTAAATGATATAGGCGTGATAGACTTTGACGAGCCGTTTCACAAATTATTCAATCAGGGTATGATTACTGGTAAAAACGGCATCAAAATGAGTAAATCAAAAGGCAACGTCGTATCGCCGGACGATTTGGTGAGAGATTACGGCTGCGATTCCCTTCGTCTGTATGAGCTCTTTGTAGGGCCGCCGGAGTTAGATTCTGAATGGGATGACAGAGGAATTGACGGAGTATACCGTTTTATGACGAGATTTTGGAATCTTGTGATGGAAAATAAAGATAAAAATGCGCAAAAGACAAACGAATTAAAGAAAATCCAAAGCAAGCTGGTATATGATATTACAAACAGGCTGGAAAGTTTTAGTTTAAATACCGTCGTTTCCGGTTTTATGGAATACAACAATAAATTACTGGATATATCGAAAAAAGGCGGAGTAGACAAGGAAACGTTAGAGACTTTTGTACGTCTGCTTGCTCCGTTTGCGCCGCATATCAGTGAAGAATTGTGGAGTGAACTTGGGAATAACGATTCTGTATTTCATCATGGCTGGCCGTCTTATAATGAAAAAGATATGGAAGAAGATGAAATTGAAATCGCTGTCCAGATGAACGGAAAAACAAAAGTAACTGTGACGCTTCCAAAAGACTGTGGAAAAGAAGAAGCGATTGCAAAAGGAAAAGAGGCGTTGGGAGAGAAATTGACGGGAACAGTTGTCCGTGAAATTTATGTGCCGGGCAGAATTATAAATATTGTTGTAAAATAAGGCAATTATTACAGGCTGCCGTACGGAAAGATTCGTGCGGCAGCCTGTTGCGGTTAATCCATATTGATTTGAACGCCTCCAGTTCGTTCCGAGGGTTGGATGAGAACGGTCACTCCGGAATTTCCATGCCATTCAAATTGATAAGATTCACCCGAGGTCTGCCCGATAAAGGTTTTCCAGGAGACGTCTATGGTTACCTGGGGATCGCAGCGCCCATTGCCTACCCAGCAGATTACTGCGTCAGGGTCTACGGAAATAGAAGCGTGGGACATGACATTGCTAATGACAATTGGGTTGCCGTCGGATAATACGGCGACATATGCGTTTTTGCCGCGTCCGGTCAGGGTAGAGGTTGCAAGACCTTTTTGGGAGAGAACTCCAACGCCGATAAAGCGTACGCTGTAATGGCAGTCTTGTGTAAAAGCAAGAATATTTTCTGATTCGACGGAGATGGTTTCTCCTTCTTCTAATTGATAGATCACGATATGCTGTCCGTTATTTGCATAATATGTAACGGAATCGCCATTTAAGTTTACTTTCATCAATGGAATGTTTTCTTTGGTGACACGTCTCATCAGAGAGCCGATTACAGCCTGTCCAATATTGCTTTGGGGGCCTAAGAGAACCTTTTCAAATTTATAATTTTTACCCTGGGGACATTCTCCTGCAATAAAAGCCCCTGCTTTTGTAAACAACACGTCATTTCCGGTGCAGGTTACTTTTAGTGTTAATTCATTAATTGTTTCAAATGTCAGCATGTTTGATTCCTCCTATTTGTATTAGATGACTGCAACCCCGTAAAGTTCGCACAGGCCGGCGAGGTCTCTTGCAACGCCGTTTCCAACTGCATGGAATTTCCAGATTTGATTGTGTTTGTATAGTTCTCCGATCATCATGGAGGTAACATTGGAATAGTACTCGTCCATCTGGAAACTTGCAAGTTCCTGATTGGAAGCCTGGTCGATTATGCGGATATAGGCATCCTTTAACATACTAAAATTTAGATGTTTTTCAAACGCTTCGTGAATGGTTAAAACAAAAACAATCTTTTGGACTTGGATATCTAGTTTTTGTAAATCAACCGAAATCATTTCCCGGTCTGCGCCCGAATCAATGGAAAAAACAGTGCTGTTATCAGGACTTTGTTCCTGCCCATAGAAGACAAACCAGGAATCTCCAAGCGCTTTGCCGTTTGCATTTAATAAAAAAGCGGATACATCCACATCGCATGAGTCGTTTGTGACGTTCCATCCCAGACGGGCTTTGATTTTTAAGAGCGGGCCTTTGGATTCTAAAGATAGTTTCTGTCCTTTTTGCATAGGGTGAATCAGTTGCGGTATGGATTTTTGTGGAATAGTCCCGCTGGTAATGGAGCCAGGCTGTGCAGTAGTTTGGGTATGAGACTGGCTGGCAGTTTCAGAATAATGTCTGGTTTTGTTGAATTCAAGAATCGTTTGCTTTGCTATGGGTCTCTGCACACGTTTTTGATTGATGGATAAAATAGTATGCCGATTGGACGGGCCTGAAGTTTTCATAGGAATCTGAACCATAAACGTCCCCTTTCTTTTTTTTAAATTATAACAGATTACAAGCGTAAACACAAATTGAAGTATTTGCAAAGTCTGTATTTTTGTATCATGGGGATAATTGATTGACTGGGAGGGAATCTGCCGTATACCAGGTTCCCTCCCATTTTTGCCGTCTTCATTTGACATAAGAGTTTGGATGGAAGAGGAGGTTTTCTTGGTTTGTCCGTTTTGTTTTTCAGCGGCGCATGTTTTTCATTAAAAGTAAAATCTGGTCTGCTTTCCGTTGTTCTTCGGGAGACATATTCTGTTTTAAAATTTCAATAATCAGGTCTGTCTCATTCGGCGTAAACTGAATTCCTTCTTTTTTTGCATTATTAACGGCGCCCATAATCATACTTGACATTTCTTTTGCATTGCCGGATTTATTCTGGGCTGCAAAATTCATCAGAAAATTCAGTTTTTCTGGGGAAATATTGGCAAAGTTTTCATTGTTTTTAAAAAAATCCATATTCATGGCAATCAATCCTTTCTATTCCGGGGTTGGCGTATGAAAAAATGTATCATACGAGGAGAACATTTGAAATGCCGTAAGCATCATATCAATGGAATCCTGTTCAGCAGGAGTGCAGAATTTTTTAATATCATTTAACAGCTGCACTCGTTTTTCCGATGGATCGTCCGTAGAGCACATGCTTAAAGAAATTGGTTCTGCATTAAAAAGAGAAGCGACATTTCGCAATTCTAAAAATTTTACAATCATGGCAAAATTTTTCTGGCGGGGACCATCCATATATGGAATTACGGTTTTTAACATTTGTATATTTCTGGATTGTGTTTCAATATCAAATGTTGTAGGAGTATATTCGTATTGTTCTTGTTCCATAAAATTCCTTTTTTTATTAGAATATGACGGAAAGTACAGATGTATGACATGTATATTTGTTTTAAAAATATTTGTATTTTTGTATAGATGTCAGGGGAACTGTGCGTTATGGCAGAAATAAAGCGCGCGCATATACTGATAAGAAAAAAGGTGATAAATTTGGGACGGCTGGTTATCAACGGAGATGAAATTTATGAGTTGGACGAATGTTGTCTGAGAGAGAAGAAACGAAATCAGGAAAAAGACAGACGCCGGCATACGTGGGAAGAGCAGCAGAGAAGAAAAACAGACTGGTGCAAAGAATCGAAACCATAACCATGCAGAGGCTTACTCTGCATGGGGATTTCGCTGTATAAAATCATAAAATTTTTCCAGGTTATGATTTAAAATCAGATTTTCATCAAAGCCAATTTCATCCAATAGTTTTATTGCAAGAGAAAAATCTCCAACGCCGGAAGGGTCATGGGCGTCTGAGTTTACAATAATCGGAGATTGATATTCCATGCAAAGGGAGAGCATTTTTTTATAATTTTCGATACAGTTTTTACGTTTGTGCCTGCGTTTAAAAGTATTGTTGTTGACTTCCAGCGCAACATGGTATTTTTTGGCGGCGGGCACCAATTGTTCATAATCCAGCGGGGTATTATCGTCGTCAGGATGAGAAACGAAAAAAACTTTTTCATGTTTCATACAGGAAATTAAATTTTCAGTATTTTTCTGGCGTCCTTCGTTTTGATAACAAATTTCGTGGATACCGACAATCGCATAATCCAAAAGGTCGATATATTTCTGTTCCAAAGAAAGTTTTCCGCCTTCTAACACATTGATTTCACTTCCATGAATGATGTTTACTCCGTATAATACGCGCGGAACGACATACAGGGTTGAAAAATAAATGGGGTTTGTTGTGCCTGGAATCCCAGGCGCATGTTCACTGATTCCTAAAAGTTTGATTTGTTTTTCACTGGCAGCCTGCGCCATTTCCCGGATTGTACCAAAGGCATGTCCGCTTGCAAGAGTATGCGTATGAATATCTAAAATGAATGGTTGTTTCATTGTGTTCCTCCTGTATCATTTTTGTTACATATTATTATAGCATACTTTTTACGATTGTGAATAGAAGTTCATTTCTAAGGTAACCTATATCATAGATATATTATGAAAAACGGTGGTTGAAAAATGGCGAAAAAAGATGCGCAGTATGAAAAAATGATAAATACTCCAATACCAAAACTTGTTACATCTTTGGCAGTTCCAACTATGATTAGTATGCTGATTACTTCTGTATATAATTTGGCAGATACGTATTTTGTTTCCAAACTGGGGACATATGCCTCTGGGGCAGTCGGCATTGTGTTTTCTTTGATGGCAATGATTCAGGCGATTGGATTTACAGTTGGAATGGGAGCAGGAAGTACAATTTCAAGGCTTCTTGGAAAAAAGGAAGATGATATTGCACAGAAAACAGCAAGCTCTGCTTTGCTGGTTTCCGTTATTTCCGGAGGAGCTTTTTCGGTTTTTGGTATTTTTTTCCTCGAAAAACTGGTGGTTTGGATGGGAGCGACAGAGAGTATTCTGCCCTATGCTACGGAGTATGCAAGGTATATCTTATATGTAGCTCCTGTGATGACAGTTTCTTTTGTGTTAAATAATCTGCTGCGTGCAGAAGGTAAGACAAAACTTTCTATGATTGGAATTTTATGCGGCAGCATTTTAAATATCGGATTGGACCCGTTATTTATTTTTGTATTTCAATGGGGAATAACGGGAGCTGCTGCGGCAACAGCGATTAGTCAGATTGTAAGCTGCATGATTTTGTTTTTTTTCTTTTTCCGGAAAAAAACAATTCTGCGGTTATCTGTGAAACATTTGTCCGCAGATATTTCTTTGTATCGGGAATTTCTTGGAAACGGCCTGCCGTCTTTATTTAGACAGGGTTTGGCAAGTATTTCTTCTATTGCGTTAAATCATGTGGCGGCAGGTTATTCGGATGCAGCGGTAGCTGCCATGTCTATTGTCGGGAAAATATTTTTGATGGTGTATTGTGTGCTGATTGGTTTTGGACAAGGTTATCAGCCGGCGGCAGGTTATAATTATGGAGCGAAAAAATATAAACGGGTGCGGCAGGCGTACCGTTTTCTAATGATTGCAGGAACAGCTGCAATGAGTGGCATCGGAGTTCTGCTCTTTTTTATCGCGCCGTTTTTGATGCGGCAGTTTATTGCAGATGATAACGAAGTGATTGAAATCGGAGTGTATGCACTTCGTATGCAGTGTGTGGTTATGCCGTTCTTAACGCTTGGGATTGCCTGCAATATGACATTTCAGGCGGTTGGTCAGTCTTTGAAAGCGACGGTACTTGCATCTATGAGACAGGGGATTTTCTTTTTGCCTTTTATCTGGATTTTACCTCGTGTTTTTGGGATTTTAGGAATGGAAGCGGCGCAGCCGGCGGCAGATGCTGCGACTTTTTTGGTCTGTATCCCGGTCATTTGGAAATTTATCAAAGAGATAAGAAATGAAGAAGAAAAAACATGACATACAGTTGTCGTGTTTGGTGTGATAGGATAGTTTTGCATGGAAAATGGTGCGAAATAAAAGCAGAAGGGAGGGAACAAAGAAGATGAAACTGGATGGTTTTGGAATTTTGGTAGAAGATATGGCAGTGATGATACGTTTTTACAGAGACGTCCTTGGATTTGAAATAAAAGAAGACGAGAATGCTTTAAATGTATTTTTGGAAAAAGACGGAACGTTATTTTTTCTGTACCGAAGAACGGATTTTGAGAAAATGACGGGACAATCGTATTCTTATGTAACAGGATTGAACGGACATTATGAAATTGCATTGTCTGTTTCAAACTATGCCGAGGTAGAATAGTACATAAGAAGGTATCTGAAAAATTATGAAAATTAAAAGTAGATTTTATGCAGCCCTTATTTACAGCCAACATTTTCACGCTGTGCGAAAAGAAGCGCGGGAGGGTCAAAATAAAATCTACTTTTATTTTTATTATGAAAGATTTTTCTGTGCAGTAGAAAGCATAAGTTTAATCCGGTTTAGCTGATTGACTTCACTTGCGCCGGGGTCGTAGTCGACGGCTACGATATTTGCCATCGGATGTTGTTTGCGGATTTCCTTGATAACGCCTTTTCCAACGACATGGTTTGGCAGACAGCCAAAGGGTTGGATACAGACGATATTTTTAACGTCAGCATAGATTAACTCTAACATTTCCCCAGTCAAAAACCAGCCTTCTCCCGTTTGGTTGCCCAAAGATACAATTTCTTTTGCATAGCCGGCAAGTTCTGTAATTTCAGCAGGCGCATGAAAACGGCTGCTTTTTTGAAATTCATCTTTAGCGGCGGCGCGCAGCCATTCAAAAAAGCGGATTCCAAGGTTGGCAATTTTGGCGGCTTTTTTGTGTTTGCCAAGGTGTTCTACCTGAAAATTTTGGTTATAAAACGTATAAAGCAGAAAGTTCGTCAAATCCGGCACAACAGCTTCAGCTCCTTCAGCTTCGAGTAATTCTACCAAATGATTATTGGCTGCCGGAAGAAATTTCACAAGAATTTCACCGACAACGCCAACTCGCGGCTTTTTCTCATCTGTCAGCGGAAGATGGTCAAAGTCGCGGATAATCTCCCGGCACAGATGTTTGTATTTGCGGTGCGAGAGGACTTTATTTTGTGAAATAAATGCAATCACCCGTTTTTTCCATTTTTCATGCATCGCATTGGCAGACCCTTTGACCGCCTCATAAGGCCTGGTACGGTAAAGACACCGCATAAAAATATCTCCAAAAATCAGGGCGTACAATCCATGCTGTAAAACCGGAACCGTCAGTTTAAAACCAGGATTTTTCTCAAGCCCGCTTAAGTTAATGGAAATAACCGGAACGTTCCTATACCCGGCTTTTTCCAAGGCGCGGCGGATAAAGCCGATATAGTTGGAAGCGCGGCATCCTCCGCCCGTCTGGGAAATTAAAATCGCAGTTTTTGTCATATCATATCTGCCGGAAAGTACGGCGTCCATAATCTGTCCAACAATAATTAAAGATGGATAGCAGGCGTCATTGTTGACATATTTTAATCCCATGTCCACTGCGGCATGGTTGCAGCTGTCTAAGACTGCCATTTGGTATCCGGCTGCACGAAATGCCGGTTCCAGTAAATCAAAATGAAGCGGTGACATCTGCGGGCAGAGAATCGTGTAATTTTGGCGCATTTTCTCTGTAAAAACAACACGGTTGTAATTGGATGTTACAATTTTTCTTTTTTTGTCCGTTTCATTTTTTTCACGGACACGTATTGCAGCCAGCAGAGAACGAATACGGATGCGCGCGGCTCCAAGATTGTTGACTTCGTCAATTTTTAAACAAGTATAAATTTTGCCCGATTTATTTAAAATGTCGCTTACACAGTCTGTGGTAACGGCGTCTAACCCGCAGCCAAATGAGTTAAGCTGTATCAAATCCAAATGAGACTGGGTTTTTACATATTCTGCCGCAGCATACAGCCTGGAATGGTACATCCATTGATCCATCACAATGAGAGGCCGGTCCGGCTGTTTTAAGTGGGAGATGGAATCTTCCGTTAAAACGGCAAGGCCGTAAGAAGTAATTAGCTCTGGTATTCCGTGGTTGATTTCAGGGTCGGTATGGTAGGGCCGTCCGGCAAGGACAATTCCCCGCTTATTTGATTTTCTTAAATATTCCAGCGTTTCTTCGCCTTTTTTTCGAATATCATTTCGAACCAAAGATAATTCTTCCCAGCCGGCTTTTGCCGCTGCAAGGATTTCTTTTTTGGGAATCTGGAAATTAGATTCAAATACTTTTACCAGTTCTAATTCCAAAGCGTTAAAATTTCCAAACGTTAAAAAAGGGCTTAAAAACCGCATTTTTCCAGAAGTAATGGCGTCTACATTGTTTTTAATATTTTCCGAATAAGAAGTGACAATCGGGCAGTTAAAGTGATTATTCGATTCTGGAAATTCATTCCGTTCGTATGGGATTCCAGGATAAAAAATAAAGTCTACCTTTTTATCAATCAGCCATGCAATATGTCCATGCGCCAGTTTTGCCGGATAACATTCCGATTCGCTTGGGATAGAATCAATGCCCAGTTCGTATATCCGGCGCGAAGACTGGGGAGAGAGTACAACCCGGAATTTCAGCTTCCGGAAAAATACCGCCCAAAACGGATAATTTTCATACATATTTAAAACACGCGGCAAGCCGACTGTACCACGTGGCGCTTCTTCTTTGGAAAGAGACGGATATGCAAAAATCCTGTGGTTTTTGTAGGCAAACAAGTTTGGAATCTCATCTTTTTTCGTTTCTTCGCCAAGCCCCCGTTCGCAGCGGTTTCCAGTAATAAATTTTCTGCCGCCGGAAAAATGATTGACGGTTAAAAGACAATGGTTGGTACATTTTGGGCAGCGGGTCAGTTCTGTTTCAAAAGTCAGTGCGTTTATATCTTCAATTGAGAGCATAGAACTTTTTTTGCCTTCTTCGAAACGCTCTTTTGCAATCAAGGCCGCGCCAAAAGCGCCCATAATGCCTGCAATATCCGGCCGGATTACCTGACAGCCGGAAATTAGTTCAAAACTTCTAAGTACTGCATCGTTGTAAAAAGTACCGCCTTGTACGACGATATGACGGCCAAGTTCAGAAGCATCGGATAATTTAATAACTTTATACAGCGCGTTTTTTATAACCGAATATGCCAGGCCGGAAGAAATATCTGCAACTGACGCGCCTTCTTTTTGCGCTTGTTTGACTTTGGAATTCATAAAGACGGTACAGCGTGTGCCAAGGTCAATCGGGTGGCTGGCAAACAGGGCTTCTTTTGCAAAATCCTGTACGGAGTAATTTAGCGATTTTGCAAAGGTTTCAATAAAAGAACCGCAGCCGGATGAACAAGCTTCATTGAGCTGCACACTGTCAATTGTCTTATTTTTGATTTTAATACATTTCATATCCTGGCCGCCAATATCCAAAATACAGTCTACGTCAGGATTAAAAAAGGCTGCTGCATAATAATGCGCTACTGTTTCAACTTCTCCTTCATCTAACAAAAGCGCGGACTTTAACAGAGCTTCGCCGTAACCAGTAGAACAGGAATGTACAATCGCAGCTTTTTGGGGCAGCAGTGCGTAGATTTCCTGAATAGCCGAAAGCGCTGTCAAAAGCGGGCTTCCATTGTTATTTTTGTAAAAAGAATACAAAAGCGAGCCGTTCTCGCCAATTAAGGCGACTTTTGTCGTTGTCGAGCCAGCGTCAATTCCAAGATAGCAGTTTCCAGTATAGGAAGCCAGGTCTGATTTTTTTACATGGTTTCCGGAATGTCTGTTTAAAAATTCGTGATATTCTGCTTTATCCGAAAATAAAGGGGAAAGCCTGGCTACTTCAAATTCTAACTGTAAATCAGAAGAAAGTTTCTCTTTTAACTGTATAAGAGTTGTGACAGATTCTTTTTTATAATTTAATGCAGAACCAATCGCAGCAAACAAGTGGGAGTATTCCGGTTCCAGCGTATGTTCTTTGTCTAATTTAAGCGTACGGATAAACGCAGCTTTTAATTCTGATAGAAAATGCAAAGGACCGCCTAAAAATGCGACGTGGCCGCGAATAGGCTTTCCGCAGGCAAGCCCACTGATGGTCTGGTTGACAACAGCCTGAAAAATAGAAGCTGAGAGGTCTTCCCTCGTAGCTCCTTCATTAATCAGTGGTTGGATATCTGTTTTCGCAAATACGCCGCATCGGGCTGCAATCGGGTAGATTTCCTGATAATTTTTAGCGTATTCGTTTAATCCCAGCGCGTCTGTCTGAATCAAAGAGGCCATCTGGTCGATAAAAGAACCGGTGCCTCCGGCACAAATTCCATTCATGCGCTGTTCGACATTTCCGTTTTCAAAATAAATAATTTTTGCGTCTTCCCCGCCAAGTTCAATTGCGACGTCTGTCTGCGGCGCATAGTTAGACAATGCCGTAGAAACGGCGATTACTTCCTGGACAAATGGGATGTCAAGATGTTTTGCAAGCGTCAGCCCGCCGGAACCTGTAATGACTGGATAAAGCGGTAAATCCCCTAAGAGCTGACATGCTTTTTTAATAAGGCCTGACAGGGTTTCCCTGATATTTGCAAAATGGCGTTTATAATCAGAGAATAAAATGTGATTTTCCATATCTAATACAGCGACTTTGACTGTGGTAGATCCGATATCAATGCCAAGCTTATGTAAGTTGTTTTGTTCCATTCTAGATCACCTGTAATCTCTTAATTTAAAATATATATGTAAAAAATCGTTTTTGATTTTTGGACAAATTGTATTATACGACAGTATCTGACAAATGACAAATAAATTTTTTAGAAAATAAATCCCTTTACAGGAAAAGGGAACCAGAATAAAAATTCTGAATACAATAAAGAAAACTGATATTGGAGTTTATGATGGAATGTAGAGGAATTATTCATGTTGTTCGAGAAGGAGATACGTTATATCTGTTAGGAAAAAAGTATCATGTGCCGTTGTTGCAGATTATGTATTCAAACCCTTTTGTGGATATTTATAATCTTAAGGCCGGGGATGAACTTTGTATTCCGGTTTCTCTTCGGGATACGGCAAAAATATAGAATATTCATTGACAAAGAAGCTGCATAAAACTATAATGCTTTTAAAAGAAAAGAAAAGGACAAAAACAAATGAATCATTTTCTCAATAAACTGGAACGTAAAGTGGGCAGATTTGCCATTCCCAATTTAATCGTCTGGCTTTTGGCGGGTTATGCCATTGGATTTACTTTGAGTTATATCGCTCCCAGCGTGTTGTCATATTTGACGTTAGAGCCTTACTATGTTCTGCATGGCCAGGTCTGGAGGATTTTTACATGGGTTTTGATGCCGCCGGATTCCAATCTGTTGTTTGCAGTGATTATGATGATGTTTTATTATCAGCTGGGGCAGTCGTTGGAACGTACATGGGGAATTTTTCGTTTTAATGTATATATTTTCGGCGGTATTTTGTTTACTACGATTGGAGCGTTTCTTCTGTATGGGATTTTTTATGCAGTTTATGGCGTTCCAGTAATGGGAATGGGTGCATTTTTTTCTACAAATTATATTAATATGACAATATTTCTTGCATTTGCAGTTTGTTATCCGGATATGCAGGTATTATTGTATTTTATTGTTCCAATCAAGATGAAGTGGCTTGCGGCAGTATATGCGGTCCTGATTTTATTCCAGATGCTTGAAACAGGCTGGGCTGGAAGGGTTGCAATCTTGATGTCGGTTTTAAATTTCCTGGTATTTTATTTGTCTACGAGGAATTACCGGAGAATTTCACCCAAAGAAATTCATAGGCGGCAGGCGTTTAAAAGCCAGATGCGGCAGCCTTCTCCAAGGTCAGGCATTACAAAACACAAATGTGCGATATGCGGCAGGACGGAAAAAGACGATCCGGCATTGGAATTTCGCTTTTGTTCAAAATGTGAAGGAAATTATGAATATTGCCAGGATCACTTGTTTACCCATCAGCATATTCATAGAAGCTGACGCATTGTTTTGAAAGGAGAAACCTTTGTGGAAAAGACGGTTTTGCTGTTTGAATCCAGAGAGTTGTGTTATGAATCAAACCGGTATTTTGTCGCATGTTTAAAAGATGCGTTTGAATCGTTTGGATATCCGGTTGAAGTATGTGATTTGTCTGAGCACATGGAAATGAAATTAGAATCAATTTTAGAGCGTCAGGAAAACTATCTGTTTGCAATAGATTTTAATTCTCTTTTGCCAAGATTAGAATTAGAAGACGGACAGCCTTATTTAGAGGCTTTACAAATACCTTTTTACGATTATCTTGTGGATCATCCCTTGTATCATCATTCGGGTTTAATCAGAATTCCGGCAAAACATTCTGTGATTTGTATTGATACATGTCATCTGGATTATATCAGACAATATTATCCTTCTGTCACAAATGGTTTTTGTCTTCCGCTAGGCGCAATGCAGGCGGAGTTTGAAAGGAGTTTTAGCCAAAAGAGGCTGGAGCTTCTTTTTTTAGGAACCTATGATTCCGAAAAGGATTTTTATCAGGAAGAGTTTGCCATACGGCTTAACCATGATTATCTGGCAGATTTCTATTTGCGTAATAAAAACCGGAAAGAGACGGTGCTTGCAGCGGCAGAATCGAAAATACCGTTTACCATAATCGGGCATGGCTGGAAAGAGGTAAAGGGACTGGATAAAAAACATGTTCAAATATATGCCTGACAGAGAACAGCCGCTTTGCCAGACAGAGATTTTCTGACGGGGCAGAAATTGTTTTTTATGAAACAGACAGCCTTTCTATGCTGCCGGATAAAATTATTTCTTTATCTGAGAATCCTCAAAAGGTCATTGAAATTGCAGAATATGGTTTTGAAAGTGTTAAGCAAAACGATACTTGGACGAAACGTATTGAACAATTTCAAAACTATACTTGTCGCATAGGGAAAAATTTGATATAATGCAATGCAGTGAGATGATATTGTTGATGAAAGGATGTATGAAATGAACAGCACAAAAAAGAAAATAAAGCCAACACGCTTTTTAAGCATCAGTATTGTCTGTGTTATTGTACTTTGTTTCTGTGTTTTTATGTTTTTGGCATATTATATGAATAAAAAGAGTACCTCCACGATAGAAGATATTGGTACGCTTTATATGGGCAGTATGAATGAGCAGATCAGCCTGCATTATGAGACTACAATTAGTATGCGGCTTTCGATGCTTCAGGCGATTGTGGATACGACGTCGTTTGATGGGGTAAGCTATGAGGACTTGTGTGATAATCTGGAGTTTAATGCGGCGGCAAGAGGATTTTCCTGTCTTGCCTTTTATTCAGAAGACGGTGATTTCGATATGATTTATGGGAAACCTGTGGAACTGGTAGATCCAGAACCATTTTATAACAGTATCAATCATCAGGAGCCAAAGGTTGCAATTGCATCAGAGATTGATGGGGATGGTACGATACTGATGGGGGTTCCATATGAAGTAAAAATGAAAGATGGGGGAGAAAGCTGTGCGCTTGTAGCCGGAATTCCGGCTACATCGTTTAAAGAACTGTTGTTTCTGGATACAAGCACTTCGCTTGTCTATTCTTACATAATCCGCAAAAACGGAAGTTATATTATCCGTAGCAATGATGTGACGGGAGATACTTATTTTGAACATATCGCCTCTGTTTTGGAATCAATTTCCAGTGAAGATGCAGACGAGTATATTGCAGGATTATCAGCCGCAATGGAAGCAAATGAAGATTATTCCGCTATTTTGAAGACGGATTCAGGGGAACGGCATTTGTATTGTACGAGGCTGCCTTATTGTGAATGGTATTTGATTACAGTGTTGCCGTTTAAATCTTTAAATGGTGTGATTACAAAAATGGGAAGCCAGTGGATGAACATGGTCGGTATTGCTGCATTTATAGTTTTGGCTGCGCTTGGCGGAATATTTTATCAGTATTATCTTATGTCCAAAAACCAGATGCTTGCGCTTGAAAAAGTCAGTGTGGAAGCAGAACGAGCCAGACAGGAAGCAGAGAATGCAAATAAGGCAAAGAGCGAATTCCTTTCCAATATGAGCCACGATATTCGGACGCCTATGAATGCGATTGTGGGTATGACCGCCATCGCAACGGCGAATATTGATAACAGGGATCAAATTCAAAACTGTCTGCGAAAAATCATGCTTTCCAGTAAGCATTTACTGGGACTGATTAATGATGTGCTGGATATGTCCAAAATCGAAAGCGGTAAAATGAGCTTGAATATGGATCAGATTTCTCTAAGGGAAGTTATGGACAGTATTGTAAATATCATACAGCCGCAGATTCGTTCGAAACATCAGCATTTTAATATTTTTATACATGATATTACAACGGAAAATGTCTGCTGCGACAGTGTGCGCCTTAATCAGGTGCTGATTAATTTATTGGGAAATGCGATTAAGTTTACACCGGAAGAAGGGGAAATTCATGTTTCATTATATGAAGAACCTTCTCCAAAGGGAGATAACTTTGTCCGTACCCATATTCTGGTGAAAGATACTGGTATTGGTATGTCGGAAGAGTACCAAAAGAAGATTTTTGAATCCTTCAGCCGTGAAGACAATGCCCGCGTGCAGAAGACGGAAGGCACCGGACTTGGTATGGCGATTACGAAATATATCGTTGTAGACGCAATGGGCGGTACGATTGATGTAAAGAGTAAACTGGGTGAAGGCAGCGAGTTCCACGTAACTTTAGATTTAGAAAAAGCGGAGATACAGGAAGTCGATATGATACTTCCAGAATGGAAAATGATGGTTGTTGACGATGATGAACAATTATGCCAAAGTATTGTGGAATCATTAAAGTCAATTGGTATCCGGCCGGATTGGTGTTTGGATGCGGAAAGCGCGATTAAGATGGTAGAAGAGCATCATAAACGGAATGACGATTACCATATTATTTTACTGGATTGGAAACTTCCGGGTATGGACGGTATCAGCGCTGCCAGAGAAATCCGGAAACGTTATGGAAATAAAATACCGATTCTTTTGATTTCGGCTTATGACTGGAGTGAAATCGAAGACGAAGCAAAAAGAGCCGGAGTGACAGGGTTTATTTCCAAACCATTGTTTAAATCCACTCTGTTTTATGGTTTAAAACCGTTTGCAACAAATTTGGGTGAAGTGGAAGAATCAGACGTTAAAGTATTGAAGACAGACAGTATTGACTTCAATGGAAAACATATACTGTTAGCGGAAGATAACGATTTGAACTGGGAAATTGCAAACGAACTGCTTAGCAGTATTGGGCTTGTCCTAGAATGGGCGGAAAATGGGCAGCTTTGCCTGGATAAATTTAAAGAATCACCAGAAGGTTTTTATGATGCAATTCTGATGGATATCCGTATGCCTGTCATGAACGGTTATCAGGCAACGAAAGAAATCCGAAAGCTTAGCCGTAAAGATAAAAATATTCCAATTATTGCAATGACAGCCGATGCTTTTGCAGAAGATATTCAGAAATGCTTGGAAGCCGGCATGAATGCCCATATTGCCAAACCAATTGATATACAGGAAGTATGCAGGCAGTTGGAGAAATATATGAACTAGAGAGGGAAGAGAAATGGAACAGGAAATGGAATCCAAGAATTTTATTGAACAGATTATTGATAAAGATATAGCGGAAGGGCGCTGCCAGACAGTATGTACACGATTTCCTCCAGAACCCAACGGTTATCTGCATATCGGCCATGCAAAGTCTATCTTGTTAAATGCAGGCCTTGCCAACAAATACAACGGAAAATTTAATCTTCGTTTTGACGATACGAATCCAACGAAAGAAAAGATAGAATTTGTAGAATCCATTAAAGAAGATGTTAAATGGCTTGGGGCAGATTGGGAAGACCGTTTGTTTTTCGCTTCTGATTATTTTGGGCAGATGTATGAGGCAGCTTTAAAATTAATCCGAAAAGGAAAAGCATATGTCTCAGATTTGAGCGCAGATGAAATCCGCCAATACAGAGGGACACTGACAGAAGCAGGAAAAGAAGATCCGTCTGCCAAAAGAAGTGTGGATGAAAATCTTGCGTTATTTGAGGAAATGAAAGAAGGCAGATATGTGGATGGCGAGAAAGTCCTTCGTGCAAGGATTGATATGGCGTCTCCAAATATGAATCTGCGGGATCCTGTAATTTACCGTGTTGCGCATATGACGCATCATAATACACAAGATGCTTGGTGTATTTATCCAATGTATGATTTCGCACATCCGATTGAAGACGCAATTGAAGGAATCACACATTCGATTTGTACATTGGAATTTGAAGATCACAGGCCGTTATATGACTGGGTGGTGCGTGAATTAGAGTATGAACATCCGCCAAAACAGATTGAGTTTGCAAAATTATATCTGACAAATGTCGTTACCGGGAAGCGTTATATTAAGCGTTTGGTAGATGAAAAGATTGTTGACGGATGGGACGACCCGCGTCTTGTGTCAATCGCGGCACTTAAAAGGAGGGGATTTACTCCAGAATCCATAAAAAAATTCATAGAATTATGCGGCGTTTCGAAAAGCAACAGTTCTGCCGATTATGCAATGCTTGAATACTGTATTCGGGAAGATTTGAAATTAAAAAAAGCCCGTATTATGGCAGTTTTAGATCCGGTAAAGGTAATTATTGATAATTATCCGGAAGGACAGACAGAGGAACTTACCGTTGTAAACAACATGGAAAATGAATCGCTTGGCACACATACAGTTCCATTTTGCAGGGAGCTTTACATTGACAGAGATGATTTTATGGAAGTACCGCCCAGAAAATATTTTCGTATGTATCCGGGAAATGAAGTGCGGTTGATGCAGGCATATTTTGTGACCTGTAATAGCTTCATCAAAGATGAAAGCGGAAAAGTAACAGAAATTCACTGTACGTATGATCCGGAAAGTAAGGGAGGAAACAGTCCTGACGGAAGAAAGGTAAAGGGTACGATTCACTGGGTTCCGGCGCCTTATGCAAAATCTGCCGAAGTCCGTTTATATGAAAATATTGTAGATGAAGAGGCCGGTGTGTATAATGAAGATGGCAGCTTAAACTTAAATCCAAACTCATTGACAGTATTGAAAAATTGTTATATTGAGCCATATGCAGCAGATGCAAAAGCTTATGACAGTTTTCAGTTTGTAAGGCAAGGTTATTTTTGTGTAGATGCAAATCATTCTACAAATGAAAAGCTGGTATTCAACCGCATTGTCTCTTTAAAAAGTTCCTATCAGTTACCGAAACAATCATAAAATCCAAGGAGGAAACATGGATAACACAGAAAAAAAAGAAATAACAAAACCATCGGAAGCAGAATTTCTCTTCTCCAAAAAAATTCGCTGTACAGTTTGCGATAATATTTTTGAAACAAAAATGGTAAAGAGCTCAAAAACCAGACGTATGCAGCCGGATTTCGATCTCCGTCCCCGTTTTGAAAATATTGATACCTTAAAATATGACGTTTATGCCTGTCCACTTTGCGGATATGCAGCTATCAGCCGTTCGTTTGAGCATTTGACAAAAGGGCAGATTCAGTTGGTGAAAGACAATATCTGCGTAAATTTCGTGTCTTCCGCAGGAACAGATTCGGATTTTTATGATTACAAAACTGCAATTTCACGTTATGAGAGGGCGTTAGAGTGTGCGAAAGTAAAACGTGCAAAGGTTAGCGAGCTTGCGTATACGACCTTAAAACTTTCCTGGCTGTACCGTTCTCTTGCGGATGAAATGCCGGAGACAACAGATGAGGAAAAAGCCCAAAAAGCAAAAATCCGTCAAATACAGGAGAAGTATTACAGAGAGGCATATGACGGTTTTCAAAAAGCGCTTACTGAGGAAGATTTTCCTATCTGCGGCATGGATACGTTTACAATGGATTATCTTTTGGCTTGTTTGGCAAGCCATTATAAAGAATATTCTTTTGCTTCAAAGGCAGTCAGCAATATTCTTTCTTCTCAGGTTGCCGACAGGCGGATTAAGGATAAAGCCCTTGATTTAAAGACAATAATAGTGGATGCAATTCGAAAAGAAGCTGCAAAATAGCGTGTATTTGGTGAAATTATGACAGAATTGATGATACATTTGGACGCCAATTCAAAAAAACCATTGTATGAACAGATTTATGATTATATCAGATTACATATTGCAGACGGTAAGATTTCCTTTGGGGAAAAATTACCGTCTACTCGTTTTTTATCCAAATATCTGCAAATTTCAAGAAGCACCGTAGAACTTGCGTATTCCCAGCTTCTTTCCGAAGGGTATATAGAATCAAAGCCATCGCGCGGATATTATGCCAGTGATATTTCAGGATTGTATTTTGGAAAAAAGCAAAAGCAAGAAGTTTTTATGCCGCCCAAAAGCAGACCTTTTTTGGTTGATTTTTCACCGGAAGAAAATGAATATGCATATTTTCCATATAATATTTGGCGTAAAATTTCAAAAGAAATTCTTTCGGCCAATGACCCAACGCTTTTTACGGCCGGGCCGTCGGCTGGAGAGTGGGAACTGCGAAGTGCGATTTGTAATTATCTGTATCATGCAAGAGGCGTCAATGTCAATACAGAGCAAATTGTGGTCGGCGCCGGAAATGAATATCTGCTTTTACTTTTGGCACAAATTTTGGGCAGACAAAAAAAAGCCGCAATGGAAAACCCGACTTATTTAAGAGCTTATCAAACTCTTTTAAATATGAATTATGACATCCATCTGCTGAACACAGATGAAAACGGAATTTGTATGGACGAATTGTATCGGCTTCATCCGGATATTGTATATACGATGCCTTCCCATCAGTTTCCTATGGGAACCGTTATGCCGATGAAACTAAGAATGGAGCTTTTACACTGGAGCGCAGAACAAAAAGGCCGTTATATTATTGAAGACGACCATGACAGTGAATTTCGCTACAAAGGTAAACCAATTCCCTCTCTGCAAAGCTATGATGTAAACGATACAGTAATTTATCTGGGAACATTTTCAAAGAGTATCAGCCCGGCAATCCGCGTTAGTTATATGGCCCTACCCCGGCAGCTGTTAAAATCCTATGATACAAAATGCAGTTTTTATGCGTCAACCGTTCCAAAAGAACAGCAGAGGGCGCTGACAATCTTTTTAGAACAGGGGTATTTTGCACGATACTTAAATAAAATGCGAAAAATCTATAAAGGCAAACATGACCTTATTCTTTCACTTTTGAAACAGGAATCGTGGGTAGACACAATTTATGGAGATTATGCAGGTATGCATCTGTTGGTAAAACTGCATACTGGACAAACGACAGATGTTATTATAGAAGAGGCGAAAAAAAAAGGCGTTCGTGTGTACGGCCTGGCAGAATACATGATTCCAGGTTTGCCACATACAAAAGAGACCAAACAGACACTTCTTTTAGGATATGGCGGCTTGTCAGAAGCAGAGATGAAAATGGGAATTGCGTGTATTCGGAATATTGTTTTAGAATAGAAAATTATTTTATTATTCATTTAGAAATTCAGTAAGTTCAGAGAAGTTAATATATAAATTTTCGTAAATGTTTGCTTTGATTTGCTCTGAAAAGGAGTAGACAATGGGAGCGGCAGCGTGCTCTACGTCATATACAAGGACTGTCTGTTTCATTGGGTCTACAATCCAATATTCTTTTACTCCGGCGGCATGATATAAAGACAATTTTATGTAATAATCCATGGCGCGGCTGCCGGGAGATACAATTTCAATTATCCAGTCGGGAGCGCCGTTGCATCCACAGACGCTCAGTTTGTTTGGGTCGTTTATGACAGAAATATCCGGTTCCAGGTATTTAGAATTGTCCGCAAATAAAAATACGGCAAAAGGAGCCGGAAAAACTTCACAGTTTATTTTCTTTCCATAGATATAATTTCCAATTTCTATATGTAAAAAGGATGCTATTTTCTGGTGCAAAGTATTTGGCGGCGTCATATAGTAGATATGGCCGTCGATTAATTCGGCACGTTTTCCAACTGGCAGGGCGTAAATATCATGAATGTTGTAAATCTTTTCTTGTGTAGATTCTTTCGCTATGGTAAACACTTCCCTTCGTGGTTATGATATGCGGTTATTTTCTTACTCTGACATGGCCGTATTCTGTTTATATTGTAAATGATTGAAGCAATATCTGCAATCAAAAATAGAAATATGCTGAAATAATTCCCCTTTACATTTTCTAAGTTCTAAAGTATAATAGTAAAATCGCAGGAAACGAACAAACATTTGGTATATTTGTTCATTCGAACAATGGATTCGCAGAATGAAAGGAAGAAAAAATGGCACAAAATCAATCATATGATGCGGGCAGCATTGCGGTATTAGAGGGACTTGAAGCAGTTCGTAAGCGTCCCGGAATGTACATTGGCAGTGTTTCAAGGAAAGGGTTAAATCATTTAATTTATGAAATTTTGGATAATGCGGTAGACGAGCATTTGGCAGGATTCTGCGATACGATTCATGTGACGTTAGAAGCGGACGGTTCCTGTACGGTTTTAGACAACGGCCGTGGAATTCCCGTTGGTATGCACGAGAAAGGCGTTTCAGCGGCGCGGCTTGTATTTTCTACATTACATGCCGGAGGAAAATTTGATAACTCGTCGTATAAGACAAGCGGCGGCCTTCATGGCGTGGGGTCCTCCGTAGTCAATGCGCTTTCCCTTTTTATGGATGTGGAAATCAGCAGGGATGGTTATATCCACCATGACCGTTACGAGAGAGGCGTTCCTTCCATAGAATTAGAAAATGGACTGTTACCCAAAATAGGAAAGACAAAAAAGACTGGCACAAAAATTAATTTTCTGCCTGACGGGGAAATTTTTGAAAAAACAAGGTTTAAAGAAGACGAGATTAAAAGCCGTCTGCACGAGACAGCATATCTCAATCCAAAGCTTACAATTGTCTATGAAGATAAACGCAAAGAACCGGCCGAACATTTGGAATACCACGAAACAGAAGGTATAAAAGGTTTTGTAGCCGATTTGAATAAAAATTCCGAAGTTATCTGTGATATTATTTATTTTAAAGGAGAAAACGAGGGAATTACCGTAGAAGCCGCATTCCAGTATACGAATGAATTTCATGAAAATGTACTTGGGTTTTGCAACAATATCTATAATGCCGAAGGCGGAACGCATCTGACGGGCTTTAAAACGACATTTACAACAGTGATAAACCAATATGCCAGAGAACTTGGCATTTTAAAAGAAAAGGATTCAAATTTTACTGGAACGGACGTCAGGAACGGCATGACGGCGATTATTTCCATGAAGCACCCCGATCCAAGGTTTGAGGGGCAGACGAAGACGAAATTGGACAATCAGGATGCGGCCAGGGCTGCGGGAAAAATTACCGGAGATGAAATACAGCTTTTTTTCGACCGGAATTTAGAAGTGTTAAAAGCTGTGATAAGCTGCGCGGAAAAAGCCGCCAAAATACGAAAATCAGAGGAACGCGCCAAGACAAATCTTTTGACAAAGCAAAAATTTTCTTTTGATTCAAATGGGAAACTGGCGAACTGCGAAAGCAGGGACGCTTCCGTTTGTGAAATTTTTATTGTAGAGGGAGATTCTGCCGGAGGATCTGCAAAAACAGCGCGCAACCGAAATTTTCAGGCAATTCTGCCCATTCGAGGCAAAATATTAAACGTAGAAAAAGCAAGTATTGATAAGGTATTGGCAAATGCAGAAATCAAGACGATGATTAATGCGTTCGGCTGTGGATTTTCAGAAGGATTCGGCAATGATTTTGATATTACAAAGTTAAGATATGATAAAATTATCATTATGGCAGACGCCGACGTTGACGGCGCGCATATTTCTACGCTGCTTTTGACACTCTTTTACCGTTTTATGCCGGAGCTGATTTTTGAAGGTCATGTGTATATTGCGATGCCGCCGCTTTATAAAGCGATTCCGTCAAGAGGGACAGAAGAGTATCTTTATGATGACGCGGCTTTGGAAAAATACAGAAAACGACACAAAGGCAGTTTTACGCTCCAGCGTTATAAAGGACTTGGGGAAATGGACGCCGATCAGTTGTGGGAAACGACGTTAGACCCGAAGACCAGAATTTTAAAAAGAGTAGAAATTGAAGATGCAAGAATGGCTTCTGATGTGACGGAAATGCTCATGGGGACAAATGTGCCTCCCAGAAAGGCATTTATTTACGAACATGCACAGGACGCAGAATTGGATATTTAAAAGGGGTAAATAAAAAATGAGTGAAACAGAACAGATTATCCGCACAGAATATTCGGAGCTGATGCAGAAATCTTATATTGATTATGCAATGAGCGTCATTATTGCCAGGGCGCTGCCGGATGTTAGGGACGGATTAAAGCCGGTGCAGCGCCGGACGCTGTATGATATGTATGAGCTTGGTATACGCTACGACAAACCGTACCGCAAATGCGCCCGAATTGTCGGAGATACCATGGGTAAATACCATCCGCACGGCGACAGCTCTATCTATGAAGCATTAGTTGTTATGGCGCAGGAATTCAAAAAGGGAATGCCGCTTGTAGACGGACATGGCAATTTTGGTTCTATTGAAGGCGACGGAGCCGCCGCTATGCGTTATACGGAAGCCCGGTTAAAAAAAATCACGCAGGAAGCATATCTTTCGGATTTAGACAAAGATGTCGTGGATTTTGGGCCGAATTTTGATGAAACAGAAAAAGAGCCTTTGGTGCTTCCGGTGAAAGTGCCCAATATCTTGATAAACGGCGCCGAAGGCATTGCCGTCGGCATGGCGACAAGTATTCCGCCCCATAATTTCGGGGAAGTCTTAGAAGGCGTAAAAGCTTATATGAAAAATCCCGAAATTAATACAGAGCAGATGATGGAATACATCAAAGGCCCTGATTTCCCGACGGGGGGAATTGTCGTCAATAAGGACGAGCTGTTACAGATTTATTCTACTGGAGTAGGAAAAATCAAAATAAGAGGCAAAGCAGAAATCGAAAAGCAAAAAGGCGGCAAAGAGCAAATTGTCATTACGGAAATACCATATCCAATGATTGGCGCCGGTATTGGTAAATTTCTAAACGACGTCTATCATTTGGTGGAAACCAAAAAAACAACGGATATTGTAGATATTTCCAACCAGTCTTCCAAAGAAGGCATCCGCATTGTGATTGAATTAAAGCGCGGCGCCAATGCAGAACAGATTTTAGGGCTTCTTTATAAAAAAACCAGGTTAGAAGATACGTTTGGCGTCAATATGCTTGCCGTAGCGGACGGCAAGCCGGAAACAATGGGTATTGTACCGTTAATCCGTCATCACGTTAATTTTCAGTATGAGCTTGCAACGAGAAAATACCGGACGCTTTTGGCAAAAGAGCTGGAAAAGAAAGAAGTGCAGGAGGGCTTAATTAAAGCCTGCGACGTCATTGATTTGATTATAGAAATTCTGCGCGGCAGCAAGAATATCAAGCAGGCAAAAGCCTGTCTGACGGAAGGTATGACCGAATCTATTTCCTTTAAAAGTGAAGAATCAAAAAAACTTGCGTCAAAGCTTAGGTTTAGTGAACGCCAGGCGACGGCAATTCTTGAAATGCGGTTGTATAAATTAATCGGTTTGGAAATCGAAGCTTTATTAAAGGAGCATAATGCCACCTTAAAAAATATAGAAAAATACGAAGGCATTTTGGGCAGCCGTAAGACAATGGCAAAGGTGATTGTCAAAGAACTCGATACATTCCAGAAAGAATACGCCGTTTCCAGAAAGACAGTTATTGAAAATGGAAAGGAAATTGTGCTGGAAGAACCCAAAATAGAAGAGATGGACGTTGTATTTTTAATGGATCGGTTTGGTTATGCAAAAACAGTTGATTTAGCAGTATATGAGCGCAACAAAGAGGCGGCCGACAATGAAAACAGATACCGGATTCTCTGTAAAAATACGGATAAAATCGGTCTTTTCACGGATAAAGGGCAGATGCATTTATTAAAAATTTCTGACCTTCCCTATGGGAAATTCAGGGATAAAGGACAGCCGATTGATAATTTAAGTAATTATAACAGCAATGAAGAAACATTAATTTTTGCTGCGCCGATTGAGCAAATGCGTGGAAAAAAACTGATTTTTGCAGTTAAGTCAGGCATGATAAAGCTGGTAGACGGCGCGGAATTTGATGTGTCCAAACGTACGACTGCGGCGACAAAGCTGGCTGATGGCGATGATGTGGTACGCATTGAATTTTATGAAGAAGAAATGAATTTGGTTTTCAGGTCTAAAAAAGGGATGTTTTTAAGGATTTTGGCAGACGTTATACCAGAAAAGAAAAAAGGCGCTATCGGCGTCCGGGGTATGCGGCTTGCTGCGGGAGATGAATTGGAAGAAGTTTATTTTTTGCGCCAGGGGGAGACGGTTACCGTTTCTTTAAAAGGAAAAGACTTGGAATTAAACCGCTTAAGAATCGGAAACCGGGATACGAAAGGCGTCAGACATGGATAAGAAGATAGACTATGAACGGGCGGTATCTTTCCATGAGTCTGCGAAAGCCTATGGTAGTATTCTTGGCCTTGAAAGCATAAAAGCTCTGATGTATGAACTAAATGATGTCTGGAAAGAATTAAAAATAGTGCATATTGCCGGAACGAACGGCAAAGGGTCTGTATCATGTTTTCTGGCTTCTGTGTTAAAAGAGGCAGGGTATACGGTCGGGCAGTATAATTCCCCGGCAGTTTTTGACTTACGTGAAGTGTATCAAATCAACCAGAAATGGATTTCTATGGAAGAATATGCCTCATGTATGGAAGAAGTTGCAGATTCCTGTAAAAAGATGACAGATAAGGGCAGGCGTCATCCGACCGTATTTGAAGTGGAGACTGCGCTTGCGTTTCTTTGGTTTTACCGCAGAAAATGTGATATAGTCCTGCTGGAAACGGGTATGGGCGGCAGTACAGATGCGACAAATCTCATTCAAAAACCGTTGTGCAGCGTGTTTGTGCCGATTCAGATGGATCATATGGACTATCTTGGAAATTCCCTCCGGGAAATTGCCGGCGTAAAAGCCGGAATCATCAAAGAAAATTGTCCAGTCATTACGGCAAATCAGCAAAAAGAAGTTAGGGACGTCTTGATGCAGACGGCAAAAGCACGTCATGCCGCGCTTTATCAGGCTCCAAAATGTACAGACGGTTTGTTGGAAAACGGCAGGCTTTGTTATCAATATCCAGATTTTGGAAAGGTTTGTTTATCCATGACTGGAAATTATCAAATCGAAAATTCTGCGCTTGCCATAAAAACGCTTCAGATTTTAAGGGAATTTGGTTTTTGTTATACGGATTTACAGATTCGTAAGGGAATCGAATCTGCATATTGGGCTGGCAGATACGAATGTCTTAGTAAATCGCCCGGCTTTTATATTGACGGCGCGCATAATCCGGCGGCGGCAGGCCAGCTTGCCAAAAGTTTAGACAGGGAATTTTATGGTTTCCGTAAAATCGGGATTATGGGCGTGATGGCAGATAAAAATTATGGGGAAATGTTAGAAATTCTGCTGCCTTATTTCCAAAAAATATATACTGTAACACCAGAACATATCCGGGCGCTTAAGGCGGAAATACTTGCGCAGGAAATAAGAAACAGAGGCGGCGCTGCATGGGCCAAAGAAAGCATTGCGCCAGCCGTTGCCGCTGCCGTATCAGAAGCGTCAAAAGATGAAAACTGTATCGCAGTTGCATTTGGTTCTCTTTACTTTTTAAATGGGGTGAAACAAACATTTTATGAAATTACAGGAAGCTGACCAAGAAATTTACCAAAATTTATTAAAAGCAGAATTTGGAATTGAAAAAGAATCGCTGCGCGTTAGAGCAGATGGGTATCTTGCAGACACCAAACACCCAAACATCCGCAATCGTGGGATTAGCAGGGATTTTGGCGAAAGCCAGGTGGAATTTATCAGCGGCGTTTCTGCCAATCTCCAAGATGCCTGCGTGGAAATCTGCTGTCTTCAGGATATTGTAGAGCAGGCGATTGCTTTGCGCCCCACTGGAAAAGAATATATTTGGACATATTCCAATCCGCCGCTTTACCATGGAGAGGATAGTATAAGAATTGCAGAATTTGCAGGAGTTAAAAAGCAAAAAACGACGTATCGGGAGTATTTGGCGCAAAAATATGGAAAAGTAAAAATGCTGTTTTCCGGTGTACATTTAAACTATTCCATGCCGCAGGAATTTTTTGGATTTTTGCAAAAAAAAGAGCCTCGTTTTTCTTACAAGCAGTTAAAAAGTGAATGGTATGTAAGACTTGGCGATAGATTGATGTCAGACAGCTGGCTGCTTGTCGCCTTAACGTCTGCAAGCCCTGTGGCAGATTCCCAATTTTTAGACGGTCTGCGCGTGCCCCCGGAAGAAAGGACTTCCTATGCTTCATTCCGCAACAGTATTTACGGATATTGGAATCCATTTATCCCTGAGCTTTGCTATACAGATTTTACTTCTTATCTGGACAGCATGAATCAGTATGTGAAAAGAAAAGAGATTGATTCAATTCAGGAACTTTATTATCCGATTCGTTTAAAACCAGCGGGAGAAAATACGTTAAAACGGCTTGCCCACAACGGCATCAACCATATAGAACTGCGCATGTTAGACTTAAATCCTATGTGCTGCGCAGGAGTGGCAAAGCGCGATTTGGTTTTTATCCATTTGCTGACAGCTTACCGGACGGCAAAACTGCTTTGGGGAGACGGGCAGAAAGAATTTCTGCAATCAGACAAAGAGCGGGTCATGTATCATAAAATAGCGGCGCGTTATTCGTTTTGGGAGGAAAATCCGAAGTTTAAAAAATATGCTTTGGGACTTCTAAAAGAGATGAAGGAGTTTTACGCTAATTACGAAGAAGATACAAAGTGTTTTATTCCAAATGATTATAATATCTTTGAAGTGCTTTCTTTTGAAGAAGAAAAAATTTTAAATCCAGACAAGCGCTATGCAAATCAATTGAGAAAACAGTATGAGAGCGGCTATATCAAAGCCAGAATGTGGGAAATTACAGGAGAAGAGGGGGAATTTCATTGAAACACTCGAAAGCAATGCAATTTTTTAATATTATTTATCCTGTTTTTTTATATTTTACCGTCACAGTTGCCGTCTTATACTTGATAGACGGTTTCTGGCCCCAAACAAGGGCTTATAAACTATTTCAGCAGCTTTTGACGTCGCTTGCCGTACTCCCTATGCTGTATGTAATGTACCGGGACAAAAATACCAAAAAAACGGTTCGAAAGAAGCAGCCGCTTTATTTGGCAGCTGTGATGTTTGTGACGGGAGCTTGTTTTGCCGTTGCATGGAATACGTTTCTTGGCATGATAAAAATTGAAGAATATTCCGCCTCCTATGGACAGGTAGCCCAGACCTTTTATAATGGAAAGTTGTTTTTGGAAATTTTTGCGCTCTGTATTGTAATTCCCATAGTGGAAGAGCTGTTGTACCGTGGAATTGTTTTTAAAAGAAGCGCAGATTTTCTGGGGAATCGTCCGGCAATTTTATTGTCCGCAGTAATTTTTGGGCTGGTACATATGAATTTGGTGCAGTTTATTTATGCGTCGGTATTTGGAATTCTGCTGGCATATATTACAGATTTGACAGGAACGCTTACCGGAGCCGTTGCCGCGCATATGGCGGCAAATTTGACGTCTGTGCTTTCGGCAGAGAAGGAGATGTTTTCTTTTTTGGACAATGGGACGGTTGTAAAGATTCAAACGATGGTAATCTTGTTTGGCATTTCGGCAGTGGGAATTTGGACGGTGTATAAAATAAATTCTGACAAGATTTAATCTGCTGTATAGGAAAGGCATTCTTTTTTTGCATAAATTTTTGATAATACTGAAAAATATAATGTTAGAAGAAATAGGATTGGAAATTTTTTTATAAAAATAAAAAAAGTAGACAAGATATTAAGAATTTGTTAAGATATTTTTATAAATTAGCAAAGGAGAAACGTTACTATGAACTCGAACAAAGATTTTAAACCTTTTGTCCCGGCAAACAAGACGATGCCGGAATTTACTTCAACTTCTGTGATATTAGGCGTTATCCTGGCAGTTGTGTTCGGCGGGGCAAATGCATATCTGGGCTTGCGCGTAGGTATGACAGTATCGGCGTCGATTCCGGCAGCGGTACTTTCTATGGGAATCATCCGTAAAATTTTACGGAAAGATTCTATTCTTGAGAATAATATGGTGCAGACGATTGGTTCTGCCGGAGAATCTGTTGCTGCAGGGGCAATTTTTACATTGCCTGCATTATTTCTATGGGCAAAAGACTGGGGGACAAGCAAACCTTCTTTAGTTGAGATTGCCGTCATTGCATTTATAGGCGGAGCGCTCGGCATCCTGTTTATGGTTCCCCTGCGGAAAGCATTGATTGTACAAGAACACGGCGTACTTCCCTATCCGGAAGGGCAGGCCTGCGCAGAAGTTTTGATGGCTGGCGAAGAAGGCGGGGACAAGGCGTCAATCGTATTTGCAGGCCTTGGTATTTCGGCATTATATAAATTTATTACAGACGGCCTTCATTTGTTTCCTAGTGAAGTGCATTATGAGATTCCGGCATATAAAGGTTCTGGCGTCGGAATGGACGTCCTTCCCGCGCTACTTGGCGTCGGCTATATCTGCGGGCCGAAAATTTCTTCCTATTTATTCTGCGGCGGTGTGCTGGGCTGGTTTGTGCTAATGCCTTTAATCGTATTATTTGGAGCAAATATTGTATTGTTCCCGGCAGATGTAAGTATTGCAGAATTATATGCCAAGGGCGGATCAAACGCCATCTGGTCAAATTATATTCGTTATATCGGAGCTGGAGCGGTGGCCTGCGGCGGTGTTTTAAGTTTAATTAAATCACTTCCGTTGATTATCAAAACATTTGAAGAGGCAATGGAAGGGTTTGGAAAAGGCAGCGTTACTGATGAACGCACGAACCAGGATTTAAACTTAAAAGTGATTTTAATCGGCATTGTCATACTGGCTGTTGCTATGTGGCTGATTCCGGTTATTCCAATTAACTTGTTCGGCGCCTTTTTAGTAATTTTATTCGGTTTCTTTTTTGCGACCGTTTCTTCCCGGATGGTCGGGCTTGTCGGAAGCAGTAATAATCCCGTTTCCGGTATGACAATTGCGACCCTTCTGGTTGCTTCTATTGCATTGAAAGTAACTGGAATGACGGGACAGGAAGGCATGACCGCAGCCATTGCAATCGGCGGTGTCATCTGTATTATTGCAGCGATTGCCGGAGATACGTCGCAGGATTTAAAAACCGGTTATATTTTAGGCGCTACACCAAAAAGACAGCAGATTGGTGAAATTATTGGCGTGCTTGCATCGTCATTAGCGATTGGCGGCGTACTGTATCTGTTAGATCTTGCCTGGGGATATGGAGAAGCGCAGCTTCCGGCGCCGCAGGCAACTTTAATGAAAATGATTGTAGAAGGCGTTATGGGCGGCAATCTTCCCTGGACATTAGTTGGAATCGGGGCGTTTATTGCAATTATCATTGAAATTTTAGGAATTCCGGTACTTCCCGTAGCAATCGGCCTATATCTTCCAATTCACCTTAGTACGCCTATGATGGTCGGAGGACTTGTGAAATTAGTAATTGAAAAGAAAAAGAACTTAAATGAAAAACAGAAGAAGGAGATTGATGAAAACGGAATTTTGTATTCATCGGGAATGATTGCCGGAGAAGGCTTAGTTGGTATTTTCCTGGCTTTTCTTGCAGTAATTCCAGTTGGAAAAGATAATAATGTAGGAGGTATCTTGGGCGGATTCCTTCCAGACATGATTCCGGCGCTTTCCGACCCGAATATCGGCAATATTATCGGATTAGCGGCGTTTGCACTGCTGACGCTGTCTCTATGGAGCTATTGTTTCCGAAAATCAAAAAAGGCAAAAAAATGATGAAAAAGAATTTTCTTGATTTCGTTCCTGTCTGCAATCCCAAATATACTTGGGATGCAGACAAAACAGGAATCGTAACAGTACATGTAATCAACCAGGGATTCTACAACTGGATTGCACAAAAGTTCTTTAAGAAACCACGTATCAGCCATATTGCGCTGGATGAATACGGCAGTTTTGTCTGGCGTCAGATGGACGGAGTGCGGAATATCTATGACATCTCCAGGCTTACATCCGAAAAATTCGGCAAAAAAGCAGATCCGGCCATAGACAGAATTGTGAAATTTATGCGGATACTATATCAGAATAAATTCATTGGGTGGAGGAAATAGAAGTTTATTTCTGTCACATTTCCACTATTGACAATATATAAAAATTATTTTTCACTTTTTCCCATACTTGACAAATAGCGTTTTATCGTGTATTCTTTTCTGCATAGTTTTATTTTTATTCATAAATATAAAATGATTGAGGAGGAATGTTTATGAAGTTCAAAAAAGTAGTATCCGCTGTATTATTGGCAGCTATGACAATGACTTGTATGGCTGGCTGTGGTTCCAATTCGGATAGTCAGTCAGGTTCCGGCAGCTCTAACAGTAGTTCCGGCAGTGGAGACACGATTAAAATTGGTGGAATCGGGCCGGTGACAGGCAGCGCGGCCGTGTATGGCATGGCGGTCAAAAATGGCGCGGAACTTGCAGTAAAAGAAATTAATGCGGCAGGCGGAATCAATGGCGCGCAGATTGAGTTTGATTTTCAGGATGATGAAAATGACGCGGAGAAAGCCGTCAATGCTTATAATACGTTAAAAGACTGGGGCACGCAGGCTGTTCTTGGTACAGTGACTTCCGCTCCCTGCGTGGCAGTTGGCGAAGTGGCGCAGGCAGACAATACGTTTTTGCTGACGCCTTCAGGGACGGCTGTTGACTGTGTGAAATATGACAATGCTTTCCGAGTGTGTTTTTCAGATCCGATGCAGGGATTAGAATCTGCAAAATATATAGGGGAACATAATCTTGCAACAAAAGTTGCTGCAATTTATGACAGTTCCGATGTATACTCTTCCGGAATTTACGAAGCATTTGTGAAAGAAGCGGCAAACCAAAATTTTGAAATCGTAGCGGCAGAAGCATTTACAAAAGAAAGCAACTCTGATTTTTCCGTACAGCTTCAAAAAGCAAAAGACGCCGGTGCAGAGCTTGTATTTTTACCATTCTATTATACGGAAGCTTCCCTTGTGTTAAAACAGGCGGCAGGCATGAATTACAGTCCGATGTTCTTTGGCTGTGACGGAATGGATGGAATTTTAGCTGTAAAAGGTTTTGATGCAGAACTCGCAAATGATTTAGTTTTCTTAAGTCCGTTTACACCTACGTCAGAGGATGAAGCAATCCAGAAATTTGTAACTGATTTTCAGGAAGCATATGGCGAAACTCCAAACCAGTTTGCAGCAGACGCATATGATGGGATTTATGCAATCAAAGCTGCTATGGAACAGGCAAAAGTAACGCCGGACATGTCCGTAACTGATATATGCGACGCATTAAAAACTGCAATGACAGAAATTACAATTGACGGCGTAACTGCAAAGAGCCTTACATGGGAAGCAAGCGGAGAGCCGAGCAAAGAACCAATGGTAGTTAAAATTGCAGACGGCGATTATGCAGTTGTAGAGTAAAGGCAGACAGGAGGGGTTATCTTGGAAAGATAGCCCTTTCTTTATATGCAGGCTGTCTTTTCTGGCTGATTCACAGAAATAAACAGAAAAATCGGACGGGGGATTACTATGAGCTTTATATCATATTTAATTAATGGCATAAGCCTTGGAAGCGTTTATGCAATTATTGCGCTTGGCTATACAATGGTTTATGGAATTGCCAAAATGTTAAACTTTGCACATGGGGACGTAATAATGATTGGCGCCTATGTTGTTATGGCATCTGTGACAGGGGCGGGACTTCCGCCGTTTGCAGCAGTTCTGATTTCAATTGTGTTTTGTACGGTACTTGGAATTGTTATAGAAAGTGTGGCATACCGGCCTCTTTTAAATGCGGCGTCTTCTTTGGCTGTTTTGATTACGGCAATCGGCGTTAGTTATCTTTTGCAGAACATCGCGCTTTTAATTTTCGGGGCAAACACCATTTCATTTGCGTCAGTCGTTCCAATTCCGGCGATTGAACTTGCAGGCGGAAGTCTGACGATTACAGGGGAAGCGATTGTCACCATTGTGTTATGTATTATTATTATGACGACGCTTACTTTATTTATAAAAAAATCAAAAGCCGGGCAGGCTATGCTTGCAGTTTCCGAAGACAAAGGCGCTGCACAGCTTATGGGAATTCATGTAAACGGTACGATTGCGCTTACGTTTGCAATTGGTTCCGCGCTGGCAGCAATTGCCGGAGTGCTGCTTTGTTCTGCTTATCCGACGCTGACTCCTTATACAGGGGCGATGCCGGGCATTAAAGCATTTGTAGCTGCTGTATTCGGAGGAATCGGTTCCATTCCGGGGGCTTTGATTGGCGGAATTCTTTTGGGAGTGATTGAAATATTTGGAAAAGCCTATATTTCTTCCCAGATGGCAGATGCAATTGTGTTTGGAGTGCTGATTGTGATACTGATTGTGAAACCTACCGGTATTCTCGGTAAAAATATTCAAGAGAAAGTGTAGGTGGAAAGTATGAAAAACAGATCGAAAACGACAAAAAATAATATAATTACATATATCATGGTAATACTTTTGTTTGCTGTTATGCAGACGTTAGTTTCAACTGGTAATGTTTCCAGCCTTTTAAAAGGGCTGTTGGTACCGCTCTGCGCGTATATTATACTTGCAGTTTCCTTAAATTTAACCGTAGGAATTCTGGGAGAACTGAGCCTTGGACATGCAGGGTTTATGTGTGTCGGAGCGTTTACAAGCGCGTTTTTTTCCAAATGTACGGCAGATTTGATTCCAATATCCGGCGTAAGGTATCTTCTGGCTCTTCTCATTGGAGCGGCTGCGGCTGGATTGTGCGGGATTTTAATCGGTATTCCGGTACTGCGCCTAAAGGGAGATTATCTGGCGATTGTTACGCTTGCGTTTGGTGAAATTATTAAAAATATCGTCAATATTTTATTTATTGGAAGAGATGAAAACGGATTTCATTTTTCTACAAAGGATTCGTTATCCTTAGGACTTTCGCCTGAGGGTGAAGTGCTGATAAACGGACCGCAGGGAATTACCGGGACGCCGCAGGATTCTTCATTTTTCATTGGTGTAGTACTGATTTTGGTGACATTATTTATCGTGTTAAACCTGATTCATTCGAGAAGCGGGCGCGCAATTATGGCAATCCGCGATAACCGGATTGCGGCAGAATCGATTGGAATTAATATTACAAAATATAAATTGATGGCTTTTTCTATTTCCGCGGCTTTAGCAGGCGTCGGCGGCGTTATCTATGCGCATAACCTGGCGACTTTGACGGCGCAGCCTAAAAATTTCGGCTACAATATGTCGATTATGATACTTGTTTTTGTCGTACTGGGGGGAATCGGAAATATCAGGGGTTCGATTATTGCGGCAATTGTTTTGACGCTTCTGCCGGAGCTTTTGCGTGGGCTAAGCGATTACCGTATGCTGATTTATGCAGTCGTTTTGATTGTTATGATGTTGTTTAACTGGAGTCCGAAAGCAATTGAGTGGAGAGAAAAATGCTCTGCAAAATGGAAACGGAACAAACAAAAGGAGGCTTAAAGATATGGCGTTATTAGAAGTAAAAAATCTAGGAATCTCCTTTGGAGGGCTGCGGGCAGTAAATGAATTTCATTTGAACATTGAAAAAGGCTGTCTGTATGGACTGATTGGGCCGAACGGCGCTGGAAAAACGACGGTATTTAATCTTTTAACAGGGGTTTACAAGCCGGACGAAGGCGTCATTCTTTTAAATGGTGAAAATATGGTCGGTAAAAAAACGATTGATATTAACAAAGCCGGGATTGCAAGGACATTCCAAAATATCCGTCTGTTCAAAGAATTGTCGGTCAAAGATAATGTAAAAGCCGGACTCCACAATCATTATACCTATTCTACGCTAGAAGGAATTTTCCGCCTTCCAAAGTATTTTAAGACAGAAAAAGAAATGGATAAACGTGCGATGGAACTTTTGTCTGTATTTGATTTGGACAAAGAAGCCGATACGCTTGCATCAAATCTTCCTTATGGAAAACAAAGAAAGTTAGAAATTACAAGAGCGCTTGCGACAGAACCGAAGCTTCTGCTTTTGGATGAACCGGCTGCCGGAATGAATCCAAATGAAACAAAAGAACTGATGGAAACGATTCGTTTTGTCAGGGATAAATTTGATATGACGATTCTTTTAATTGAACATGATATGAAACTTGTGTCTGGTATTTGCGAGGAATTGACGGTATTAAATTTTGGGCAGGTGCTTTCCGAGGGAAAAGCGTCTGACGTTTTGAACAATCCAGAGGTTATCAAGGCATATTTGGGAGAATAGGAGGACGGCGAAATGGCAATGCTTGAAATTAAGAATATAGAAGTTTATTACGGTATGATTCAGGCGATTAAAGGAATCTCCTTTGAGGTAAATCAAGGGGAAGTCATTGCCCTGATTGGCGCGAATGGTGCAGGCAAGACGACGATTCTGCATACGATTACAGGTCTTTTGTCTCCTAAAAGCGGGTCTGTCTTTTTTGAAGGTAAAGACATTACAAAAGTCCCGGCACACAAAATTGTCTCGCTTGGAATGGCGCATGTTCCCGAAGGCCGAAGGGTGTTTGCGGAGCTGACTGTTTATGAAAACCTGAAAATGGGCGCTTATACCAGAAAAGATAAAAATGAGATTGAACAGACGTTACAGATGGTATACGAACGTTTTCCGCGCTTAAAAGAGAGGAAAAACCAGCTTGCCGGAACGTTGAGCGGCGGAGAACAGCAGATGCTTGCCATGGGAAGGGCGTTAATGTCACATCCGAAAATTATTGTAATGGACGAACCTTCTATGGGACTTTCACCAATCTTAGTGAATCAAATTTTTGAAATTATCGAAGAAGTCAGCAAGAGCGGCACGACTGTACTTTTGGTTGAGCAAAATGCAAAAAAAGCGCTTGCCATTGCAGACAGGGCGTATGTACTGGAAACTGGAAAAATTGTCTTAGAGGGCGACGCGAAAAAACTGATGAACGACGATTCGATTAAGAAGGCATATCTTGGAGAGTAGGGGGAAATTGGAATGGAAAATGTAGTCATTACAATTGCCAGGCAGTACGGCAGCGGCGGCAGGACAGTCGGAAAAATGCTTGCAAAGGAGATGGGGATTCCTTATTACAGCAGCAATCTTTTAAAAATGGCTTCTGAGGAGAGCGGAATTAGCGAACAATTGTTTATGCAGTTGGATGAAAAGTTAAAAAGCAGTCCGTTTCTGCGTATGTCCACAGATATTTATACCGGGGATTTGATTCCGCCGGAAAGCAGTGATTTTGTTTCTGCCAAAAATCTGTTCAATTATCAGGCAAAAGTGATCAAACAGTTAGCGGAAAAGGAAAGCTGCGTAATCATTGGGCGCGCTGCTGATTTTATTTTAAAAGACTATAAAAATGTCGTCAGCGTTTTTGTACATGGTTCCAAAGAATTTAATCTGGCAAGGGCGATGGAGCAAAACAGCATGACTGAAGCGGAGATGGAAAAGTTTATTGCAAAAACGGATAAATACCGCGCAGAATACTATAAACATTACACTGCAAGAGAGTGGACGGACGCCAGAAATTATGACCTTTGCTTAAACAGCAGTAAATTAGGCTTTGAGAAATGTGTTAAAGAGATTTTGGCTTATATTAAGGTGAGGTTCTAGCGATAACATGAAGAGATTAGCGTTAAGCGATGAAATATTATTGACAATTGAGAAGCCGGCAAGATATATCGGCAATGAAATTAACAGTATCCAAAAAGAGAAAAAGGACGTTAATATCCGTTTTGTGATGTGTTTTCCGGATGTGTATGAAATAGGCATGTCTCATTTGGGCATCCAGATTTTATATGATATGTTTAACAAAATGGAAGACGTTTGGTGCGAACGTGTCTATTCCCCATGGCCGGATCTGCATAAAATTTTAAAAGAGAAAAAGATTCCCCTGTTTGCGCTAGAGTCGCAGGATGCTGTCCGCGGCTTTGATTTTCTTGGGATTACACTTCAGTATGAAATGTGTTATACGAATATTCTGCAGATATTAGACCTTGCGCAGATTCCGCTTTTGGCAAAAGACAGGACGAACGAAGATCCATTTGTTATTGGCGGAGGCCCATGTGCATATAATCCGGAACCGTTAGCAGATTTTTTTGATTTATTTTATATTGGTGAGGGAGAAACCAGCTATGACGCGCTGTTTGACATCTATAAAGAATGGAAATCTTCTGGCAGGTGTCGTGATGAATTTTTACGGCAGGCGGCAAAAGTACCTGGAATTTATGCGCCGTCTTTGTATCAGGTAAAGTATCATACAGACGGCACGATTTCTAGTTTTGCTCCAATCGAAGAAGGAATTCCCGAAAAAATTGAAAAGCAGGTCGTTTTAGAATTATCGGAAGCTGTTTATCCTGAAAAACCGCTTGTCCCATTTCTTCAGGCGACGCAGGACCGGGTGGTGTTAGAAATCCAGCGCGGTTGTATTCGTGGCTGCCGTTTTTGTCAGGCAGGCATGATTTATCGTCCAACAAGGGAAAAAGAGGCAGAAGTATTAAAGAAATATGCTTCCCTGATGTTAAAAAATACTGGATATGATGAAATTTCTTTAAGTTCCTTAAGTTCCTCAGATTACTCGAACTTAAAGGAATTGGTTACATATCTGATAGATGAGTTTCAGGAAAAAGGAGTGAATATTTCTCTTCCCTCTCTTCGGATTGATGCGTTTTCTTTAGATGTCATGGAAAAGGTTCAGGATATTAAAAAGAGCAGCTTAACGTTTGCGCCGGAAGCTGGTTCGCAGAGACTTCGCGATGTGATTAATAAAGGGCTGACGAAGGAAGTTATCTTAGAAGGCGCCGGACAGGCATTTGCCGGAGGCTGGCAGAAGGTGAAACTGTACTTTATGCTTGGCCTTCCTACGGAAGAAGAAGCAGACAGATGTGCGATTGCAGAGCTTGCAAACCAAATTGCGGCCTGTTATTATGACATTCCAAAAGAAATACGGAATGGAAAATGCCAGATTACAATTAGTACATCTTTTTTTGTGCCAAAACCGTTTACACCGTTTCAATGGGCTTCTATGCACAAAGAGGAGGATTATCTTCATTTTGCAAAAACGGTCAATGAAGCAGTGAAAAACCAGCTGAACCGTAAGAGTATCCGTTATAATTGGCATGAAGCTGACGTTACGGTATTGGAAGGCGTTTTCGCAAGAGGGGACAGAAGGCTTTCGAAGGTAATTTTGCGCGCATACGAAAAGGGCTGTATTTTTGACGCATGGAGTGATTTTTTTGACAATGAGGCCTGGAAGCAGGCTTTTTGTGAAACGGGTATAGACCCGGAATTTTATACGGTGCGAAAACGATCTTTGGATGAAATTTTCCCATGGGATTTTATTGATGCGGGCGTAACAAAAGAATTTTTAAAACGGGAATATGAAAATGCGCTTGCCCAAAAAGTAACAAACAACTGCAGAATGAAGTGCAGCGGCTGTGGGGCAGGAAAATATCAGGGAGGTGTCTGCGTTGAGAATTCGAATTAAGTTCCGTAAATACGGCGCAATGAAATTTATCGGACATTTGGATATTATGCGCTATTTTCAGAAAAGTATCCGCCGCGCCGGAATTGATATTGCGTATTCTGAGGGCTTTCACCCACATCCTCTGATTTCTTTTGCCGCGCCGCTTGGAGTTGGAATTACAAGCGACGGAGAGTATTTTGATATTGTTGTAAATTCCTCAGATACTTCAAAACATTCCCTTGAGGTTCTCAATGAAGTTATGGCTGAGGGGGTTGAAGTAGTATCGTATAAAAGGCTTTTGGATTCGGATGCAAAAGCGATGACAGCTGTTGCGGCAGCAGATTATAAACTATGGATTCGGGAAAATTATGAAGCTCCTCAGATTGATTATGAAGCTGCTCTTTTTCAGTTTTTCCGGAAACCAGAGGAAATTTTAATTACAAAAAAGACGAAAAAAAGCGAAAAAGTAATGGATTTAAAAAAATTGGTCTTTCATTTTCAGATAGAAATGGAACAGGGGCGTCCTGTTTTTTACCTTAAAGTGAGTACTGGAAGCACCGATAATTTAAAACCTGAACTTGTACTTAGTACTTTTTTTGAATGGCTTGGACAAGACTTTCACCCTCTTTCTATACAAAATCACAGAATAGATGTGTATGGAAAAAAAGACGGCGCGCTTGTATCTTTAGGTGAGATGGGAGAAATCATTGAGTAAAAGAGTTGTGATTACACAGGAGACGGTTTTAGGCGGCAGCTATCAGATAATTGCTCTGATTGAGGACAACCGTCTGCTGGAAGTAAACTGTGAAGACATGAATGATAATTCCATATTGGGTAATGTTTATATTGGAAAAGTTAAGCGGATTATTGAAAAAATTGGCGCAGTTTTTGTGGAAATTGCGCCAAATCAGATGACATACCTTCCGTTAGAAGAAGCCGGACAGGCCTTAATGGTAAAACAACAGCGTCCCGGTAAATTGACAGAAGAAGATGAACTTGTCGTACAAGTTGTAAAAGAAGCAGTAAAAACAAAATACCCGAATGTTTCTGCAAATATCAGCCTGAAAGGAAACGCATTGATTTTAACAACAGGCAATAAAAAATTAGGGATTTCAAAGAAGCTTGACGGCAGGAAACGAGAATATTTTCATACTTTGTTTGAAAATAAGAAGGAAGAAGATTTTGGATTAATTGTTCGTACAAATGCAGGAAATTATTCAGACGAACAGATTTTTGCAGAATATCAGGCTATTTTTAACCGATTTAAAACAATAAGAGACTATTCTAAGCATCGTACCTGTTACAGCTGCCTTTACCGTGAACCATTAAAAGCAGTGGCAAGTATCCGAGATTATCTTTCTATGCAGTTAGAAAAGATTGTGACAGACAACGACGCAGTTTATGAAGAATTATGTCGGGTATTTTCAGCAGAAGAGGCATTAAAAGAAACTCAGATTGAATTTTATAATGACAATATGTTGTCATTGACGGCGCTTTATGGGTTAAAGTCGAAGTTAGAAGCGGCTTTAAGCGAACGCGTCTGGTTAAAATCAGGGGCTTATCTGGTGATTCAGCCAACAGAAGCTTTGACTGTGATTGACGTCAACAGCGGGAAGTGCATTAAGGGGAAACAGAAAGACTTTTACTTAAAGATAAACTTAGAAGCTGCGGAAGAGATCGCAAGGCAGCTTCGGCTTAGGAATATTTCAGGGATTTGCCTGGTGGATTTTATCAATATGGATACGAAGGAAGCGAATGATTCATTGGCGCATACTTTAAAAAAGTGTCTTTTTCAAGATACTGTTCCGGCAATGTTTGTGGGTTTTACGAAACTTGGATTAGCGGAGATTACCAGAAAGAAAGTAAAAAAACCGTTGTGGGAGCAAATTGGGAATCGTATTCAGTTTTGATAGGTAAAAAAATATGGTTACCTTTCAAAGCTGACGGAACATAACAAGGCTTGAAAAAGTGATGGAATCTGATATTAATAGAAAAAGAAATAGAGGTAAAGGAGTGATACAGTGGATTTAAATTTGCAAATAACAGATATGGCAGGGGCTAGACCAGAACATTCAACACTAATTGTAAATTTTGTTGCTGCAATACGTAAACAGTTAAGAAATAGTATGTGTTATGTATTTTCTGACAATGTACAATATAGATTCAAGACAAAAGACGGAGAAAGTAAATCAGTTGTACCAGACGCATCTATAAATTGCCGTACAAAATCTCGCAGAGGAAATACTTTTATTGACGCACCACGTTTCGTAATGGAAGTTTTAAGCCCATCAACTGAAAAATTTGATCGTGGTGAAAAAAAAGAATTATATAGAGAACAAGAAATTGATGAATATTGGATTGTAGATTTAAAAGAAAAAAAAGTTGAAATATATGAGCTTGATTACGATGATAACGGTGAACCGCAGTATTACTTATGGAAGATAATAAAAGAAGAAAATAAAAATGAATTGAAAATTATTCATTTTCCAAACATTAAAATTACATTTGATGATTTATTTGATGAAGTTGATATGGACTATTAAGGGGCGATAAAGATTACTATACCCACAAGCATTTCAAAAAAGATATAATACGGGAAAGTTTACACAAGAAGAATTAGAAGAAATTGCAAAGGAAACGAGAGGAAATGATATTTCGTTATCCAGATGGCACAGAATTTTAAAGCATCTACTTATAAATAGTATGTGTTTTATACTCGCCACAGAGAAGTAAAGGCAGAATATAACAATACAGAGAAAATAATAATCAATGAAGAATATGAAATAACAAAGAAAGTACAAGATGGAGAAACAAAAGAGCAGCTTCTTCAGAATGCAAATTAATCGATAGAAAGAGGCATTGCAAGATGGACAGAAAATATAAGAAAATATTCAGATATTGGGGATTTTATAAAGTATCTGAAAGAAGAAAACTGAATCGTATAAATATTTCGTAGACTTTTCTTTGAGTTGGGCGTATAATAGAACAAAAATGAGTGGTAGGTCTTTTTATGTGGGTGAAAAAATTTTTTTATGTTATGTATGTTTATTGTTTTGGCAATGACAATATCATTATCTGAAACAAGTATCAGTGGCATTTCGGATGTAGAAGCAGCACAAAAGATAAAAATCAGCAAAAAGAAGATTAGTAATGAAGATATAAAAGAAGCAATCAAACTATATGTTGTTGTAACGCATAAACCAATTGCAGTGTCTAAAGTGACTTTATCTAAAACATCATTATCACTGTATAAAGATGATACATATACTTTGACGGCAGCAATCAGCTCGGCGAATGCGGATAATCAGAAAATAATATGGAAATCCTCCAATACAAAGGTTGCAACTGTAACAAATGGAGTTATTCACGCAGTAGGGGCAGGAAGTGCTAGAATTACAGCAACAGTAGGAAATATAAGTGCAGCATGTAATGTGACAGTAAAAAATGCCATAAATATTATTTGAATAACACAGTTCCCGAAAGAGTTCAGCTATATGTTTTCTTATAATTATCATATTTATTCAAAGGTAAATATTACTGACTTTCAAATCGAAATAACTAAAAAACCTTATGGATATTATGGCACTATTATTTATTCAGGCGAAAAGACTTATGATAGAGATGGTAAATACGGAACCAATATATGCTTTTTCAGATATAAACTATATGATTCAAAAGGAAATGTAGTAAAAACAGATCTATTGACAAAATCAGGCTTATCAGTTGGGGATAACATTTGAAATTTTAGACCAATATCAATAGTCAGATGAAATTATGTAAGAGGTTGATACTTTTTTTATTTGAAATATATTTGCAAAAAGAATAGGAGGTGGATGTATATGGATATTCCGGGATTATCAATGGCATTAGCACAGACAAAAGTGCAGGGTGATTTTAGTGTGGCAATGCTTAGTAAAGCAATGGATTTGGGCGAAACACTAGGCGAAGGAATGGTGGAAATGCTGGATTCTGCTGCAATGGAACGCTCGGTTACTCCTCATATTGGCGGTAGTATCGACATTATGGTATAGGAATCTATGCTGGTGAAGCTGCGGCGGATAGGATATTCCGTCCGCAGCTGTTTTTTATTATAAATGATTTAAGAGGTGCGTTTCGATAAAAGAGGATAAATATTTTGGGATACTTCTTTTTGAATGGCTGGATTTTTACAATATAACGTAACGGCAATGTCTACGGAGACTTTTGTAATATTTTGATTCTGCCGGAAAAACTCGAAATCTTTTTCCAAAGGCTTTTTTGCTAAAAAATGCAAAACAGCAGTATTGAGAAGGTGAAAATGCTGTATCAGGCAGTCATAGTCGTTTATGGCGTCTAAAATGCACCAATGATAATAGTCTTCTTCAAAACTGCAGGTTGAGATAATCTGCATACAAAGACGAAGTTCACCTGTTACGTCGGAGGCTTCCATCAGTACATCCGGCCGTTTTTGGTAATCGTTTAAAAAATATTCTTTTGCGCCGTTATAATCTCTTTTGGAAAAGAAGTCTGCCAAATGTTTTTTTAATTGTTTTGTTTCATATTTTTCTCCAACCATGCCGACTTTACATTCATAGACATTAAGATTGTGATAGTAAATCCAGACGGTCTGTAAAAATTCAGATAAAAATCCAAATAACCGTTTCTGATAGCCGTTATAACCGGTGAAATCGGTGCGTTTTTGGACTTCAAATAAAATATCAAACAGCCATGAACAGTAGCTGCTGTATTGTTCTTTTGAAGTGACAAATATATTTCCAAAATAAGTATGCGGACCATGAACTAAGGTTTCAAAGGTGTTTATATATTCCGGATATTTTTCTTTTAAGACTTCTTTTGTAGTATCTAAGTCTTTTACATGGTGGTTTTCGCCAAATCCCTGATAGTAGGAACAGGTCAGCGTCAGAAGTTTTGTTGTAATCATATCGTAATCCGTCAGAAGTTTTTCTAACTGAGATTTCGTAAAAATAGATCCGTTTTCGTCTATCAGATACCGTCTGTAATGGCAAATACCGATATAATCTGCATTTAGATAATTTTTCCAAATCCAGTACATTCCGGTTAATTCACAAAAATACGGATTGAGTGATGAGATGGAATCGTTTGTGTCATCTCCTAAAAATCCAAGGTCTTTGGAATTGCAGCGTCCGACGTGAAGCGGGATATAGATAGGGTCTTTGGGCGGCTTAAACGGTTTATGGGTCATAACAAATAGATTGACAGACATCATAGCAGAAACTCTCCTTAATTTTTTGTATGGATATAGAATATATGGAAATAGTAGAGATGTCAAATGCTTTTGGAACCCACTCATTCCTTTTCGCATAAACTAAAAAAAAAGGCATTTGACGTGAATCAGGTTCGGAATAAATTAAGGGCGGAATATGCACATGCAAAAGGGATTACTGGCAGGGGAATCACAGTGGCTGTTATGGATACGGGAATCGTAATGCATCCGGATTTTGACAGCCGTATTCTGGGTTTTCGTGATTTTACCCAAGGAAGAACGAAGATTTATGATGATAATGGGCATGGATGCCATGTTGCCGGCATTATTGCGGGAAGCGGCAGAATGAGCAGAGGGATTTATACTGGAATAGCGCCGGAATGTAACTTATTTGTAATGAAGGTGTTAGACCGGAAAGGAAATGGAAATACGTCGCAGGTATTAAAAGCAATTGATTATGTCATTGAGAATCAGGAAAAATACCAGATTCGGATTTTAAATATTTCCGTAGGTATGCTCCCGACCGCAGACGAAACAGAAAAAGAAAATCTGATACTGGCAGTGGAAAAAGCATGGAATTCGGGAATAGTTGTCGTAGCAGCAGCCGGAAATAATGGGCCGGGGAAAAATACCGTTACCATTCCAGGACAGTGCAAAAGTATTATCACAGTCGGGAGTATTGATGATTATGTCACGAAGGGAAAAGGAATTCATAACGGTTACAGTGGAAGAGGGCCTACGGAAAGCTGTGTGGTAAAACCAGAAATATTAGCGCCTGGAACAGGAATTAAAAGCTGTTCAAGACGTGGCGGCGGTTATGAAATCAAAAGCGGCACTTCTATGTCTGCCCCAATTATCTCTGGCGCAATCGCACTTCTTTTACAGAAATATCCGTATCTGACGCCGGCGCAGACAAAACTTAGGCTTTATGAACGGGCAGTTGTGTTAAAAGAAGTCAGTGAACGGGATTATTGGGGAGTTGTATATTTGGACCGGCTGTTATAAAATAGATAGGAAAAGTCAAAGGAGGAAATCAAGAATGAAGCGGATTGGCGGTATAATATTTAACAGGTTATTTATGGTGGCTCTTGCAATCATACTTCAGTTTTCATGGCTGTTTTTTATGTTATATGATTTTAGCATCCGTTATACATTTGTTGATATTGCACTGCGTATTTTGGCTTTTATTCTGGTCTTAACCGTACTCAATAACTGGTCGAATCCTTACTATAAACTTGCATGGACGTCAATTATCCTTATGGTTCCGGTGCTTGGAATCGCTCTATATCTTGTATTTGGCAAATCCGATTTGACGAAAAAAACACATGCACGGATGGAAGCGGTACATGAAGAAGTATCAAAATATCTTAAAACAGACGATACGGCAATCCTTGCATTGCAGAAAGAAGATCCAGATGCGGCGCAGCAGTCTAAGTATATCAATGACTGGGCGCAATTTCCATTATATAGGAATTCCAAAACAACTTATTTTCCTTCTGGCGAGGCAATGTTTGTCAACATGATAAACGCTATGGAGCGGGCGGAGGAATTTATATTTTTGGAGTACTTTATCATTGACGGCGGAGAAATGTTAGAGGCGATACTAAACGTGCTAAAGCGGAAAGTACAAGAAGGGGTGACTGTGCGTTTAATTTATGACGACGTCGGTTCTATTAAAACGCTTCCCAGAAATTTTGAAAAACGTTTAAAAGAACTTGGTATTGAATGTGCCGCATTCAATCCGTTCCGCCCTATATTGTCTATTATTTTAAATAATCGGGATCATAGGAAAATTTTAGTTGTAGACGGACAGATTGGGTTTACCGGGGGAATGAATATTGCAGACGAATATATTAACCAAAAAGAACGGTTTGGATATTGGAAAGACGCTGGGGTAGAAGTAAAAGGCGAGGCGGTCTGGAGCCTGACGACGATGTTTTTAGAAATGTGGAACTATATTAATGGGACATCTGAAGATTATTTCCGGTTTTTGCCAAAAATATATAATAAAAAGGAAAATCCCAAAGATGGTTATGTGCAGCCATACAGCGATACTCCGTTAGACCATGAAAATGTAGGAGAGAATATTTATCTAAATATTATTAATCGCGCGAAAGAGTATGTCTATATTTATACGCCGTACTTAATTATTGATAATGAAATGATGGTTTCTTTACAGAATGCTGCCAAATGCGGCGTTGATGTACGGATTGTAACGCCGGAAATCCCGGATAAAAAACTAATTTTTTTGCTGACCCAGTCTTATTATGAACAATTGATTCAAAGCGGAGTTAAAATTTATCAATATAAACCAGGATTTATTCATGCCAAATGCTTTGTCTGTGATGACAAAATTGCAACAGTTGGAACTGTAAATTTAGATTACCGCAGTCTGTATCTTCATTTTGAATGTGGTGTTTTTATGTATTGTTCACAGGCGGTTATGCAGGTCAAACAAGATACGTTGGCTACCATTCGTAAATCCAGGCAGATTACGTTAGAATTTTGCCAAAGCAGAAATATTGTAATTACAATGCTGCAAAGTGTTCTTCGATTATTTTCACCACTTCTTTGACGTGGTTTCTTTCAGTAAAAGCAGGTAACTGCAGCGGTTTCGGTATTATTCTATCAAAATACTGAAACCGCTGCTATTTTTCATTTACGCAGCTTTAGGCAAAAGGATTTTTCATATTTAACAAAAATACTGTTCTATAATTTTTATCATATAATCCATAAACTCAGATCTCGTGATATTTTCCGCAGCGATGATGTCCACTGAACCGAGTTGTTCATTTCCAAGCCGGTAAACGGCGTCCCCGATTTTATCTCCTTTTTTTACAGGAGCTGTGACAGTATCCGGAAGTACAAGTTCTTTTTCTATTGCGGAAAAATCTGCCCCATTTACAGAAAGGTATTGAAATGGATTTTTGAATTCAAGTTTTAAGGAATCTAAGCTTCCTCTCTGCACAGGAAGCCGGGCCAGTTTTTCCGAATGTTCATCTGTATAAATTCTACATTTGGAAAATCCGGCGTTTAAAAGTGTTGTTGCATCCTGAAACCGTTCATTAGGATTTTGGGCGCCCATAATTACGGCAATCAATTCCATATCGTCTTTTTTTGCAGTAGCGGAAACACAGAATTTTGCAAGTCCGGTGGAACCTGTTTTTAATCCGGTCGCATATTCATACTGGCGGATTAATTTGTTGGTATTTGTCAGTCCAAATTCTTTAGAACCCTTTGCTGTCAAATGAGTCATGGTATCCATCCAAATTGTACAATAATCATGTATCTGCGGATAGCGTACTGTCAATTCGCGTGACATCAAAGCCACATCATAAGCGCTCGTCATATGTCCGTCTGCATCCAGCCCGCAGCAGTTGACAAATGTGGTATCTTCCATGCCGAGCGCTTTTGCTTTTTCATTCATGGATACAACAAAAGCTTCTTCGCTTCCTTCGATAAATTCAGCCATTGCCACACATGAAGCACATATGGATAGTAGACAGGTCAAAAAAGTCAATAAAATCAATAGACTACTATATCTATATGCCACTATGAAGCATATATGGATAGTAGACAATCCTTGTATAATGTACATTTATAGAACAACAAAATATCGGACATTACCATAAGTCCATAACCATTTCAATCAGTTTGATTTGGTTGTGGGCTTATTATAATGCCTGAAAAGGCAAAAACATAGTAACATGAAAACGTGATTTCATAGTCAGACAAAAGGAGAATACAACATGTATGGAAGGGTAACAAAATATTTTCAGGATAGGGGATACGGATTTATCCGGGGAAAAGATAATAATTCGTATTTTATCCATCATTCCAATCTAAACGGCGAATACATAGCAAATGGATATTATGTATATTTCAAGCCGTTCCAGTGTGACAAAAGTGATTACAATGCAAAAAATATTATGGTGATTGAAGCAGCAGAGAGGAGTAAGCAGTATAGCAGTAAGAATAAATAACATGAATGGTTTGCAGAAAGTATTGCAGCCAGTAATGATAAAAATGGTGGATGAACTGGCAGAAAGGGTATATGAAACATTAAACTTTTATCTGAATGACTATTATATAGGGTGGACACCTGACAGTTACAGAAGGACAGAAGCGTTCCTCCGTTCAGCAGTAAAAGTAGATGCGTACCCCTATAAAGGCGGTGTAAAAGCAGTTGTATATATAGATTATGATTCCATGGATGATTATGTGGATGCAACCGGGTATCAGGTAGCAGAGTGGGCGAATACAGGGTTACATGGTGGTTTATCGGTAAGCCATAAGCCCCATGTTTGGGATGATACTTTAGATCACACAATCAACAATGGCAGTTTGTTACGGTTGGCGGTTCAATATTTGAGAAGCCAGGGAATATCAGTGAGGAATTAGATTAAAAAGAAAAGGAGAAAACAATATTATGGAGACAGTAAACAAGAAGGAGTTTGCCTATAAAATAGCAGAGGAAGGCGGATTTTATAAAAAGGATGCGGTAAAAATGACAGAACTGTTCTGGGAAACGCTTCTGGATTATCTGGAAGAGGATAAGAAAGTAAATTTTTATGGGATTGGACATTTTGAATTAAAAACAGTCAAAGGGAGGGAAGCAAGAAACCCGAAAACAGGAGAACCGTGTATTGTGCCAGATCATAAGAAAGTGAAGTTTTATGCAAGCGAAACGTTGACAGAAAATATTGAGAATGAATAACAGGAGTATATGTAATGGATAACTATGTGGACAGGGAACCAGAAAATTGCAACCATTGTATTTACAGGAAAGATGTAAGCAGATATTTGGATATAGAGGATTATTGTTTTTTGAACAAAAAGAGTATCTATATGATTCGGATGGATATAGATTGTCCATTAATAAAGGAATCGGGGGAAAAGAATACATGAATAAGATACAAAATTGTGAAGAATGTGAATTTATGAAAATGTATAATTACGGCAAGAAGATTTATTATTGTAACCATGAAAACAGGAAAGATGATTTGGGGAAATTGAGGGTGGGTCATCTTCCAGAGATAAATCCTGAATGGTGTCCGATAAAAGAAAAATGATAGTCCCTTCTGCACTAGATAAAAGATGAAACAGATAAAGGATCCTATATATGCAGTTCAAAGAATTAGAATGGAAAGACATTGTATCAGATGGAATGATTGTTTGCAGTAATTATAGGATAAATCTATGCGGCATACAGGATATATTATAATGAAATGGCAAGGATAAAGAAAGTGGTTGATTGTCTGGCGGCTACTTAAAAAAGTAATGAGAATAACCCAAGACGAAATTAGGAAGAGTGAAATTTAACGACAACCTTTTGGTGGTGGTTAAAATAGCAAAGGGAAAATTCCCATAGCTGATTATAAATAAATTGCCGTTACAGAGCAATCAAAATTATCTATAAAATTACAATTCAAAAATTTCTGATTATTACCAGTGTCGATTGTGTGTATCTGCACTATAATTCCATTAAATGAAGAAAAACTGAATACAGGATAAATCACAAAGGGTCTTAAAACTTTTAAGTCCCATTAGTGAATGTAAACAAAAGGGCTGAATGAAACGTTCAGTCCTTTTGCTATGCAAAAATTTAATATTTTGATTTATAGGCTAAACAAGTTACAGAATGTAAATATGGGATTTTTGTTAAGTTTTTTATAATCAGATGGAGAAATATATGAGGGGTGGTGAAGTTCACCATACCTTTTAGAATCAGAAGCAGAAAAAATAATGGGTGTTAAAACTTTTAACATCCTCTGCCAGTAAATCGAAAAGAGAGTATGCAGATATGATTTCGGATGTGAAATATATTCACATTAAAAAATTATTTATGTGCAGAAATGTAATTATGTGGTGTCCCAAAATGATACGTCACATTGCAGAAAAAGAAAAATTGATAGAAGAAATGAAGAAGCGGTATTTTGATGATTATTTTTAAATATTGGAGGTTTATTTTTATGAGCAACAAAAAGTACACATATAACTATGATATTGAAGAATGCAACCAGTTATTCAAAAGAGGGGTATTCCCTATCGGATGTGGAAAACATGACAAAACAGGGAATGTATTTCATGTATTTTGTGTAAACAGCAGATATTTGAAAGTGTTAGATGATATCCGTTTACTTGCATCACAAGGTACTGAAAACAACCGGACTCCACGTTAGTACAAAAAACTGCTTTCTACACTTGAAAAAAATCAAGTGGTTGGAGCAAAAAAATGTACTAACGTGAAGTGCTATTAGTATTAATGATTGATTAGTAAAAAAGACTTAACATCACTTGCAATCATGCAAGGTGATACATATTTTTATGATTTAGTGTTTGTTTATTTTTAGGAAAGGAATCTATATTATTATGGATGTATTTTTAGATAGTAAAATTATAAGTGATAAAGAGTTATCTTCAAATGCTGTTGTTGCGTATACAGCATTAAGGATGATACAGAATTTGAATACCAATAAATACTATGTAAATATTAAATTGTTAGCGTTTCAGCTGACAGATGATATTACATTAAGCCGTAAATATGTGGAAAGATTGTCTGACGGATTAAATGAATTAATCGTAAATAAATATATAGAGGTTATAACCAATAAGGCAGATAAAGATTATATACTTGATATTAGTAATCTCATTATTGATAATAATTCTGATGGTAGCAAAGATAAGACCTTTTTTGTAGTTATTGATTCTGATGAAATCCATAAAATTATGAATCTGGATAGCAGGTTAGATAAGTTTTCTGTATTGAGATATTTTATGTGTATGCTTAGTACTGTAAATTACAGTGCGACATATTATGATGTAATGGGAAAAGAATATATTAATTTTGTTGGATTTATGACAAATGATTACATAGGTTCTCTTTGTGGTGTAACTTCTTATACAACATATGATAAATATAATCATTTGTTGGAAGAGAATGAAATGATTTATATTTATAGGCATAGTATATTGATTCGTGATGAAAAAGGACAATTAAAAAATCTCCCTAACCATTATGGAAGGTATAAAGATAAAGGGTTGATTATTGGTTATTCTGTCAATAGAGAAAACTTTGAACTTGGAGAAGATATTGTTGATAAGAAAGCCAATGAAAGTAGATCACTTATGCAGAAATATTATTGTATGGTTAAATATGGCACGGAATATCCAGAAAAAGAAACAAAGCGTATACATAAATATGTGCATTATAGGAACCAACAAAATGAAAAGAAATACGAACAGGCAGTAGAAAAAGGTTATTCAGGTGAAGAATTTCTTGAAAAGATAGTTCCTGAAGATATTTTTCAAAAATACGATTATTTGTTTGAAAAAAGTAGTTCTGGATGTGAAAATATAAATACTGATTCAGCAGATGACAACTGGGGAGAACCTGTTTCTATGGAACATGATTTCACCGTAGAGGAAATATTGGATATGCCTACAGAGGGCGAGGTTCAAATGAACCTACCCTGACAGATATAGTTTGCAAGGCTCAAATGGACTTGGCAAATATAGATTGCGAGTGTCAGAATGACCTATGTAAAATCGAATCTCATGGTGAATGCAATCATGAGTTATTTTGCGTTACTGGAAATGATTCAGATTGTATTGATATAGAGGATTTATATTGATGGAATTGAATTGTATGTGTAGGCTGTATTTTAAAAATATACCTTTTAATGTCAGGAATACACTTATGGGATTTTGATAAGGTAGTACAAAATTTTGTCCCCCTTTTTATAAAATAATAGGTGCGTCAAATTTGACGCTGCTTATAAAGGGTAGTGGTTAAAAATGACACCACCCTATTTGACACTGACTTTCAAATGACACTGTAAATAATTGTCCTAACATGTAACGAAAAGTACGGCTTCGACAGAATTGTCGGAGCTGCTATGAGGTGTCAAAACACTACCCCATATTTGATATAGTTGGGAAATCCCAATTATCATATTTTCAGAAGTCATCAGATTGTTAAGTACTGAATTATTGTGTGTGTCGTGTTTCACGACATACTTTAAAAATGAATCTGTATTGTGTCCATAATGGACATTTATTTCCGGTAGTAGGTAATAAAACGTTACATATTTTAAAGGGTGGCTATATTGTAGATACCATAAAATTTTCGGATACCTTGTTTCAAGGTAACGGTAACTGCCATTTAGAGGGTACACATTATAAGCGTATCTTTTGAAATATACGGTTTAACTTGTTTGGACAAATCTGTCTATTCATGCGGAGGTCACTGTTAGTTACCTTCATTGTGAATAAATCAAAGGATGTAAAGAATGTTTACGCCCTTAGAGGCAGTCAGATCCAAAGGCCGTTAATAGCGACTTTAGTAATTACTATATTGTATGATGTCGGTTTCAACCAACCTCCCGTAGTAGGAGAGTAATCGTATTCCCATTAGGGGTATTTGATAATTCTATTTACGATTTCGGTTCAAACAGATTCCGCAAATATGGAAAGTGTTGTCCGCTGTGGACAACGAATTTCCAAATTAAAAACGGTTGTGATGCTATGACACAATTGATTCATATTTGAATTATTAGGTGGGTGGTATTATGCCATATACCGCAGTCACATGAGACGGTGCTTTCCCATGAGGAACTTGCAGTATGGAAGATTGAACTAGATACTATGTAGGAGTGAATATATAAGCTGACCGAATGAATCGTTCTGTTAGGTGGGTAACGATTCGTTATTGAGTTTTATATAACGAAAGTAACTTAAAAAAGACTTCCGTTTAATAATATAGCGAACCTAAATTTGTGCTGGCTGATGGTAAATATTTTACTATCAGATGATTGTTTAAAATTCAGATGTCCTAATTCTAGACATCCTGAAATGCTTGATATGCACTTTAGAAAATTTGATAAGCGAACATTTTAAAAGGTTTGCTTCTGAATCGGAGGGTTTAAAATTATTTGTAACCCAAATTTTCTACGAATGTCAAAATATGAAAACCAAAATATTATACAAAATAAATGCTTGTATCTTTAAGTTTTAAACGATTAGCCCAAGTGGGCGAGGTAAATATAATTCATTCCAATTTTGGGAAAACCTATTTCATTTCAAAACGAAAAACCTTAATCGAAAGCATCGGTTTTAAACCAATTGCTTATAAAGAGACGAGTAATAGATACGAAAAAAATTCGCATCTAAAATCTAGTTTAAACCCAACGCTTATAAGGTGTTGAGTTTTTTCGCAAAATTGAGAAAAAGTTGCCCCACGGTGGTACAACCACAGATTAATATGAATTAGTCCATGATGGGCTAATTTGGATATGTATACTTTGCGTATCTGGAATTTTTATATTTCCCCCACAAGTGGAGGAAAGTCAGTGTTTCCAAATCTGGAAACGTTATTGTCACGATTACACAGGATTGAATAATCGCAGCATCTTGCGAAATAGTTTGAAATAGTTTCCTCAACAATCTGGGGAAAATCAACGTCTCCCGTTTTGGTGCCGCTATCTTACGATTTCGCTGAATTTAGATGTCAATACTTTTGACATCTGAAATTGTATATAACTGAATATTGTCTTATATCAGGGTATCCATTTCTGGATGCTCTTTTTAGCGTTCGTATCAAAACGAATGCTGTTTATCATCATATTGAATATCGAAAGGAAATATCTAAAATAAAATGAGCAGTAAGAAAAAGTTAGAGCAGAGAAAAGAATTTAAAGAATATTTATCCATAGAAGACAAAAGGGTACTTGACGTTAAAAAATCAGGAATAGAATTAATTGCAAATGATGAGATATTTGTATTGGTAAATGGTACAAACAATTACTGGATTTCTAATCATGGGAGACTGGTGAATAATCTGAGAAGTAATTTCCGTATCCATAAAACAGGCTATGCACACTATACACTTAGCGGCATAGATAAAAAAATTGAAACATATACAGATAAATTAGTTGCAGAGCATTTCCTTGAAAATCCAAAAAAATATAAGAGAATATGGCATATCGACAGGGATAAAAATAACTGCTTTTACAGGAATCTTGTATGGGTAGATAATGCTGAATACATTGATTTGGAGCGTGGGATTTTACTTGTAGAGGAATTAGGCATGCAGCAAGAGTATGTGCCATATATAACACTGAAATCCAATGCTGCATACTCTATCTGGAACGGTATTTATATACGGTGCTATAAGAAGGACAATGTATACGGAGGTTCATTCATGTGCGACTTGTGGAAATATGACAAAGATTCTTTTGCTGAGTGGTGGAGTGCGGAATATTATGAGTGTGATGGTGAATCTATGGCAGTAGATAAAGATTTACTGTTCCCTGGTAATAAAGAATATGCGCCGGGTAAATGCTGTATTATACCCCAAACATTGAATACAATGTTGTCTAATTGCAAGAAACATAGACTGCCAAAATGGAAAACTGCAAAGATGGATTTACCACTCGGCGTAAGGTATGACAACAGGATTAAAATGTATTATGGTGAGATTAGTCCATATGGACATAATGAAGTGATACGGCTGTCTTACTGGGATACACCAGAGGAAGCATTTGCAGAATATAAAAAGCATAAACAGGCGGATATATTGATTATGGCAGATAAATATAAGAATAAAGTTCCGAAGAAGGTGTATGATGCGCTGTTGCGGTTTGAAGTTATGCCGTATGTGGAAGATTGGGAATGATGGTTGATTTATAGGCATACTGGATGTGGGAATTTGGTATGCCTATTTTTTTACGATTATTGACATATATCGACATATAGGAGAATGGTGGTTGATATATTATATATATGTATTTATCAACGAACTTATTTATGGACTATGGGTTTGATTGTTCAATCAAAATATATAGGAGTTTTTATGGATTATGTAACTACATTTAACAATATTGTAACGATTCTTTCTCTTGTTTTTAATATTGTATCAATTCCTTTTTTAATTAAAAAGGTATTTAATTATTTTTATAAAAAGAGAATTATAAAAAAAATACTCGGATTCACACATGATATTGTTCAAATTTCCTATTCAGTTAGAGATATAGAAAATGAAAATGGAAATAAGAATAATTATATGACACATGATTGCTTTGAATCAATTAATAATATTATTAAATTATTGAATATGAAAAACTTAAAATATAAAGTGGCAAATGAAATAAATAGTAATAATGAAATAAATATCGGAGGTTTTTTAAATAATAAAAAAGTTAATGTGTATTTCACAAACTATTTTAAAAATTTTAAATATATAGTTTATGAGAAAAATAAAAGTATATTTGAAGGTTATCCAATTGATCATAGTATATTGGAATATTCTATTGATAAAAGTGGATTTAAAATTGGAAATGATATTTTCGAAATAAAAAAAGATGTTAATGATTATGCGTTTTTAATTAAATTAGTAAAATCAGATTTTAAAGATAATAATAAAAAAGCAGTACATATTATATTTGGTGGTGGCAGCATGGCTACAAAAAAAGCAACGGAATATTTACTTTTTAACTATAAACAGATATATAAGCATTTTAAGAAAAATCATTATTTTTTTGCGCTTGAAATAAATTGCATTGATCAATCAATCAATTATTCTAAAGGTATAATTAACTTGACGGATAGAATGTTCTGCTGATATATCATATATAAATAAATGGTTTTTATTTAGTATAATATATAAAATAGTAAGTCTGAAATCAAAGAATTTTGTATTAGTTAGAGTTATATTTTTATGTGGTATACTATATATAAGGTTTTATATTTTTAGATTTTTACATACCCCACCCTTATATTGTGATATGACATTCAGTAACCGTTTCCATAAATTTTAATTAAGTTATTTATAGAGTGATTTTTGCGTTAGCAAACAATCACGGAATATTATCTTCTCTTGATAATATGAGTCTATTTAGATATTGACTTACACAAAATGACCTCTGTAGCAGACCTAAACGCATTTTATGAATTATATTGAGTTGGTAGAGCAGCAGATAAAAGTCAGACTGGGATTGGTTTTGTTATGGCAACTATTTTTCATTCTAATCAATGGTATATATTTGATTTCAGGATAAAAGTTATAAAGGTGATAAATTGATAGGGTAAATATGTTACGTATGAAATTCTAACGTATACATTTGAATATGGGAGTAATAAGGGCCTATTTTATATGGGTTATATACTTTAATATAGGATTTTATATACAGGAATTAAAATTACCCCCCTCCCCTTGTAATAACAGTATGATGAATTATTACCATTAACAATCAATAAAATTATAAAAGAGTAATTATGAGTGTATACGAATAATTCATTGCGATAGTAGTCTTTATTTATTATTACAGTCTCTTATTATAAAAAGACGGCTGATTCTGCACACTGTAGTGTGATATACTTTACCATTTTTTCCTCAAGTATATCACATTCTGATGTGACATATCTTAAAAATCCATTATAAAAGAAAGAAAACTGATTATGAGGATTATAGAAAAATAATGGTGAACCTAGTATAGAAAAATATATGAAAACACATCATTTAAAGATGGAAAATTTACAGGATAAGAATTAAAACAATATGGATTATCTGATAATGAAATATCCACAATCCTTGAATATCAGGCACTTTTACCAATCTTACAAGAAGAAAACGAGAATTGGATTAGTGCCAAACTATTACATAACCAATTAAAAGTTAGTAGAGATTTTGCTACTTGGATAAAGAAACAAATTGAAGAAATGGAACTTTTGGAGAATGTTGACTACAAAATTGATTCCCCTTTAAAGGTGAATCAAAATAATAAAGGCGGTGACAAACGTTCTATTAATTTTTAGATGTACAGGATTGATTTGGTAATACTACTTCTGGACAAGTTAATTATAGTTATTATTTTTCTAAATTTTTATAGGGAGGAATATATAGAGTGGGTACTTAAATATTTTGGGATTGAAACATACCCCCTCCCCCCTGTTCGGTGAGATAAAAGAAGGAGAAATAACATTATGGCAGATGTTTGTAGCTGTTGCGGCAAGAAAATCCCGTTTTTGGATGTAGATTTTGATTACATAGAAATTGATAAAGAATCATATAGAATATGTGGTAAATGCAGAAGTAAAATAAACGCATATAATTCTGGTGATATGTCCGTTGATGAAGTCATTTCAGATACTACACATGAAAAGGTAGCTGATTATCTCAGGAATATTAAGTCAGATGAAGAAATGGAACATGAGAAGAAGGAAAAAGAGCGAATTGAAAATAAAATAGTTGCACAGAGGAATGATCCGCTTTATGATGATATACACCAAATTGCCGGAGATTTACGGTTTATAAAGAATCTGATTATTGTAGGTCTTGTGTGCGGCTTTATTTTAGGGGTTATTGGTATATTTGGACTTATGTAAAAGGGAGATACGGAAATGAATAAAAAATTTATTGCAATAGGCAGTATGGTAGCGGTTATTGTAATTGTGATTATTGTATTTTTGGTTACAAGGGGCAATTCTTCATCCGTTATAGGCGAATGGGTAATAGAATCATATAATACGGCAAATGGGAATATCAAACAGGAAAATATAGGTGAATATTATGGTGAAAATTATCAAAATGCCAATGCTGAATTTTCAGCGGTGTTTAAGGATAATGGAACTGTTATTTTGAATATGCCAGTTTATGAGGGAATGGAGCCAGAAAGCAAAGAAATACCATATGAAATAAAGGGTAGTGAAATATATTTGTCTGCTGAAGGTGAGAGTGTAAAAGGATTTGTGATAAAAAGCGATACACTGATAATGTATGATATTGGTGGCATTATTGATGAAGCTGTATTGAAAAAGAAGTAATGATTTAGGGGGAAGTGGGTAAAATGAGTGTAATTTTAGGATATAAAGCAGAGGATAAATTGTATCTTGCTGCTGATAATAGACTATCTGAAAAAGATGGTACATTTATTCGTGATAATGAGAGAAAAATTATTGAGATTAATAGTCATTTAGCAGTTGCTTTTGCTGGAAATGCTGGGACACAAACATTATTTGGAGAATTTGTAAAAGGACTGAAGAACGCAAATGAGTTTAAGATAGAAGATGTTTTATTTAATATTGATGCAATGTTCTTATCTTTCAAAATTCGTAAAGAGGAATGGGTAAGTAATATTTTGAATTCTTCATCTTATTTCATTGTGGCTGGTAAAGACAAAAATAATGATAATGTTATTTATGCGGTATCATATGTTAATGGCAAATTAGGGGATACAAAAACAGAAATGATTTTATTTCCACCATTAGGTGCAGATATGCAAACTTGTAGTAATATTTACGTTAAAAATATACATATGTTTCCTCAGAACTTTTTGCAGAAAACAGTAAAAGAGATTTCTGATATTTGTAATACTGTTAGTCCATCATGTGATATTTGGACTTACAATTTTGTGACAGATAATAACAGTATGGAGCATTTTAGTTGATTTTTATATGGGGTATAGGGTATATATGGTACTTTATATATAGAAACGGAAACATACCCCTCTCTCATGTTATACGGATATCAATAGAACTGCTGATTTTGCTTGATTTTCAATCGTATATCTTTAGATTTTAGAGATAATGGTTATGAGTGATAAGTTGTCAGGGTAAATATATTATGTTTGAAATTCTAAGACGTACATTTAATTTT
>CAJUHJ010000018.1 GCA_910586355.1 uncultured Lachnospiraceae bacterium
TAGTTTGTTTCAGTGCGCCATTTATTGGCTTCCCTCTACTTTCTTTCACACTATTTCCTCCAGTTCAAAATGTGTTATCGATTTCATATATTCCATATAATAATCCTGTAAAAATAAATTGTAAATTGACAAATTGTATAAAATCAAAGAACGTTTTTTATGCAAACTATATGAAATCAATTTCATATATATTTTTTCTGCACAATCGAACATTCCTGGCAGTATTCTATGATTATAAGATATGTAGAAAAATAGAAAAGTGGTTGCGATTTGGCCGGAAAAATTTTATAATAAAAAGAACTGTATATTAATGAGAGAAGATATAATGAGGAGGTCTGTTATTATGAGGTATTTTAAGAAAAGCTGTGCAATGCTTCTGGCGGCGGCAATGGCTTTCGGCTCGTTGTCCGGCATAAATGTAAATGCAGCGGAAACGCCTGATGCAGCAAAGAATACATTGGATGATTCCCAAAAAGGCTTCGATGCTTACCGTACGCCCTTTTTATCCGGGACATTAAAGACATGGATTTATCAGGGAGAAGAATTTGATTATGAAAGCAGCAGAAATCATGTGTTTGCTGATGATCAGGAAGACGGTGATTTGACAAAAAATATTATTCAGGAAGGCTCGATAGACACGTCGGAACTTGGGGATCAGACAGTTACGTATCGAGTAACAGATTCTGACGGAAGGACGGCAGAACATACCCTGACGGTATCAGTTTTACCAAAAGACGGCAGTACACAGGAAGAGAATGATAAAAAGAATATCAAAAGAATTTTGTATACATTGCCGGATGCATCACATCTGTCAGATATTGGATTTAACAGGGGATATAATCACGACAGACAAAATCTGGGGCTTTGGCTTCCGAAAGATGAAACGCTGAAACTGCGTCTGGTGAATCACGAGGAGTTTAACGGATATTTAGAATTAAAACTGTTACATATAGATAAAACAACAGAGAAATTAGCAGTAGTTACCGGAACAAGTGAAACTGAACCGAAGGATTCTGTCCAGATTCCCCAAAATGGTAACTGGATTACAGTAAAGAGCTGCTACAACGAGGGGAATGAGAAAAAGAGCGCCGACAGCGTACCTTTTATTTATACGCCAAAGGACACAACCGTACAGCCGATAATTGAAGTGGAATGGAGCGATAGGTTCCATGAGATTCCGTATTACCGGTATGGAGATGATGAAGCAGAATTTTTTTCTGAATGGGATAGAACAGAGGCTCCTTTTGCAATTATAGAGGGACAGGCGGCAACATTTTTGGCGCCGATTAAAAACAGACATGACATTATTGATAATGTATCTGCAGGAAAAGAAGCGTATCAATTTCATTCCATTGACGATATGCTCGAATGGTGTGCGGCTTTTGAAAAACAGTACGACGCTTATGCCGGATTGGATTTTTATACAGATGAGCCATATAATCAGAATGTGCGTGCGAAATTCTTTATAAAAGCGAATAAAAGCGGCGCCGGCCTGGCGTATTATTCGGGAGATCACAGTGCGTTTAACGGGGACAATCTGGGTTCCTATTTATATAAGGACTGGACGTCTTTGCATGAATTTGGGCATGGATACGAAGGTGCGATTGCCAATCAGGAAAATTCATTTGTAGAGACGACCAATAATATAATGGGATATTATTTTGAACCGACGTATCGGCCGGAAGAAGATTTTGGCTGGCTGTTAGGCGGCAAAGGCTCTACGAAATTAGAAGCATATAATAATTTGGGGCGCGATTCGGAAACGCTGCGCAATAGTGTGACGATATTTAATGATATGACAGCAGGAAAAAAGGAATACGCGAAAACTTTGTTTATGTTTGTCAATATGTTTGATTATATTGGACCCCAAAAAGCAACGTCTGCTATGCACACAGAGTTCCGGAAATATTATTATGAGAACAGGGAGAATATGTCGTCTTCCGATGCAATTGTAGACAGTTTAAGCCGCGTAGGGGGATACAATGTAGTTCCTTATTTTAAGGAGTGGCATATTACTCCGGCACAAGTTTTGGAAGATAAGATTTATGAGCAGGATTTGCCGATTTTATATTACTTAAGAAATCTCTATACAAGCGATGAAGAAGCAGAAACCGTCCGTGCGGCGTTAGCGGCAAAAGGCAAGGTAATGAATGGAATTTACAGCCTGGTGAGTAATGCAGATTTAGCAGAGCTTGGGCGGAATGATAAAAGTAATGTGACGTTAAATCTTTCTATTGATCAGTTGTCTGCAGTAGAAGGTAAAAATATTTTAATTAAAAATGGAGAAGAGATTGTTAAAAAGATTCCGATAGATAGCGAGACTTTGACTGCAGAGCTGCCAGTGGGTATTTATGAAGTGGAACTTCCGCTTCCCAGGACGGCAGATTATGAATATGGCAATGAATACTTGATTGCGGCAAAAGGAACCGTTACAAAAAATTTAGAATATGAAAAGCTGGGCGGCAATCTTTTGGCAGATGATATTCAAATCAGAATGTCTGGTATGGGCGGCGAGGCAATCGCGATTACGCAGAATACAAAAGAACAGAAAATTAACGTCAGAATTAATAATGTGGAGCCTCATGTATATTTTGAGGGTAAATATGTTGCAGTCCGCGTCTTTGATAAAGACGGAAAACAGCTGTATGAAAGGACTTTGAATGGAGCGGAAAAAGCAACGGCAGAAAGCCGGGATTTTGATTTTCCAAATGGGGCAAAAATCGAGCTTGACCATGAGGAAATGGGTAAGACGCATGTAGTAAGCCTGTATACGAAACAAGAGCTTTCGGAATATTACCTGTCGGGGAATTATAAAACAGTGACCTATGTAATGACGGACAGAGGCCTTATGCAGCAGGGATGGGACGAGGCAAAACAAAAGAGTGTATTTTTGTCATCCATGATTCACTATTCGGAGTACCTTATGCAGAATATGACATATAGTGATTTAACTGTGGATAACAAGTTCCATAATGCAAAAACAATTTTGAAAAGATCGTATGAACTGTTAGATGAAGAAGGAAAAGCGGCATACGATGCAGCTTACGGGCGGTTGATAGGGCATGAACAAACGATTTACGCATACCATAAGATTAATTCTAGTACATTAACAGGAACTGCAGACAGCCAAAACAGCGACGCTGAGGGTGCAGCAAAGGCTCTCGATGGAGATATAAGTACAAAATGGCATACAATATATAGTGGAAGCGGTGTGGTTATTCCAGGCAATTCAGGTACGGCGGGGCAAAATAATACTTATACGATTACACTTCCAAAAAACATGGACATTGGGAGGCTTGAATATGTGCCGAGAGATGACGGAAATGATAACGGCCGTATTCTCACTTATGCAATTTCTTTTAGTACATCGGCAGCGGGCGAGAATTTTACTCCAATTTCTCTTACATCTAATACATGGGAGAACAATGGCTATACCAAAAGCGCAGAGTTTGAAGCGAAAAATGCAAGAAGGATAAAAATCGAAGCGTTATCTACTGCGGGTGAGGGCGGTGCAAATAAATTTATTACCGCATGTGAGTTTTATCTGTATGAAGAATATGAAAAGAAAACCACAGTCAGTTATTTAAGCGATTTAACGCTTGGGGCGTGGGATGCGTCCGTTATTAAGGACAAAGAAGAAAAATCGGTTACGATTCCGGCAGATAAGACGATTACAGCTGATTTGATCGGAAAGGAATTTGATAAATTTACTGCCAAAGTTGCGGCAGAGAATGTGAGTGATACATGTTCCATAACAATTTCCGGAGATGGGAAGCTTTTGTATGAGTTTGAGGCGTCAGCTGGAGATTTGGAAGATACATTGGCGGTTGATCTTGCAGGAATACGTAATTTGGAAATTGCAATTTCCGGAGACGCCGGCGCAGCTGTTGTATTAGAAAACGCAATGTTTGGAAATAAGGAGTATAAAGAGAATACATTCCTGGTTTCCGGCGATATAGCAGCCATTTCTGAGAATATGTCATTGGTGCAGGACAATATGGGAAAACCTGTTTGGACTTCTTCTAACACAAGCGCGGCAGCCGTAGATGAAACGGGTATTATTACTGCCAAAGGCACGGGAGAAACAACAGTAACGGCTGAATATGCAGAAAATGATATTTCGTATACTGGAAAAGTTTTTGTTAAGGCAGACCTGGCAGGTATAGAAGCTGCTCTTACGGAAATGAAAAATACAACGAAGGCGCTGTTAAACAGCTATACAACTGCGGATGATTATGACGCGGAAGAAAAGACGAAACGGCTAAAGGCGATTGAGGATGGAGAAAAATCCATTGATAAGGCGATGAATGTATCCGGTATTCAGAAAGCATTGGAAGCGGCAAAAGCAGATTTGGATAAAATTGAAACAAAAACGCAGGCCGCACAGGAAGCATTAGCAGAGGCGAAAGCAAACGCTAAAGAACAGCTTGAAAATTACATTAATATTGATGAATCTGCACAAAGAATACAGTTGAAAAGGGCGATTGCAGAAGGAAAAGCGAATATTGACAAAGCGACGGATATTGCAGGCGTAAGCGCTGCATTACAGGCGGCAAAAGATGCAATGGATGCGATTCATTCAGAAAAACGAAAATTCACTGTGACATTTTTAAGTGACGGAAAGGAAATCGACAGTTTTTCACAGGAAGTGGAACTTGACCAAAAAGTCCAAAAACCGACAAAAGAAATGCTTTACGATTTACCAGAAAAAGAAGGATATGAATTTGACGGCTGGTATACGGACAGTAAGTGCGAGAGAAAATATAATTTTAGTGAACCTGTAAAAAGTAATCTGTTCTTACATGCCAAATGGGAAGAAATTCCTCCGCTGACGGGCGAGGCGCGTATGATTCCATCAAATATAGAAGCGAAAACAGCCAAAAATCCACTGAAACTGCAGGCATATTATGGAGAGGATGCGGGTGAAAATCCTGAAATTACATGGAGTTCATCAAATCCTGAAACTGCGTATGTAGATCAGTATGGCAATGTGTATCTTTTAGAACCTGGAGAAGCTCAGATTTCGGCAACAGCAGTTTTTGAAAACGGCACGACAAAGACAGTCAGCGCTGCGGTAAAACTGCCGGATTCGTATGAAGGTTTGGAGGATTTAAGAGAAAAAGCATGGGCAAATACGCAGGAGACGGATGAGGGTAGTTTTGACAGATATAAAGATGGGCCGGCGTCTAAAGCGGTAGATGGAGACGATACGACAAGCTGGCATTCGCAATATAACGGATTTACAGTATCCGAAGATAACCCGGCAATTTTTACGGTGGAATTTCCAAGGGATCTTTCAGAATATGAATGGATAAAATTTGCGCAGAAGTCAGGTAATGGGCATATCAACGCGTATCAATTGGCGGTTGGAGACGCATTTGATGAATCATCCTACGAAATTTTAAATAATACGGAAACGAATATTCATAAAATCGAAGGGGAAAAAGTAACGGAAGTTGCTTCTGGAACTGGAGAGCAGACATTAACGCTTCCTGCTGCTTCAAACCCGAATGGAAAATTGGGACGTTATCTGCAGATTCGCATATTCAATGGAAGCGGCAATTTTGCGGCAATACGAGAATTGACAGCATATGTTGATATGGATTTTAAAACGAACCCGACGGAACTAGGATATATGGATGAGAACCGGGATCTGACAGGTAAAATAGCAGATATTGAAGCGCTGCTTGCAGAGGCAAACCGCAGGAATCAGGAGGATTATTCTGAAAATACATGGAATAATTTAAGCAAGGCTGTATCAAAAGCAAAGCTGATATTAAAAGACGGCGTTACAAAGGCGAATTATCGTCTGGCGATTGACAGTTTAAATACTGCAATAGAAGCAGTCAGAGTGGAACGACGAGAGACTCTTTTGTCACTGCATAATAGATATTCGGGCAGTGAATATCAGGAATCTTCTTATACGCCGGAAAGCTGGGTTCCTTTTCAAGCGGCGCTTGATGCGGCAAAAACAGTTTTGGATAAGGGAGACGCGGCAGAATTTCAGGAAATTGATTCCGCAGTCACAGCTTTAAATGCGGCTGAGGGAGGTTTGCAGATAAAGCCTTTAGATCCGTCAGAATTGGAAACGTTAAAAACACAAGTCGGGCAGCTGATTACACAGGCGCAAAAATTACAGGAAGAAGATTTTTCCGAAGAAGCCTGGGCGAATCTGCAGACGGCAATTACAGCGGCGCTTGATGCGGCAGACGGCGATTCGATGGACGCATTACGTCAGGCAAAAGAGAATCTGGAACAGGCAATGGCATATACAATCGAGACAGAGACGAAAGAAGAAAAGGACAGCCTAAATTCGTTGTTCTCAGATGTTTTGGCAGATATGGAAGAGGAGGCTTCCTATACGCCGGAAAGTTTTGCTGTTTTTAAAGCTGCATTTGAGGAAGCAGAACAAGTTTTGGCATTGGGTGACGCAGCATCTTTAGAAGATATAAAAGAGGCAAAATTAAACCTGCAGAAAGCCTGGGACGAACTTGAGTTAAAAGAAGGTATTGTAGTGGATAAAACTACATTAAATGAGCTGTTAGAAAAGGCAAAAGGACTTCTTAATGGAAAATATACAGAAGAGAGTTTAACGAAATTACAGCAGCAGATTACGTCTGCAACAGAAACGGCAGAAGATGAAAAGGCCACATCGGGAAAAGTAAACCGCGCCATTACAGAATTGCAGAATGCAATCGATGGACTTGTTCCGATTTATACGGTGACATTCCATTGGAATTACGCGTTGGCGGCAGTTATTACGCAGGATGTAGTGAAGGACAGCGCTGTTACAGCTCCCGCGCAGGCGCCCAAGAGAACAGGATATACATTTACTGGAAAATGGTATAAAGACGCGGCCTGTACGAAAGAGTTTTTGTTTGAAAGTGAAAAAATTACAGGCAATGTTACTTTGTATGCAGGCTGGAAAGCAGACGGCGGGGTAATAGATTTAGAAAAACAAAAAGCGCTTCAAGCAGTCAAAACGGCGCAGCAAAAGGCGGAAGCAATCGTAAAAGCCGGACAGAAAAATTATACATCTGGAAGCTGGAAGGCATTTCTTAACGCTTATAATGCAGTGAAAAATCTTACCGAGCAGAAGAAAAATACAATGTCTGCCCAGGAGTTAAACAAACTTGCAGATAATTTAACAAAAGCACAGAACAATTTGAAAGAAAATGAAAGTCCGAAAGTAACGAGCCTGAAATTTGCTTCATCGAAATATCAGATTGCAAAAGGAAAATCAATTGATTTGATGAAGGAACTTACGGTTACGCCGGCAGATACGAAGAATTTAAAATTAAACTGGAAAATTTCGTCTAACGCAAAATATGCTTCTGTTAATACATCGGGTGTCGTTAAGACGTCGAAAAAAGGAGCAAAGAAGAAAGTCACTGTCACAGTAGAAACGGCAGATGGAAAAGTAAAGGCGTCAACGACGGTTCAGATTATGAAAGGCAACGTTTCAAAAGTTGCGGCAAAAGGAGCGAAGAAATTAACGAAGGCGCAAAAGCAGACAGTGACGCTTAAGGTAAAGGTTTCTGCAAAGGGCGGTAAGCCGGTAAATAAAGCAATCAAATGGACATCTTCAAATCCTTCTCTTGCAACGGTAAAGGGCAGTGGAAAATTAGGAGCGTCCGCAAAAGTAAAACTGGCGAAAAGTGCGAAAGGAAAAACGGTCAGCATTACCGCTATGTCCACAGATGGGACGAAGAAAAAAGTTGTTTTTAAGATTAAAGTGAAGTAATGATAGCTGTTTACAAGTAAACAATCAGGCACAAACGACGGAGTTCTGGTAATGGGCTTCGTCGTTTTGTCAGAAAGAAAGGAAGCGGTTTATGGAGTTTCGGCCATGTATAGATATACATAACGGAAGGGTAAAGCAGATTGTCGGAGGAAGTTTAAAAGACGATGGAAACTGGGCTAAAGAGAATTATGTATCCAGTCAGGATGCGGCATTTTATGCGAAACTTTATCAAAAAGATAAGATTAAAGGCGGCCATATTATTATGCTAAACCATAAAGACAGCGCATATTATGACGAGACAAAACAGCAGGCGTTATCGGCGCTTCATTCCTATCCTGGGGGACTTATGGCAGGAGGCGGAATTCATACAGAAAACGCAGAAGAATTTCTAAAGGCGGGCGCAAGCCATGTCATCGTGACTTCTTATGTATTTTGGGACGGACGTGTCAATTATGAAAATTTGAATAGGATTAAAAATGAAGTTGGAAAAGAACGGCTGGTACTTGATTTAAGCTGCAGAAAACGGGAAGATTCTTATTATATTGTAACAGACCGCTGGCAGAAGTTTACCAGGGAGAAGATTACAGAGGAGCTTTTGGATGAATTGATGGGATATGCGGATGAGTTTTTGATTCATGCAGTAGACGTAGAAGGAAAAGCATCCGGAATTGAGAAAGAGCTTGCAGAAATTCTCGGCAGCTGGGCAAAGATTCCGATTACCTATGCCGGAGGAATTGGAAGTTTTGAAGATTTGCAGCAGTTAAATGCGGCTGGACGTGGAAAATTAAATGTGACAATTGGAAGCGCCCTGGATTTATTTGGCGGGTGTATGGAATATAGAAAAGTATTGGAATATATGAAGAAGTAGGAGGAATGAAATGAAGTTTACAAAAATGCATGGGATAGGAAATGATTATATTTATGTAAATTGTATGGAAGAAACGATAAAAAATCCTTCTGAACTGTCGGTAAAGTTAAGCGACAGGCATTTTGGTATTGGCTCGGACGGCCTGATTTTAATTAAACCATCGAAAAAAGCAGATTTTGAAATGGAAATGTATAATGCGGATGGTTCAAGAGGCGAGATGTGCGGCAACGGAATCCGGTGCGTGGGAAAATATGTATATGAGAAAGGGCTTACGGATAAAACGGCTGTCAGTATTGAGACGCTTGCCGGTATCAAGCATTTAGAATTGATTGTAGAGAATCAAAAGGCAGCGGCGGTGCGTGTGGAAATGGGAAAACCGGAGTTTGCAGCAGAAAAAGTACCTGTATTGGCAGATACGAAAGAGGTAATAAACAGCCCGCTAATGGTAAATGGAAAAGAGTATTTTGTGACGTGTGTATCTGTGGGCAATCCCCATTGCGTAGTTTTTTTTAAGGAAGACGTCAGAGAACTGGATTTAAAAGAAATCGGCCCATTCTTTGAGCATCATAAAAATTTTCCAAAACGTATCAATACAGAGTTTATCAATGTCTTAGATGAAAAGACGCTTCGTATGCGCGTTTGGGAGCGCGGTTCCGGAGAAACATTAGCCTGCGGTACAGGAGCCTGTGCAGCGGCGGCAGCGGCGGCAGTAAATAAGTTTACGGGGGAAAATGTAACGGTTCATCTTTTGGGAGGCGATTTAAACATACAGTGGGACCGCTCCAAGGATAGGCTTTATATGACAGGGGAAGCGGCAGAAGTATTTGAAGGCGAGATTTTTATTTGAGTTTTTTGCAGGATAGAAGTATACTCAAAGAGAATCCTGTATGAAACAGTTCATATAAACAAAAGGAAAGAAGGAGAAAAAATGTTTCAGATTAATGAGAATTATCAAAAGTTACCAGGAAGTTATTTATTTAGCACGATTGCAAAAAAAGTGGCGGCGTATTCACAGGCGAATCCGGATAAGACTTTAATCCGTTTGGGAATTGGGGATGTGACGCAGCCGATTGCCCCGGCAATTATTGAAGCAATGCACAAGGCAGTTGACGAAATGGGCCATGCAGATACGTTTCATGGGTATGCGCCGGATTTAGGATATGGATTTTTAAGGAAGGCAATCGTAGAAAATGATTATAAAGCACGCGGATGTGAGATTTCGGAAGATGAAATTTTTGTATCGGACGGTGCAAAAAGCGACTCTGCAAATATTCAGGAAATTTTTGCAGTAAATAACCGTATTGCAGTTTGTGACCCGGTATATCCGGTTTATGTAGATTCGAATGTTATGGCGGGCAGGACGGGCACATACGATCCGAAAACAGAGCGGTGGAGCGATGTAATTTATATGCCGTGTACTGCGGAAAATGATTTTGTGCCGGAGTTTCCAAAAGAGGCGCCGGATATGATTTATTTATGTCTGCCAAACAATCCAACCGGTACGACATTGACAAAGGCTAAGCTTCAGGAATGGGTGGATTATGCGAATAAAGTAGGAGCTGTGATTCTTTATGACGGAGCGTACGAAGCATATATTTCAGAAGAAGACGTCGCACATTCTATTTATGAATGTAAAGGGGCAAAAACCTGTGCAATCGAATTAAAGAGTTTTTCTAAAAATGCTGGATTTACTGGAGTGCGTCTGGGTTATGCAGTCGTGCCCAAAGAGCTTATGTGCAACGGAGTATCTTTGCATGATATGTGGGCTAGACGCCATGGCACAAAATTTAATGGAGCTCCTTATATTGTGCAGCGTGCCGGAGAAGCTGTTTATTCTGCTGAGGGAAAAGCGCAGTTAAAGAATCAGGTAGCATATTATATGAAAAATGCTTCTGCAATTAAGCAGGGACTCAAAGAGAATGGATATACCGTATTTGGCGGCGTCAATGCGCCGTATATTTGGTTAAAGACGCCGGATAAGATGACGTCATGGGAGTTTTTTGATTATTTACTTGAAAATGCAAATGTGGTTGGTACGCCTGGTTCTGGATTTGGCCCAAGCGGAGAAGGATATTTCAGGCTGACGGCATTTGGAACGTATGAGAATACGCTCGCAGCATTGGAGAGAATTGCCAAACTATAATTTCGATTACGGGAGGATGTTATGCTTTATATTGGAAGTCATATTTCAGCGTCAAAAGGTTATGAAGCGATGGGAAAACAGGCGTTAAAGCTGGGAGCAAATACATTTGCATTTTTTACCAGAAATCCCAGGGGAGGAAAGGCGAAAGCAATTGATGAGGAAGACGTCAAACGGTTTCTTGCACTGGCAAAGGAACATTCCTTTGGAAAACTGGTTGCACACGCGCCTTATACGATGAATACCTGCGCGGCAAAAGAGGATATCCGCAGATTTGCAAGAGAGACAATGGCAGACGATTTGGCCCGTATGGAATTTACACCGGGCAATTACTATAATTTTCATCCGGGTTCGCATGTCGGACAAGGCAGCGATACTGGAATTGCAATGACAGCAGAGATTTTAAACGAGGTATTGAAACCGGAACAGACGACGACTGTGCTTCTTGAAACTATGTCGGGAAAAGGTTCTGAGATAGGAAGGAATTTTGAGGAGCTGAAAGAAATTTTAGACAAGGTGGAATTAAAAGAAAAAATGGGCGTATGCTTAGATACCTGTCATGTCTGGGACGGAGGATATGATATTGTAACTGATTTAGACGGCGTGCTGGCATCGTTTGAGGAAGTTGTAGGGCTTGGCTGGCTAAAAGCAATTCATATGAATGACAGTATGAATCCATTGGGAAGCCATAAAGACCGGCATGAAAAAATCGGACAAGGGCAAATTGGTATCAATGCCATGGAACAGATTATAAATCATCCCAAGTTACAAGGTTTGCCGATTATTCTTGAGACCCCGAATGACGATGCAGGATGGGCAAAAGAGATTTCCATGTTAAGAAGCCTGCATAAATCTGAATAAAATTTTTTATTTTCTTAAATAAAAATACTGGATTTGTTAAAAAAGAAAAGTATTCGTTGTGCTATACTAAATAAGGATTGAAACACATAAAACTGTTTTGCTTAATAAGGAGCAGCTGTATGAAGTGGAAAAAATTATTGACAATAGCCTCTGTGATACTTTTTCTTTTTTTGCTTGCCGGCGTAGGAAAGGCGTATATGGACGGTAGATTTGAATCAACAGAGACATTTCAGGAATATATAAAAGGATTTGGGTTATTTGCTCCCATTGTATTAACCGTATTACAGGCGCTGCAAGTTGTTTTTCCGATACTTCCTGGATTTTTGGGCTGTGCTGCGGGTGCGGTATTATTTGGAAGTATGGGTGGATTTTGGTGCAATTATATAGGAATTTCCGTCGGTTCTATTCTTGCATTTTTATTGGCAAAAAAATATGGGGTAAAAATAATTGAAAAACTATTTTCGAAAGAACAATATGAAAAATACTCAAAAATGGCAGGAAAAAGCAAATCCTATGTACTTTTCTTGTTTCTTGGAATGGCGCTGCCGTTGTTTCCAGATGATTTCTTCTGTTATTTTTCAGGCCTGACGAAAATGCAGGTCAAAAAGTTTGCAGCTATTATTATTGTTGGAAAGCCATGGTGCATTTTAGCATACAGTCTGGCGTTTGCAGCGATTTAATAGAATCACAACCCGTCGGCGTCTGTTTTTTGCAGCGGGTTGTGATCCCCCTTGTTTAGTTTGTTGGAATTTTTAGTGTCTGGCCGATACGCAGCAGGTCGCTTGTTAATCCATTTAGGCTTTTTAGCGTGTCTACCGTGGTATTGTATCTTCTGGCGATGGACCAAAGCGTATCTCCGGATTTTACTGTATATTCGATATAAGGCGTTGTCTGTGCAGTTGGAATTTTTAATATCTGGCCGATGCGCAGTAAGTCGCTTGTCAAACCATTTAAACTTTTTAGTATATCTACTGTGGTATTGTATCTTCTGGCAATCGCCCAAAGCGTATCTCCCGGCTGGACGATATATTCTGTTATGTTGGAATCAGGTCCAAATGACGGAATATTCTGTTCAATTCCCTGATAAACTTCATAGAGAGATTTCCATGTAAGCGAGCCTGCAATCCCATCTGGATTTAATCGCATAAGACGCTGAAATGCTAAAACTGCCTGAGCCGTTTGGACGCCGAATATACCGTCTTGTGTAAGCGGAGGAATAGAAGGATAGTATTCCGAAATCACATCCAGTAAATATTGTAACAGTATGACGTCCTGTCCCCTTGAACCTTGTTTGAGAATAGAATTGGGAGGTACGGTTCCAATTCCAAGAGTTTCACCTTCGCTGTTTAATTCGGCGAGCCTTGTTACAGCAGTATAGAGACTGGATATTTTATACCAGGTACTTTTTCCTACAATTCCATCAGAAACCAAATTAAAAACAGACTGAAATTTTTTGACTGCGGCAGTGGTAGTATTTCCAAACACTCCGGTTTCGTCTGTAATCACTGGTATCGCGGGATAATTTTTTCGTATTCTGTTCAAATAGGTCTGAATCGTCTGGACATTTAGTCCGCGGCTGCCTTGCTTTAATGCGCTTCCAGGGTAAGAAGAGAGCTGTCCTGTGATGATGTCAGTTTCTGCAATTTCAATATCTTTTGGGTAATAGGAACGAAGAATCTGCAGTGCAGATAATCCCTGGTTTGCCAGTGAAACAGTTCCCCATTGACTCAATCCCTGGCAAGTGCTGGTAGTTCCGTTACAAAAAGATGTAAAATAGGGATTATTCTGCCCTTTTCTGCGGACATATTCATTAAAAATTTCATCTACAATTTTACTGATAGAATCGTAAATTGGACGACCATAGACAAAATACTGATCATAAGCTGTGCTGTTTGTAATATCGAAGTTGTAGCCGCGGCTTTTGTACCATTCTGTATAGACGCGGTTTAATGCAAATGTGATAATTGCATAAATGTTCGCCCGAAGGGCGGAATCGGGCCAGGTTGGATAGATTTCACTGCTTGCAACATTTTTTATATAGTCAGGAAATGATACCTGAACGTTTGAAGCAGAGGAATTGGGGGAACCAAGGTGTACGGTAATGGGATTTGGAATTACTACCTGCCGTAATACATAGGTTTCTCTTGACGGGCTTTTCGGATTGCGCGGCGTCTGCATTGCGACGGCAGGTTCGCCAACAGATATTTCAATTTGAGATGCGTTTCGTTCCTTGTCCTCTAATGGTATCAGCGTAAGAGGGGAAACTGCAGTTTCCCCATCAAAAATAGGGATGTCTGAGACAAAAAGAGAGTGAAATCCGTCTGCTTGTGTGCGTACATTGTAGCTGATATAGGGAAGTCCCGTATAATAGGGGTTTTGTGAAAAATCTTTACTGAGTGTTTCCAATGGGATTTTTTGCGTTTCTCCATTTTCATCTGTTGTCAGTTCGTATAACAGATTGTTCAGTGGGTCATAAATTTGAATTCGAACACCGTTTAGTGGGACGGCATCATGCGCGGTACGTGCTTGAAGAATGAGATAGCCGATTGCCATAATAGAAGTGTCTCCTTTTTTCCATCCTTATAATTTATGAGAAAAATAAAAAATAGTTACTGGGGCGTTTGGCGGCGGAAAAAGTAAAAAAAAGAGGCCTTGCATTGCTGCAGGCTCTCTTTTTCCATTGGCTGTGTGACAGAGAATTAATTTTCAATTCCGGTGACGTACCAGATGCCGTCAAGCAGCTGTTCCATTCGAAAAACAACGAATCCGTCATCCCAGCTATATGTGACTTTTTGAACATGTTGTTTGTCGTCTTTTTGGATGTCTGTTACTTTGCCGTCTGTGAGGTGAAAGCGTTCCGTCAGTATATCTTCCGGTTTTGAATTGGCTCGATTGTAGTAGAATAATTCGGATGTTTCTTCCGGGTGTGCTTCTAACCAGTCAAGTTCTATTTTTGCGTCAATGAAGAATGTGTAGTATTCATAATTCCGGTCGAATTCATCGCGTGATGCGATTTCGTTCTTAATGTTTTCCGTCCATTCTTTGATTTCATAGCCGTCGTTTGTGTTATTTAATGTGAGATAACCTTCCCAAATATCCGAGTAGTGGTATGCTTCATATTCTGGTGGCGGCGGATATTCGGGACGCCTCATTTGATAGTGGTATCCGGTTGCGGTTTTTTCTATCACAGGCGGATCGGTAGGAACAAATGGGTTCATCCGTCTGTGTTTGTTTGGTTCGTGAAGCGAAATGCCAAAAGTGGTGGAATAATGGTCGGCTTCGTTCTTTAGGTCGGCAGAGAGCATAGCATAGATGTCTTCTGCCTGAGCGTTTATCAGATGATCGACAAAGGTTTGTACAAAAACCATTTCGCTGCTGTCGGCAGTTTGAGCCTCAGTTTCCGGCGTCTGCACTACGGGTTCCGGAGTTTTTTGCGGATTCCCCATACATCCGTAGATGGTAACAAAAATTAACAAAATAGCGGCGACTGCGGAACCAAATTTTATAGGACGGTAATTTAAAATATTTTTAATGCGTGTTTTGGTATTTCCTTCGCTGAAAGCAAGCGGTATTCCGGAAGAAATTCGGTTCGGCGTTGCTAAATCCAGTAACAGCGAGCTGTAATCAGCACGAATTTGTGAACCAAGATTGATTAATACCTGTTCGTCGCAAGATAATTCCATGTCTTTGTTTAAGAACCAAAAACTAACCCACATCAGGGGATTGAACCAGTGCAGCGATAAAATCAGCCATGCCGCTATTTTGATTTTATGGTCGTGGCGGCGGATATGCACCGATTCATGTTCTAAAATCAAGCGTTTTCTATCGGCTGTAAGGCCTTTTGGCAGATAAATAACTGGACGGAAAAATCCCAGAATAAATGCCGTTTTGATTTGGTCGGACTCGTATACGCGGCAGTTTAAAGGTATGTGCCTGGCAGGAGCCAAGGTGGAATATTTTACTGTTTTGCGCAGTTTACGTATGGAGCGTAAACTGTATAACAGCATGACAGCTATTCCGGTAAACCACAAAATAGCTGTTAATACCCATAAATCAGGCATTTGTGATACAGGTGCAGCCGCCGGGGTCGTCTGTGCCGTGGAAATGGGTAATACAGTGTTTGGCAAAGCCGTTCCGGTAATCGGCGTAAATGCAGGTTCCGCTGCTGTATAAGACACAAGCGCTTCGGAATTTTGCGGGGTAAAAATATGTTTCAGCATATTCCACAGACTGTAAGCGGAAGAATACGATATAGGTAAAACAGCCCGGATAAAAACGAATATCCATAAGATATACGTATAAACTTTTGGCGCTTTTCTCAAACAAAAGCGGATACCTAAAATAATGAGCGCCATTATGGACGTAACGAAACTAAGTTTCAATAAAATCATAATGCCATATTCCATAAGCAATCCCTCCTTATTTTTTATTTCGATAGTCGTCGATTAACTTCTGCAGTTCATTTGCATCGGATTCAGTCAGTGTTTCACTGCCAAGAAAGGCCGCTACAAATTTTGGCAGGGAAGAGTTAAATCGATTGTTGATAAGTTCTCTGCTGTCGTATTGCTCAATATCTTCTTTTTTGATAATAGATGTAACGATGGAATTTTTATTTGACAGCAGTCCCCGTTCGCATAGTTTCCGAAGCATTGTATAGGTAGTGGATTTTTTCCAGCCAAGCCGCGGCAGGCATGCTTTGTGGAGATCGGTAGATGTTACAGGTTCTAATTCCCATACAAGCTCCATCAGATGATATTCTCCATCACAAAGTTTATAGTTCATTTACGTATCCTCCTTTGGTTTATAATAATAGACCGGTTTATTTGTATAAACCATAACATGATACTGTAAAAATGTCAAGAAAAAATATTAAGTAAAAATGCGTCGTAAAACAAACAGCGCGGCAGCGGCTAAAAATATTTCTGCTGCTAATTGCGCGTATGCAAGCCCATACAATGGGAATATACGGTTTAAAAGATAAAGAGCCGGGATTTCTAAAATAATTTTTCGCATAATTGCAAAAATAAAGGCTTCTTTTCCTTTTCCAATTGCCTGGAAAATACCGACTGCAAGAAAATCAATACAAAGGAAGGGTAAGCTTAAGCAAAAACCGCGTAAAAATTTTGTGCCGTAGGAGATGATAAGGTCGTTTTTCATAAAAGTTTCGATGAATGTTTGGGCAAAGAGAAAATATAAAGTTGTAATTATAAGCATAAATGAAAGCATTGCTTTTAGAGCAAACAGTCCGGTTTCTTTCATGCGTTTTTGGTTCCCGGAAGAATAGCTGTAACTGATAAGCGGCATAATGCCCTGGGAAAGGCCAAGCGCAATATAAAGCGGAACCATATTGATTTTTTGTGATATTCCCATGGCGGCTACTGCATCGGCGCTGTATGATGATGTAAAATTATTTAAAATTGTCATTCCTGTAACGTTCAGCAAATTTTGGACAGCTGCCGGAATACCAACGGCACATACCCCAATCAGTATAGTTTTGCCGGGATAAAATTTTTTGGGGTGAATACAGACGAAGGTACTGTTTCGTTTTACCAAAAGGTAGATAAAAAAATAAAGGCAGGCAATACAGTTGGAAAGAAACGTGGCGAGGCCTGCGCCTTCGGCCCCCATATGAAATCCCCATGGAAGAATAAAAATCGGGTCTAATATGATATTGAGCAGACATCCGCTCATAGTTCCAATGCTTGCATGAAGGGCAGCGCCTTCTGCCCGTAAAAGGTAAGCTAATACAACGTTTAAAATTGCAGGGGCAGCGCCGAAATTGACGGTCCATTTCATGTAGGAAGCAGTTACTTTTGCAGTCATAGAATCTGCACCAAGCAAGTTTAAAAGCGGCATCTGGAATATTGTACAGGAAAGGGAAAAAATAATTCCAAATAATAAGGCGCAGTAGAAACCAAAGGCGGAGCTTTTGCTTACGGTTTCATAATCTTTTTTTCCAAGGGCGCGGCTCATCATGCTGGAACTTCCGACGCCGAATAAGTTGTTGACAGCATTAAACGCCAATAGAACAGGAGCTGCAAGTGTGACGGCGGCATTTTCTATGGGATCGTTTATGATACCGACAAAATAAGTGTCAGCCAGGTTATAAATTACCATTACCAACGAACTAAGAATCGTTGGGATGGCCAGTTTGGCAACGGCCTTTGGGACGGGAGTATTTTCAAATAAGTATATTTTTTGTTCATTTTCCATGTGAAAGCACCTCTGATTATTTCAAAATTTTGTAATGTCTATCATAGCACTTTTTCAAGATAAAGAAAAGCATATAGGGTTTACAAAACATTTACATCCGTCATATAGTGTTTTTGATTCTAATTTATTATAATAATGATACATGGGTTCTGAAAAGGATATATTTGGTAAAATATATAGTTATGGAGATTTGTATGAAGAAAATTTTGGTTATTGAGGATGAAATTGCGATTAATGATTTGATATGTATGAATTTGGAAATTGCCGGGTATCAGCCGGTGCCGTTTTTGGATGGCGGTGAGTTTAGCAGGCATCTTGCGGAAAAAGCGGATTATGATTTGGCGCTTTTAGATATTATGCTGCCTGGTAAAGATGGTTTTGCATTGTTAAAAGAATTGAAAGCGCATGGTATACCAGTTATTTATTTGACGGCAAAAGGTGATTTGCCCAGTAAAATTAAAGGATTAAAAAGCGGGGCCGAAGATTATATTGTAAAGCCGTTTGAAATGCTTGAGCTTTTGGTTCGGATGGATAATGTTTTAAAACGTTATGGAAAAGAGGACACAGAGGAAATCCGGATTAAAGATGTGGTAATTGATGAGAAAAAACGAGTGGTAGAAAAAGGCGGGAAGGAGATTTCCTTACAGCCGATGGAATTTGACTGTTTAATGGCATTTTGGAAATACCGCAACAGGGTTATAACTAGAGATCAGATATTAAATATGCTATGGGGCGTAGATTTTGATGGGGAGAGCCGGACCGTAGATGTTCATGTGGCAAATATCCGCAAAAAACTGGATTTTTTTGACGTGATTATTACGGTGCCCAGGGTAGGATACCGAATGGAGGTTTTGGAATGACAATGATAAAAAAAATAGCTCTGACTGCGTCAATTATGTTATTTGTATTGACACAGATTTTTTCGTTCTATGTGATTTTAGCCAGCCATCAGGAAAAAATGAAACTGTTGAAAGAAAAAGAAAGCAGATTATTTGTAAATGCAGAACAGAATTGTGTGAAAGAGTTTGAACGGGTGTTTGCTGGAGGTTCCAAAAACGATACAGTGCTGACTTATTGTTTCAGGGAAAATATGCCGGAGGGGTCGGCGTTATATAAAAATGGAAAAGCGTTATTTAACAGCAGTCCATATGAGTTTGACGTTGATAAAATTAATACGGAGAATCCAGAGTATCCCTGTAATTCAAAGTTAGAAAAAATAAACGGCCGTTATCTTCTTGTTTTGTATATGCAGTCGAATTTAAAATATTTTAGGTCAAAAGCGCGGAAGGGTGAAGCATACCATAGTTTTTATGTGCAGGATATTACGTCTGTTTATATGAATAGTTTTTATCTTACGTTAAAAGAACTTTTGATTTCTGTCCTGGCGTCTGTAAGTATGGCGGCGCTTTTAGTTTATCTGATAAAAAAAATTACCAGGCCGCTTTACGCAGTCAATGAAACGCAGCGTCAGTTGATTGGCAGTATGTCGCATGAATTGAAAACGCCTCTGACGGCAATAAAGGGATATTCTGAGACGCTTCTATCGGTGAAATTATCCAAAGAGCAGGAAGAAAGGGCATTACAGTATATTCATAAAGAAAGCATGAGACTTTCGCGTCTTTCAGAAAAAATGATGGAATTGACAAGGCTGTACGAACCGGAGTGTAAGATAGAACTGGAATATGTTTTGGTAGAAGACTTGTTTCGGGCAGTCGAAAGCAGCGTAAATTACAATTTGAAACAAAAGGGAATGACGCTGGTGCGCGAAGGAGAATTTTATGGAAAAAAGAAATATTTGGATGCGGATTTGATGACAAGTTTTTTGATTAATTTAGTTAATAATAGCATGATGGCTTCCGACAGGGGAAGTTTTGTTTATCTGGGGGCGGACGAGGATTCTCTTTGGGTCAGGGATGAAGGCTGTGGGATACATCCTGAAGAATTGGATAAAGTCAGGAAAGCATTTTATCGTGTGGATAAGTCAAGGTCCAGAAAAAGCGGAAATATGGGGCTTGGGCTTGCCCTGTGTGAACAAATAGCTGCGGTGCACCACAGTACTATGGAACTGGAAAGCAGAATTGGGGAAGGGACAAAGGTGAGTATCCATTTCAAACTATAACAATATTTTCAGAAAATGAAAAGTAAACTGCAAGAAAAATCCAAATCAAATAGTTCTGAGTTCCTGAATATCAGAGCTTTTGGTTTCTTTATTGCTATAAAGTGCAGTTATCTTATACAGATTTCTTTCTGTTGAACGATCACAACTGATAAATCCTTTGTCGGTCAGCCTTGCGAATGATGTCATTAACGTGGAAAGCTGCCATCTTCTTCTCTCCTGTAATACTTTTAAAATTTAATTATGAAGTTACAGCGTTTCCATTGTCCCAAATTACCTGCATGATTTCCAGTTCTGCCTCTCCTAATATTTTTTGTTCTTTTTGATTGGTGCGTGTTCTGTTAAAACGTTTGCAAAGATAAGGACAATACTATCGGTGCAAAGTGGGGCCTCCCCTTTAAAGATGCTTTTGCAGAGCGGCTAATTGTTTTTTCAGCAGGTCGATTTCGTTATCTTTTTTATTAAGTTCATTTTCCTATTGGTTTAGTTTATTTTGCATAAGTGCAAGTTTTTGATCCCGTTCTTCTACGGCATAGATGTATTTTTCAATTTCTAATTCTAAAACTGGCGCAGTCATGGCAATAACCTCCTTGAGTAATTTCTTATCATTCAAAAACACATGGATAAAAGATTTGTGTAACAGGTTTATCATAACGTTTCGGTTGTTTTCTTTCTGGGAAACGGAAAATTTGAACTTTTACGGCAGGAACGGCGTAGTCTAAAATGCAGCCATTTTGAAAATGAATTTTGCAAAATAGAATGTTGGGTATATTTTTATTATCTTGAAGGAAGAGAACGGCGGAAAAGGGAAAATTAAGTGATTGGGGTGAACTCTGGTATGTTAATGAGATATGTACGTCATATTCAAACATGCGGATGGACATATGGGGGTCCTTTCTTCTAAATGTGTTTCTGTTTTTCTTTACGGTTTGTTTACAACGAAATGAATATTTGCAAATATAAATTTGATAGGATTAGTATATCAAAACTGTTTAAAACAGATGGGAGGATACAATGAAGAGAAAATTACTGACAGTGTTATTTTGTTTTTCCTTTACAGCGTTGATGGGGTGTGAAAAAACGCCCGAAGAGACGATTGTGAGAGAAAAAGGGGCGCAGAGTACGAATCAGTATGAAAGCGGCGAGGTTACAAACAGCCCGCTTCATAAACGTCTTAAGGCGCCAAAGCATTATGAAAATGAGAGCGTTTATGCAGATGGAAAACTTGTGATTCATACAGATGCGGATATCATGATTCCAAATGCAGATACCGTCAATACTTATGCTGTGTCTGCAAAAGAAGTCAATCAGGATATGATTGATAAAGTGACGAAGGCTTTTTTTGAAGGGGATAAAATTTATCACGGCTATCAGTACAGTATTCGGACAAAAGATGATATTCAACAGCAGATTACTACGCTGAAAAAGTATAAATCAGAAGGAAATTTAGACCCATATGAATATGGAACAGATGAAAATGGAGAGCCGCAATTTGATTTGGATGCGACAATTGCAAGATATGAGGAGGAATTAAAGACGGCTCCAGAGGAAATAGAGAAACAAGAAGTAACGCCTGCGTTTAATCTGGAATATTGGAGCAAAAAAGGCGACGAGCAGGTTAAGGAGAAAGACGTGGATCATTTTATGGGAGTAGCAGAGACAAAAAATGGGGCCTTTCAATATAGAATCAACTATTTACTAAAACCAAATGTTGAATTTACTATTACAAAAAATAGGGATGATCTGCCGGACAAAATGGAATTTTCAGGCTGGACAGAAGGACAGTTTGTGTTAGCGAATCCGGAAAGTGAAAATTATATTGAAGAGGAATATATCAAAGAAAAACTAGGAATTTCTTATGAAGAGGCTGAAAAAATTGCAAAAGAGAAAGTGGAAAAATTGGGATTTGATTTATCCGTTGTGGATTGGGATTATGGCGTGTTCTGTTATGGAGAACAGGGAGTACACAAAGATAAGATGCTGGACGCCGGATATTTATTTCATTTTTCCAGAAAACTGGATGATATTCCGGTCACATATACGTTATCGTATGGCGGCGCGTTGGATGATATGGACAGTACGCTTAAGCCATGGGGGTATGAGTACTGTGATATTATAATCGGTGATGATGGCGTCCAGGAGGCGAAACTAGGTAATTTTTATGATGTCGGCGGGATTACAACTGAAAATGTAAAACTAATGGATTTTGAAAGCATTATCAAAATTTATGAGCAGATGATGGAAGTGTCGAATTTAGATGTTGCAAATTATGAAGCGGGACGGACGTATAATATTCGAAAAATTGTATTTGGATATACAAGGATTTATGATCCGGCGGCAGATAATGATACTGGTCTTTTGGTTCCGGTCTGGGATTTTTTTGGAGGATTTGATTCTAAGAGTTTGGATGGAGAAGTTGTGGAGCGAAATAGCGGAGAACGTTCTGCGCAGAGTTTTATGACAATCAATGCCATAGATGGCACGATTATTGACCGTGAGCTGGGATACTGATGATGAAACAGGTGTTTTTTGCAGTCCGTTGGAATTTTCTGGGGTTTTACAAAAACCCCAGGATTATTCTTACCTTTTTATTTTCATTGATTTTGTGTTTTTTTTTAAGCGGCAGGGCAATGACGGCGGCTGAGTATTATAATACTCCGATACAGGCATTTGAGCCGTTTATCTGGACATTTGGGGATGCAGTTTCAATTTTGCTTTCTTCTCTGCTGTTGATATTAATGTTTATAGATTTGCCGAAATTAAGTCCGTTTACGCCTTATATGCTGCTGCGGATGAATAAAGGAAGATGGCTTTTGGCGCAGTTTTTTTATATTTTAGCCGTTACAATATTGTATTTGGGGTATGTATTTTTGGTAACAGGTTTTTTGTGTATGAAGAAAACATATACCGGAAATATATGGAGTAAAACAGCGGCTTTGCTTGCTTATTCTGGTTTGGGAAAAGAACTTTCGGTACCATCTACGATAAAAGTAATGGAAAGTACAACGCCGGCAGAATGCAGTCTGCAGATATTATTGCTTTTGGTCTGCTATGCATTGACGCTAAGTTTTCTTATGCTTTTTTTTCAATTGAGAGCCGGCAAAAAAGCAGGGATTGCCGCTGGTCTTTGTTATAGTTTATTTGGTTTTTTATTGGAGCCGTCTATGCTGGCGAAGCTGCTGCACAAGGACGAGTATGAAATGTATCAAATTAGGAGGATTACTGGCTGGATTAGCCCGCTCAACCATGCGACATATGGGATGCACGATTTTGGATATGATTTTCTTCCTACGGTTGGGCAGTCCATAAGTTTATTTTTTAGTATACTGCTCTTTTTGCTGGCACTCTCGTTTTTTACGCTCAAGCGGTATCATTTTAGTTCGTTTACGGGAGAGCAGTTATGAGAGAATTATTTCTAAAAAAGGGAATTTGGCTTTCTGTTTTGATTGGTTTTGTTGTCTTTGTTTTGGGAATTCCGTTTGCGGAAGTGAAACCGCCTATGGCGGCAGGAAACTTTCTTACATTTTATCAGAGGGCGTTACAGTCAAAAATGTCAGTGTTTTTTATACCGGTACTTGCTTCGTTTCCGACTGGCGCAGTCTATGTACAGGAAAAATCCAGCGGTTTTTTAAAGTTATACAGTATTCGGATTAGCCGCATGGAGTATATCAAAAAAAAATTAGTTCAAAGTTATATCAGTGGATTTCTGCCTTTTTTTTGGGCGGGACTTTTGGCATTTTTCGCTTGTTTTCTTTTTTTGTATCCATTAGAACGAATTGGAAGAATTGATGGGAAAGAAGTCTGGGATTGTTTTTTTCTTTTGATTCGCATTTGTGCTGTGGGCGGTATTTTGGCGGAACTTTCCGGCAGTTTTGCAGCGTTGTTTCAGAGCTATTATATGGCGTATGGACTTGCGTTTGTCTGTTATTATCTGCTGATTATTCTAAAAGAACGCTATCTTCCAGAACTGTATGCCATGTATCCGGTGGAATGGATTTTATGTGAAGAAAACTGGGGAAGCGATGGCAGCGGCATCTGGATATTTTTTCTGGCGTTTACAATGGCGGCGGTACTTTTGCATGGCCTGCTGTTGTATGAAAGGATAAGGGAATTGATATGAGGCCTTATGTTCAAATAGAGCATGTAACTAAAAAATTTGGAAATGACGCCGTTTTGCATGATATACATTTGACAATGGAGAAAGGAAATGTATATGGAATTTGCGGCAATAATGGTTCGGGAAAAACGGTGTTTATGAAATGTATTTGTGGTTTTCTTCCAGTAACAGACGGAAAAATTTATGTCGGCGGAAAACAAATCGGCACAGAGGTAGATTTTCCGGAAAGCATAGGTGTGATTATCGAAACGCCCGGGTTTTTGGGAAATCTTTCTGGAATAACAAATCTTAAGATATTAGCGGGTTTAAAAGGGCGTATTACAGAAAACCACATTCGGGAAGCTATGATAAAATCAGGGTTAGATCCAGATTTAAAAAAGGCGGTGTCAAAATATTCTTTAGGTATGCGGCAGCGGCTCGGTATTGCCCAGGCAATTATGGAAAATCCGGATTTTTTGATTTTAGACGAGCCGTTTAATGGATTGGATAAACATGGCGTGAAAGATATTCGGAACCTGATTTTGGATTTAAAGGCACAGCAAAAAACGATTCTTTTGGCAAGTCACAATAGTGAAGATATTCGGATTTTGTGCGACAGAGTATATGAAATGGACGGAGGGAGGATACAACAGTTATGAAATGGAACACAAAATTTCCAGCTTCTTTTTTTGCCGCAATGGCGTTTGTTTGCCTTTTGTTTATTTCGTCTGGTGTTTTCGCACAGGGAAGCATTTCAATTGATACGAATAAAAAGTATGACGGAATGAATACGTCGTTTTCAAAAGGATACGCGCCGTCTATTCAAAAAAATACGATGCGTCTTGTCGTTCCGTTTCAGACAGATTTACCATTAAAGCAGGAAGTTTTATTGGTGGGAGTTTCATTTGAACGAGAAGAAAACAGTCCGTTTTATTTCAAAAATTACCAGAAGAAAGTGAAACAGACAAAACGCGGTATCTATTTGTACCAGTGCCGTATCAAATTAAAAAAGGATAGGAGAAACGGTCAGTATCCGCTTCATTTGACGGTATCCGCACAGACGGCGGAAGAAATTATTGTACAGGAATTTACGATATACATAGAAATTACAGACGGTAAGCCGGCAGAATTGCAGGAAGAAGTTTTGGGGCAGGAAGCGGAGGAACCTACGGAGGAAAAGACTTCCTTTCCAGAAAGTAAAAATGAGGAGAACATTCAAAAGCCAAAAGTAATGATATACGAAAATAATTTGAATGGAATTTCGGCAAAGGCGGGAGAAACTACGCCTTGGAAGCTTCTGGCGAAAAACTGCAGCAGCAGCCAGTCTATGGAAAATTTGAAAGTTACGCTGCTGACGGAAAATCCTTTTTTTACATTTGAACGGACTTCCTGGTATTTTGCACAGGTAAAAGCAAAAGACACAATTGACTTGTCCCAAAATATTTCAGTAGGGGCGAAAGCGGCAGAAGGGGCGGTTTTGGTTCAGATTTTATTTGACTATGAAGACAAAACGGGGGAGAGTTATCAGGTGACAGAATCGGTTTATCTTGCGGCTGACCAGATACAGCAGGCGGAGTTGGCGGACTTGTCATTTCCGGAAAGTATTTATGAGTCGGATACGGACTTGCTGACATTTCAGGTGCAAAATACAGGGCTTACAAGCCTCTATAATGTAAGGGTGCGTTTTGAAGGAAAGGGATTGTTTGCGCAAAAAGAACTGTTTTTGGGAAATATGGAAGCAGGTACGTCGTCAGATGGGGAAATTTCTGTTTTTGCCGGAACGTTAAATATGAATGAGATGGGTGAAATCATAGATGAAAATGCAGAAAAATATGGAGATACGTCTGGAACGGTAATTTTTTCTTATGAAAATGAGTTGGGTGAATTGACGGAACTGAAACGGGAAGTACATACAGTTATTCAGAAACCGCAGGTTGTGGAATTAAAAGTGGAAGAGGAAGAGCCGCAGACGAATCAGTGGTGGGTTACAATTTTTGTGCTGGTGATTGTTGTGCTCATTCTGCTGGTGATTTGGTTGTATATACGTATGAAGTATTACCAGAGGAGGGGAAGTTTTGAGAAAAAATGATTTTTACAGAGTTATTGTTTTAATGGCGGCGCTTTGTGCGGGGCTGTTTTTTCTGGCCGGAAAAGCAACGGAATATTGGAAAGAGGAAAGGGTGTATGGGTTTGACATTCAGTCACAGCAGGATTTGACGGCGGAGATTGTGGAGGAATTTCGGAAACTTTCTGGTATTTGTGGGTTTACTCCAAAAGATACCGTTAGGGTTACGGTTTCTTTGGAGTCGTATACCATGGAAGCGGAGCTTTACGGGGTAGAGTTTGAGCGGGAATATATGCCTTTTTTAGTTGTGCAACAGAATGTTATGCTTGGGAATGTGCCAAAATTTCTTATTGGAGAAGAGGCGTTTTCTTTGTTTACAGATAATAATGGGTATGCTCCGTTAAAAAGCCAGATTGAGAAATGGAAAGAGAATTTTAAGTCCCTTGTACTTTTGATTACAGATGAAAAGGGAATGGAAAGAAAAGGGGAAATCAGCGGAATCATAAAGCAGCCGGATGATAAAATATATATGGATAAAAAGCAGATGTACGAGATATTTGGAAAAGAGCTGCATAAAAATGGAGGCTATATGAAAATATATGGTTTTCAGAATATGAAAAAGGCAAAAGACCGATTGGAACAGGCTGGCTTTCATGTACTGACAGAGTAGTCAGCACATGAAGCATATGGCAGCTTCCTGTTAAAGCAGGAGGATACCATGGTTTTTACATTCGTCCTGAATGGCTTTTGGCCAGAGTGAAGACTGGACTTCTCCGATATGGGCTTTTCGTAAAAAGAACATACAAATTCTGGATTGTCCAATGCCGCCGCCGATTGTAAATGGCAGTTCCCCGTTGATTACCGCTTTTTGGAACGGCAGGCTGGCGCGATTCGTGCAGTCTGCTTTTTCAAGCTGGGAAAGCAGGGCGTCTTTATCTACCCGGATACCCATAGAAGAGATTTCAAGCGCAATGTCAAGAACAGGATAATAAATGACAATATCCGCATTGAGCGCCCAGTCGTCATAATCGGGCGCGCGTCCGTCGTGCGGTTCGCCGTTTTTTAATTTATCTCCAATCTGCATTATGCACACAGCGCCTTTTTCTTTGGCAATCTGGTATTCGCGCTCTTTTGGCGTAAGGTCTTTATAGAGGTCTTCTAATTCGCCCGTTGTGATAAAGAAAATATCGTGCGGAAGAATTTCTTCAATATAGTCATAACGGATGGACATATATTTTTCTGTTTTCCGCAGACATTTATACACAGTTCGGACAGTTTCTTTTAAAAAGTCTAATGTACGGTCTTCTTTGCGGATGATTTTTTCCCAATCCCACTGATCTACAAAAATAGAATGGATATTATCAGTATCCTCGTCGCGCCTTATGGCATTCATATCGGTATATATGCCTTCGCCAATCGAAAATCCGTATTTCTCAAGCGCATAGCGTTTCCATTTGGCAAGGGAATGTACCACTTCTGCCAGTTTATCATTTTGCTCTTTGATACCAAAAGAAACGGGACGTTCGACTCCGTTTAAGTTGTCGTTTAATCCGGTATCCGGATCGACAAATAAAGGCGCGGATACGCGGGAAAGATTTAACCGTTCTGATAAAAGGTTCTGGAAAAAGTCTTTCACGGTCTTTATTGCAATCTGTGTGTCATGCAGATTGAGCGCAGATTCATATCTGCTTGGAATTATCAAGTTTTTCATTTTTGTCACATCCTTATACAATTTCGGTTTTTGTCGTCAAAGATTCCGGCATGGCGCTGTTTGAGAGTGTTTCGTATGCAATATAACTGTCCGGCAGGTTTTGCTCTTCGTCTTTTTTTTCGGTCTTTTCGGAAGAGGTTACGACGGAAAGAGATAACGCCATGGCCGTCTTGTCCTTTCCAAGCAGGGCATTTAAATGTTTCATATAATCGTCATAGGAAAAGATTTCTGTCAGAATATTTCCAGCGAGCGTATTCAAATCCTGATAGGAAACGGCGGGATCGCCTTTGACGGTGCTTTCTGCAGTATACAGGGTATTTGGGTTTGGAATTTCAACGCCCTCTGCAAGATATTGCGTAATTTTGGCAACGTAATTTTGAGTCTCTGCAAACGGCGGGATACCGCCGTATTTGTCCACGTTGTTGCTTCCGGCGTTATATGCGGCTAATGCAAGAGAAACGTTTCCGTCATATTTATCTAACATTTTGCGTATGTACTGTGCGCCGCCCATAATATTTTGATAGGGGTCATAGGAATTTGTCACGCCTAAACTTGCGGCAGTCCCAGGCATAAGCTGCATAAGTCCCTGCGCGCCGCTTCTGCTGGTGGCATTTGGATTAAAATTTGATTCCTGTTTTGTCATTGCTTTTAACAGGTCAATGGATACGCCGTAGGTCTGTGAGGCTTCGGTGTAGATTTCTTCTAATGTTTTTTCTGTTTTCAGGTAAGAAGAAAAGTCTGCGTCATATGCAGGGTTCCTTTGTATCTGGCTGGAAGCGGACACTGCAGCGTTTAAGGCTTCTAGGGCTGAAATATTCGGCATAGCTAAAAACATCCTTTCATTTTGTACCATTTTTCCTTGTAGTATAGCATATCTTTTGGGAAAAAGGAATACTTGGGGGTTAATTTTTAAATGTTTGATGTAGGCGGACGGACATTTAGAAATTAATTTGGCGTTGGGAAATGTGTGGGAGTGGGATTTTTTTGTTGTAAATGGGGAGGGTTTTTTGTATACTTGGTTAGTAATGAATTTTGGGTTTTGGGCGATTAGGAGTGGGGAATTAATACAGTTTTAGAGTTATTTTATATGTTTTAGAAAGAAGGGGATGAAATGGAGCCAAAGAGAAAATATGGGTATGCAAATGCTTTTCGGGTGGCGTTTCCATATACGATTCCGGTATTTACAGGGTATTTGTTTATTGGGACTGCGTTTGGCGTGATGTTTCAGGAGAAGGGTTATAATTTTTTGTGGGCAATTTTTATGAGCATGGTTGTTTATGCTGGGAGCGGGCAGTATTTGGCGGTTAATTTTTTTGCTCCGCAGGTTGGATTTTTAAATATTATTTTTATGACGTTTATGGTGAATGTGCGCCATATTTTTTATGGCCTTTCGTTGTTGGAGCGTTTTGGAAAAATGGGAAAAAAGAGGCTTTATATGATTTTTTCTCTGACAGATGAGACGTATTCGCTGCTTTGTACTACCAAGGCGCCAAAGGGGGTTGCGGAGGATAAATTTTTATTTGCAATTGCGCTTTTAGATCAGTTTTATTGGGTGCTTGGTTCTGCGATTGGGGCTTTGGCGGGGGCGCTGATTCCGTTTGATGCAAAGGGAATTGATTTTGCAATGACGGCTTTATTTATTGTGATTTTTACAGAACAGTGGCTGTCCGGCGGAAAACGGATTCCGGCAGTAATCGGAGTGGCGTCGACGGTACTGTTTCGAATTTTATTTGGACGGGATAATTTTATTTTGCCGTCTATGATTTGTATTATGCTTTGCCTGGTTTTTGGCAGGAAGTATATCGAAAAGGATGAAGAGAAGGGAGTGGAACAGGATGCCGGTAAGTGTAGTTAAGTCTTTGCTGATTATTGCGGTTGTGTCTGTTACGACGTTTGCGACAAGGGCAATTCCATTTTTGATTTTTCCAAAGGGAAAAGAGATACCGCCGCTTGTAAAATATCTGGGCGGGGCGCTTCCTCCGGCAGTAATTGGGATGCTGGTGATTTATTGTTTAAAAGACGTGAATTTGTTTGCGGCGCCTTTTGCGCTGCCAGAGCTGATTGCAGGTGTTGTTGTGGTTATTTTACATATCTGGAAGAGAAATAATCTTTTGAGTATTGGGGTTGGGACGGTGCTTTATATGGTTTTGGTGCAGGGAGTATTTGCGGGGTGACGGACGAAAATTTTTTTGCTTTCTGGTATCCGTCAATTTTTCCGGCATGAACGCGGCTTCCAAAAATAATGCTGTCAAATTCAGATAAAAGATCAGGGATGACGGCGTTAAAATCTGCTGCTAAATATTTCATCGATTGGAATCCCCGGTGATGTGATGGAAAAAATGGCGACAAGGCCAATCGTATAGATAAGCACATGTTCCATGCCATTTTTTTGCTATTTCAAAGGCGGCGTCCACAACCATTTTTTGTGATTTTTTGCTTTGTCTTAACGAAATGAATTTTAAAAATGGATTCTTCTTGTCTACTTGAATTTCAGAAGTCTGTATGCTATGATTTTCCCAGTCCATCAACGGAAGGAGAAAACAAACGTGAAAAAAGAACCATTTGTGACTTATGAAAAATTACAGGAAATTGTAAAAGAATATCCGACTCCGTTTCATCTTTATGATGAAAAGGGAATTCGTGAAAATGCGCAGGCAGTAAAAGAAGCTTTTGCCTGGAATCCAGGATTCCGCGAATATTTTGCGGTAAAGGCGACGCCGAATCCATTTTTAATTCAGATTTTAAAAGAATACGGCTGTGGATGTGACTGTTCTTCTATGACGGAACTTATGATGGCGGAAGCGCTTGGGGTGTCCGGAGAAAATATTATGTTTTCTTCTAACGATACTCCGGCAGAAGAATTTGCCTATGCGGATAAACTTGGCGCGACAATTAATTTAGATGATTTTACACATATTGAATTTTTGGAAAAAACAATTGGAAAAATTCCAGAGACGATTAGCTGCCGTTATAATCCGGGCGGTTATTTTAAAATCAGCAATACAATCATGGATAACCCGCAGGATGCAAAATATGGGTTTACAAAAGAGCAGTTGTTTGAAGGATTTAAAATTTTAAAAGAAAAAGGCGCGAAGAAATTTGGCGTTCACGCATTTTTAGCAAGCAACACAGTAACGAATGAGTACTATCCGATATTAGCAAAAACGTTGTTTGAGACAGTTGTGGAATTAAAAGAAGCAACTGGATGCAGGATACAATTTATTAACCTTTCCGGCGGCGTGGGGATTCCTTATACGCCGGACCAGACATCGAATGATATACGCATCATAGGAGAAGGCGTACGCAAAGTATATGAAGAAGTGTTAGTTCCGGCAGGCATGGGAGATATTGCGATTTATACAGAGATGGGACGTTTTATGATGGGGCCTTATGGACATCTGGTGACGACGGCAATCCACGAAAAGCATACGTATAAAGAATATATCGGCGTCGACGCATGCGCAGTTAATTTGATGCGCCCGGCGATGTATGGGTCATATCATCATATTACAGTGATGGGAAAAGATAATTCTGTCTGTAACCATAAATATGATATTACCGGATCTCTCTGTGAAAATAATGACAAATTTGCAATTGACCGTATGTTGCCTAAAATTGATATGGGCGATCTTTTGGTTATCCATGATACGGGTGCGCATGGGTTTGCAATGGGATACAATTATAATGGAAAATTAAAATCGGCAGAAATTTTGCTAAAGGAAGATGGGAGTTTTCAGTTAATCCGTCGTGCAGAGACTCCAAAAGATTATTTTGCTACTTTTGACTGCTTTGATATTTACAATCATTTGATTCAATAATGTTTTCATAAAATAAACAAAAACCGTTCCAATTTTTGCTGGTGCAAACTTGGGACGGTTTTTTGTATCCTATATTTTTTCGCATACTGGGCGTCTGGTCAGGTTTTGTACCCAGCCGTATTGTTTATAATGTTTGTATACAACTGGAAGTTTTACAATTTCATCTAAGTTTAACAGAAAATAAACTGGCAGTACCGGCCAATGCAGTACAAATGCTGCAAAAGCGCCAATGGGAACGGTGACGCACCATAAGGTTATTGTATCGCAGATGAGCCCAAAACGCGTATCTCCTCCGGCTGTAAATATTCCGCCAATCGTAGTCATATTTACAGACTTTCCGGCAATGTAGTAAGAACAAATGACTAACATCCATTTTAAATATTCTTCTGCCTGCGGATTTAATGCTGCAAAGTGAAAAATAAGCGGAGAAATCAAGATTAATGCCAATCCTGTTAAAATACCGCTTATGACTGCAACACGGCATAATTTTCCGCCGTACTGCCGCGCTTCGTCAAGTCTTCCAGCGCCAAGTTCATTTCCAACGATAATGCTGCCTCCGTTTGCAATCCCAATGCAAAAACAGATCAGAAGGTTTTTGGCAATATTGGCAATGGAATTTGCAGCTACGGCGTCGCTGCCCATGTGTCCCATAACAACAGAATACATGGTAAAACCAAGGCCCCATGCTAATTCATTGCCTATAATCGGCAGAGAATGTTTCCAGTATGTTTTAGAAAGTATACGGTCTGCGTGCAGAAAATATCTGATTTTCAGGCGGATCCGGTTTGGCTTAAGGGAATCGACAACAGCCCATATCATTTCAACAGCTCTTGCAATTACAGTTGCAAAAGCCGCTCCTGCGATACCCATGGCCGGAATATGAAACAGTCCAAAAATAAATACGGCATTTAACACAATATTTAATACAACAGCCGTTGAGCTAATCAGGGTGCTTTTGGCGGCATATCCGGTATTTTTCATAATACAGAGGTAAATCTGCGAAATACCTAAGAGTAAATATGTCAGGGCTGAGGTCTGTAAATAGACGACGCCTCCGTCAATCAGAGCGCGTTCCGAGGTAAATAAAAACATTAGCTGCCGGGGAAACAACAATGTTCCAAGGAAAAATAGCAAGGAAACGAATAATGCGGCGCGCAGCACAAAGGCAAGTATTTTTTCTACGGATTTTTTGTCCCCTTCACCCCAGTATTGGGAGGCAAGCATACTTGTTCCCATTGTAAAAGCGGTTAAAAATAAATTAAATACAAACATTACCTGGCCGGCTAATGAGGCGGCGGACAATGCGTTTTGACTAATCATGCCAAGCATTACAGCATCTGAAGCGCTGACTAAAGATAGCATAAACTGCTGGAAAGCAATGGGAATTACGAGAGAAAGCGATTTTTTATAAAATCCTTGTTCCATCTGAAAATCCTCCTTTTTCTTTTTTTCTCATGGGATTATATCACCATAAACACTTGATTTTTTGCATTATTCCGCCATATAATGGTACAAAACAGTCAAAAATGATAGGAGGAGACAATGATTGCATCATGTGGATGTATCACGGACGGACAAAAAAGGGAGTTGAAAGAACATGGTTCTGTTTCATTTCCAGTGGCATGTTATGCCTGTGATCCCCAAACTGTAAATGTTCCATGGCATTGGCATGACGAACTGGAAGCGGTGATTGTAGAAAAAGGCAGCGCTGTCATTGAATTTGCTTCTGCAAAGAAAGTGGTTGCGGCTGGAAGCGGATGTTTTATCAATGCCGGAGTGCTTCATTCGTTAAAAAGGACAAAAGATACTGAGATTATGGAACATTCCATTGTATTCCATCCGCTTTTTATTGGAGGAAGCAGGGACAGTATTTTCTGGCAGAAGTATATTCTGCCTCTGATTTCTGACTTTTCGTTTCCGGGCATTTTTTTAGATACGTCTGTTTTGTGGCAGAAAAAGATACTTTCTTTGATTCGCAAGGCGTGGGACAGCTGCGCCGCAGAAGAGATTAATTATGAAATTATTACAAGAAATGCGTTATCCGAGTGCATTGGTATTTTATGCGGGCAGCATCCCGGCGCGCAGCAAAGGTTATCGCAAAAAATGTTTCGTCAAAATGAACGTATGAAAGTCATGCTTTCGTTTATCCAGCAAAATTTTCGTGAAGAGGTTACTGTACGTCAAATTGCTTTTCGAGCGGCCATAAGTGAAAGCGAATGTATGCGCTGTTTTCGTGAGACGATTGGAATGTCGCCGATTGCCTATCTGAAAAACTATCGTTTACAGTGTGCCGCAGAACAATTGAGAACAACAGACTTGTCGGTATCTATGATTGGCGAACAGTGCGGTTTCGGAGAAATGAGTTATTTTTCCAGGGCGTTTCGCAGTCTTTATGGATGTACGCCTTCGCAGTACCGGAAGAGGAATAAAAATATCGCCCGTTTGGAATTGCTTTCTCCTTTCTTTGATTCGGGGAGCTGTTGAAATTCGTTATATTATTTTAAAAAAAACTCTTGTAATTTTGGCATAATTGTGCTAAGATATTTTTTGTCCTGTTAAATGGACAGATACGCCGGCGTGTCGGAATTGGCAGACGAGGCAGACTCAAAATCTGTTGGCGGCAACGTCGTATGGGTTCAAGTCCCATCGCCGGCATTTTACGATAAGAAGCATAGAAGAATCTATGTTTCTTTTTTGTTTCACTGGAAATAAATCTATTTAATCGTTTTTAAGCAGGAAGGAATTAAGGAATGAAGACTGCAAAAATCCCCATATTAACGAATGTTCCCATCGGAGAGGGAAGGGAACTTCCACTGTTACAATTTCCGCTTTTAACGGAATGTGGTATCGTAAAACATTGTTTTACAACACGTCTGGGCGGTGTAAGCGAAGGAATATTTGAAAGCTTTAACCTGAGTTTTTCCAGAGGAGATAAAAGAGAATTTGTAGAAGAAAATTATCACAGACTTTCTAAGGCGCTTGATGTGGAATATGGAAGTTTTGTGTTTTCCAAACAGACACATACGACGAATGTTATTCGTGTAGGCAGAAAACATGCAGGAAACGGTATTTTGCATACGCAGGATGTAGATGGACTGGTAACGGACGACCCGAAAGTAACGCTTGTCACGTTCTATGCAGACTGTGTGCCGTTGTATTTTGTAGATACGGCGCACCATGCAATTGGACTTAGTCATTCTGGATGGCGTGGGACAGTCGGACGTATGGGGCGCGTTACCTTAGAAAAGATGAAACAGGAATTTGATACAAACCCAAAAGACGTTTTATGTGCGGTCGGCCCTTCTATCTGCCAAAACTGTTATGAAGTGAGTGAGGATGTGGCGGCAGCATTTGCAGATGAATTTTTGGGGCATGAAGATGAAATACTAACGTCAAAAGGAAATGGAAAATATCTTTTAAATCTCTGGAAAGCAAACGAAATTGTTTTAACAGAAGCCGGAATACAAAAAAAACATCTTGCAGTTACAAATTTATGCACATGCTGTAACCCCGGCCTTTTATTTTCGCATCGGGCAAGCCGCGGAAAACGTGGAAATCTGGCGGCAGTTATGGCGTTAAAAAATAAATAAAGCGGAGTAAATCAAATGTCACAAAAAATATACGAATACGATTCTGAAATTTACGAAGTAAAGGATAAAGGCGGCGCTTACGTTGTATTTCCCTATGATGTAAGAAAAGAATTTCAAGCCGGGCGCGCTAAAGTACACGTTGAATTTGACGGCGAACCATACGACGGAAGCGTTGTCAATATGGGCATAAAAAATCCGGACGGCTCAATCTGTTATATCATTGGAATCCGAAAAGACATTCGAAAAAAATCGGCAAACATTTTGGAGACAAAGTTCACATAACCGTCTCCGCCCGTCCATAGCCGCCGCTCTCACTTTTTCTCAAAAGTTAATTACCAATATTCAAAAATTGATTTCTGCTTGTATTTTCTCTTTCATCTGATGTATAATAACGTTTGTATCTTGCGGGCGTCTAAAAATACCAATGATGAGGACAACTACTATGGGAATTACATCAATATTATCGCTTTTAAGCGGCGTTGCATTATTTTTATTTGGAATGTCTTTGATGGGGGACGGTTTAAAGCGTGTGGCAGGCAATAAGTTAGAGCTGATTCTTTACCGTTTGACGAATACCCCATTCAAAGGAATACTCCTTGGAGCAGGCGTTACAGCTATTATCCAATCCTCTTCTGCAACAACCGTTATGGTCGTGGGATTTGTAAATTCCGGTATGATGAAAGTTTCACAGGCGATTGGGATTATTATGGGAGCCAATATCGGTACAAGTATCACCGGATGGATTTTATGTTTGTCTTATGTGGAAGGTTCTAAGGGTATTGCACAGCTTTTGTCAACGGCTACGATTTCTGCGATTGTTGCCATTATCGGTATTATTTTTAAAATGTTTATCAAAAAAGCCTCTTATCGGAATGTAGGCGATATTATGCTTGGATTTTCTATTTTGATGACAGGTATGCAGACGATGAGCGGTTCGGTTGCTGTTTTAAAAGAAAATGAAAAATTTATCAAAGGACTGACTATGTTTTCAAATCCGGCTATGGGTATTTTGATTGGTGTTTTGATAACGGCTGTGCTCCAAAGCGCTTCTGCATCGGTAGGAATTTTACAGGCGCTTTCTGTAACTGGAACGATTAGCTTTGCAACGGCGCTTCCTGTCATTATGGGAATTGGAGTGGGAGCGGCATGTCCAGTGCTTTTGTCTGCAATTGGTACAAATAATAATGGAAAGAGGACCGCTTTAATCTATTTGTTAAATGATTTATTTGGAATGGTGTTCTGGTCGACGGCATTTTATTCTGTTCATGCAGTCGTGAAGTTTGGATTTATGGATATGACAATGGGGGCAGTAGAGATTGCTCTTTTAAATACTGTATTTCGGACGGCGACGATTCTTGTGCTGATGCCGTTTATTAAATGGATTGAACGTTTCGTATTTTGGCTGATAAAAGATTCGGAAGAGGACAAAGAAGAGCTGGCAGATTTTGAACTGTTAGAAGAACGTTTTCTTGCATATCCGGCGATTGCAATTAATCAGAGCCACAAAGCAATGAACGGTATGGCAAAAAAGGCGAGAAAAAATATTTTTCGTGCATTTTCTCTGATGGAGAATTATTCTCAGGATAAATATCAGAAAATACAGGAAAAAGAGAATTTAATTGATAAATATGAGGACCGTCTAGGAACGTACTTGATGCAGCTGACTGGAAAAGAAATGAGCGTTGTGCAGAGTATGCAGTTGTCGAAGTTTTTACATACGATTAGTGATTTTGAACGTCTGGGCGACCATGCAGTCAATATTTCGCAAGTCGCGCAGGAGTTATATGAGAAAAAAATCTCTTTTTCAGAAGATGCGCAGTATGAGTTAGACGTCCTTGAAAATGCGCTCCAGGAGATTATGGATTTGACTGTGTATGCTTTTTGTGAAGACAATCTGGAAAGCGCAGTTAAAGTGGAACCTTTGAGGGAATTAATCGCGCTTTTATGCGACGAATTAAAGCTTAGGCATATCGCAAGGCTGCGCAACGGAGAATGTAAATTAAAACAGGGATTCGCGTTTAATGATTTGCTGAATAACCTGGAGAGAATTGCTGCGCACTGTTCAAATATTGCAGTGGCGATGATTGAACTGGAAGAGGAAGAATTTGATACGCATGGTTATTTAAGAGGTGTAAAAGGGTTAAAAAATGCAAATTACACCGAGCAGTTTGAATTATACGAAAGTAAGTATGACATCAATAGTTTTAAGAAGGTAAAGAAAAAATCATCTGTAAAATGATTATATAAATTTTATTATTTTAATGATTCTTTCATTTTGAAGACAAGATTTGTTCAAATTTATCTGTTATATTAATAACATCACAGATGTGATACAAACTTTTTCATAAACTCTCCCCTAAAAGGGCTGCTGTATCCTGAATTTTATCATTTTGAATACAGCAGTCTTTTTTTATGTAAATTCAGAATAAAACAGGAATGTTGGAAACGAGGGAAAATATGAGCGAGCACATGGAATGTAAGCGTCTGCTGCTGTTGCCGCTTTCATTAGAAGAGATGGAGCAGATAAAAAACGGCAGTCAGAAATTTTTATGCGAATCAGTTCTTTCGGAAGTGATAAAGAAGGCTGTCGCGCATAAAATAGAACGAATGAGAAAAGCTCCGCACAAGGTGCATCCATGGATGAGTTACTGGCTGATACAAAAAAAAGAAAGCGGGGAAGGAATTGGATTGATTGGAAGCAAGGGCCTTCCGGATATGGACGGTTATGTGGAACTTGGATATGCAGTTGCAAGGGAACACAGAAGAAATGGATATATGACAGAAGCCCTTTTCGGCTTTTTGGACTGGCTGTATGAATGGCCGTTTTGTAATGGCGCAACGCTTTCTATTCGGAGCGCAAATACGCCGTCGTTATGCGTGGCTGAAAAATGCGGATTTCAATTTGAAAGAATTCAGGATATTTACAGAATTTACCGTTATAATTTGTAGAATTCTGTTGCGAATCCTTCCATGATATTATAAAATAAAAAGAAAAAGGAGAGAATGGAATGTACGCTGACGAGAACGTAATCAAAATTAAACATGAAGTTTTGTATGAAGTGGCTAAACACGCATTTGACGGGGATTTGGAGGAACAGAGAGATTTTATACCGGAAAGGCTGATTCCTGGGCCGACGCCTCAGTTTAGATGCTGTATTTATAAAGAGAGGGAAATCATCCGTCAAAGAATCCGGCTTGCAGAAGGCAAGGCGCCGGGTGAGGTGGATGATGGGAATATTATTCAGGTGATTAGCTCTGCTTGTGAAGACTGTCCGATTTCCCGCTATGTTGTAACAGACAACTGTCAAAATTGTATCGGTAAGGCATGTATCAATGCCTGCAATTTTCAAGCGATCTCTATTGGAAGGCATCGTTCCCACATTGATCCGGCAAAATGCAAAGAATGTGGAAAATGTGCCAAAGCATGTCCGTATCATGCAATTGCAGATTTAAAACGTCCCTGTAAATATAATTGTCCGGTAAATGCAATTACGCAGGATGAACACGGTATTTCTGTTATTGATGAAAAGAAATGTATCCGCTGTGGTTTATGTATACATAAGTGCCCATTTGGGGCAATCGGTTCCAAAACACATATTGTAGAGGTAATAAACGCCTTGAAATCCGATAAGCTGGTATATGCGATTTTAGCGCCTTCAACAGAAGGACAGTTTGGTGTGGATATTACCATGCGGAGCTGGCGAAACGCTATGCGTCTTGTTGGTTTTACAAACTTTATCGAGGCCGGGCTTGGCGGAGATTTGACGACTCAGGCGGAAGGCGACGAGTGGTATGAGGCTTATCAGGAAGGCAAAAAGAAGACGACTTCATGCTGTCCGGGATTTGTGAACATGATTAAAAAGCATTATCCGGAATTGGAAGAATATGTGTCCAGCGCAGTTTCTCCAATGTGCGGGTTGTCTCGTCTGATTAAAGCAAAACATCCAGGTGCAATTGTTGTATTTATCGGGCCGTGTATTGCGAAGAAATCAGAAGCTACGGAGCATAATATTGAGGGTAATGCGGATTACGTACTGACATACAGTGAAATCCGTGCGATTATGAAAGCAAAGGGCGTAGAGCTGCAGCCGTCAGAGAATGATTATCAGGAATCTTCTACTTATGGAAAACGTTTTGGTAATTCCGGCGGCGTTACATCTGCAGTGCTGCAGTACATGAAAGAAAAAGATTACGACTGTGATCCAAAGGTATGTAAGGCTAACGGAGCAGCAGAATGTAAAAAAGCGCTTCTTCTGCTCAAAGCCGGCAAACTTTCAGAAGATTTCATTGAAGGTATGGCATGTGTCGGCGGCTGTGTCGGCGGGCCGAGCGCATTTAAAAACCAACTGGTTTCCAAGAAAGACAGGGACGCATTGATTGGAAAAGCAGACGGCCGTGATATTACAGAGAATTTAAGCCATTTCGACCAGAGTAATTTTTCCATGCATCGTACGGAACATTCTCTCGAAGCATAAATAAGATAGAAAGGGTGAGGGTATATTCGAAAGAGTATGCTCTCATTTTTTGTATGCGCAGGTTTCTAAGCATCAGTCTTCATGTGATTTGTAAGAAATCTGTAAGAAATTTTTTGCTTTTTTTGTAAGGAAATCATTTTAAGATAAATACAGGCAGGGAGGAGTAGATTGACATGGATGAATGTATTTTAGTTGCGGATGATGACAGAGAAATTGTAAAAGCGATTGCAATACTGTTAGAACAGGAGGGGTATCATATTTTAAAGGCATATAACGGAATACAAGCTCTGGATTTGTTGACGTCAAATAAAGTGCATTTGGTGATTATGGATGTGATGATGCCGAAAATGGATGGGTTGTCAGCCGTTATGAGGATTCGGGAAAAACAAAATATTCCGATTATTGTATTAAGTGCGAAAAGCGAAGAAACGGACAAAGTACTAGGCCTTTCCATGGGCGCAGATGATTATGTGACAAAACCTTATAATCCGGCAGAATTGGCGGCAAGGGTGAAAAGCCATTTGAGAAGATATACCAGCCTTGGGGATATTCATGCAATAAAGAAAAACAGAATTCTAAATGGAAGGCTTTGTTATCATTCAGATGGGAGAATTCTTTATGCAGACGGCGACCCGGTTAAATTGACGGCAACCGAAACAAAAATTGTAGACCTTCTGATGCGCAATCTTGGACGTATTTTTCCGGCGGAAGAGATTTATGAACGCGTATGGGAAGAACAAAAATTTGCTTCGGAAAATACAGTCATGGTTCATATCCGCCGTATCCGTGAAAAAATTGAACTCAATCCGAAAGAGCCTGAATATATAAAGGTGGTGTGGGGAATTGGTTACAAAATGGAAAAAATCAAGTATTAATACAGTGATTGTGTATGTGATGGGCGTCAGTTTTTTGATGGCCGGAACGCTTGGAATTTTAAATGTGTCGTCGTCTGCTGGAGGAATAAAAGAGACATATTCTCTTCTTTTGCATGAAGATTATCAGGAAGGCACAGAATTTTCGAATTTTATTTCGTACCATTTGGATAATTTTCTTTCTATGGCATGTGGAGATTATATTGGCAGTTATCGTGGTTATGTCTATGAAAGCGGGGACAATGAGGCTGTCTATCAAGAAGGAGAGGAAGAGGAACAGGTAATTGAAAACTATTATGTAGAAAATGAAGAAGCGGAGTACACTACGTTTTTTGGAGAAAATCTTTCAAAAAAAGAGAAAATAAATTCGGCAGTAATTTTTCACAACAGTATACGGGATGATAAAAATCTGCTGTATCAGATTTCTTATGAAGGAAAACAGCTCTATTCTAATATGGAGGAACTAAAATGGAATGGAGATGAAAATCAGCTGCCGTCCGGTTATAATTTTTATCTTCGCTTTGACGGTACAAAGGCTTTTATAAAAAAGGATGGAACAGAACTGGATATTTATGGCGACGGTATTTTTCGTGAAAATGAGGATTGGCAGATTCCGGGTTTTCAAAATTTTAATGTAAAAGAGAAATGGAAAAAAGCAGAAATTGTTATGCTGGCGGCACAAGAGCCGGTACTTTATGCGGAATCTATTTATTATGCGGATGGATTCTTTTGTCCAAACGACGCCTATTACTTATATCAAAACTATAAAGAGGCGCGATGGGAGTTTTGTAAGAGCCTTTTATGGACGGTAGCAGGGGCGTTGGTGTTGGCGCTGTATGGTTATTTGAAAAAAGAAAAAGGAGCAGCGGGAAAATATATTGCAAAAGGTACCGGACATATCTGGTTTGAGTGTAAAGTTTTGCTGTTTTTGTTTCTGCCGATTTACCTGGCTTTCCTCTGCCTTCAAAAAGATGGAAATTATTGGGTGGAGTATGCCGCCGAATATGTGGAAGAGGCGAACCAGGTTCCGGTTGGGACATACGCCTTGGAATTTTTTGAGGCGGTTATCCGTAGTCTGAGAGAATCTGTGATTTGGGCAGTATTGATATTCTGGCTGCTGTATCTGTTTATCTGTGATCTGCGTTATAACAAAAGCAGTTATAAAAATGGCGTTATTGGGAAAATGATATTTTATTTCGATAGTAAACGATTAAATCTTCCATTGGCAAAACGAATGGTAACGCGGACATATGGAATATTTTTTGTTACAGCTGCACAGTTGATGTTGTTTCTGCTTTTGCTGGTTCATCTCGCATATTATGGATACCGCAGTTATTATATAAATGCGGACGGCTGGATAGATTCGTATGGATTTGATTTTTGGCTGGTGGGGATGTTTATCGCAGTTACATTAACGGCTATGCTTCTTTGTCTGGAATATCGTTATCAGAAGAAAAACAGACAGACAGCGGCAGATTTAGAGCAGTTATCAAACAGGATTTCGGGAATTCATCAGGGAACTTATGAGCCCGCCAAAGAGAATCCGGCGTTAGACGCAGACGTAAAGAAGATGTCGGAAGAACTGGATGAAATTCGTCAGGGGTTGGAAACAGCAGTAGAAGAACGGACGCGCAGCGAGCGTATGAAAGTAGAGTTGATTGCAAATGTTTCACATGATATTAAAACGCCTTTGACGTCGATTATTAGTTATATACAATTACTGAAACAAGAAAAAGACCTTCCGGATTATATTTTAGATTATATTCGCATTTTAGATGAGAAGTCCCAACGTCTGAAAAATATGGTTCAGGATGTTTTTACAGTCAGCAAAGCAGCTTCGGGACAGCTTTCCGTAGATTTAGAAGAGCTGGATTTGGGAAAATTAATATATCAGACATTGGCGGATATGGATGAATGTATCCAAAATAGTCCCGTTACCATTAAAACAGAGATACCAAAGTATCCGGCGATGGTGCAGGCGGATGGACAGCGGATGTACCGTGTGTTTCAAAATTTAATCGGGAATGCCATAAAATATTCTCTTGAAGGTTCCAGGGTCTATATTACATTAAAAGAAGAGGGTGAATTTGTATCTGCAAGTGTAAAAAATACATCCTGTCAGGAATTGAATCAGGAAATAGATTTTGCAGAGCGGTTTACCAGAGGAGATCAGAGCCGGACAGATGGAGGAAGCGGACTTGGCCTTTCCATAGCGAAAAGTTTTACAGAAGCCTGCAAAGGGACATTTCAGCTGGAAGCAATTGCAGATTTATTTGTGGTAACAATCACATTTCGCCGGCTTTTGCATGATATGGAATAAAAGCAAATATAAAATATTGGTTTCGCAGAAAGAACTGCCATATAAGATGTTTGTGTATGGCAGTTCTTTCAATTTGCGCGTCTTGCAGAAACAGATGAAATATTGTATAATAACGATATTTATATTGTGAAATCAAAGGAGTACAGATGATTAAAAATATTGTGCTGGACATGGGAAATGTCCTACTGGCATATAATCCACAGGTTCCGCTGGATTTGTTTTGCCGTACAAATGAAGAAAAAGAAATTATTTTTCGCGAACTGTTCGAAGGACCGGAATGGATTCAGGGGGATCTTGGAAATCTAGGCAACGATGAAAAATACGAAAGCATCCAAAAAAGGGTTCCAAAAGAGATGCTGCCGGCATTGAAAAGATGTGTGTATGAATGGTATGTCTGCCTAAAGCCAATCGCAGGAGCAAGGGAATTTTGTGAATATGCAAAGCAAAAGGGATACCGGTTGTATGTGCTGTCCAATGCGGCAAAGGATTTTTATGATTATTTTCCAAAATTTGCACCGCTAGATTACTTTCATGGCGTTGTGGTATCCTGTGATTTACATATGATAAAACCGGATGTTAGAATTTACCAATATCTTTTGGATACCTATGGGCTGTGTCCAAAGGAATGTTTTTTTGTGGATGACAGGGCAGAAAATGTAAAAGGGGCAAAACATGCCGGAATGTCAGGAGCGGTGTTTGATGGAGATTTTGGTATATTGAAAGAGCGATACCATTTATAAAAGGAGCAGCAAATATGGATTTGGATGAAATCAGACAGGAAATTAATCTGGTAGATAATCAGATGAAAGAATTGTTTTTAAAACGTATGGAACTTGCATATCAGGTGGCAGAAAATAAAAAACGCACCCAAAAAGCTGTATATGTCCCAAAACGGGAAGAGGAAGTTTTGGCTGCGTGTATAAAGGGGGTAAGTGAAGAATATCAGCTGGAATGTAAAACATTTTTCGGAGAGTTGATGGAAATTAGCAGGGCTTATCAATATTCTAAACTGACAGAGGAATCCGAAAAACGAAACATGCTGTTGGATGGGGAAGGGAGAGCCCTTTTAGAATTTACCTGTACGCAAGGGGAGCGGCATTTTCGGGCAATCCTTTTGGCAGTCCTTTCCTCAGGCCTTACGGCGGAAGAAGTTTTTACTGAGAAAAAGGAATGTGGGTATTGCTGCCGCCTTCGCGTGTCTGGGGATTTTTCATCAAAAAGAGCAAAAGCGGCGGTATTACAGATATTAGAGGAGACAGAACATGTACTGATTCGGGAAATATAAGCATATTTTAAGGTGGTAGGAAAGGAGAAACTATGAAAAAACAAGTTACAGCATTTTTATTGTCATTTATTATGGCAGTCGGTATTTTGACAGAAGGGATTTTAGCTGCTCCGGCAGTAATTGAAGAGACAGAGACGGCCGGTTTTGCTGTCACAGAAGAATTGGAGGTTAAAACGGGCTATCAGCCTGTGCGTTTTATAGACGTTCCGTTAGAGGAACTGCCGGAAGTATATGAAACGCAAGAGCAGGATGCAGTATCCAAAGGTTCCGCTGTATACCGTACGAAATGGGATTCGTACTCTACAAATTATTATTATAATCTATTGGAAGATAACGAGCGGGAGTTTTGGGATAGCCTGGATCAAATGTGTTATGAATATCTGACCGGAACAGAGACATTTACAAATCCAAAACACTTTTCTGATGCAAAATCCGGATTGGATTTTAATTATTATGCTACAAAAGCAGTTGTATTTAAAAATATGTCCTCACAGAGGGCAAGGAATATTATATATATGTTTATTACGTCAAATCCGCAGTATTATTTCTTGCAGACGATATTGTCAGGGGTAGCGGGCGCGTCAAACGGCGGATACGCGTATTTGACAATTAATGAAACATTTGCGAACGGAGCCAAAAGAAAAGCAGAAACGCAGAAAATACAATCTGTCATTGATTCATGGCTGGCGCAGGTAGCGGCAGAACCGACAGTTCTCTTAAAAGAGAAAAAAATCCATGACCTGATTTGCGAAAAAGTAACTTATGACCCTTATTATAATACAATAAAGCAGAATAAATACCATCAGACAATGTACAGCGTTTTTTGTACGGATACGACAGTCTGCGCGGGATATTCACAGGCGATGCAGCTTATGTGCAACGCGGTTGGAATTGACTGCGTATCTGTCACCAGTTTTGACCATCAATGGAATATTGTTCGATTGAATGACAACTGGTATTACGTAGATATTACATGGAATGATAATATTGCGGATTCTAAGGGCTTAAAAAGCGCATATCAGTACTTTAACAGAAGCCGTCAGGTGTTTATGAGCGATAAGCCGGATTTGGTAGCTTCCCATACGCCCGAATCCTATTGGACAGAATATCTTCCAGATTTGCCGTATGACTCCAAGGCGTCTGAGTCGGAAATTGGTACGGTTTACACGCCGCAGGTAACATTGGGAACGCCGCAGATTACAGCTGATGAAGATAAAGTTCAGATTGTTTCACCGAGCGGAGGAACGGTTTATTATACGATAAATGGAACCAATCCTTCAGCTGCATTTACAAAGGCAAAGAAATATACTGGGCCGATTACGTTAAAAACACAAGCTACGATAAAGGCAGTCGCAGTAAAAAGCGGATATTTTGACAGTGGGATTGCACAGCAGACAGTGATTCCTCAATACCGGATTACATTTGAAGCAAACGGGGGATATATAGGGAATAAAAGTGTGAAAACGGCAACGCGGCTTTTGAAGCCTTCGGAAAAAATAGGGAAGGCTCAAAATGCAAAACGGAAAAATTATGTTTTTCTTGGATGGTTTACAAAAAAATCCGGCGGACAAGAATTGAATGAATCTGCAATTGTAAGCGGCAGCCAGACGTATTATGCGCACTGGGCAAAAGTCAAACCGGTAAAGGTAAAAATTTCTTCGCTGAAAAACACAGCTGCAACAAAATTAAAAATAAAGATTAAGAAAAACAAAACGGCAAGCGGTTATCAAATCCGTTATTCTACGAAACAAAACATGTCCTCTGCAAGAACAGTTATGACGGAGAAAACGCAATATGTTTTGAAAAAATTAAAACGAGCTGGCACGTATTATGTACAGGTACGCATGTATCAGAAAGAATCGGTAACAGGAAAGAAGAAGTATGGCGCATGGAGCAAACCAAAATCAATAAAATTGAAAAAATAAGAAAATATATTTCATTATTCGGATTGTTTCTTTTTCCAATCATTCATTTTTATTTGTTGGAAGCATATACGCATAATGGATTCATAGAGATTCGAAAATGGTCGCAGATATTTAATATCCTCTTATTTGAGTTTACAGCCGTAATCTTGTTTTTTCTATTCCGGAGTGTAAGGCTGGCGCTGATGACGCAGGGGATATTGGCAATGGTGGTCGGGCTTGTCAATTATTATGTCTACACGTTCCGTTCGCTGCCGTTGGTGCCATGGGATATTCTATCTATCAAAACGGCTGCAAGCGTTGCCGGTGAATATGATTTTACACCGACCGTCCGTATCGTCTGTATACTGGCGGGATTTGGGGCGGCTCTTGTTTTGGAAGGATTTTTATCATTTTCTATTAAGAAATTAAAATGGTATCAGAGCGTGATTTTTGCAGCCGCTTTTTGTATTGGCCTTGGAGCGTTTGCAAAAGTGCTGCAAAGAACAGATTTTCAAAACAGGCATCAGATGTACAATATACTGTTTACCCCGGTATATATGTGGCAGGTGAATGGATTTGCTTTGACGATGGTTATGGAACTGCCGTATCTTGCAGTCGAGAAACCAGAAGGTTATAAAAAGGATGCGGCGAAAGAGCAGTTAGAAGCATATGAGACTCCCGAAAACGACGCTTTGGTTCAGAAACCGAATATCATTGTGGTGATGAACGAAGCATTTTCAGACCTTTCTGTTTTTGGAGAATTTACGCCGAGCGAAGATTATATGCCGTATTTTCACAGTATGTTTTATGGCGCAAAGAATACGATGACCGGATATTTGAATGTTTCTGTCTGCGGAGGGAATACGGCAAATACAGAATTTGAATTTTTGACAGGAAATACAATGGCGTTTCTGCCGCAGGGGTCGATTCCCTATCAGCAGTATATCAATGCAAAAATTCCGGCGATTCCGGCCTATCTGCGGGATTTGGGATATGAGACATATGCTATGCATCCCTATTTGGCAAGCGGATGGGAGAGAGAGAGCGTTTATCCGCTGCTTGGTTTTTCACATGTAGAATTTTTGGACTCGTATACGAATAGGAAATATATAAGAAATTTTGTCAGCGATATGTCCTGTATGGATAAGATTATACAGACATATGAGCAAAAAGATGCGGATAAACCGATGTTTCTTTTTAATGTAACAATGCAAAATCATGGCTCTTACAGTGATACATATGAGAATTTTACGCCGCATATCAGCGTAGAGGGAACGTCTTCCTATTCTTTGAATACATATTTATCACTGATACAAAAATCAGACGAGGCCTTGGAATATTTGATTTCTTATTTTTCCGAAGAAGAAGAACCTGTGATGGTTGTATTTTTTGGCGACCATCAGCCGAATGATGTAGTAGCGGAACCAATTTGGAAATTAAATGGAAAAAGTTACCGTTCATTGTCGAAAGAGGATACGCTGCGCAGGTATCAGGTGCCTTATTTGATTTGGACAAATTATGAGATGGAGACAAAAAACAATGCAGATATGAGCGTGAATTATTTAGGGGGAAACATGTTAGAAGCTGCGGGGCTGCAAGCTCCGGCATATCAAAATTATCTGAAAAAATTAGAAGAAAGTTATCCGGTTATATCGGCAGTCTCAGTACCGGAGTCAAAGGAAGCTGCCGCAGATTTGGAGGAATATAAAAAACTGCAGTATTATCAGCTTTTTGATTTACAGGATTAAAGGAGATGTCATGTATAAGCGTAAACAATCCCGAATAATGTATTTGTGTGCATTTGGGCTTCCGGTTTTAATTTCAATCTTGATTTGTATTTGCAGAGGGGTCTATCCTTTTGGGAGAAATTGTATTCTTCATATTGATATGTATCATCAGTATGAGCCGTTTTTTACGGAATTTTTGGATAAACTGAGGAATGGAAGCAGCTTGATGTATTCGTATCGTCTTGGGCTTGGTTCAGATTTTATTTCTTTATTTGCGTATTATCTGGCAAGCCCTTTAAACTGGCTGGTGGTGTTGTGTCCATCCTCTTTTGTCATTGAATTTATGACAGTTCTTATTATACTAAAAATCGGGCTGTGCGGGCTTACTTTTGCAGTTTATGTCTTTTGGCATTTTAAAAAGACGGATGTCTCTGTAGTTGTGTTTGCTGCATTTTACGCGTTGTCCGGTTATATGGCGGCATATAGCTGGAATATTATGTGGCTGGATAATCTGGCGCTTGCGCCGCTTGCAGTGCTTGGGCTTGAGCGTTTGGTAAAAGAGAAAAAATGCGGATTGTATTGTGTCAGCCTGGCAGCGGCGATTCTTTCCAATTTCTATATGGCGATTATGCTCTGTATCTTTCTGGCGATATGGTTTTTTGTGGTATCTCTGGAAGAAATAAAAGGGGTAAGAGCTTTTGTTTCTGCTTTTGGCAGATTTCTATTGTATTCCCTGCTTGCCGGAGGAATGGGAAGCATAGTGATTTTTCCGGCGGCTGTGATATTGGGGTATAGCGGTTCGTCAGGGATTTCTTTTACCAAAACGGTGGAATGGTATTTTGATTTGATTTCCATGCTTGCAAGACATTGTATCCATGTCAAAGAGTATACTGGCCGCGACCATTGGCCGAATCTGTACTGCGGCGCAGCAGTCGTTTTGTTTTTCACGTTATATTTATGCAACAAAAATATTTCCAGAAAAAAGAAAATGACGCGTGTTGTTTTTATCTTATTTTTCTGGGCTGGTTTTGCAAATAATTATTTAGATTTTATTTGGCATGGTCTGCATTTTCCAGACAGCCTTCCAGGGCGGCAGGCTTTTTTATATGTGTTTCTCCTGCTTTCTATGGCGTATGAGGCCTATCAAAATAGGGATGGAAACACAGTGGTCCATATTGGTCTTGGAGTACTTGCAACGGCAGTTTTTTTGGGAACGGCAGTTAAGGTTGTTTCTGTTGGACTGGTAACAGGGAGTGCAATGGCGCTTACGTTTTTATTTACCTGTGGGTATGGGATATTTTTGATTTTGCAAAAACTGGGGACGGCAAGAATAAAAGTTTTAGCCGGCGATATGCTGGCAGTTCTTGCAATATTTGAAGTTCTCTGGAATTTTAGCGCGATGGGATTTACAACCTTAAGCCGGGATAACTATACGAAAAACTGGGAATCTGTCCAAAATCTTTTAGAGCAGGTTGCAGCAGAAGAAGATGAAAAATTTTACCGTACGGAGGAAATGGAGCGTTTAACCAAAAATGACGCGGCTATTTATGGTTACAACTCGTCTACTATTTTTTCTTCTTTGATGAATATAGGCGTCAGCAGATTTTACCGAAAAGTCGGCATGGAGGGCGGCAAAAATTTTTACAGTTACAGCGGCGCGACGCCTTTAACGAGCGCCATGCTGTCTGTGAAATATTTAATTTCACAAAATCCATATGAAGAAGGGCCTTTGCGGAGACTTGTGGCAGAAGACGGACAGAATTATATTTATCAAAATTTGTATACGCTGCCGATTGGATTTATGACGGATGTTTCATTAGAAGCTGACTGGGATGCTAAAAAGGGCGTTCCGGTTGCCAATTTAAACCGCTTGGCAAATGTATTGGGCGCAGAAAAAAATATGCTTACGCCGTTTTCTGGGACCGTTGAGGCAGGTGACGAAAAAACAAGTATTTCTGTGAAAGAGGATGGGTATTTGTATGGGACTTATACAGATACGTCGGTGACAAATCTGACTGTGACAAACGGGCAGAGGGTGCGTAAGTTTACAAAATGTAATCATGGTTATATTTTGGATTTCGGCTGGTGCAAAGCAAAAGATGTGGTGGAAATCACGAATAATTCCGGCGTTTCGAATTTTAAAGTCCAGGTATACCGTCTGGATATGGAAGCGTTTTTGTCTGCTTTTGAGAAATTAAATGCTCAGACAATGGAGCTGGATGTTTTTGAGGATACGCGTATCGAAGGGCATATTGATGTAAAAAAGGCAGGTAATCTATTGTTGTCGATTCCAAAAGAAGATGGTTTTTCTGTATATGTAGATGGAAAAAAAGTAGAATGTAAATCGTTTATGGAGAGCTTAATGATGATTCCCCTAACGGAGGGCAAACATAAGATTGAACTTTGCTATATGACGCCGGGGTTAAAAGCAGGCGCGGCTGTAAGCGTCTTTTGTCTGGCAGTATTTGTGGGAATCTGTTTTTTTAAACGGAAAAAGAATCTCTAATTAGGAACTTTTTACTGAAAGGAAACCAGGTATGTATCAACAAATCTATACATGGATGAATAGCCATTTTCTCATTTTAAGCGTTGTCGTTTTGGTATTGCTGTTTGTTTTGGCGGCGTTGTCAGAGAGGTTTCGGGAAAACTGTGGTATAAAATTTATCTATCATATGAGTGCGGCGGTTTATATTTTGGCGCTTCTTTTTTTGACACTGGGTTCAAGAAGCAGGTATGACAAACCAATTTTAGATTTAAAGCTGCACCTTCTGCAGCTGGAAAAATTTTGGGAAAAAGATGTATGGATATTACAGGGAGATGTTGGGAATGTGATTCTATTTCTGCCGTTTGGAATGATTGTTCAAAAATTACTGGGACAGCGAATTCACTGGTATGGCTGCGCGATAATAGGAGGCGGGCTTAGTATCTGTATCGAAATACTGCAATATATTTTCCGGTGTGGTTATTGTGATATTAATGATTTTTTGTATAATGTGATTGGAGTATTATTGGGATATTTTTTTGGTCTGAAAATTCAAAATCACTTTTAAAGAAAAAATATAACTTGTTATTTTACATCAGCTTTTTTATAATGGAAAGCAGAGATGAAATTATGTGGGAGGAAGTGGAAAAATGAATCAGGAAAAGGTGATTGTCTTAGATTTTGGAGGACAGTACAATCAGCTTGTCGCAAGGCGTGTGCGGGAGTGCAGTGTTTATTGTGAGATTTATTCTTATCGAATAGATATAGAACAGATAAAAGCAATGAATCCGAAAGGGATAATTTTGACCGGAGGACCAAACAGCTGTTATCAGGAGGATTCACCAACGTATGGGAAAGAGCTGTTTGAACTGGGAATTCCTGTTTTAGGGCTCTGTTATGGGGCGCAGCTTATGATGCATATTTTGGGCGGAAACGTGAAATGCGCTCCGGTGAGGGAGTATGGAAAAACAGAGGTGTTTGTAAACCCAAAAACGCAGCTGTTTGAAGATATAACCCCGAAAACGGTTTGCTGGATGAGCCACAATGATTATATAGAAAGCGTTGCGCCGGGATTTGAAATCACTGCTCATACAGCAGATTGTCCAGTGGCTGCCGCAGAAAATGAAAAGAATAAATTATATGCCATTCAATTTCATCCTGAGGTTTTACATACGGAAGAAGGGACGAAAATGATTTTTAATTTTGTCCGAAAAATCTGTGGATGTTCGGGAAGCTGGAGAATGGATTCTTTTGTTGAGGATTCGATTCGTTCTATACGTGATAAAGTTGGTGATGGAAAAGTGCTTTGCGCGCTTTCGGGCGGTGTGGATTCTTCAGTTGCAGCTGTATTATTGTCAAAAGCAGTTGGAAACCAGCTTACATGTGTGTTTGTGGATCATGGCCTTTTGCGCAAAAATGAAGGCGATGAAGTGGAAGCGGTGTTTGGGGTGAATGGGGCGTATGAATTGAACTTTATCCGTGTCAATGCGCAGGAGAGGTTTTACCAAAAACTGAAAGGTATCACGGAGCCTGAGGAGAAACGGAAGATGATTGGAGAAGAGTTTATCCGTGTGTTTGAAGAAGAGGCGAAAAAAATTGGAGCTGTGGATTTTCTCGTGCAGGGAACCATTTATCCTGATGTGGTGGAAAGCGGCCTTGGCGGAGAATCTGCGGTGATTAAATCACATCATAATGTGGGAGGTTTGCCGGATTGCGTTGATTTTAAGGAGATTGTGGAGCCGCTTCGGAATTTGTTTAAAGATGAGGTAAGGAAGGCGGGACTTGAGCTTGGGATACCGGAACATCTCGTGTTCCGCCAGCCGTTCCCAGGACCGGGACTTGGGATTCGTATTATTGGGGAAGTGACCGCAGAGAAGGTTCGGATTGTGCAGGACGCAGATGCAATTTACCGGGAAGAGATTGTGAACGTAGGCTTGGATAAAAGTATCGGGCAGTATTTTGCGGCTCTTACAAATATGCGGTCGGTCGGCGTAATGGGAGATGAGAGGACGTATGACTATGCGGTTGCGCTTCGGGCGGTCAATACGGTTGATTTTATGACAGCGGAGGCGGCAGAGGTTCCGTTTGCAGTTTTGCAGAAGGTAATGGGAAGGATTATTAATGAGGTGAATGGGGTGAACCGGGTGGTATATGATTTGACGAGTAAGCCGCCGGGGACGATTGAGTTCGAATAAACAAAAATGCTTAGTGAATCCAGTGTTTATGCGGGTTTGCGGACTTTTGAAAGGTCTTTTGATAACAAATTGATAACAGTTGTTTGAGTGCGATTATTCTTACTGTCAAGTGGTTTGTTGGTGGGGGAATGATTTGCAAGAGGTTTGGACGGCTGAAATAAATCCATATTAGAAACGCCCTTAGCTGTGGGTAGGAACTCATGGCTAAGGGCGTTTTTTGTCGTGTTTTTTAATTGATGAATGGGGGTGATGATTAAAGTGTTTTTTCCATAATGTAATTCGTCAAGGGGATATTTGACCTGATTACCTGTTGTTCCTTAATTGTGTTATATCCCCTGTGAAGAAAGAACGGCTTTGCAGTGATGGAAGCATGGGTGGTTATTTTGCTTATCCCAAAAGCGTGTTCCAGTTTATCGCAGATAGCGGTGGCAATCCCTTGGCTTTGATAGTCCTTGTGGACATACAGCCTGTCAAGGTAGCCTGTCCTGTCAATATCGCCAAACCCTGCTATAATGCCGCCTTTTATGGCGACAAGCGTAAAATGCTCGGATAATGATTGATTCCATTCATTTATGTTTACATTGCCAGTTGCCCAGACGTTTAACTGTTCGTCTGTATAGTCTTTGGCATTTATGGAATGGACAGTCTGATAAAACAGCTCCGCTAAATATTTACAGTCCGAGGGGCGGTATTCTCTGATAATCACGTTATTTACACCTTCCAATCTGGCTTGGCTAGTCTGGCAGCTTGTCTTTGAACGCTTCGGCTAAGGCATCGCCCAATTCTTTAGAGGGGGCTTTCGCCCAATGCTGCGTGGTGTCAAACTTCGGGTAATTGTACCGCCACTGGTCGTAATCTTCCCTGCTGATTTCCTCTGCGGAGAGCTTTGCAGCCTGTTCCTGCCAAGCGCAGAGCATTTTCAGCAGTTCGGTGGCAGCTTTGCTTTTACCTTTGTTGACCTTTAAGCAGACTTCACCGTCTGTTTCGCTAATAGTAAGACCGTAAATGTCCTCAAGGGCAAATAAGGTGTGCATAAGCCCGATGTAGCTGTCAATGTCGGGTATGTCCAGTGCTTGCGGCGCAACGTCAAGAGCCTGTGCCAGTGCAGCCGTCAAGTCTGCCTTTGGCTTGCGTGAGCCAGTTTCATATTGTGCCAGCCGCACGTCTGCGCTCCGTTCAGGAAACCCGACAAGCATACCAAGGTATTTCTGTGTCATGCCTCGCATGATGCGGAAAAAATGTATTCTTTCGCCAATCGCCATAATGTTTCACTCCT
>CAJUHJ010000019.1 GCA_910586355.1 uncultured Lachnospiraceae bacterium
GCGTCTTTAGGCGCTGGCCAGTAACAAAGGCTTATAGCCGCTGAGCAAACCACCCATTAGACGGGTGGTACTGATTACATATGAGTTTGCTAATCAAAATGGTGTTTCTGCTAATTATTCGAAAAATTTTCCTGAAAATTCTGTTAATAGAAAATGCGAAAGTTTCTGGTTCAAGGTTATTAACTTTGTCATACAGGAATTATATTCGATGGATGTAGGTAGGAAAATAAGACAGATTGTTTTGTTTTCTTTCTTTGCAGAGATGGCGAGATTATGGCTATTCTCATAGAAAAAAATTTGATAAACTTTAAAAACAAACAATTAGCGTACATAAAATTTGGTATTCCGACTTGGAATTTCGAGTTTAAGGATAGACGAAGCAACAGATCTTGAAGTAAAAATTGTGATTTCAAGTCTCTCATAGTTTTGAGGTTTCAATCTGGAATTTCAAAATGGAAAGGATCATAAAGATGGTTGATACAGAACAAACATCTATGGAAAGGGTAAATGATGATTTCCAAGAAATAAGCTTTAAATTAGCAGAGTATGATATAAAAAGCATGATATATGTTATTTGTAATCAGCAGGTTATGATAGACAGTGATTTAGCGATGCTGTATCAAGTAGAAACAAAGCGATTAAATGAAGCGGCAAAACATAATATCTCAAGATTTCCAAAAAGATTTCGATTTCAACTGACGAAAGAGAAATATTCAAACTTAAAGTCGCAATTTGCGACTTTAAGTTTGGAGGATGATGCTGGATATGGTGGGCGTAGGAAACTTCCATTTGTTTTTACAGGACAAGGAATCGTAATGCTCTCTGTAATTTTGCGTAGTAATGTTGCTATTCGAGTAAGTATTAGAATTATGGACATTTTTGTGGATATAAGGAAGTTTCCACATGTTATCGGTTTATTTCTAATGTAAGCATTTTACGTTCCTAAACACGTATTTATATTATTTTTTAATTGGAAAAATAGTTTATCGGGTAAAAGTGAAAAATTGAATATTTCATTAAGATATGATGAATCCTGTTGTGTATCACAGTAAAAATTGTTATACTTTGAATGGTACATGAATTAGGAGAACAAAATGTTTAAAATATTTAAGAGATACAGTTTAATATCACTAATTTTCGCATTTTCATTTAATATGATTGTCTATATAGGTTCAAGAATGATTGCTGGTGATTGGCATCATTATAATATTGAAAGTTCATTTGATGTTAGGATACCCTTCTGGCCTCCATCTTCGATTATTTATCTTGGCTGCTATCTTTTTTGGGCAATAAATTATATATTGATTTCCAGACAGGAAAAGAAAGAAATCTGTCAATTTTTTTCTGCTGATTTCATATCAAGAGTTATCTGTTTTGTAATCTATATCTTATTTCCAACTACAAATACCAGACCTGAAATAAATCCGGATGGATTTTGGAATCAGATTATGATTTTCTTATATTCTGTTGATGCGGCAGATAATCTTTTTCCTTCTATTCATTGTTTAGTGAGCTGGTTTTGTTATATTGCCTTGCGTGGAAAAAAACAATACCCTCTTTGGTATCGGGGATTTTCTTGTGTTATGGCACTTTTAGTCTGTCTGTCTACGCTGTTGACAAAGCAGCATGTGATTATAGATGTTGTCGGAGGAATTGTGTTGGCTGAAGTATGTTATTATATTGGGAAACATACATCAATTTGGAAAATTTATGAAAGAATTTTGGATAAAATAAATGCAAAAATTTTTACGGAAAAGAGAGAATAACTCATGCAGACAAAGAAGGCATTTTGGAATTGTATTTTTTTAGTAGTCGTTTTTGGGCTTACTATTTATGGCATTTTTCATGGACAAGATTTAGAAAAAATGATGTCAGCGATTAAAAATACAGATATTAGATGGATTCTTGCCGCAATTTTCCTCGTATTATTTTTTATTTGGGGTGAATCAATAATAATATGGTATATGATGCGTTCATTTCAAGTTCATTTAAAGAAAAGAATCTGTTTTCTCTTTTCTTCAGTAGGTTTCTTTTTCAGCTGTATTACACCTTCAGCAACCGGCGGACAGCCAATGCAGATTTACTATATGAAAAAAGAAAAGATTCCGATTCCATTTGCTACTGTAATTTTGATGATTATAACAATCACTTATAAATTAGTATTAGTAATCGTCGGAATTGGAATTCCAATATTTGCAAGAGGATTTATGAATGAATATCTTGTTGAAATACTTCCTGTTTTCTATTTGGGATTGTTATTGAATGTATTTTGTATCAGTTTTATGACATTGTTAGTTTTTCATCCTGTTCTTGCTGAAAAAATAATTTTAAAATGTATGTATTGGATGGAAAGGCTGCATATACTAAAACATAAGGAAACTCGTATATTGAAGTTTCAAAATTCCATGCAGATTTATCGTGAAACAGCAGCGTATTTAAAAGAGCATAAACAAGTAATTGTGTATGTAATATTTATTACGTTTATGCAGCGCTTTGCATTGTTTACAGTCACTTATATGGTTTATCTTGCATTCGGAATGTCTGGAACTAATATTTGGGATATTATATTTTTACAGGCAGTGATTTCAATTTCTGTGGATATGCTTCCGCTGCCAGGCGGCATGGGTATCAGTGAAAGTTTGTTTTTAAAAATATTTTCTCCTGTGTTTCAGTCGGTAACGCTTCCGGCTATGGTAGTCTCACGCGGGCTTAGTTATTACAGTCAGCTTTTAATTAGTGCGCTTTTTACAGTAGTAGCACAAATTTATTATACTATAAAAAAGAATAAAAGAATCGAAAATCAGACGGGAGGATACAAATGATAGGTTTTTGGGATTATACAGTGATACTTACATATGTGAGTTTTGCGTCTGCAGCGGCAGGAATTTTCTGTGCAATGTCTTCTCATGTGGAATATGCTGTTTTTTTCCTCGCATTGTCTGGATTCTGTGATATGTTTGATGGAAAAATTGCCCGGACGAAAAAGAATAGGACAGAAGAAGAAAAGAGTTTTGGTATTCAGATTGATTCGCTTTGTGATATCGTCTGTTTTGGCATACTGCCGATTATTATTTGTTATAAAATTGGAATGGATCATATTTACAGCATGATAATTCTTGTATTATACGGCCTGGCCGGATTAATCCGTCTGGCATATTTTAATGTGGTAGAAGAGAAGAGACAGAATACGACAGATGATGCGAGGAAATACTATCAGGGTCTTCCGATTACTTCTATGGCTATGCTTCTTCCGGTTTTATTTGTTGTATCGCCATTTTTTCCAAGCAACGAATTATTTATGATTGTTTTGCATATTATGGTGGCAGTGGTAGGAATTTTATTTATCACAGATTTTAAATTTCGAAAACCGACTACAATAGAAATTTTTTTGATTGTGATTGCAATTGCAGCAGCAGTCTTAGCTTTAATCTTCGTTGAACGTAGTTGGTGGAAGTTTATCTATATTCCAAGGAGGTAATATATGCTTTTGACAGCAGACCGGAAAGGAAATATTACAAAAGAAAATACATTTCAGGATCGTTTTTTAAATAAAATGTATAGTCATATGATTGGCAGAATGATGATAAAAGCTATGGTTTTGCCAATAGTATCAAAGACATGTGGTATTCTGTTGGATTCTAAAATTTCAAGATTTCTGGTTCCCATGTTCATACGAAACCATGCAATTTCTATGGAAGATTATGAAAAAAAGAAATATCATTCTTTTAATGATTTCTTTACAAGAAAACTGCTGCCGGAATCCCGTATTATTGAGTATCAGCCAAATATTTTTATTAGCCCATGCGACAGCAGGCTGAGTGTTTACCCGATTTCGAAAAAAAGCATTTTTGAAGTAAAACATACGAAGTATTCGGCAGACAGTTTACTTAAAAATAGAAAATTAGCAAAAAAATATTCCGGGGGATATATTTGGATTTTTCGGTTGTGCGTAGATGACTATCATCGTTATATTTATACTGACAATGGGAAAGTTTCAAATTCTGTGAAATTGTCTGGTGTATTTCATACAGTAAATCCCATTGCGAATGATAATTTTCCTATTTATAAAGAAAATACAAGAGAATACTGTCTGATTCGCACTGATAATTTTAAAACAGTTCTTCAGATGGAAGTGGGAGCTTTGCTTGTTGGAAAAATTGAAAATAACACCGTAACGGGAAGAGTTACAAAAGGACAAGAGAAGGGACATTTTGCTTATGGAGGGTCTACGGTTATACTTATGACACAAAAAGGTGCAGTTTGTCCAGATAAAGACTTATTAAGAAATACGGTAAGAGGAATAGAGACAAAGGTGAAGATGGGAGAACAGATAGGAATCAAAGCTTAGTTCATCTTTTACAGAAGCGCTTTAAACAATAAAAGTATATTCATGCAGACTTGATTTAATATCTCTAAATAGGAGCTATTGAGGGTTGAAATGAAATATACTTTTATTTTTTCTTATTTACGAATGGTAAAAAACATAGTATAATGATAAGAATGATAGAAGTAGAAGCTGTTTACATGAATGTTGAACAGTTTCAAAAAAACATGAGGGAGATAGGTATGGGCACAGTTCTAAAAATGAATGAATTAAACCAATTAGGAAAAGGGACAAAACTTTTTTCTAAGGACGAAACAATCCAGTGTATCGGAATGATTATCAAAGGAAGTATACGAATTCAGGGAAAAGGAATTCAAAGAATAGCAAAAAAAGGAGAAATCATTGCCGTTAAGGATATGTATGTCAATCAATATCTTGCAGATTATATTACGGAAGAAGATACAGTATTTTATACAATTCCAGCAGTGAATACTAGTTTATTAGATGCTTTTTTTACGAATAATGCTGAGTATCGCGGAATTGTGGTTTATTCTATGGCATTAGAACTGGCAGACTATCTCAAAGAACGGGAAAATTTATTAGTATTTGCAACAAAAGTATTCGAACATTGTGGAAACAATGGAGATGAAGCGCCAAGAGCAGCTTTTCAGTTAGAATCTGGTGAAGACAGGGTTTCTTGTTATCAAGAACTTGTCAATATACCATTAGAGATACATAAGAAATATTATACTGGGAGTAAACTAGTCGCATTATACCAATCAAGTGAAATTGCAGACGTGATACAGGAAGTTTTGACGTCATATCAGTCTACTTTGAAATTTATTGAGGAAATGTATTATCTTAGAACTGGAAGCAAACTCTATGATAATGCAGCATTGGTTAATTTGAATTATTTAGCAGCAAAATTTAAAGAAATTATACAAGTACAGAAAAAAGAAGAAGACAAGCCAAGTGAAGTTAATACTGCTGAAATAGAAAATCCAATTCCGCTGCTTAAAAATTCTCTGTTTCAGATTATGAAGTTTGCAAAAATGCCGGACACAGCTCAAAAAGAAGTTGCTGCATCTATCCACGCGTTTGTCAATGCCGGCGACCGTTTATCCACACAGGATGATATAAGAAAAATAAAAAAACAGATTACAAATCAGTTTTATGATTTATATAAATTGTGTATCTTTCAGTGGTTTGAAGATGAAAACGTTCCATTGGCAGTTAATTTGTTCTTACATTATGGTTTTATTGATGAACGTTTGTTAGACGAAAATCAAATTGAATATATCTGTAAAATGTTCCATACGAAAAATGAAAAATTTGATTGTCAAATCTATACAATACCAGAATGGTTAAAAGAAATCTATATGGGAAGAAAAGAACCTTCCAGAAATTCTTTTGAACAGGATTACAGAGATGTATTAAGGGAACAAAAGCGTACTGGAGATATTACGGAAAGCCAGGAAAAGGAATACCTGGAAGATGGACGCAGAAAAGTTATTTTTGAAATTGATAATATGTTTATTAGCAATAATAAAATTGTAAATGGAAAACTTTCTACATATGTTCCTATTTTATATAAAGATGAAATATTTGGCAGTTTAGACAGATTGTATTTGACTAAGAGAAATCTGTATGATGCAATTATAGAATTGGAAAAGAAAGATTTTACAATTTTTAACCGCGAAGTTTTATATTCTAATCCTGAATTAAAGATTGAGCGGGAACAAGTGATAAAACATGTATATCCAGATATTATTATGATGCCTGTATATGGAACGGCTTCTTCTATGTGGCAGGAAATTACCGGGAAAAAGAGAGATACTCCGGGAAGATTTATTTTCCCGACAATAACAGAAACAGAGGTAGATAAATTAGTGACAAAAGCGTTTGGAAGATTTCATTGGGAATACTGCAGATGCGAACAAGGGGTATTCTGGAATAATATTCAATATAAGTCTTTGACGTCAGAATATATGGATTATATTCAATATTATCGTAAAAATCACGAGTTATCGGAAGAGAAACGAGAGAAGATTAAGCTGCAGATTCTTCGTGCCAGAAATAACAGCCGTGAAATTTTCTTAAGTGATTATGAATTGTGGATTTATAATGAATCGAAATCTGCAATTAAGTTAAACAAAGTATCCAGAGCAATTTTAGCAACATATTGTCCGTTTAGTAAAGAAATCAGAGAATATTTAAAGACAAACGCAGCGATTGCTGAGGCTATGACTCGTCAGCAGAGAGCTTTTGCGGAACAGAGCAAGTTGTGGGATATGAGGATTAAGCGCAGAGAAAATAACGGCCTTAAAGTCCCGGATGAATTTTATGCTACTTATAACTATTATGCAAATAACTAAATAAAAAAGGACAAACTGGAGGATATAAAGTATGAATGAAGAAATCGTAAGAGATAAAAGCCCGTCACAAATGAAATTAAAACTTACATTTTCTATTTTAATTATATCTGCACTATTTATTATAGAATTGTATTTTATGATGAATTTCCCAGAAAGTTATCTTGTAATTGGAATTATAGGTTTGGCGATTTTGTGTTTTGTATATTTGATTACAGACTTAACTTTTAAAATGCAGAATGAAAAAGAACTTCTTCGCGAAAAAGAATACGAAAGTATTTATAAAGGAGAGAAAGTCAATTATATTCTAATGAAACAAGGGTTTGCGGATTTAGAGGAAATGATAAAAGGTAATAGATCCGTAGTAGATTTTCCAGTAGATGAATTGGTACATGCACAGAAAGCAGTTGGAAAAGTTACAATTCAGCGTGGAAAAGAAAATACATCCGCGATTTTGAACGCTAATGAAAAATTAATGGACCGTCTTCTTGCTTTTGAAGATAAGTTGGACGAAATCAACAATTTTATTGCTTCCTCACAGGAAAATAATCCACAGGAAATTGTTTCTGCTTTACAGGGGACTTTTACCGAAACGAAAGATTCCATTCAGGATACTGTTTATGAACTTTCAGAAAGCACACGGAATCAGATAAATACAGTAGCGTCTGCATTAGACGAAATGAAACAAAGAATTGAATCCGTAGATGAAAAAGCAGCGGCGATTGATGAAATACGGAAATTTACAGAAGTAGTAGACAAAAAAGCATCTGCGTTTGATGAAATGAAGAAACTTATCGCCTCCGTAGAACAAAAAAGTTCTGAATTGTCCATGGATGAAGTCAGGACTGCTCCTGTATACAGGGAAACAATTCAAGAGCCAATGACAATGCCAAAACTGATGATAGAAGAACCGGTTATACCGGAAGAGCCGGTTTTACCAGAAGAACCGATGGAAATTCCAACGTCAATTGAGGAAGAAATGGTACTGCCAGAAGAATCAATGGAAATTCCAATGCCAGTAGCAGAAGAAATAGTGCCTCCGGAAGAGCCAATGGAAATTCCAACACCCATAAAAGAAGAGCCAATTCCGCCGGAAGAACCAGTAAAAGCGCCGGAACCTATTATGGAAGAACCAGTTGCGCCGTTACCAAATACATCAGATCCAGGTCATATGATGACGCCGGAAGAGATTGCTTCTTTATTAGCGAATATGTAAAATAGATATTTATAATATTATGAAGACTCCAATGAAAAGTGATTTATTGGAGTCTTTTACAGTTTGTTCATATTAATTAAAAAAAAATTAAAATTTTTTAAAAAAATACTTGCAATATGTAAATTAATCGTATATAATATATTTTGTTGTTAGAAAGATATGCGCTATTAGCTCAGCTGGAAGAGCACCTGACTCTTAATCAGGGTGTCCAGGGTTCGAGCCCCTGATGGCGTATTATAAGAGCACTGATTTTGCGGACGAAAGAGCCGTGGGGTCGGTGCTTTTCTTTTCAATATGAATGAAAAACGGAGGTAAATATGCGAGAAATTAAGGCGGTAGTATTTGATTTGGATGGAACACTTTTGGATACTTTGGATGATTTGACAGATAGTGTAAATGCCGCATTGTGTCAATACGGTTATCCACAAAAAACAATCGAACAGATACGTACATATGTGGGAAACGGGATTCGAAATTTAATCATACGGTGTATAGACGGCGGTGAAACAAACCCTGATTTTGAAAAAGTTTTTCATGAATTTCGAAAACATTACAAGAGAAACTGTCAAAATAAAACGAAGCCATACGACGGCGTATATAAATTGATACAGAAATTAAAAGCAGATGGAATAAAATTAGCGATTGTTTCTAATAAGGCGGATTTTGCAGTAAAAGAATTGAATGAGTTTTATTTTAAAGAATTTCAAATAATTGCAATCGGAGAGAGGGAAGGAATCGCAAGAAAACCAGCGCCGGATACGGTAAACGAGGCTCTTAGAGAATTGGGTGTGGAACCAGACTATGCGGTATATGTAGGAGATTCAGAAGTAGACATACAGACCGCTGCAAACGCAAAAATGCTTTGTATTAGTGTTTTGTGGGGGTTTCGTAAGAAAACATTTTTAATGGAACACCATGCAGAATATTTTGCAGAAACCCCAGAGGAAGTATATCAGATATTAAAGACAATTTAGTAATTCTATGATTTCTTTAAAAGAATTACGGATACAGCAAATTTTTCTCGGTAAGCATCTGTTTTTATAAAAAAAACGACAGCAGCGTTTGTGTCTGTATGGATTACAGCAAGATTTTCGCATGATAAAAAGCCTTCTTTGTATAGGATTACAGTATCTTATGCAAAAAAGGCTTTTTGTTGATAATAGTTTGGTATGTTCCAATTTAGTTATCGGGACGCAGTCAATTTAAAGATGGGATTGCCTAAAGCTGAAAATTTTTCTTCATATTCCGTCAAAATATTTTCTTGGTTCATAGAAGCATCCTGGTGAAGGTCGAAAGTAAAGGAATCAATATTCCAACCAGCGTCCGGAATTTCTTTCATGGAAAACTCAAACAGGTCTTTGTTATCAGTTTTGAATTCTATAATACCGTTTGGCGTTAATACTTGATGATAGTGTTCTAAAAATGTCTTAGAAGTCAGGCGGCGTTTGGCATGACGGTCCTTTGGCCAGGGATCAGAAAAATTTAAGTAGATTCGTTCTACTTCATTTTTGCTGAAAATATCGGAAATCATAAGTGCATCCATACAGATAAACTTTAGATTGTCAAGCGGTTCCTGATCCATCTTTTGGACTGCCCGGATTAGGACGCTTTCATAACGTTCAATACCGATGTAATTGTTATATGGATTTCGTTTGGCTAGTGTTGTAATAAACTGGCCTTTTCCCATACCGATTTCAATATGGATAGGGGATTCGTTTTGAAAAAGCGTATGCCAGTTTCCTTTGAACTTCTCAGGTTCTTGTATGCAGTACGGACTTATGGAAACAGCTTCTGCCGCTCCTTTTATATTTCTTAAGCGCATAGATTCCTCCTTAATACGTGATAATAATGTAACAGAAAAGTCAATGATTTTATTATATAATAAAATTAAAGATAATGTAAATTATTATTGCGAATCTTAAGAGGTCAGTCTATACTATAATAGAGAGAAAAACATCGAAATGAGAGGTAATACTTTTGAAAATAAAGAAAAAAAGATGGATATTATGTATTATTATATCAATTTGTCTGTGCACTTTTCCTGATATTGTGCGTGCGGACAATCAAAGTAACCAATATTGGCCGGAAGGGCCGCAGATTGTTTCCTCTGCCGGAATTGTAATGGATGCGCATACAGGAACGATTTTATATGAAAAAAATATTCATAATACCCATTATCCGGCAAGTATTACGAAAATTCTGACAACACTTCTGGCAATTGAAAACAGCAAAATGGATGAGATTGTGACTTTTTCCCATGATTCTGTTTATAATACGGGAGGTTCTGGAATTGCGAGAGATGTAGATGAGCAGATGACGATGGAACAGTGTCTGTATGCAGTCATGCTTGCGTCTGCAAATGAATGTGCTTATGCAGTTGCAGAACATACAGCTGGAAATATAGAAACGTTTATTCAAATGATGAATGACAGGGCAGCAAAAATTGGCTGTCAGAATACACATTTTAATAACAGTTCCGGTCTTCCGGATGAACAGCATTATACGACTGCTTATGATATGGCGTTAATCGCAAAAGAAGCCTATAAGAATGAGACGTTTCGTATTATCAGCGGTACAAAGACATACACGATTCCATTTACGAATAAACATACAGATGAAGAAACTTATTTACAGAACCATCATCAGATGTATTATCCCCTTAAAACAAGAAAATATCTCTATGAATATTGTTTAGGAGGAAAGACGGGATATACGACGGTAGCGAATAGTACGTTGGTTACTTATGCAGAAAAAGACGGCATGACATTAATCTGTGTTGTTTTGGATGCACAAGGCAGCGGCCATTATGAAGATACCAGGGCGCTATTTGATTTTTGTTTTGATAATTTTAAGAAAATGAATGTAATGGAAAATGAAACAGCGTATGACCAGCAGAATACAGAAAATGATGGAATATTAGGAAATTATGAACCGTTTGTTTCATTGGATTCAAAAAGCAGTATAATACTACCAATTATGGCTGAGTTTTCGGATGCCGAATCAAAAATTATTTATAATAAAGAAGAAAAAGATATTTTGGGAAGTATAGAGTACACATATGCAGGCCGTTTTGTAGGAGGCGCAAATCTTACCGCTACAAATGCTGTGGTTGATACCTTTCAGTTTTTAGATAATAAAGATGAAGACAATATAAAAGATACTGCTCCCTCTAAGACAAAACAGGAAATGACTGAAGATAAAGTGATTCAGATAAATTTAGTAACGATTTTACTTTTTTTGCTTGCTATATTTGCAGCGTTAATACTTGTAATGCTTGTCTGGAAGTTTATAGATAATTTTTATTATATTAAACGTAAATTACATCTGAATCGAAAAGAGAAGTCGCCATATAAGACAATTAAGCAAAATAAGTTCTATAAGCGAAGAGGTCGAAAAGGTTTTTGAATCACATAATATAGACATGAATTTCAGGTTATTAATATAAAAAAGACAAAATATGATGATATATTTTGTCTTTTTTATATTAAAGGGACTTGATGTAAATTGTCTTTAACCTTCATACAATTCAAGGTAATATCTTAATCTTTAAGGAGTGAATGGCATAGTTTTTCCAGTTCTTTCGGCTGATTGGTGTAAAGAAGCAGACCGTTTGAAGTCTCTGCTATGGTTAGTATTTTTTCCTGAAAGGTAATAGCGTTTTGAATTAGCTCTTTTAAATAGGGACAAAGAGAAGGTTTTGCAGAAAGAAATACTGGGGTATATTCTGTCAGTACAAGAGGACTGACACTTGCCATTTGGAAAGCTGATTTTAATTCAGCTTCCTGTTTTAACTGTTTGGAAGTTTTATTTACTATAAAATATCCATTTTCATCTTTTGGAAAATTCAAAGACCTTACAGCACGCTGCACTTGTTTGGTAAGACCGCTGGATGCGGGGTAAAGAGATTCAAAATATCCCATAAAATCAGAGGCATGTTTGAAATGATTGTTTTTTCCTTGTTGGAGAACTTCTGTCATTAAAATTTTTCGGATAATATTTTCACATGTTTCTCTGGAAGGATTTTTAAAGGGGGATGAAGGAATGTTGGTTTTCGTCATGGCAGTTCCTTTCTGTGAATGTTGATTTACATTATTATAAATGTAACTATAAATCAATTTTATTCAATTGACAACATAAGATTTTATAGGAATTCCGATAATGGAAAAAAGTGAAAATTGACAGGAAAGGAGAAAAGAATTATAATTATAAAAAATACCACTTTTAAATAAATGGAGCGGAAAATAATATGGAGAAGATGACAAGGGAAGAAAAGACAGAATATCTTCTTTCTGAAATAAAGAAGAAGATGGATGAAAATGGGGGAATTGTCAAGACGAATCAAATTACAAGTCTTGGAGTAGATTATAGGCGGATTCTTGCATGGGTAAAAGATGGTACGCTAGAACGTGTGAAAAGCGGTTATTATTCGTTTGGATTTAAAGATCGTACGGAGGAAGATTTGATTTTAGGTTTGTTTTCTGATGGAGTGCTGTGTTTGGACAGCGCTTTGTATTATTATCATTATATTGATCAGAAACCGTATGCGTGGCATCTTGCTGTGGATAAGAATACCTCGAAGTCCAGATTTAAAATGGAATATCCGGTCATTATGCCTTATTATACGGAGCCGGATGTGCTGAAAATTGGTGTGACGGAAATTCCATTTGCAGGGAGCAGCATGAAAATATATACCAAGGAACGTATGATGTGCGATTGTTTGAAATATGAAGAGAAATTAGAACGGGATGTTTTTAAACGCGCGCTTTTAGCGTATATTGCGGATGGTACAAAAGATATTGCCCAACTTTTGAAAATTGCAAGAGAAAGAAAAGTATTGCAGAAAGTACATAATACGATAGGGGTGTGGCTGTAATGCAAAAAGAACAGCTGAGTTATGAAATGCTTTTGGAAAAATCAAAAGATACCGGTATTTCTTTTTCAAATTTACTGGGCGGCGCGGTGTTAGAAGAAATTGTCCGCAGAATAAGCGTATCTGAATATGGCGAAAATTTATGGCTTAGAAGCGGGACTGTTTTGGGAATCCGCCAGTATAAGAAAAATCTTGTACTGACACTGGAATATATTTATATTATTTTCAAGCCGAATAAAAAAAATAAAGAGATGACAGACCAAATGTTATTATCAGAACTTCAGTTAAAGCTTTCGGAAAATGTGTTTTTGGAGAAAAATGATTATGGGATTTTGTTTGAAATGAAAACAAAAATACAAAAAAAGAATCTTTCCATTCAGTTTTTGGCAAAAGTTGGAGATATGAAGGTTCCAGTTGCCCTAAAAGTACATTTGCTGCGCGATGAAAAAAAGATTCCCAAAAAAGAAAATTTTTCTTGTATGATGTTTCCAAACATTCAGATTTCTTATAATAGCTATCCGGCTGAAGGATACCTTGCAGAGAAATATATGGAGATTATTACAAAATTGGAATTAATACAGGATATTGGAGCTTATTATGATATTTATTATCTCTTAGAAAAGGAAAGCGTAGATGGAAGAAAAGTGAGGGAATACATTGAGGATAAATGTGAAGAACTTCATATTGCAAAAGAAAAAGACCGATTGGAGACGGTAGCTGGATATAAAGATTATACATATATGAAAAAAAAGTGGAAAGTCTTTCTTCGCTCTATAAATAGCAAAGAACCTTCCTGGGAAAAAGCAGTCGAACGGTTTATTAATTTTTTTGAACCAATCTGGAGGGCGATTTTAGAAGATATGGCTTTTTTTGGAGATTGGATGCCGGATTTAAACCGATTTTTATAAATTGTAATTTGGGAGGAGAAAATACAATGCGAAAAAAGCGAAACGAAATGTTTCAGTTGAACGATAAGCAAAAGAAACAGCTTTCCAGTGAAATAAAAGCACATTATTTGGATGTCCGCGGAGAAGAAATTGGAATGATTGAAGAACAACAATTGATAGAATTGTTTTGTGAGAAGCTGGCGCCGATTGTATATAATAAGGCGTTGGACGATTCTATGTATTGGCTGAAAGAACAAGCGTCAAATCTGGAAAGTGATTATTATATGTTATATAAAAACGTTCTATAAACGAATGGAAATAACATTGTGATAAGGCAGGAAAAGAATGGGGAATAAATATGGATTTGTTGTTAGAAGAATATGCGTTAAGCGGTACTTATCCGTTTCATATGCCGGGGCACAAGAGAAATGCGCTGTCTATGCCAAATCCCTATACAATAGATATTACGGAAATTGACGGTTTTGATAATCTTCATGTGCCGGAAGGAGTTTTAAAGGAGGCCATGGAGCGCGCGGCAAAATTGTATGGGGCAAAGAAGAGTTATTATCTTGTAAATGGAAGCACCTGTGGTATTTTAGCTGCTGTTTCCGCGTCAGTGCCGCCATATGGAAAGCTTCTGATGTCAAGGAATTCACATAAGTCTGTTTATCATGCGGCTTATTTGAGAAATCTTACGACAGTATACCTTACTCCGAATATCAGTGAATTCGGTATTTATGGTTCTATTCAGTCAGAAGAAGTGAAAAGAATGTTAAAAAAAAATCCGGATACGAAAGCGGTGCTTATTACATCCCCTACCTATGAAGGGATTGTTAGTGATATTTTAGAAATTTCGAGAATTGTACATGAATATAATATTCCTCTTATTGTTGACGAAGCACACGGCGCGCATTTTGGATTTCATGGGGCATTTCCTAAATCTGCAATCTGCCTTGGCGCGGATGTAGTTGTACAAAGCCTGCATAAAGTTCTGCCTTCATTGACCCAGACTGCACTTTTACATATCAACTCAGATTTGATTTTGCCCGAATCTATCCAGAAATACTTAGACATTTATGAGACAAGTTCACCTTCTTACGTGCTTATGGCTGGTATAGAAAAATGTATTCGTATGCTAAAAGAAGAAGGAGAAAAACTTTTTAGTTCGTATGACGCGCGGCTGGATACTTTTTATCAGAAAACAGAAAAATTATCCCATATTCATATAATGAGAAAGTCTGATTTTACATCGGATGAAATATATGATTTGGATAAGTCTAAAATCGTAATTTCAGTCAGAGAGACGAATATTAGTGGAAAAAAACTTTATCAAATGTTATTGGAGGATTTTCAACTTCAAATGGAATTGTATTCGAATTCTTATGTACTTGCCATGACAAGTATTATGGACAGTAACGAAGGGTTTGAGAGATTGTTTTGGGCGTTAAAAGAAATGGATGATAAACTTTTTTACGAAAAAAGGTATTTCTATGGAGATTCTAAATGGCTCTATCAGCTTTATCTGCCAAAAGAAAAAAAAATGGAACTTGGTGAAGCAATGGAGCAGCAGGTAACAGCCGTACCGTTTGATAAAGCAGCAGGAGAAATTTCCGGCAGTATGGTTTCCGTATATCCGCCTGGAATTCCAATCCTTTTACCTGGAGAAGTAATTGATACTGAGGTGATAAAAAATATAAGAAAATGTATTCAGTATCAACTGAATTTGCAGGGAATTGCCGATATAATAAATGAAACAATAAACATTGTCAATTCAAAGAGAATGTAATATACTTTAAGCGACCACTCCGAAGGAGTGTGTCAAAACTGGATGCCCTTTGGGTATACTTTAAGCGACTAGGAATTAGATATGGGAAAAATCTTTTGTATTATGGGAAAGAGTTCATCTGGAAAAGATACTCTTTATAAGCAAATTTTAAAAGACAGGTCACTTCACCTTTCGTGCATTGTTCCATATACCACCCGTCCAATCCGTTTTGGGGAAACAGAAGGGGTAGAGTACTATTTTACAGGTGAAGAAAGGCTTCGGCAGTTAGAAGAAGAAGGTAAAGTCATCGAAGTCCGGGCATATCATACGGTTCATGGTGTATGGAAGTATTTTACTGTGGACGACGGGCAGATTGATTTGGAAAATCAAAATTATTTGATTATAGTAACTTTAGAAGCATATATAAAAATCAGGGATTATTTTGGAGCAGATGCCGTAGTGCCGATTTATATAGAAGTAGAAGATAGAATCCGCCTTCGTCGGGCATTAGACAGAGAAGATCTTCAAAGCAAACCAAAATATGCAGAATTATGCAGAAGGTTTCTTGCAGATAACGAAGATTTTTCTGAAGAAAAACTTTTGGCATCTGGAATTCATAAGCGTTTTTTTAATCGAAGTTTAGAAACAATTTATAAGGAAATTATGGAGTACATCCGTACATTAATATAAGAGGGGATTTTATGGATTTAAAAGTAAATCAAATGACGCCTGCCGCAGCTGCAGAAGCTGTTGCAAAGACACCGGAGGCAGATGGTAATTTTAAATTTACATTAACGAGCGCAATTGGTGAAGCAGAACTTCAGCAGCGTTTGAATACGCTCCTAGACCAGATAACCAATCAGGGAGAGCGGATTGCACAGCATATGGATATACGTGATATGAAAAAATATCGGGGACTTGTGAAAGATTTTTTGAATGAAGTGGTAAACCGTTCCCATAAGTTTTCCAGAGAGAATTTTTTGGATCGCAGGGGCAGGCACAGAGTATATGGGATTATCCGTCTGGTAGATACGAATCTGGATGAGCTGGCAGGAGAGTTAGTAAAAGACGAACAAGATCATCTTGCAATTCTGGATAAAATTGGTGAAATTCAGGGTTTATTACTGGACATTTTTACATAAATTAAAATAGAAAGATAAACAGAGGAAGATTATGAGAGATTTTTCAAAAATCATTGGACATGAAAAAATAATTGAATATTTTCAAAATGCAATTTCAATGGACAAAGTAAACCATGCCTATATCTTGAATGGAGAAGATAAGTCTGGAAAAATGCTTTTAGCGGAATCATTTGCAGCCACATTACAGTGTGAAAAAAATGGGGTTACGCCTTGTGGCGAATGTCATTCCTGTAAGCAGGCTGACAGCAGAAATCAGCCGGATATTATTTATATTACACATGAAAAGCCAAATACGATTAGTGTGGACGATATTCGCAGGCAGTTGAATGATGACATAGTATTAAAGCCATATAGTAGTAAATTTAAGGTATACATCGTTAATGAAGCGGAAAAAATGAACATTCAAGCGCAAAATGCACTTCTGAAAACATTAGAAGAACCGCCGGTCTATGCAGTGATTCTTCTTTTAACAACAAATGCAGATTATTTTCTTCCAACCATTCTTTCCAGATGTGTCCGGTTAGACATTAAAGCAGTCAGTGATGATAAGATAAAAAAATATTTAATGGAAGAAAAACAGGTTCCAGATTATCAGGCCGATATTTGTGTCGCGTTTGCACAAGGAAATGTAGGAAAGGCAATTCGTCTGGCTGCTTCTGAAGATTTTAATGAGATGAAAAATTCCGCTCTTCATATTATAAAGCGGCTTAATGATATTGAAGTAAATGAGCTGATGCAGGCAGTAAAGCAAATCGCAGAGTATAAGCTAGAGATGAATGATTACTTTGATTTGATTATGGTTTGGTTTCGAGACGTACTTTTGTATAAAGCAACTGCAGATGCAAATAGATTGATATTCCAGGATGAGATATATAATATAAAGAAAGAAGCCAGCCATAGATCTTATGAAGGTATTGAAACAATATTAAAAGCTTTGGATAAAGCGAAAGCCCGCCTTCGTGCAAATGTGAACTTTGAACTTTTAATAGAACTTTTACTATTGACTATAAAGGAGAATTAGAATGACAAAAGTCGTTGGAGTCCGGTTTCGCAATACCGGAAAGATATATTATTTTGATCCGGCAGGTTTTCAGATAGAAGCCGGCAATCATGTAATTGTAGAAACTGTCCGCGGTGTGGAAATAGGAAATGTAATCTTTTCATCTAAAGAGGTAGAAGATGATTCCGTGATACAGCCATTGAAGTCAATTATTCGTATCGCAACTGCAGAAGACGAAAAAGTGATGGAAAAAAATCGTGAAAAAGAAAAAGAGGCATTCCAGATTTGTTTAGAAAAGATTGCAAAGCATAACTTAGAAATGAAGCTGGTGGAAGCAGAATATACATTTGATAATAATAAATTATTGTTTTATTTTACAGCTGACGGCCGGATTGATTTCAGGGAACTTGTGAAAGATTTGGCAGCAGTGTTTCGCACGAGAATCGAACTTCGGCAGATTGGTGTGAGGGATGAGACGAAAATTCTGGGCGGCGTAGGTATCTGTGGACGAGCTTTATGCTGTCATACGTATTTGACTGACTTTGTTCCTGTTTCAATAAAAATGGCAAAAGAACAGAACTTATCCCTAAATCCGTCTAAGATTTCCGGCGTCTGCGGAAGGCTGATGTGCTGTTTGAAAAATGAACAGGAAACCTATGAGTATCTAAACAGTCATCTTCCCGGCATTGGAGATTATGTTACGACACCGGACGGATTAAAGGCAGTTGTTCAGAGTGTTAGCGTGCTTCGTCAGATGATAAAAGTAATAGTAGAGCTTGATGATGAAAAAGAAGCCAGGGAATATAAAGTAAGTGAATTAAAATTCCGCCCTAGAAGACATAGAGATGTAAAAATATCCAAAGAAGAACTAAAAGAATTAAAGGAATTAGAGGATCATGGAGGAAAATCCAAAATTGACGATGGAAAATAATATTCAGCCAGAAGAACGTTTAGATGAACTGCATCGAAATGGTTATTATATTATACAAAATCCAAAAAAATTTTGTTTCGGAATGGATGCAGTTCTGCTTTCTGGATTTGCAAAAGTAAAAGAAGGGGAATATGCTTTAGACCTTGGTACAGGGACTGGAATTATCCCTATACTTTTGGAAGCAAAGACGAAGGGGGAACATTTTACCGGGCTTGAAATTCAGGCAGAAAGTGCAGACATGGCAAAAAGAAGCGTTGCCTTGAACCAATTAGAAGAAAAAATTGAAATTGTAACAGGAGATATCAAAGATGCTTCCAAACTGTTTGGAGCATCTTCTTTTGATGTTATTACGACAAACCCGCCCTATATGATTGGACATCATGGGCTTTCTTCGTCAAATGAAGCAAAAGCGATTGCAAGGCATGAAATCTTTTGTACAATAGACGATATATTATTGCAAAGCGCAAAACTCTTAAAACCAAAAGGAAGATTTTATATGGTACACAGACCGTTTCGAATGGCAGAGATTATGAGTAAAATGGTATCCTATGGAATAGAGCCAAAACGTATGCAGCTTGTGTATCCGTTTGTTGACAGAGAGCCGAATATTTTGCTAATTGAAGGTTTAAGAGGCGGAAATTCTAGACTTCAAGTAGAGAAACCTTTGATTATCTATAAGGAACCAGGAGTATATACAGACGAAATATACGACATATATGGATATTAGGAGAAATTATGACAGGAAAGTTATATTTATGTGCTACACCGATTGGAAATTTAGAAGATATTACATTGCGTGTGCTACGAATTTTAAAAGAAGTTGATTTAATTGCAGCAGAAGATACCCGAAATACAATCCGGCTTTTAAATCACTTTGCAATTAAGACACCTTTGACAAGTTATCACGAACACAATAAAATTGAAAAAGCTTATCATCTTGTGGAAAAAATGAAAGAGGGAAAACAGATTGCATTAGTCACAGACGCCGGAACTCCTGCAATTTCCGATCCGGGAGAAGATTTTGTGCGTATCTGTTATGAGGAAGGAATAGAGGTGACGTCTTTACCTGGAGCGGCCGCCTGCATTACTGCGCTTACAATGTCAGGACAAATGACGAGAAGATTTTCTTTTGAAGCATTTTTGCCGCGTGATAAGAAGGAACGCGGAGAAGTATTAAAAGAAATGGAGCAGGATACCCGCACTTTAATTTTGTATGAATCGCCGCATCATCTTAGGTCTACTTTAAAAGAGTTATATGAAGCGCTTGGAGATCGTTCCATTACCATTTGCAGGGAACTGACAAAAAAATTCGAAGAAAAAGAAATAACGACTTTAAGTAAAGCTGTTGCAAATTATGAAGCAAAAGACATTCGCGGCGAATTTGTATTAATAATAAAAGGTAAAAGCCGCTTAGAAATTCGTGAAGCGGAAAAAAAGGTATGGGAAAACACTTCCATAGCAGAGCATATGGAGGTGTATGAATCCCAGGGATTTGACCGAAAAGCCGCAATGAAAGCAGTAGCAAAAGACCGTGGAATCTCAAAACGTGAGGTTTACAGCAGCCTTTTAGAAGAAACTAAGAATTTGTAACACTGTAAAAGTCTTTTAAATATTTTTTTAAAACAGAAAACGGAGCTGGGCCGATACGAACCATTGCCTGATGAAACGCACGATTTGAATAGTTTTTTCCGAATTCTTGCTTTGCGTAGTTTCTAAGTTCCAAAAATTCCAAATAGCCAATGTAGTATTTCAAGTAGTGGGCAGGCTCTTCTACAATCAGTTCAAAAATACTGCGGATAACTTCTTCGTCTTTGATATTAAAACTATTTAAAAATACAGTTGTATCGGTAAGGTTCCAACCGTCATAGTGGATTCCTATATCAATAGAGGCATACAGGCTTAACATGGCAGACTGGTTGAGCATAAGCATACGGGCAAAATTTTCATCAAGCCCGGCGTACTGATAAGAAAGCATCTCTACATAAGTTGCCCATCCTTCCACATATCCGGGATAATTTAAAATTGCACGTATCGGTTCTAAGCCGGCTTGATAAGAACCGGTTGTCTGATAGAGATGTCCCGGATAACCTTCATGTGCAAGCGTAGTGAAAAGTTGTATGCCGGAATATTGGCTGCTTCTGTTAAGATAGATAATATTGTGGCTGATATTATCAATAGGAGCTGTCAGGTAAAATGCAGGTGCAAGCGTATGTTCTAACGATTCATGGATATAGTTTATTTCAAAAGAAGTGTCTGCCGCTGGATAAAAGTCTTTTTGCATGGCTGTTAAAAGATGATTTAAAATGGCTTCAGGCTCTTTTAAAGTAATATCTTCCTCATTGGAATTGAGAAGTTTTGGGTTGGCTGCAAGAATTTCATGGAGTGCAGTCATATCCAAATTACGTTGGCGTTCTGTCATTTGTTGTAATTCTTTCACTGTTTTTTCTGATCCCGTATTCGAGCGAACTAGAGATTCGTAATACTGTTTCCCCTCTGGGAGATAACAAAGGCCATTTTCGTTGTTTCCCCTGTCTTCCAATTCTATAAGAGTTTCTCTTAATTTTTCATAAGCCGGAATAACAGAATTTAGGATAAGGGATTCATTTTGTTTTTTATACATTTCTTTTTTTTCATCTGTTAAATCAGCCAAAGAATCTATTCGTGTGTTAAACGTATCAATCAGATAATTTGTTTTAGGATTTTTCGTAAAAGTCTGACAGGATTCAATAATTGTTTTTGCTGCATAAGAAGACATAAAAAGTCCTTCGTCTGCTTTCTCCTGTTCAAACAATGCAATTTGATGAAAATAGTCTGAGATGCAGGTTAGCAGGGCAAGATAATCTGTTATATCACAAGAATCATAAAAAGCATATTCTGCCAATAAAACAGGAAGTTCAGATTGGCTCCCCGTAGTAGGCCGAAGAGGTTCCTGGTAATAGTAAAAAAAGGAAGCAGTTAGCTGCTTTTCGCAAAAATCTTTTAAAATGTCATATGTCAGTTGTTGTTTTGTGCTTAATTTATCATAATCAAAATTCGAAAGAGCAGCAGAAATATTTTCGATTGAAGCAGTAGAAGCTTTAGAGCTGTCTTTCGAAAGCGATCCAAGAGAAATTTTATGGCTTTTTATGCCAAAGGATTCGGGATCTGAAAGAGTATAGTGCAAATTAATCGTATTTTCCTGCATTTCTTTCACAAACAAATCATTGGTATAGGCGTCAAAAGAACGCTGTTCCTGCGGAATATCAGTGGAAGGCGGGCTGTCAGAAGATAAACTGCAGGCAGACAAATTTACACATAAAATTACCAGGCAGAAAAAATATGGGAAAATTCTTTTTTTTATAAATGGTATCAAAGCAGCTCCTGTCTTATCAGGTTGTTTAATGAAATATATGAGATAAGCGGACAGAATATGAAAAAATATGAAGTTCATAAGAGTATTATGCAGCGCATATCTTATGGAAAAAAGGTTTTAACGATTATGAATTATTTATGGGGCTTAATGATTGTGATTGGAGTTGTATTTGCAGCGTTTCAGGGGACGCTTCCGCAAGTGACAGAAGCGGCAATTAGTTCTGCAAAAGAAGCGGTGATACTTTGTATTACCATGATGGGAGTGATGTCGTTTTGGGTAGGGATTATGCGGATAGCAGAGAATTCTGGAATTATAGAAGGGGCAACCAGAAAATTAATGCCGTTTCTGCATTTTCTTTTTCCAAATATACCAAAAGGGCATGCGGCAAACCGATATATTGCGACAAATATGATTGCGAATATATTTGGTCTAGGTTGGGCGGCGACTCCGGCAGGCTTAAAAGCAATGGAGGAACTTTCTAAATTAGAAGAAGAGCGCAGCATAGGAAGCATAGAAAATAGATTAGATGAGAAACAATACAGGAGAAGAAAAAATAGAAAGGTATATGCTATGCCAAAAGGAACGGCCAGCAATGAAATGTGTACATTTTTAGTTTTAAATATTTCATCGCTTCAATTGATTTCTGTGAATATGATAGCGTATCGATCTCAATATGGAAGTGTGAATCCCGCGGCGGTTGTTGGACCGGGGATTGCCGCGACGTTAGTGAGTACGGCGGCGGCGGTGGTGTTTTGTAAGGTGATAGAATGGAAGAAGCGGAGGGTGTAGGCTCTCTGCTTTTAAAATATTTCATTCATACAATAAAAATTTAATATCTCCTTAATTGTAAACATTGTATTTCTGCGTTATAGTACAATAGATTAAAATAATTCAAGGAGGTTCTTTATGAAAAAACAAGCTATTGTATATCTGCTTACATTCATTACTTTAATGACTGGATGCGGATTAGAAAATAATTCGGATTCACTCAATGACTCTGAAAATTCAACAGAAACAATCGTAGAAAATACAGAAAATACAGAAAATACAGATACAGAATCGATAATATCAAATAAGACAAATGACAAAATTACGATTGCTGATGAAAAAGAGACGCCTTCTTATTATGCAAAAAATGATGATTCCGTTGAAATCCTTAAAATTTCAGCTGTATATCCTGTGATTACAATTGATGGAAATACAACTGCTTCTAAAAAAATAAATGATTCTATTAAATCAGAAATGGATACATTCCGTAATTTTGAAAAGGAAAATGCAAAAGAGGCAGAGGAGCTTTATCAGATGTCATTGGATTCTATGACAGAGTTTTTTCCATATAGTGCAGAATTTTCATATACATTAAAGCGTTGTGACAACCGTGTCATTTCTATTGTATTTCATCAAAATGATTATACTGGAGGCGCTCATGGGAATTACTGGAGTTATGGCGTTACATTTGATGCAAAAACAGGAGAGCGTCTTTATTTGGAAAGCCTTACGACAGATTATGCAGCATTTTATCAAATGCTTCTTGATAAACTAGCGGCTCAGGCAGATCTGCCCGCATATCAAAATTATCTTTATGACGGACAGACGGTTGATGTGGATCATACGCTTTTAAATGATTCTGCTTCCTGGTATTTTGACCGCAGCGGCATATCTTTTATCAGTAATCCCTATGTATTAGGCCCATATGTTTCTGGAATTTTTGAATTTAATATTCCCTATGAAGAATTACCTGGTTTGAAAGAATCTTATGCCTATGAAAAAACTTATATCCGAAAACTTTTTCCTGGCGTTTCGGTAAAACATGACATCAATGGAGATGGTGCAGCAGATGAAATTTGTTATTCCATTCTGTCAGATGAAAATTTCGAAAACGCAATGCCTTCCCTTATAATAAACGAGAAAGATTTTTCGTCGGAATTTAATAATTTGCATCTTTCTTATCTCTATACAGGCGCATATTATCTGATTGATATAAATCCGGATGATACATATATAGAACTTGCTATTTCAAGTGAGGATACAGAAAGCTTAGAAAAATCATGTACGCATTTTTTCCGTTATGATAGTTCAAATCAATTAGTTTATTTGGGGAATTTAGATGGAATATTCAGCGAAGATATGCAGGTCAGTTATAATTCTAATGGTAATTTGATTCTTTTTGACAGAAAAGGAGATATTATACGAAAATAAAGAAATAATTACTTTGAAAATACTCGTTTTGAATATTAATTACAATTATATTCATATAAATTACGCATTTCGCGTATATTTTGAGATTTATCCACAGTTATTCTTTAAAATGTTAGTAGTTATAAGGGAGGAATGCTGTTTGGATATTGGATCTCAATTACGCAGTCTGTTAGAACAAGACGGAATTACACAAAAGCAACTGGCTGACGCATTAAATATTTCTACAACGACTTTAAATGGTTATATAAAAAATAGAAGACAACCAGATGCCAAAACTGTAATTCGCCTTGCTTCTTATTTTAATACAACAACAGATTATATCTATGGAATATCAACATTAAGGGAAATTGCCTCTTCTCCATATAGTGCGGAAGAACGGCATCTGGTAAATATTTTTAGAGGTATACCAGAAGATAAACGTCCCCTCTATATTGAAACTGGAAGAACATTTTCTAATTTCGGGAAAAAACGAAAATCGCCTAAAGTACATTTATAATTCTTGTTATAAGTAGTGATGTTTTATTTTACAAATTAGTCCCAAATATGGTATCAATGTGTTTGGTTGTTCACTTTAAATACTTTTTCTCCAATCAAAATTAATATTACTGCGATTGCAAATAATACGAGAAACGAAACGCCTGCACGTAAGATGAATATTGTAAAATTATGTTTTTCATACCATTCATCTGAGAAAGCATAATAAGTTCCTCCAAAATAAGCATCATACTCTTCACACATTGTTTTTAGCGCAGCAGGAAGTCCTTTTGTTATTTTTTTGCCGATGGGCAGGACAACATGCTCGCCTCGTTTGATGGCTTTTGCATCGCTTTCAGGTATTTGAGCTAAAATATAAGTTTTATCTGGAAGCTGCAGTAAATAAAATGGAAGATATTCCGCGCGGTTATGGAACAGGCCGTCAGGGTTATTATATTGAAGAAACTCTGGTTTTCGTTTCGGCGCGCCATATGTACGGCCTTTGCTTGTTCTGCGTCTTGTGTATGGGTCTACCCATGATTTTAATTCATAAATTCCCGTTGAAATAATACCAATTGGTTCAGCAGTCATTGCTGAACCATATGTATTTTCAAAATCTTCTTTTCCTTGAAGTCTTGGAATCGTTCTTCCGGCTTTAAAACCCGTATAATCAACGCCAATATTCTGCTCAATATCTGTCATGGTAACAGCTTCTTCTTTTCCTTTCAAAAGATTTTCTGGATTCCAGTTGAAAAAAAGTAAAGCGGCGGCAATAAAACCTATTATGGTACTGCTGAAATGTATCACTTTTTCTTTTTTCATATTAAAACATTTTCCTTTCTTTTTCCATTATTATACTACAAGTTAAAAATACCGTAAATTTTTTTTATAAGTTTTAAGTTTGATAATTTCATAAAACTGCATATATCGACAGATTTAGACATATACTGCAATTGAATTACTCGTTTTTAAAATTCTCCAAGTATAAAATATTATTTTTAAAGACTATGAAAATGCCGATTTTCGTTGATAGTATGGGATTTTACTTGAACCTCGCAAATAAATTATGATACAATACATGTATCAATTGTTGCGGAGGTTTCAATGATACAAAGGAGGTCTATGGATTGAGACACTTAAAAGTAAGAACAAAAATGACGCTTCTGTGTGTGGCAACGGTTCTCGCTATGTTCGCATTGTGTGTGATATTCAGCAACGGTATGTACGAGATTAACCAGTTGTCTACAAAAGAAATGAAAACTATCATCAGTAACCGTTATGATGATGAAATCAAAAAGCAGGTAGATACAGCGATGTCAATGCTTGATCATGTATATTCTGAGTATGAAGAAGGAGAAACCACGCTAGAAGAAGCCAAGACAAAAGGCGCTCACATTCTGAGGGATATGCGTTATGGCGAGGAAGGGTATTTCTGGGCCGATACATACGACGGAGAAAATGTTGTTCTTCTTGGCGGTGATACGGAAGGTACGAACCGCTATGAAGCGAAAGATATGAAGGGAAATTTCTATATCAAAGATATTATCAATAATGGAAAACAGAGTGAGGGCGGATATACCGACTATTATTTTTCAAAAGAAGGAGAATCCGAAGAACTTCAAAAACGTGCATATTCCAAAGCGTTTGAGCCTTTTGAATGGGTAGTGGGAACGGGCAATTATGTTGATGATATTGATTCTCAAATTCAGGAGTATTATAATCAGCAAAATACGTATATTGGAAAAAAAATAAAGACGGCGCTTTTGATGGCGTTTATTCTAATATTGATAGTTGCATTATTTATAATTCTGATTTCCAGAGAAATCATAGCGTCTCTTAAAAAGGCGGTTAATTATAATAATCTGCTTGGAAAAGGCGACTTTTCAAATGAAGTGCCGACGGCGCTTTTAACGCGTAAAGATGATTTCGGAAATTTGGCGAGAACCATGAACCAGATGAAAAATAATATTAGTACCCTAATCGGACAAATACATGAAGAATCGAACAGTATCAAAGACGCTTCTATGGATATTAACAACGAAGTATCATCTGTAAACGAAGAAATGGAAACGGTATCCGCTACGACAGAGCAGCTTGCTGCAAGCATGGAAGAAGTTGCCGCCGCATCTCAGGAAATTATTGCAATGTCCCAGGAAATTAATTCTTCGTCTCAGAAAATATCTGTAAAATCCCAAGAGGCGTCAAAACGTGTAACCGAAATTGCCAATAGAGCCGAAGATGCAATGGAATTTACCCAAAACGATCATAAAGCTGCCAGCAGCATTTCTGGGCGTATTCGCAAAGACTTAGGGCAGGCGTTGGAAAATGTAAAAGTTGTAGAACAAATCAATGTCCTTTCGGAAGCAATTATGAGTATTACATCTCAGACAAACATGCTTTCTTTGAATGCGTCTATTGAGGCGGCAAGAGCTGGAGAAGCTGGAAAAGGTTTTGCTGTTGTTGCAGATCAGATTCGTGTGCTGGCGGAGCAGTCGAAGCAGGCTGTTGTTGATATTCAGTCGATTACCAAGCAGGTGAACGAGGCTGTTTTGGAACTTGCTTCTGACGCTAAGGAATTATTGGAATTCGTATCAACAGATGTATCCAGGAGTTATCGTTCCTTTGAAGAGACAGCACAGGCATACAAAGATGATTCCAAATTTGTTGATTCATTGATTACAGAATTTATGAATGAATCAGATCATTTGGCGCAGGCGATTGATGGTATTATGACAGCGATTGAAGAAGTTAGTACTTCAACCGATGAAGGAGCAAAAGGAACGACAGATATTGCACAGCGAATTAGCGACGTTGTGCTGAAAACAGAAAAAATGACCCATTCCGCAGCGCATACGAGTGAACGAGTAGAAATTTTGGGCGAGGAAGTTGGGAAATTTACAATTTAATTGGAAAGGCCGTATCTGCAAATTTTTGGATATGGCTTTTTTATATCTGGTTTACTTTTATGGAAAATTCAAGTAATATATAATTACAATGAAAAAAGGAGACAGAAAAATGGATAAGTCAAAAGTATATTTCACAACTTTTAAAACAAGTTTTACAGAAAATCTGCTGTCAAAGTTACGCAGACTGATGCTGACGGCGGGAATCAAAGATATTGATTTTGAAGACAAATATGCAGCGATTAAAATACACTTTGGTGAGTATGGCAATCTTGCATTTCTGCGTCCTAATTATGCAAAAGTAGTAGCTGATGTAGTGAAAGAGGCGGGCGGCAAGCCATTTTTGACTGATTGTAATACTTTATATGTCGGAAGCAGAAAAAATGCCCTGGATCATTTAGATACTGCTTATGCGAATGGGTTTTCTCCAATGACAACGGGCTGTCAGGTAATTATTGCAGATGGGTTAAAGGGTACGGATGAAGCAATAGTTCCCATCAATGGAGAGTATGTAAAAGAAGCAAAAGTAGGACGTGCGCTCATGGATGCGGATATACTTATTTCATTAACACATTTTAAAGGCCATGAAGCGACAAGTTTTGGAGGGGCAATAAAAAATATTGGAATGGGAGGCGGTTCTCGCGCAGGAAAAATGGAAATGCACAGTGATGGAAAGCCGACTGTTGCAGCAGAAAAATGTATTGGCTGTACAAGCTGTACAAAAGTCTGCGCCCATACAGGAGTAACCATAAATGAAAAAAAAGCGGTTATTGACCATGAGAAATGTGTTGGCTGTGGACGCTGTATAGGGGTATGCCCAAAAGATGCAATAGAGGCGACATTTGATGCATCAAACAAACGGCTGAATTGTAAAATGGCAGAATATACAAAAGCAATCTGCCAGAACCGTCCATGTTTTCACATTGCATTAGTCTGTGATGTATCGCCAAACTGCGACTGTCATGCAGAAAATGATATTCCAATTATCCCGGATGTTGGTATGTTTGCTTCTTTTGATCCAGTAGCGCTTGACGTTGCTTGTGCAGATGCTTGTAATCGTCAGCCGATAATTGCGGGAAGCGTATTGGCAGAGAATAAAGAAAAGCATAAAGACTGTGGACATGAAGATCATTTTCATATGACACATCCAGATACAGAATGGGAAAGTTGTATTGAGCACAGTATAAAAATAGGGCTTGGAACAGATCAATATGAATTAATTGAAATATAGAAATGGTAAAAGGGTATGCAGCGCATACCCTTTGATTTTAATTAGATGGAATTATTTTATAACGCTGCAAATGTCTGTAATGCATGGCTTTGGCATAGAAGCTGATGATGTTCTGTAAAATATGCTTCTGTACCAGGAACAATTATGCCTTGATTTGCATATTCAGCTAAAATATTGCAGACTTTGTTGAAAACTTCCGGTGAATGACTGCTTTTGTGTAAAATCAAATAATATAAAGCTCTGTCAGTGTCTTTAAACAAGGAGTTTTCTCCATCATAAAAGTCAACCAGAATATGTGCAAGTCTTGTAATATCTGTTAGATTATGAAAAACAAATAACTTGGTAAGATCAATCGGGACGTTGACATCTTTAGAAGAGACTGCTGTGTTGGTGTTGTTAGGAACCATATCTTTTAAAGGAATGAAATCATCAGAAGAACCCTTTTTTTCCTCTGAAATTTTCTTAAACAAACCTAAAATATCGTCTGCGCCTTCTGCAAACATTTCTTCCATATTTTCATTGGGATATTCGTCATATCCTTCCGGCATATCGGAAAACTTAGAAAAACGCGTATCCAATTCTTCGGGATATTCCACTTTTGTAATGATTAAAATAATTGCTTCTGGTGAAAGTGGGATTGCTTCTATCATTAATGGTATATCTTCTGCCTCAAAACCAAGTTCATAATTTGCCTGCTGCATCATGTCCTGAAAAAGCATTTTTGCCTTTTCAGTACCATATGCCAGTTCACTTAATTTTAGATGTCGGTTCGAAAGATCTTTCTGTGTTAAAGTACAGCGGATTTGATTGTCATTTACTTTTTCAATTTTCATTCTTCCACATCCTTATTTGAATTATCAGGTTATTCATACGGCAGTAGGCCGCATTTCCATATAAATTATAATCAAATAAGTATGGGATGTAAAGACTGATTTCATATAAAATCTTTCTAAAATATCTAAAATAATAGAAAAAACTATTGCAGACAAAAAACAGTTATGTTATATAATATCACAAGAGATGCTTTTTCCGGTAAAAATTAGGAAGGAGCGAGGAATATTCAAGAAATAATCTGGTTTGGCCGGTATCTTGTTCTTTCAGAACTTGGAAAAGGAAGCGGCAGCATTGTATATCTGGTCAGACATCAAACACTAGGCGAGTATCGGGCAGTAAAGCGTATCTTAAAAGATTCCGATGCCGTCTGGAAGATTCAGGAAGTATCTGTTCTGAATCGTCTGAAACACCCACGAATTCCCAAAGTATATGATATGGAAGAGGATGATGAAGCCTACTATATTATAGAGGAATATATTGAGGGTGAATCTTTAGAAGCGCTTATGCTTCAGTCATTATTTATTACTCCAGATTTTATTTATCATACGATTATGGAAGTTGCGGACATTTTAGATTATATGCATCATGTATATCCGGAGCCTGTTATTTATCAGGATTTGAAGTCAGAACATGTTATTATAGGAAAAGACGGCGTCCGGCTGATTGATTTCGGCATAGCTTCCTGTTTAAAAAAGAGGGGGAATAAATATCAAAATTATGGGACCCCAAATTTTTGCGCGCCAGAAAAACGAGCAGAGGCAAAAGTCAGTGTTCAAACAGATGTTTATAGTATAGGAAAACTTTTGGAAGAATTAATTCGCGCAGAAGGAACACATAAGTCCCAGTATCTTTTGCATATTGTAAAAAAAGCTACAAATCCTGAGCTTTCAGATCGTTACGATTCGATTCGGGCATTTTGGGCAGATTTTGCAAACTATATGCAGTCAGATAAAAATTCAGTTTATCAAAAGCATCTCTTAAAAAAAATAGTCATCGCCGGCAGTCAGCCGCGCATAGGAACAACTCATCTGTCAATCTCATTTACCGAATATCTGAATCGAAAGAATCTATCGGCAGTCTATCAGGAAAGAAATCCCAGTGATAATATGCGAATGTCCATTCGTCAGGGTGGCTTTACGAAAGAGGGCGGTCTTTACCGCAGAAGGAAATTTTTTGGTATGCCTGCATATGGAGAAGGTGTTGAAGTAAATTTCCCAGAAGACTCTGTTGAAATTTTAGACTATGGGACGGATCTTCATGGGGCATTGTCTGAACAGGCGGATTTATTTCTGCTGGTTATGGGGTGCAAGGAATGGGAAATTGAATACGGAAAAACTGCATTTGAAACTGTCAGACAGGCAAAAAATCTCATTTTAGTAGCAAATTATGGCAGTAAAAAGCAGGCAAAACAGTACGCAAAAGAATATAAGCAGACTGTATATTGTTTCCCATTAGATGAAAATCCCTTTCATATGACAAAGGAAAAGGAGGGGTTGTTTGAAAGACTGCTGGAAAAGCATTGGAATTGCCGGAAGTATTCGTGGCAGTGGCGTGACACATTTATCTGTGGCATTGGCAAATTATGCAGCAAGTGGATTAGGTAAAAAAACCGCTTATCTGGAACTTTATGCAAATGGAGAAATTGCGCATTGGAAGAAAGCAGGCGCAGAAGGATATTTCACAGACAAAAAAATCCACTATTATCCGAAGCTAAAACGAGAGCAGATACCAATTCTTTTAAATTGTGATTACGAATGTGTGATTATGGATTTTGGTGACGAATATATCTGTTTTCGGGAAGAACTGCTGCACTGTGATAAAAAAGTTTTTCTTTTAAACTTAAATCTTTGGCAAAACTTTTATGCTAAAAAGTTATTAGACATGATACGAAAGGAAGAGTGGGGTAATATACAACCGCTGTATGCCAGTGCGAATGTACAAAAGAAGATAAAACTGGAATTGGAAAATTACTATGGGATACAAATAGAAAAAATTCCGTTTATACCTGATCCAGTGTGCATTAAATCAGATATTTTTGCCTGTTTCGACAGGATTTTAGGACACTCTGCCGCAAAGGCAAAAAGAAAAAATTTGCCAATTCCCATTTGGAAGAAAAAATAGTTTTCACAAAATACAGTTGTACATTCTTTAGGTAAAGTGAGGGAGTTGGATATGGTGAACGAGCGGATGCAGCTGTTTATCGAACTGCATGAGATTGAAAAAAAGGGGATTTCACTGTGGCTGGAAGGAATGCCAAGCAATTCTCTTGGGATTACAAATGCAGTCTTTATCAATGAAGAAAACGCATATATGCGGGACTATGTCTATGATGAGGGGGTGTTAAAAGAGCTGAGGTTTGATAAGGTATTTCATCATTAACGCAATTCAAATCCAGCAGATAACGTTTATTTTGTAACTATTAATTTGGGATTATTGTATAGAATACATTTGATTCTGGTTCCTCAATGCCGGATAAAATGTTAGATAAAAAGATAAAAGACAAATAGCTGCTGCAGCCGTGTGTAAAAATCTGGTTGCAGCAGTCTGCTTTTATTCTAATATAAATAGAGACAGGTGTTTAATCCGGAACAGGACTCAATTTTATGAGAATAGACAAAATAAAATGATTTGAAAGTAGACAAGGGTATGGTATACTAATGAAGGTAAAATAATTTAAAGGCACGTAATGAAGAAGCATATGCAAGGAGGACGTACAGATGGAGAAAAGGCGCAAGCAGTCTGTCATACTAGCAGCAGTAGTTATCGTCATAATTATTATAATTTTATTTGCAGGAAAGATTATCAGTAAATATACACCGTCAAAAGAAAAGGTGGATTTATCAGAATATTTTGGTGTGACAAAGGCAGAGTCAGCTGCAATTGTATTAGACCATAAGATAATTAAGCCGCAGGCAGTTATCAGAGACGGAATGGCTTATCTTGATTATGAGACGGTAAAAGAACTGTTTAACAGCCGATTCTATTGGGATTTTAATGAAAATCTTTTGTTGTACACAACTCCTTCAGACGTAGTATCAGCAGCAGCTTCCAGCAAAGATTATTTTGTAACGAAACAGAAAGAGACAGAAAATTACGTTATTGTGTACGCAGATGCCGATACAGCGTATATCGCGATGGAGTATATTAAAAAGTTTACAGATTTGGATTATCGTTTTTACCAGGAACCGAACCGAATTGTCGTGACTACGGATTGGTCTGATTATAGAGCAGTTCCAGTCAAAAAAGAGACGCAGATTCGACATAAGGGAGGTATTAAAAGCCCTATTTTAGCAGATGTGGAAAAAGACAAAGAGTTGATTCAGTTAGAACAGGGAGACGATTGGGATAAAGTTGCCACTGAGGATGGTATTATCGGGTATATCCGTAATAAAAAATTAGGAGAAGCAGTTGAGAAAAGTTATGGACATACACCTTTAAAGGAAGAATTTACACATATCTTAAAAGAGGAAAAGATTACCATGGGCTGGCATCAGGTGACAATTGCAGAAGCAAATAACACCGTAGCAGATACAATTTCCCGTACAAAAGGTTTAAATGTGATTTCTCCGACATGGTTTTACTTAAATGACAATAATGGTACATTAATGAGTCTTGCGAGTGCAGAATATGTGCAGTACTGCCACAATCAGGGAATTGAAGTTTGGGCTCTTGTCAGTAATTTGGAAAATGACGCCGTCGATTCTTCAGATGTGCTCAACCATACTTCAAAGAGGACAAACATGGTAAATCAATTAATTGCCTCGGCAATACAATATAATTTTGATGGAATTAATGTAGATTTTGAATCTTTAAGCAAAGAAGCGGGCGACGGATACATTCAATTTATACGCGAGCTTTCCTTAAAGTGTAAAAATAACGGAATCATTTTATCTGTTGATAATTATGTGCCGACAGAGTACACTGCTTTCTATAATAGGAAAGAACAGGCGAATTTTGCAGATTATATCATTATAATGGGATATGACGAACATTATGCAGGTTCGGATGAAGGATCTGTTGCTTCTATTGGATTTGTTACACAGGGAATTAAAGATACTTTAAAAGAAGTTCCGGCGGAACAGACAATCTTAGGAGCGCCGTTCTTTACAAGGGTCTGGACAGAAACGCCAAAAGAGCCGGATAACGATATGGAGGCGGCATCAGAAGATTATGTACCGTATGATTTGACTTCTCAGGCAGTCAGCATGGAAGAGAGCTGGAATATGGTAAGCGTCAACGGTATTGAACCGACATGGTCAGAAGCGGAAGGACAATACTATGCAGAATATATAAATGATGGGAAAACCTATAAAATATGGCTGGAAGACTTGAAATCTATGGAACTGAAACTTCAGGCAGCAGCAGCAGAAAATCTCGCAGGCATGTCATTTTGGAAACTTGGATTGGAAGATGTCAGAGTGTGGGATACTGTTTTAAAATATATGAATTAAATGAATAAAAATGCAAATGTTTTTATTTTGTACTTGTTTTTATACATAAAGATGTTACAATTAATAATATTTATGAAGAAAGGTAGGAGTAAAAATTATGAAAAAGACAGCAGTAGTTTTATTTTTAGCAATGACAATGGCTTTCGCAGGCTGCGGAGAGAAGGATGATGCAAGTACGTCAAATTCCAACTCTTCTAATACACAAGATAACGCAGAGCTTGAGGGTAATGGATCTGATACTCAGTCAGAAGACAATTCAAATGAAGATGCAGCCCAGGGCAGCGGCGTGCTTGCAGACGGAATATTGAACGTAGGGACAAACGCAGAATTCCCTCCATTTGAGTTTGTCGGAGATGATGGTGAGCCGGCTGGTTTTGACATAGCATTGATTGAAGCAATTGCTGAAAAACTTGGCGTAGATGTACAGGTTGAAAACATGGAATTTGATTCTTTGGTTGCGTCCATAGGCAGCAAGATTGACGTTGCAATTGCAGGTATGACAGTTACAGAAGAACGTAAGAATATGGTGGATTTTTCTGATGAATATTATGAGGCGGTACAGTATATTATCGTTCCCTCAGATTCAGAAATTGCATCTGCAGCAGATTTAGAAGGAAAAAATATTGGCGTTCAGCTTGGTACGACTGGAGATTTTATTGTAGAAGAGATTAAAGATGCATCAGCTGCACAGTATAACAAAGCAGTAGACGCAGTAAATGATTTGCGCAACGGAAGAGTAGACGCTGTTATTATTGATAAAAATCCGGCACAGGTTTTTGGGGAGCAGTTTAAAGATGAAGTCAAACTTTTTGATGGAGAAAGTCCTGAGTTTGGGTTTGAAAAAGAATATTATGCAATTGCTCTTCCAAAAGGAGATGAAGAATTGGCAAAGAGTATAAATGATGCACTTGCAGAACTCAAAGCAGATGGAACGTTTGATGAATTAGTCAGCCAGTATATTGGAAACTAAAAATACAGAAGTGGAGAAAATCAATGAATGAGTGGTTTGCAGATGTGGCGAATAAATTCCAGATTGCCTTTATTGAAGGGGAACGCTATAAGTTATATTTAAGTGGTTTGGGTGTTACATTACAAATTTCGTTATTTGCGGCGATATTAGGTGTGGCGATTGGTATTGTGGTCGCATTGATGAAACTGTCTGTCAGAAAAAACGGAAAACGTTCTGTTTTTTCATACATAGCGCAGATTTATATTGATGTTATCCGTGGTACGCCATCTGTACTTCAGCTTTTAATTATGTGGTTTATTGTTATGACGAACAGTAAAAATGGCGTACTGGTAGCAGTTTTGACTTTTGGAATCAACAGTGGGGCGTATGTAGCTGAAATTATGAGAGCTGGGATTTTGGCTGTTGACCATGGGCAAATGGAGGCAGGGCGTTCACTAGGGTTGTCAAAAGGGCAGACTATGCGTTATATTATTCTGCCGCAGGCAGTCAAAAATGTACTTCCGCCTATCGGCAATGAATTTATTGTACTCTTAAAAGAGACAGCGATTGTCGGTTACGTCAGCCTGTCAGACCTGACTAGAACTGCAAGTCAGATTTCTTCCAGAACATTCGAAGCATTTATGCCGTTAATCGGCGCCGCAGTTATCTATTTTGTTATCATTAAAATATTGAGCAAATTAATCGAATTGTTAGAGAGGAGGCTGCGCAAAGGTGATCACCGTTAAAAATCTGCATAAATCATTTGGAAAAGTTGAAGTATTAAAAGGCATTGATTATAATGTAGAAAAAGGAGAAAAAATAGTTATAGTTGGCCCGTCCGGTTCCGGAAAAAGTACATTTTTACGCTGTATGAATCTCTTAGAAGTTCCAACCAGCGGTGAAATCTGGTTTGACGGACAGTTAATCACAGATCCGAAAACAAATATCAACAAAGTCAGAGAGCATATGGGCATGGTATTTCAAAATTTTAATCTGTTTAACAATCTGACAATATTAGATAATATCACATTAGCGCCGACGAAATTAAAACTGATGGATAAAGAACAGGCACAAGAAACGGCGTTAAAGCTTTTAAAAAGAGTGAATTTGACAGAAAAAGCAGAGGCTTATCCTTCGCAGCTTTCTGGTGGTCAAAGACAGAGAATTGCAATTGTGCGATCTCTTGCCATGAATCCAAAAGTAATGCTTTTTGATGAACCGACTTCAGCTCTTGATCCTGAAATGGTAGGCGAAGTTTTAGATGTAATGAAAGAACTTGCCGACAGTGGTATGACGATGGTAGTTGTAACGCATGAAATGGGGTTTGCGAGGGAAGTTGGAAGCAAAGTGTTGTTTGTGGATGAAGGAATTATTATGGAGGAAAATACGCCGGAGGAATTTTTTAAAAATCCGAAAAATCCAAGGCTAAAGGATTTTCTCTCAAAAGTATTGTAATTTATATCATTTTTGAAGCCAGAATTATGCTTGCAGCAATTCCGCTAATTGTAGCAAAAAGCGCTCCTGGGAGTGTAAAGCGTGTCTTTTTTACATGAACATGCATAAAATAGATACTCATTGTATAAAAAATAGTTTCGGTACAGCTCATCATAATAGAGGCGGCCAGCCCAACAAAAGAATCTGTACCATATGTTTTAAATAAATCGAGTAAAAGTCCGGTTGCCGCAGAGGAAGAGAACATCTTTACTATGGCAGCCGGAATTAATTCTGTCGGAAAATGGAGTGGTTTCATAATTTTTTCTAAAATTTCAGAAAAATAATCGAAAAAACCAGAAGCACGCAGAATACCAACGGCAGTCATTAGACCTACTAAAGTAGGAAGAATATCGATGACAGTAAAAAATCCGTCTTTTGCGCCTTTTAAAAAATCTTGATAGACGTTTTGCCGGTTTAACAGACCGTATGTTATGATGAGAAAAATTGTAAGAGGAATAATTGATTCAGATAAAAATAATAAAAATTGCATGTATCTTCTCCAGATGCAATCATATTTTATATATCATATGAAAAAAAAGATACCGCAATAACCATATTTAAAAGGAAAAGAAAATGGATATCATACAACAATTAGATGGAAATATCCTTTTGTGGATACAAAATTATATACGAAAAGAATTTTTGAACCCAATGATTTTATTTATTACAAGTCTCGGAGACGCCGGCTGGTTTTGGATTCTGCTTCTTATAGGAATGTTATTATCTGTCAAATACCGTAAAATAGGAATGACAGGTTTGGTTGCGCTATTGATTGGATTTCTTATTACAAATCTGTGTTTAAAAAATATGGTGGCGAGAATTCGGCCCTATGAAGTAATTGAAGGATTAGAATTAATCGGAAAGAGAGCGCATGATTTTTCGTTCCCTTCAGGACATTCGACGTGTTCCATGGCTGCTTCAGTTGTATTATTTGCAAAACTGCCGAAAAAGTTTGGGATTCCCGCATTGACGTTGGGAGTATTTATCTGTTTTACCAGACTTTATATTGGAATCCATTATCCGACGGATGTCTTAATAGGGATGTTAATTGGAATAATAGCGGCTTTGGCGGCAATGTATATTATAAAGCAAGAAAAAACAGACATCCTTTCGTCTTGAAAGAAGAGATGTCTGTTTTTATTTATTAATTATCTAGTTTAATATTTGCGAGTAAAGAAGCAAGGCTTGTAGATGCGGATTCATGGGAGGAAAATGATTCTACGCTGTCATTGATTTCTTGTGCTTCTGTATCAATCATTTCTTCTTCTAATACGCGCATACTCAGGCTGATTTTGTTGTCGTTTGTGTTTAGGATTTTTGCCTTTACGTGTTGTCCGACTTTTAAAACTTCCGCCGGTTTTTTAATGCGTTTGGTAGAAATCTGTGAAATATGCACTAATCCGTTTAATCCGTTTCCAATATTAACAAATGCGCCGTAAGGCATAAGGCTTTCCACGGTTCCCTCTACAATGGTATTTGGTACTAACATAGAAATTTTATGATTATGTTCTTCTTCTGCTCTTTCGCGTGCAATTACTTTAGCAGAAAGTACTAATTTTTTCCTGCTTTCATCTACTGTAATCACTCGAACTTCAACATCTTTGCCAAGCCATGGATTGCAATCTTCTACATAATCAAGACTCAAATGAGAAGCCGGAATAAATCCACGTATGCCTTCCAGATATGTAATTACACCGCTTGGAACAATACCTTTTATTCTGACAGATAAGTTTGTGCCGTTTTCCATATATTGGTTTAACTTATCCCATGCCAATACTTCATTTGCCTCTTTTCTGGAAAGCAGAAGATTTCCTTCTCCATCGTCCATTCGGATAATTGTTGCTTCTAATGTATCTCCTATATGGACAGATTCTAATAGATTAAAATCAGGATCGCTGCTAATCTCTGAAGCCTTGATGATACCAGAAGCATAGTATCGTAAATCAAGAGTAACATCTTCTTCAGTTACAGCAATCACAGTTCCAGTAACAATATCGCCTTCTGACAGTTTGCGGAAGGAAGCTTCTAATTCTTCTTTGTAATCGTTCATAGATTCCGTTGCCTGTGTTTTTGTTTCCTCAGCCATTTACACACACTCCTTTTTTGGTTTTATACGCGGGTTTATTATAACATAACGCGGCAGAAACCCGCAAGGAAATTCATTTGACATTTTATAAAGAAAGGTCTATAATAACTTTTACATTCATATTATTATATTAAATTGTTAAAAATAGCGCGGGGTGGAGCAGTCTGGAAGCTCGTCGGGCTCATAACCCGAAGGTCGTAGGTTCAAATCCTGCCCCCGCAACTAAAACATGATTGTATTGGAAAAATTCATACAATCATGTTTTTTTTAAGAAATCATTCATTTATAATTTATAAATAAGCAAATGCGATATGATATAATCTGATCTGTAAAAAAGATATAGGAGGAATCATTTTATGGTAGATAAACGGCAGATGATACGAACAAAAATTTTGTTTTTTCTTTATTTTATCATTCTGACATGGGGAATTTTATTTAAAATGCGTACAGATTTTAATGGCTTTGTTGGTTACAGAAGGATAAATCTCATACCGTTTCATGCCTCAGTAATAATTAATGGAAGAATTGACACATCAGAAATCTATCTAAATATTTGTGCATTCGTACCATTAGGAATCTATATTAGTATAATAAAAGAAAAGTGGAATTTTTTTCAAAAACTACTTCCTATATTTTTGATAAGTCTTTCATACGAGACATCACAGTATATTTTTGCAGTTGGAGTAACAGACATTACAGATTTATTAGGCAATACATGCGGTGGATTGATAGGTATTGTTATTTATTGGCTATTGTCAAAACTTTTAAAAGATAATACAATAAAGGTAGTTAATTTCATGTCAATAATTGGAACCTCCTTTTTGATGGCGCTTATTGGTATACTAATCTTTTTCAATTGATTCGATGAGTGAACAAAGGGGTTTACGTTTCAAATATTGAATTCTGGTGCCTGAAAGAAGGAACGTTAATTGTCGTATGTATAGTAACTTCAATTTACTTCTGTGTTAAATGCCCAAATTCATTCTTTGAAATTTACGGATTGCCGGTTCACAGATTTGTGACATAGAACTATGCGTCCTTTTAATTTATTAGGAGGAATATAGGAGGAAACTTACATGATTCAGACAAAACAATTGTTACGATGGATACAAGAAACAGACAATGTCGTGTTTTTCGGGGGCGCTGGAGTTTCAACGGAAAGTGGAATTCCAGATTTTAGAAGTGTAGACGGTCTTTATCATCAGGAATATGATTATCCGCCGGAGACAATATTAAGCCATTCTTTTTATATGAATCATACAGATGAGTTTTATCGTTTTTACCGTAAAAAAATGTTGTGTCTTACAGCAAAGCCAAACGCTGCGCACAGGAAATTGGCAGAGTTGGAACAAGCCGGCAAATTAAAAGCTGTTATTACACAAAACATTGATGGCCTTCATCAATTGGCGGGAAGTAAAAAAGTATTTGAACTGCATGGCAGCGTGCATAGAAATTATTGCAGAAACTGCGGTAAATTATTTGGTGCAGAATACATATTACATAGCAAAGATTGTCCCCGATGTGATTCGTGCAGCGGAGAAATCAAACCAGATGTAGTATTATATGAAGAGGGATTGGATGACAATATAATGCGGGGAGCCATTCATTATATTTCTCAGGCAGATGTATTAATTGTAGGAGGAACATCACTTGCTGTTTATCCTGCAGCAGGATTAGTAGATTATTACCGCGGAAATAAACTAATATTAATCAACAAATCTACAACGCCTTTAGACAAAAGAGCAGATCTGAAAATAGAAGGTAACATAGGAGAAGTGCTTTCAAAAATAATTATATAGAATAGACAGGAATGAGAAATAAAAATGCAGTTTGAAATTGGAGATATTATAAAATTAAAGAAAAAACATCCATGCGGCAGTTTTGAATGGGAAGTCCTGCGGATTGGAGCAGATTTTCGTTTAAAATGCAAAGGATGTGGACATCAGATTATGATTGCGCGTAAATTAGTGGAAAAGAATGTAAAAGAGATTCGAAAACCACTTGCTTCTGAAGAAAAAATATGATATGATACGTTCTTGTGAAAACTATTAAATCCTTGCTCTTTTCAAATAGAGAAAGAATGATTTGAATATGGAAAGGGCCAGAGACCAAAAGGAGGTACAATTGCATGAACAAATATGAATTAGCACTTGTTGTTAATGCAAAAATCGAAGATGATGCCAGAACTGCTACGGTTGAAAAAGCGAAAGAGTATATCACTCGTTTTGGAGGAACTGTAACAGAAGTTGAGGACTGGGGCAAAAAAAGATTAGCATATGAAGTCCAGAAAATGAGAGAAGGCTTCTATTATTTCATCCAGTTCGATGCTAAGACAGATGTTCCAGCACAAGTGGAACAGCGTGTACGTATCATGGATAATATTCTTCGTTTCTTATGCGTTAGAAAAGACGAGGCATAACCAGAAAAGAGGAAAATATATGAATAAGGTAATTCTTATGGGCCGGTTGACCAGAGATCCAGAAGTACGCTACTCTCAAGGTGAACAGGCAACGGCAGTAGCAAGATACACAATTGCAGTAGACAGGAGATTTCGTCGCGAAAATGATCAGCAGACAGCAGACTTTATCGGGTGTGTGGCATTTGGACGTCAGGGCGAATTTGCAGAAAAATATTTGCGCAAAGGTGTGAAAATTGCGATTACTGGAAGAATCCAGACTGGCAGCTATACAAACAGGGATGGACAGAAAGTTTATACAACAGATGTAGTTGTCGAAGAACAGGAATTTGTAGAAAGCAAAGCGGCTAGTGAACAAAACGGAAGTTTTGCTCCGGCAGACAGGCCTTCGCCAAGCGCTGCAGCCGGTGATGGATTTATGAATATTCCAGATGGAATAGACGAGGAGCTGCCCTTCAACTAAAAATTATAGGAGGTAATAATAATGGCTTACAATAAAGACGGCAAAGATGGCGGATCTTTTAAAAGAAGACCAATGCACAGAAGAAAAAAGGTTTGTGTGTTCTGTGGAAAAGACAACGTAATTGATTATAAAGATACAAACAAATTAAAGAGATACATTTCTGAAAGAGGGAAAATTCTTCCTAGAAGAATTACAGGAAATTGTGCAAAACATCAAAGAGCGCTTACCGTTGCAATTAAGAGAGCACGTCATATCGCATTGATGCCATATGTAACAGATTAATAAAAGTAGCCAGCTATTCGGATTCGGATAGCTGGTTTTTTAATGAAGAAAAAATTTAAAAAAAGGCTTGACAAATAGATTTCTTTTTTGTATTATAGGATATGCGTTATGTCACGTATTAATAAAATATAGAAATTGATATGACTTTGGAGAAGTACTCAAGTGGCCGAAGAGGTGCCCCTGCTAAGGGTATAGGTCGGGTGACCGGCGCGAGGGTTCAAATCCCTCCTTCTCCGTTTTGCTTCTAATCACTCTATGAGTAATGGATGGATAGCAAGTAAAAAACTTTTGAAAAAAGTAAAAAACATCTTGACAAATAGGATGTCGCGTTGTATACTAAAAAAGTTGCAGCGAAAAAGCAACCGAACATTGATAACTGAACAGTGAAACAACCTTGAAAGATTTTAAGAGA
>CAJUHJ010000020.1 GCA_910586355.1 uncultured Lachnospiraceae bacterium
AACGGAACAGTGGAAGGCTGCACCAATTCCGGAAATGTAACAGGGAATGGAGACAAATCGCCAGGGGCTATCATAGGAAACAACCAGAACCCGAACCCGGACGCTGTAAAGGACGATTACTACCAGAAGACGGAAGAGGTCAATAAAGACCTGACCGGAATCGGGGAAGGAACGGGCTCAGGGACAGACCCGGAGGGAATCACATCCGGGCAGACGCCGATGAACCCCGAGAAGCCGTTTAACGGCTCTGGAACGGCGGAAGACCCATACAAGATTGCGGGGAAAGATGACTTGGAAAATCTGCGCGACCTTATAAACGGCGGAAAAGATTTCACAGACGTCCATTTCGAAGTGACGAAGGATATTGACTTGGGAGGAAGCGGGGAAAACCCATGGACGCCGATTGGCACAGCCGAGAACCCATTTAAGGGAACGCTCGACGGAAACGGCCATACTGTAAGCGGCCTGCATATCAATGACAAAACGAAGGACGACCAGGGGCTTTTCGGGGTCAATGCCGGAACAATTGAAAACCTGGCCGTAGCGGGAAGCGTGACTGGAAAAGACAACGTCGGCGGAATCGCTGGAGTCAATAACGAAAGTGGAGTAATTAAGGACTGTACCAGTAATGTGACGGTATCCGGGGAGAACAACGCTGGCGGAATCGCCGGAAAGAATGACGGAACGATTACGGATTGCGTGAATAATGGAAGCGTGACCGGAACTGGAAATAATGTTGGCGGAATCGCGGGGAATAATACCGGAACAGTAACCGGAAGCGACAACACGGGAGTTGTAAACGGCAATAACAATGTTGGGGGAATCACCGGAAATAATACCGGAACAGTAGAAGGCAACAAAAACAGCGGAGCTGTGACCGGAACTGGAACGGGTACGGGCGGAATCGCCGGAACGAACAACGGCTCTTTGGACAACGACACAAACATTGCCCCGGTGACCGGAAAAGACGACGTCGGGGGAATCGCTGGAACAAACGGCGGGAACGGAACAGTGGAAGGCTGCACCAATTCCGGAAATGTAACAGGGAATGGAGACAGCGCGCCAGGGGCTATTATAGGAAACAACCAGAACACAGACCCAGGGGCAGTCAAAGACGATTACTACCAGAAGACGGAAGAGGTCAATAAAGACCTGACCGGAATCGGGGAAGGAACAGGCTCAGGGACAGACCCGGAGGGAATCACGTCCGGCCAGACGCCGACGAATCCGGGCCAGCAGCCGTCCGCAGCCGACCAGGCAGCGGCGAAAGCGTTCGAGGACGGGAAAATAGCCGCTATCGTGCAGACGGCTCCAGAAGGAGGGGATGCATGGAAAAAAGCAGTAAAAGATGCGAGGGAGGCATTTGACAGTCTGACGGACAGCCAGAAAAACCTGGTATCGGAGAACGCGAAGAATATCCTGGCGGATGCGGAGGCAATCCTTAAGGCAGTGGAAAAAATCGAAGCAATTGGGACGGTTGCAAATACGCCGGAAAGCGCCGGGAAGATTAAAGATGCGAGGGACAGCTACAACGGCTTGACAATCCAGCAGAAAAACCAGTTCCCTCCGTCCGTCTTAAAGAAACTGTCCGACGCTGAGAAAGCGTACGCGGCTCTGCTGGATGGGAATGGAGGCGCAGGGAATCCGGCCCTGTCCCCGGAACAGCAAAAGCAGGTTGACGAAATAGCAGAAAAGCTGGGCGTAAGCCAGGAGACGGCCCAAAAAATCCAGGCCATTGCCGAGGAACTGGGGGTAGACCCGGAAACTCTGCTGCTGATGGACGGAAGTTTTACCGGCTCTAAATCAGAAAGCGATATCAAAGGCTCTGAGTTTGCGAAGCTTTCCGCAAGGGCGGCAAAGGTTACGAAGAACAAGGTAACTCTGAAATGGAAGAAGATAAAGGGCGCGGACGGCTACCTCATATATGGAGCGCGTTGCGGGACAAAGAAAAATAAGCTGCTGAAAACCATAAATAAGAACGGCCAGAGAAGTTACACCCACTCGAAATTGAAAAAAGGGAAGGCTTACCGTTACGTGGTGCGCGCCTACAAGATGGTCGACGGCAAGAGAATTACCATTTCCGCTTCCAAGACAGTCCACGTCTTTACGGACGGCGGCAAGTATGGAAATGCCAAAACCATAAAGCTGAAAAAATCAAAGGCCGTCATCAAAGCAGGCAAGACCTTTAAAATCAGCGCAAAGGAGATTAAGAAGAAAAAACCGCTGAGAAAGCACAGGCAGATTTGTTACGAGTCAAGCAACAAAAACGTGGCGACAGTGACAAAGAAAGGCGTAATCAAGGGAATGGCAAAAGGAACGTGTAAAATATACGTTTACGCTCAAAACGGGATATGCAAGACTGTAAAAGTAACTGTAAAATAGCCTGCATACCCCGGCAGGGGCGTATGCAGGAATGGGAGGAAAAGAAGGACCTGGCACATGAGAATGAGTGCCAGGTTCTTTTTATACAACGGCAAATACATCAAAGTCGGTGATCCGGCTGATTGTGCTGTCAGAAATATCCATGTCATAAAGTTCCTTACTATGGGATTCTATATCGCCATAGCTTGTGTGCATAGTCTTCCTGGAATACCCGTTACGGCTGTTGTCGATCTCCTTGAGGCAGCTGCACATCATTTCCCTCGTTGCCGTTTTTTGCGGGCTCTCATTTTTTCTTGCCATAATAAAACCTCCAAACTGAGTAATTGTATCTTACACCAGTTTGAAGGTTTACACAAACTTTGGGATAGTCCCTCAGTTCCATTTTTTGATAGTCAGGCGTTTTATCATCTTTGACAGGTAAAGAAATCCAAAGACTGTCTGCATCTTTTGCATAAAAATTCTTTCCATAATCGAATTGTCCATTATGTGATGATTTGTGTATAGCAGCGGTTACAAAAATAGCGGCTTTCATTGGTAATTTCTCTGTATGGACAACGGCAATATGATCATCGCATCCATACTCATAATTTCTATATTTTGCGGAACCAAACATATCAATGGTAACTGTATTTTTCGAAAAAACATGAAAACTGTTTCCTATAAATGCAGAAATTCCTTCGTCTGTTTCGCCTGCAGTAACAAATGGTAAGGCACCGGAAATTCTGTCGTCGCCTTTTAGGCGAATTCCTCTTGTTGATTTTCCAAACAATTCTTTTAAATTAAACTTATTCCATTTTAGCTCATTATAAGAAGTAATTGCGTTTTCCTCTTCACTGGATAATTATGAATTATCCAGTCCGCTTATTTTTAGATAAGCGGATAGTTCCGCTATAAAAGATTCCATAAATTCAAAGTTAATTTCACCTTGTTCAGTTATGGGAAGTTTTACAATCGTGTTCTTAAATGTGTTATCTACATCTCTTACAAGGACGGATAGTAATTTCTCTCTCTGCTTGTTTAATAAAGTTGTAAAAAATAATATAGAACTTTTGGGAATGGTAATCTTTGGTGTGATTTTCCGTACAACAACATCATTTAGTTTATCATGGGAAAATCCCAGCCAGCTATACATTTCATTGAAAAGCCTGCCTGTGAAACTGGTGGTTAAACCTATTTTATAGTATATGCCTAAGTCGTCTACTATTTTTGTAAAGACACGTTTTAATTGGCTTTCGCCATTTACCGCTTTATTGATGTTATCGGTTGTAAGGGTATTTTGAAGTGTTCGAATGATTAACTCACGTTTTTCCTGTGGTAAATTTTTCACGTTTAAAAATGCCGCTATTTTTCATAAAATGATGTCTCCGTCCCGATTGCCGATTTCGGGAGATGATTTTAATTCTGATTTTTCAAGCGCTGTAACATTACCAGGTACGCCCAAAGTTGCAATGATGGAAGCTGCAACCAAATAAACGCGGTCGCTTTCTCCAAGCCCGTTTTCATTTTGGTAAATATCATTATTGAGTTTCACAAGACTAGCGTTAATTTCTCGTTTGCGCTGTTCTTTCAATTTATCAAGCTCATCTTGAGATAATTGCAGACACTTTACTTTTTCAATAAATTGATTGAAATTATCTTTTTTTAAAAAAGAAAAATCTGTGTAGTCGTCAACTTTTTGCCCTATGCCAAAATTACTTTTTGAAACATAATATACCCCTATTGCATATTCGATGCTGCCAGTATCATTTTTAAAACCAGTCATACCAATAGCAATTATGTCTGTATAACTGGTATAATGCAGCAGCGCATTTGCATAGTGCACTGCGCCGTTTACAGCAGTAAGAATTAATATTCTTAAAGTCAAGTCTGTTGCCTCCTGCGCCGCCGTTTTTTGAATAGTAATCTTCCAGCGCCCAGTCAATTTCAGTACTTAAAGATTCCTATTCTAATTTATAGTCTAATTTATATGATTTGAGCCATCCGTTTGCTAAATCTGCGATATTAGGTTCAATTGATTTCATCAGTTTTTTAGTCGGCATATTAGATTTATCCTTTAGTTTTTTCTTATTTTGTATTATGCGTAGAAAGTGATTTATCTAAGGTTTTCAGACCGGCGCGGTTGATGGCGGCGGTCAGGGCATTGATAGAGGCTTTGATAATATCTTCGTCCATGCCTACGCCCCAGATAAGTTTTTCATGCGCCGTAATTCCAACATATGCCAAAGCTTTCGAAGAAGAACCGCGGGAAAGGGCGTGTTCCGTATATTCCGTCAGCTCATACGTAATATGAAAATGTTTTTTGATTGCTTTACTGACTGCGTCAAGACGTCCGTTTCCGTTGGCGGTTACAATATCCGTTGCATCCGGCGTCGTAATTGTGACTGTCGCTTCCATGCCGTCATGCTGCCTAAAGTGTACTTCCGGGATATGGAATGTACTCGAAATATTATGGTAAGTTTCTTCAAATATATTGTAAATCCGCTTGGCGTCTAATTCACTGTGCTCTTTATCCGAAACATCTTTGACAAGATAGCCGAATTCTTCCCGCATTTTATCTGGAAGCATAATACCATAGGCCTGTTTTAAAACGTAGCTGACGCCTCCTTTTCCAGATTGGCTGTTGATACGGATAACGTCGGAATCGTAAGTGCGTCCAAGGTCTTTTGGGTCAATCGGAAGATACGGAACGGTCCAATAAGGGTCGTCTCCGGCGGCATGGCATGACATTCCTTTGGAAATTGCGTCTTGGTGGGAACCAGAAAAAGCAGTAAATACCAAATCTCCGGCATAAGGCTGGCGCATAGATACTTCCATGTTGGTCAGCTCTTCATATGTTTTGCGAATTTCTTTCATATTGTGGAAATTCAGGCCGGGATCAACGCCAAGAGAATACATATTCATTCCAAGCGTTACAATATCAACGTTTCCAGTGCGTTCCCCATTGCCGAATAACGTGCCTTCAATCCGGTCTGCGCCTGCCAAAAGACCAAGTTCAGCATCGCTGATTCCGCTGCCCCTGTCGTTATGCGGGTGTAAGGAAATAATGACGCTGTCTCGGTACTTTAAATTTTTATGAAAATATTCAATCTGGCTTGCAAAGACGTGCGGCATGGAATACTGTACGGTGGAAGGCAGGTTGATAATTGCTTTGCGTTCCGGCGTCGGCTGCCATACGTCTAATACGGCGTTGCAGACTTCTAAAGCGTAGTCCATTTCTGTTCCGGTAAAACTTTCCGGAGAATATTCAAAAGAAATATTTCCTTTTTCTTGTTTGGACAAGTCATAAACAAGCTGCGCGCCGTCTACTGCTATCTTTTTGATTTCTTCTTTGGATTTTTTAAATACTTGTTCCCTCTGTGCAACAGACGTTGAATTGTAAACATGTACAATGACGTTTGGGGCGCCGTCAATTGCTTCAAAAGTACGTTTAATAATATGTTCTCTTGCCTGTGTCAGCACCTGTACTGTAACATCTTTGGGAATCATATTCCGCTCTATAATAGCGCGTAAAAATTGGTATTCTGTTTCAGAAGCTGCCGGAAAACCAACTTCAATATGTTTAAATCCAATAGCTACAAGCATTTGGTAAAATTTGAGTTTTTCTTCTAAGTTCATTGGCTCAATCAATGCCTGGTTGCCGTCGCGTAAATCGACGCTGCACCAGATAGGAGCCGTATCAATCGAATCCTTTTTTGCCCAGTCAAAACAGTCTTCTGGCGGTAAAAAATACATTTTCCGGTACTTTTCAAATCCTTTCATAAATTAAAATCCTCACTTTCTAAAATATGGTTTTACAGTTCCGTTTTTTGGCAGCAAGAAAACTGCCTGTGAAATAAAAAAAGCCCTGCGTCTCTAAAAACACTTAGAGACGTAAGACATCTTACGCGGTACCACTCTAATTCATGGATTATCATGCTCTCTGTCGGTACGGGAACGATAAATTCCTTATACCTTATCCCAATAACGGCGGATATCCGTCTGCACCTACTCTCTGAAAAAATTTCAGGCAGCAACTCCAAGGCGAGTTCCTTATTCTTCATCTGCTGTCTCGCAGCGGCCGGCAGCTCTCTGAAATCTGATAGAACAAGTACTATTCCTTTTCTTCGTCTTTTTATGGAAGCTATCATATCATATTTTGTCTGGAAGGTAAAGAGGGAAAATACATTTCAGGTTTTTTTGTGATTTTTATTATTGTGGAATGTAATAGGTGTTGCAATGAGTGAACAAGGGTAGAGTGGTACTTTATGCTGTTCTACCCTTGTTCATTCTAGAAATTATGTATTGCCTAAGATTTGTTAGAAATCTAAAAGGTTTTCGAAAAATTTTATTCTACTTCTGAAGGCCAGAGGGCGGTGTTAATAGTTCCTTGTTTTTCAGCTGCAAAGAAAAATGAAGACGTTTCTGGTCCGCCACCTACAATTTGGATATAGTATGTACCTATGAAATCACAATTATAAACAAATTTCTCAGGCATACCAGTTTGTGGATTAGGTGCACCATATTTTTCCCACGTACCATGGGGATTTGCCCATAAATAAATATGCCTATCATGTCTATATAGGTTTTTTAAAACAACATCATATTTATATCCCCATGTCATGGGAAGATAGAACCAATCTTCGTCTCCTTCTTCATGACAGTTTGCTGCTGTATACCCTTCTGTGAAAATCCAACCGGATAATTTGGTTGTTCGTTTATAATCATATGCATCACGCATTGAGTTATTGGGCTCATATTTATCAGGTTTAACAGTGGATTTTGTTCCATATGTTTGTATGTTTTTATTTTGAATCATTTCTTGAAATTCACTTTCACTTAGTGTTTCCAAGAGACATGCTTCTGGGCTTTCTGTATCACTTATATCCATTCCTTCGTCTGGTTGGTCGAATTCAGCAAAGCTCATAGTATCATTTACAGATGTTTTAGTTTTATCTAAGGCATCTTCTGCTCGGCTTGAAATAGAGCCGATTGTACCTACTGTCATACTAATTGCTGCAATTATAAATGCTAAGGTTTTTTTGTTTTTCATATTAAAATCTCCTTTTGTGTACAAAGTTCAAATTGAATAAGTTACTATTATTATTTTTAATATTGCATAGGCATCATTTTCTTTCTTGTATATTTTTCAACAAATTCAATCCGTTTTATTAACGATAATTTCAGATAAATGTTTAACTAGATTGAATTTTTGTATACACCCTACTTTATTCTTTTAATAAAATCTGGACTGGGTTATTTTCTGGTGTCGGAGATAAATAGTGTAAAAAATGATAGTAAAAAGATTTCTCTTTTAATTTTAGTTGTTTCTCTTGAGTTGTTAATTGCTTAAAGTTGTTTTCTTCTAATCGTGTGATGAATCGCATAGCCAGCTCAATGGCAGATTCCTTAGTGTGGCCCAGCAGATTCAGGTCTTTGCCTTTTTTCATGTGTTCTGTCAGCATAAGCATATACTCTGAAATAAATTTTACTTCTAAATTTTTTTCAGTATTTTTTGGGTTTGAATTGATTGCATATTCAAGTCCGAGAGCAGGAAAATTTACACTTTTTTCAGCTTGTTTAAACGCTTCTTTAACTTGACGCGGACAGCTGGCAAACATAGTATCATTTAGATATTGTCTTTTTAGTTCTTGGATATAGGTGTTATAATCTTCCGGACGTGATTTTTTAGATAGAAGTGAATCCCAAAAAGAATATTCTTTCATATAAGCTTTGTTGGGACTGCCTGCAATTTCTATTGCTTGTAAAAGTTCTTCCTCTGTTAATTCCCGACACCATATGACATTATTGCCTGGTTTAAGATTTATATTTTTACAGAGGATTTTTCTTTGCTTATCATAAATTTCAATATTAGTTCCGTCATCTAAAGACAGAACCCGGATAAATTCATAATCGCGGATTGCGTGAAATGTATCTTCAAATGCATCTGGCCGACCATCGAAATGAGAATAATAATCCAGCATATCTTTCATTCTTTGGGCTGGGAGATACTTATTATCTGCTGTTTCTTTCGTATATATTTCTTTACTGTCGTATATCATATCCCGCCAATTGTATACTTCCTTTTCGGGTGTAGTATTTGGAGTTTCTTGTTTTGCTGCCATGTCTCGATAGAACAGCAGAGATTCCCAACTGCTTAATGTATTTTCTGTTATATCGCCGTAGTTTCTCCGTTTTGTATCTGCGTGACTGCATAGGGCGAACATTTCGATTTCTGTTGCCCTGCTGGTATCTACTTTCGTAATATCAATAAAATATTCTTTCGCATTTCCTAGTTCGCTTGTCACAGTTACTTTTACGACTGGAACTATTTCTGTCGCATAATCAGCATATTCTGCTGTCATTTGATAAGTTTTCCCGCTTTTTCCATGATACTGTTCTTTCGCTTGAAAATTTTTGAGAGTTTTTGAACTATTACAGTGGAATAATCGGGCTTCTGTTTTTTCGGGGGTTGATATGGTTCCATCAAATCTATATGATTGGATTTGCGTTGCTGATTTTATTGTATTCATATCAAAGATGACTCCGTCGCTTTAATTTTACTTGAAATTGAAAATAAATATCCATTACAAATAGAATCTTTAGTATTTAAAAATTTAAAAAAAATATATTGTTTATAATACAGATTATATCAAATGAACAAGTAATTGTAAATATAAAAAACAATAAAATATAAAAATTAATAAATATAGAGATTTATAATAAATATTTAAGGGTTTAATAATATTCTCCAAAGAATCTTCTTTGAAAAGGGAGTGTTTTTTTGGATATTTCATTTTCATCAGAGGTCTGTTTTAGAAATAGGTAACTCATTCTGCCAAAACTTCCGGTAAATTTTTCTTTTTATTAGAATTGGAAAGTGAGTAAATCTATTCTTTGAATCATCGGATTACCTCGATTTTACAAAGATTAAGAAAGGAAGATAAATATTATTTTTGTTTGTCTTGTGAATTATAACGTTTTTTATTGGTTGTTTCGTTGTTTAGTGTGTTCATTTCAAAGTAACTTTGGGGGTGGGCACAGGCAGGGCATAGCTCAGGAGCTTTTATTCCAACTATAATATATTCACAGTTATAAGTGCGTGGTATCTTTCATCATGGTGTTTTTCGATTGTTCTTATGCAGCGGAATTTTTCAGTCAGTTCAGGAAAAACTTCTTTATATGCCGTTTTGACAAAATAAGTTTTCAGTAGCATCATCAATTCCATTTAACTCTTTGAAGCACATTTTTTGCATGTTCTTTTTCATATCTGCAGTTTTTAAAAAAGTGTGGAAATCTATTCAAAACCTTCTTTTATTGTTTTGGAAGAGAAGGATGTATATTTGTTTCTTGTTTGTGATTCGTCGGAAAATGCATCCTATAAATTCTTTCTGTCTGTGTTCCAGTATGTTTTTTATTCATATAATTTCTTTCATAATATTATTTGGTATTTATGAATAAGTTTTAAAAATCTATTTTGTTAAAGGGAATGGTAGTTGATAATTCAGTTTGTTGGAAATGAGCAGTAATTTATAAGTAGTGGAAGCATCCGACAACATACTAATGTGTTGTGGAAATTGTGTGAAGAAGAATTTTAATTTTTTATAAAATATAACTAGCAAACAAAGCTATGGCATGACATAGATAGATATAATCTATAATGTAATGCTTCTAAAGATAAAAACAAATTAAAATCTGTCAATTATGGCACGTACCAAAATAAAGCATAAAACAAATATACTACATAATGCAAAATTAATAATCTTGCTAACACTTTATGTCCTTTTGGAGTCTTTGAAAATATCATGCAAAAAATTGTAGCGCAAAATAAACAAACGTTAGCCTAGTGGGTGCTTTGCCACTATATAAAGAAAAGAAGAATTCCTCGACTGTATTGCAGTACGGTCGAGGAATTCGTTTCATCGTCAACGTGGACTTCTTGCATCTTTTTGCCTATCGGCATTATAGCATATGTAAAATTTTTTTCAATATGCTTGTGGCAATCTAAAATTTATCCTTATCTTATTATTATAAATCAAATATAAACCAGATAAGGAGAAAACTCAAAAATATATTCAACTTTACTTGCAGAAAGAAGATGTCTTTATGAAAATGGGTTTTTCAGGATGTCCAAAGTGATGGTGAGCATCGGATTGTTTCAGTCACATTTCTAGTTATAAAATAGAATAACATCAAACAGTATGTTATTTTATCGCTGTTGCGGCTGGTGTAGCTTGCCACTACATCATCAAATGGTTAGACAGCAATGACAGGAGCAACAAATAACCTACTGGATGCTTTGCCAGTATAAAAGAAAAGAAGAATCCCTAAATTGTACTGCAATACAGTTTAGGGATTCGTTCTTTCGTCAACGCGGACTTTTCATTTCTTTTTACCTATTGGCATTATAGCATATGCAAAAATGTTTTTCAATATGCTTTTATTCAATAATTTTTATTCTAATCTGCTATCAGTCAAGTGTTACGAATATAAGAATCATTTAAGTATTTTGCAATATCCTCTAAAGATTCTTCTGCAAAAGGAAAAGTTTTTTTTGTTTTTTCAGTTTCAGGAGTTGCAGAAAAACTATATAGTCCGAACCAGACGTATACAGCGAATAAATCAGTTTCATCAGAGCTTTCTTTTTGAATTAGGTAACGCATACCGCGGAAACTTCCGGTAAATTTTTCTTTTTTATAGAATTGGAACGTAAGTAAATCTTTTCTTTGAATCATCGGATTACCTCGATTTTACAAAGGATAAGAGATTTTTGCTGTTTAATAGTTCTGTGCGCTTACTTCAAAGTAGCTTTTCGGATGAGCGCAGGTAGGACATAGTTCAGGAGCTTTTGTTCCAACTATAATATGTCCGCAGTTTCTGCATTCCCAAACTTTGACTTCGCTTTTCTCAAATACGGACGCAGTCTCTACGTTTTTCAGAAGTGCGCGGTATCTTTCTTCATGGTGTTTTTCGATTTCTGCTACGCGGCGGAATTTTTCAGCCAGTTCAGGAAATCCTTCTTGATCTGCAGTTTTGGCAAAATTTTCATACATATCTGTCCATTCGAAATTTTCACCTTCTGCGGCAGACTTTAAGTTTTCAGCGGTATCGCCAATTCCATTTAACTCTTTGAACCACATTTTTGCATGTTCTTTTTCGTTATCTGCTGTTTTTAAAAAAAGTGCGGAAATCTGTTCAAAACCTTCTTTTTTTGCTTTAGATGCGAAGTATGTATATTTGTTTCTTGCCTGTGATTCGCCGGCAAATGCAGCCTCTAGGTTTTTTTCTGTCTGTGTTCCAGTATATTTTGTATTCATTATAAGTTCCTCCATAATATGATTTGGTCTCTATAAATATAATTTTAAAAATCTATTTTGTCAATAGGAATAGTAGTTGACAATTCAGTTCATTGATAGTAAACTAAAGATGGTTTATTGATAATGAACAGGAGGGAAACGTTGTGGTTGATACAAATTTGGGAGTAGTAGAAGCGCATTTTGCAGATATTATTTGGAAGAATGAACCAATTCATTCGAGAGAACTTGCGAAGCTCTGTGCAGAAGAATTAAATTGGAAGCGTCCGACGACATATAATGTGTTGCGGAAATTGTGTGGGAAAGGAATTTTTCAAAATAGTGACGGAATGGTTTCTTCTAAAATAAGCCGTCAGGATTTTTACAGTATACAGGGGGAACATTTTTTGGAGGAGGCCTTCGATGGTTCGCTTCCTGCGTTTGTGGCAGCTTTTACAGCAAGGAAAAAGTTGTCGGATACTGAAATCTATGAATTACTGGATATTATTCATAAGGGAAAGGAGCGATAGGATGGAAATAAATTTGTATTTCATTTTTACAAGGATTTTTCAGATGGGTATTACGGGCAGCATTATGATTGCGGCCGTTTTACTGCTGCGTGTTTTACTTTGTAAAGCGCCGAGACGGTATGCGTATATGCTGTGGGGAATCGTGCTGTTTCGGCTGCTTTGTCCTATATCCTGGCCGTCTGTGTTTTCTGTTCTGAATTTGGTAGATACGCCTGTTTTAGAGAACAGACAAGCGGATGATAGTTTCCCAGAGGAAAGAATGGGGGAAAATAATTCTCCTGAGAAAATTATTTTGCCAAAAGAGAATATGACCAAAAAGGCAGAACCATACTCTGTTCAAAAATTTAGGTTGGACGTTACGTTTATCCTGCCTGATATTTGGCTGGCTGGAGTTTTCACTTTGGTATGTTACGGTATTTTTTCGGCTCTAAAACTGCGTTGGAGTATTCGCTGTTGTATGCGGCTGCGCGATAATATTTATGTGGCGGATTACATTGCGTCTCCTTTTGTTTTTGGTTTGTTTCATCCTAGGATTTATCTGCCTTCTTCTCTTAGGCAGGAGGAATGGGAGTATATTATTCTCCATGAACAAAGGCATATTGCAAGAAAAGATTATTTGATAAAAATACTTTCTTTTTTCGCCCTGTGCTTACATTGGGTACATCCGCTTGTGTGGCTGGCATTTGTGCTGTCCGTAAAAGATATGGAAATGAGCTGCGACGAGGCGGTTATGGGTAAGATGAATCGCGATATTCGGGAAGAATACGCAAATTCTCTTTTGCAGCTTGCGGTTGGAAAAAGCCGGATTTTTGGCCTGCCGTTAGCATTTACAGAAGGAGATGTCAAAAGCAGAATTAAACATATTATGAATTACAAAAAACAGACGGCGTCAGCCAGCATACTTGCGGCGGTTGTCTGTGTAATCGGATTGATTTCTCTTGCAACTAATCCTATGGCAGAACAAGAGCCTTCCATGAAAGAAGATAAAGCTGTGTCAGAAACACAGAAAAAGGAGGCCGGATTTGGCATAAATGCAGAAACGGTCATTGAAAATGCGATTATGGAACAGAATGACAGCGTATATGCTTATTCGGATGAATATGATTTTGCCTGCTGCAATTTTGTGAATCTGGAAACGGTTTCGGATGGTTTTATTGCGGGAAGCGGAGAGGAAATCATTACTTATTATGGCTGGGCATATTATGGGGAGTATCAGTTGTCTCAAGATGGAATCGTGGAGGTGGGAGGTTCCCATTTACCGGTAGCAGTAACGTTGATAAAAGAAAAACATGGGTATCGGTTAAAAGAATACTGGGAACCGCGGGACGGCAGTTATTTTGTGGAGGATGTAAAAAAGAAATTTCCAGCGTCTGCGGCAAAGGACGGAATTGACAGCCAGAAGTTTGTTTTGCAGCAAATTCAGGACTGTTATGCAAAGGCGGTTACGTTTGGGAAGTTAGATACAGATAAGATTTTAAAACGTCTGTTGGATGAAATCTGCACCGGGCCAAATTATTCTTCTAATCCGTATGACTATATTCGTGCGCATGACAGAGAGTATCAGGAACTGGGTTATTATGGGAGCAATACGCTGGAATATTGTATGCAGCGTTTTCAGGATGGAGACGAGGAGGAAAAAACGGGGTTAAAAGGACATATAATGGCGCAGATTTGTGAAGATATATTAGGAATAAAGGGCAAGATTCCAGTCAGCGCAGAATCGGCGTCTACTGGTTTAGAGTGGTATGAGGCTTTTGACGCTTATATTGCCAATAAAATAAATTCTGAATCATATTGACTTTAAATTTTCGGAAACCTATAATGATAAAAATGCCATTGAAAAAATTGTCGAAAGGAGTTTTATGAAATATGAACGCAGAAATAATTATTTCCTTTATCATTTTAATTCTATGTATCTCACCAGTTTTTGTTATCGGAATTGTACAGTATAGAAGCAAACGTGTAGTTGGATTTTGGTCTGGAGAAGAACCGCCCAAAAATGAATGGGTCACGGATATGAAAGCATATAATCACAGACATGGTATCATGTGGATTTTATATGGGACGGGATTTGTGGTGTGCTATATGTTTGGTTTTTTATGGGGTGCAATTGTTGCAGCGGTATTGTGTGCTGCAGAATGTATCGCCGGCATTTTTATCATGGTTATATGTCATAAAAAATGGTATGGAATTTATGTAAAAAAGTAAGAGAAAAGAATATGCACAGAGATTCGTGGTGAAAAATATGAAAACAGTAAACGTCGTTTCCGCAATTATTATTCAGAATAATAAAGTGTTTGCAGCGCAGCGCGGATATGGAGAGTATAAAGGTAAGTGGGAATTTCCGGGTGGTAAAATAAAGCGGCAGGAAACGCCTAAAGCAGCGCTTGAACGTGAAATTATAGAAGAACTGGATACCAAAATTGAAGTTGGGGAATTATTTGAAACGGTGGAATATGATTATCCCAATTTCCATTTATCCATGCAGTGTTTTTTTGCAAAAGTAGTTTCGGGAAACCTGATATTAAAAGAACACAGCGCAGCAAAGTGGTTTCGCAAATCTCAGTTAAACAGCGTTGACTGGCTTTCGGCAAATAGGGAATTGATAGAGAAACTGGCAAAACATTTAGAAGATGCTGCCGCTGTTGATTGAAAAAATCGAAGGAGAACGTTTTATGAAAAGAAATCGGATGATAATTGGGAAGTCGTTTATTGCATTATCTGGGATGGTTTTTGCCGGGGCGTTCCTATGCGGATGCAGCAGTCAAAAAAATGAACAAAAGGAACAGAACGATTATGAGGAAATTTATACTGCTAAATTGGATATAGAAGGCAATACAATTCCATTGGAAGTATGGACGGATAAAAATATGTCCACCAATGGGATAATAAAAATTGACGGACGGGAGATTGCGATTCCTTCTGAATCAGAAAGTATCATGTTAGGATATGCTCATGCAGAAACAAAAGTATGCGACTTTACCGGCGATGGAAAAGAAGAGATTGCATTGATTGCAGCAGGAGGGGCGTCAGGCTCTGTTTGCGCCGTTCAGGTTTTTAGCAATGAAAATGATAACTGGTTTGAAATGGATATTCCTTCTGAAATTTACGATAATGATGGTAATCCTCCAGAATTTGTACAAGAAAAACTGGACGAACTGAATGAAACGATTTCTTTTGCCGTTTATAATTTATACCGCAGCATTTCGATTGAAAATGAAAAGATAGTCGTATCTTATCCTCTTTGGGCAGATACAGATGACGGGTCAATGGAGATGGGGACAATACAAAAAGAAATCATTTATTCTCCGGAAGAAGAGAAATTTGTGTTGGGAGACAGTCTGTTTCTTCCGGAAACAAATGAAAGCAAATAATCAGGTTCAAGTAAACCTCCGACGGTAAAATGCAAGAGACATAACAGTTGCAATACACCAGCCAATCGGCCACGCGCACCAAATTCCGAAAGCGCCTAACGCGGTTTTTGAGAGAACAACGGCAAGTATCGTGCGCAGCGTCAAATCTGTCAGCGTCGCCGCCATAAATTTTCCCATCATTCCGGCTCCGCGCAGGATACCGTCTGCTACCAGTTTTGCAGAAACTACAAAATAAAATGGGGAAAGGATTTTTAGGTAAAGGATACCTGTCTGCATGGCGGTTGTTGTTGGGGCGTCCATAAAAAAGCCAAGCAGGATGCGTCCGCCAAAAAAGTAACAGAGAAACAATGGAAGCGACAAAAGCCAGACCATTTTCAGGCCGGCGTTAAAACCGGCTTTTACGCGGGATGGTTTATCTGCGCCAATATTTTGCGCCGTATAATTTGAAATTCCATTTCCAAGCGTCGTAAAAGATGTGACGACAAGATTATTTAATTTTACGGCGGCCGCATAACCGGCGATAACGCTTGCGCCAAAACTGTTAATAACGCTTTGTATAATAATATTGCCCACCGAAATAAAACTTTGCTGAAGCATACTTGGAACTGCAATAGAAACTACTTTTTTTAATATGGAAAAGGAGAATAAAGGCGGCTTGTCCGTCTTTATTTTTTTTAGGCGAAGAAGTATTACGCCAAGCGCAAAGATACAGCTGATTCCCTGGCATAGAAAAGTTGCCCATGCAACGCCGGAAACGCCCATATCAAAAACAGAAACAAATAAGATGTCAATTCCGATATTAGCAGTGGAGGAAACTGCAAGGAAGAAAAACGGTGTTTTAGAATCGCCCAGCGAGGAAAAAATGCCCGTTGCAATATTATAGAAGAATAAAAAGGGCAGTCCCCAGACGTAAATGGACAGATAGGTTTTCGAGTCCGCAAAAATCTCATTTGGAGTGTGGATGAGCAAAAGGAGCTTATCGCCGAAAAGAATACCAATCAGCATAAGCAGCACGCATAAAATGGCGCTTGAAATCATGGAAGTAGAGACGGTTGTTTTGACTTTGGTAAGTTTTCCGGCTCCAAAAAACTGGGATACGATAACAGAGCAGCCCATATTGCAGCCGAAAGCAAACGCAATAAAAATTAAAGTGATTTCGTAGCTGTTGCCTACGGCGGCAAGCGCCTGTTCCCCGATAAATTTTCCGGCTACCAGGCTGTCCGCAATATTATAAAGCTGCTGAAACAGGATGCTTCCAAATAATGGAAGACAAAACTTCCATAGTACGGCCGACGGATTTCCTACTGTTAAATCTTTATTCATAATTCAAGTCTCCTTTGTTGGGTATTAGTTTACATAAAAAAGATTTGACGTCGGCTGTGGCGTCAAATCTTTTTTGTTTCAGGCATTTTGTTCTAATGCGCTGCGGCAGGCTTTTGCAAGCTGGTCGCCGCAGGAGGTGTTTTTAAAACCGCAGCGGATACCTCCAATACGTTTTTCAACTTCATCTACGGTCATTCCTTCTACAAGCTGGGGAATTGCTTTTAAATTGCCGTCGCAGCCTCCGGTAAATTTTACATTGTGGACTACGTCCCCATCTAGTTCAAGTTCAATCATAGAAGAGCAGGTTCCTTTTGTCCGGTAAGTGTATTTCATGGCGCGATCTCCTTTCTAGTCCATTCAGTATATAAAATAGTCTTATAAAACATGGTTAGTATAACATATTATTCCTTGTTTGACAAATTATGAAGAATATTATTTGAAAAAATTCGGCGAGGCATGGAAATTTCTATGTTGCGTCAAGTAGTGGAAAGTGGTAAAATAACTATGGTTTTTTAGATAATGATACCGTAGTAAAAAAGCAGCCGAAAGGTGACAGGAGTAAATATATGAGCGCATTTACAAAATTATTTGGTACACATAGTGAAAGAGAGTTAAAAAGAATTTCTCCAATTGTGGATAAAATTGAATCTTACCATGATGCTATGATGGGATTGACGGACGAACAGCTTCGTGATAAGACAAAAGAATTTAAGAAAAGACGAAAGGAAGGGGAGACACTGGATGAACTTCTTCCGGAAGCGTTTGCAACTGTGCGGGAATCTGCAAGGCGCGTATTGAATATGGAGCATTACCGGGTACAGCTGATAGGTGGGATTATTCTTCATCAGGGACGTATTGCAGAGATGCGTACCGGAGAAGGAAAGACTTTGGTATCCACACTTCCCGCATATTTGAATGCCCTGGAAGAAAAGGGCGTTTATATCGTTACGGTCAATGACTATCTGGCAAAGCGTGATGCGGAATGGATGGGAAAAGTACATGAATTTTTAGGACTTACAGTCGGAGTTGTTTTAAACTCAATGGACAATGACGAGAGAAGGGAAGCCTACAATTGCGATATTACGTATATTACCAATAATGAACTTGGATTTGATTATCTTAGGGACAACATGGTGATTTATAAAGAAGAGCTGGTGCAGAGGGGACTAAATTATGCGATTGTCGACGAGGTGGACTCCGTATTGATTGACGAAGCAAGGACGCCGCTTATTATTTCCGGGCAGAGCGGAAAATCCACTCGTTTGTATGAGGCTTGCGACATATTGGCACAGCAATTGGTACGCGGCGAGGAAAGCCAGGAATTTTCAAAAATGGACGCTATTATGGGAGTCGAAATTGAGGAATCTGGTGATTTTGTTGTCAATGAAAAAGATAAGGTCGTCAACCTGACACAGGAAGGCGTAAAAAAAGTAGAGCAGTTTTTTAGGATTGAAAACCTGGCAGACGCAGAAAATCTTGAAATTCAGCATAATATTATTCTGGCGCTCCGCGCGCATCATTTGATGTTTAAAGACCAGGACTATGTTGTAAAAGACGATCAGGTTTTGATTGTAGATGAATTTACCGGGCGTATTATGCCGGGCCGCCGGTATTCAGACGGGCTTCATCAGGCAATCGAAGCAAAAGAGCATGTAAAAGTAAAACGTGAAAGCAAGACGTTAGCGACGATTACATTCCAGAACTTTTTTAATAAATTCGAAAAAAAATGCGGCATGACTGGTACGGCGCTGACCGAAGAAAAGGAATTCCGCGATATTTATGGTATGGACGTTATTGAAATCCCAACCAATCTTCCTGTGCAGAGAAAAGATTTACAGGATGTTGTTTACAAGACGAAAAAAGAAAAATATAAAGCTGTCTGCGACGCGGTAGAAGAGGCTCATGCAAAAGGACAGCCCGTATTAGTCGGCACGATTACAATAGAGATTTCAGAAGAAATCTCTAAACTGCTGAAACGCCGCGGAATCCCGCATAATGTATTAAATGCGAAGTTCCATGAGATGGAGGCGGAAATTGTAGCGCAGGCCGGCCAGCATGGAGCAGTTACGATTGCTACAAATATGGCGGGACGTGGTACGGATATTAAGCTGGATGATGAAGCAAAGGCAGCCGGAGGATTAAAGATTATCGGTACGGAGCGGCATGAATCCAGACGTATTGACAATCAGCTCAGAGGCCGTTCCGGACGTCAGGGAGACCCTGGTGAATCTCAGTTTTATATTGCTCTTGAAGATGATTTGATGCGTTTGTTTGGTTCGGAAAAATTAATGGGTATGTTTAATGCGTTAGGTGTTCCGGATGGTGAAGAAATTCAGCATAAGATGCTTTCCGGCGCAATTGAAAAAGCACAAAGCAAAATTGAATACAACAACTTTGGAATTCGTAAAAATCTTTTAGAATATGATCAGGTGATGAATGAGCAGCGAGAAATTATTTACGCTGAACGCCTCCGCGTTTTAAATGGAGAAAGTATGCGCGACGTCATTTTTAAGATGATAACAGACCGGGTGGAGGCAGTCGTAGACACCTGTATTTCCAATGAGACGTCTCCTGACGAATGGGATATTAAAGAATTAAATGAAATTCTTCTGCCAATGATACCGATTGAACCAGTCACTCCGGATTTGGCTGCTGATATGAAAAACAGCAAAGAATTAAAACATGTGCTCAAAGAGCGCGCGGTAAAACTCTATGAAGCAAAAGAAACAGAATTTGCGGAGCCGGAGCAGTTCCGTGAAATGGAACGTGTGATCTTGCTTAAGGTGATTGATGGAAAGTGGATGGATCACATTGATGATATGGATCAGCTCCGCCAGGGAATCGGCTTACAGGCTTATGGGCAAAGAGATCCTTTAGTAGAATATAAGATGAGCGGATTTGATATGTTTGATGAGATGATTGCCAGCATACAGGAAGATACGGTGCGTATGCTGTATCATTTGAGAATTGAACAGAAAGTAGAAAGGGAGCAGGTTGCGAAAGTAACTGGAACGAATAAGGATGATTCTGCTTCGAATGCGCCAAAGAAGCGTAGTAAAGCAAAAATTTATCCAAACGCTCCGTGTCCATGCGGAAGCGGAAAAAAATACAAACAGTGCTGTGGCAGAACGGCAAAATAGATTTTATATAACGACTAACGCCTGCTTTGACTGCAGGACAAAAGAGAAGGATGTGGTTTTGTATGAAGATAAAAACGAGGCGGTTAAGTATTCGGGCTAAAATCTTAATAGTAACAAATGTGCTTATCATTACGGCAATTTGTACCATGGGATATTATTTATACAAACGCATGGCTGAAAGCATGGTAGAAATGGGGGTCGAACAGGCGCGTATTGCTGCAAAAATGGCGTCGATTCAGTTAGACGGCGACAAACTAAAAGGATTTAGCGCGGGTGATGAAACTGCTGAGCAGTATTCGAATATGCTTTCAAAACTAGACAATTTGAAACAAAACAGCGGAATGGCATTTTTGTATACCCTGACTACAGACGGGGTAAACGTGTATTACGGCATAGATTCGGATGTACCAGAAAACCGGTCGGCAATTGGAGAGCCGTTTGAAGTTTCTTATGAAGAACTAAAACCTGTATTTGACGGAGATGAGTATGTTCAGGATTATATTGACGATACAGAAAATGGGCAGCTCATTACAGCATACGAGCCGATTTATGATGCGCAGGGGCGGGTTGCCTGCGTCCTTGGGAGCGATTTTAATGCGGCAGAAGTAGTAAAAAGCATGAATCAGACGAAAATGCGGGTGTTCCAGATTGGCGGAATGGCAATTGTATTGGTTTTAATCGGCATCAATCTTTTGGTCAACAGTATTACAAAAAGTATACGGAACGTGAATTCTAAAATATACGATTTGGTGCATAATGAAGGGGATTTGACACAAAAACTGCATGTAAAAACCGGAGATGAAATGGAACTGATGGCGAATAATCTGAACGCGCTGTTGGAGCATATGCGCGTGATTATGACCAATATTTACAAAGATTCTGGTTCTTTGGATAATTCAACGAAAACAGTGGTTGGGCATCTGACGAGAGCGGGCGAACACCTGTTAGATATTTCGGCGACGATGGAGGAAATGGGAGCCGGAATGGAAGAGACAACAGCTTCCTTGAGCCAGATTAATGTTTCGGTAGAAGAAGTTTTTGAAAGAATTGAACGCGTTTCCAATCAGGCAGAACAAGGGGATGTTTCTGCGCGGAATATCGCGGTTAAAGCGCAGGAAATATGCGTCAGTGCAGAAATAGAACAGAAAAACGCATTGGAAATGGCAAAAGAAATGGAATTGTCTGTCAATGATAAAATTGAAAAAGCAAAATCTGTGGAAGAGATTAATCTTTTAACAGAGAATATCATCAGTATTACAGAACAAACGAATCTTTTAGCATTAAATGCCAGTATAGAAGCTGCCAGGGCTGGAGACGCCGGAAAAGGATTTGCTGTTGTGGCAAATGAAATTGGGCAGCTTGCAGCAGACTCAGCGAATGCAGCCGTGAAAATCAAACAGGTCAGTAGTTCCGTTATTTCTTCTGTTGAGGGGCTTGCCGGTGAAGCGCATAAAATGCTGGAATTTTTGGACAAAATTGCTATGGAAGGGTATCATAAGCTGCTTGAAGCAAGCAGGGATTACAGTAAAGACGCGGAACAAATTCACTCGATGATGGAGCGTTTTGCTGAGAATTCTATTAGTTTAAAACAGACCATGGATGATATTAAAGAGAATATGAACGCGATTAGTATCGCGGCGGAAGAGAGTACACGCGGAGTAATTAACGTATCAGAAATGGCAACGGATTTGACTCATAGCATGAAGGATATTGAAAATAAAGCAGACGTCAATAAACAGATTGTAGGACATTTGGAAGAGGAAGTGGGTAAATTCAAATTGTCGGATGAGTAATTTTGGAGAATGGGAAGAGGTGAAGGTATGGTAAAGGAAAGTTTTGGTACAGACGGCAGGGACAATCCGGTGGAACTGTTTACGTTGTCAAACGGGAACGGCACAAAAGTAAAAATCAGTACATTGGGAGCGACTGTTGTATCATTCTTGTTTTTGGACAAAACGGGGACTTTGCGCGACGTAGTATTGGGATATGACAGCGCAGAGGACTATCTTAAGAACAATGGGCTGTATTTTGGGGCTTCCGTAGGAAGATGTGCGAACCGCATATCAAACGCTAAGGTTACGATTGACGGTGTGGAATACGCGCTGGAGGCAAACAGCGGCAGTAATAACCTGCACAGCGGCAGTAATGGAATCAGTTATAAAATCTGGGAAGTAGAACATATAGATGAAGAGGCAAACTGCCTGGCGCTTAAGATTGTCAGCGCTGATTTGGAACAAGGGTTTCCGGGTAATATGACGATACGCGCGATATTTACATTGACAGAAGAAGATGCGCTGCATATCGAATATCAGGCGGTTTCAGATAAGACCACCATTGCGAATTTTACAAATCACAGCTATTTTAACCTGGCGGGACATGACTCAGGGAATATCAGCGGACAAAAGCTCAAACTATATGCAAAAGCGTTTACTCCGTTAGCGCCTAAAGATTCCATTCCCACAGGAGAAATCTGTTCTGTGGAAGGAACGCCGTTTGATTTTACAGATTTCAAAGAAATCGGAAGAGATATAGAAGCGACTGACAAACAGATAACCTATGCAAGAGGATATGACCATAATTTTGTTTTAGAGAACCAGGGAGAATTAAAACTTATGGCGGAGGCTGAATGTGAAGAAACTGGAATTCATTTGTATGCGTATACAGACCGTCCGGGCGTTCAGCTGTATACAGGTAATTTTATCCATGGGCATATGGGAAAACAGGGAGCTTTTTATGGGGAGCGTCATGGATTTTGCTTAGAATCCCAGTATTATCCAGATGCGTTTCGGCATCCGGATTTTCAAAAACCGCTGATTTTGGCGGGAGAGGCTTATAAAGCACATACTGTTTTTAGGCTGAAATTAAAAGAAGATTAATCTAAAATCCAATCTTTTATATCTGGTATTTTTAATAGAACAGGCATTAAAATAAGAGCGGTCAGGATACCGGCGGCGCCTTGTATGATATTAAAAGGAATACCGGAAGCGGAAGATACGGCTGCTGCCGCGAACGCCGCTTTTGTTAAACCGCCTGAAGAGGCTGCCGCCAATCCGGTTTCATAAAGAAAGTATCCAATTACCATAATGCTTTCTCCAACGAGGCCGCTGACAATGATACCAATACGGTAACTGTGCCTGGAGTGGAAACGGTGTTTTAAGAAAGAAAATAAAATTCCGGCGATACCAGCGGTCAATGATTTGATAAGAAAGGTAGCGGGAGCCCATGCAGCATAGCCTGAGAAAATGTCGGCAAACATAGATCCGGTTCCGGCTGCCGCCGCGCCGGCTGCCGGGCCTAATACAATCCCGCTTAAAAGAACCATACCATCTCCTAAATGGATGTAGCCAAAAGTGGGCGTAGAGATTTTGATAATCATAGTTGCGATACAAGTAAAAGCAGCCATAAGCGCGGCAATGATAAGTTTTTTTGTGGATGTTTGCATAATAGAATTCCTCCTTTTGTTTTTTGTATCATATCTGTTTGCTGGCGTTGTGAAAAGAGCCAGTTTTTGTTGAATTGAGCAGGCCGGTTTGGTGGAAGAAATGAATTGACATTTTATTTTAAACATGGTATCGTAGAGAATAGAGAAAACTAATTATAAAGTATATAATATGGAGATTAGACATGGATAAACAGCGAGTATTAATTGTTGATGATGAAGAGATTAACCGTATGATACTTGATGGAATGTTTGATGAAGAAGAATATGATACGGTTCAAGTATGTAATGGGCAGGATGCGATAAGCCAGATTCAGGCAAATCCAGATATTTCTTTAATATTCCTTGATATTATTATGCCGCTTATGGATGGGTTTGCTGTCTTGGATTATATGAAAGAGCATGAACTGATTGAAAAGATTCCAGTCATTTTGATTACCAGTGAAACAATTGGGGACAGCGAGGATAAAGCCTATACATACGGAGTGGCAGATGTGATACATAAACCGTTTTATCCGCATATTGTTAAAAAAAGAAGCCGTAATATTATTGAGCTTTATCAAAACAAGAAAAATATGGAGCTGCGCTTAAAAGAACAGGAAGAAGCTCTGCTGGCACAGCAAAAAGAAATGAACGAAAATAATGAACTTATGATAGATGCGCTTAGTTCTATCGTAGAGTCCAGGAGTGCTGAGACAGGAGAGCATACCAGGCGTATTAAGTATTATACCAGGCTGTTATTAAAGTATGTTATGAAATATTTCCCCAAATATGGACTTACAAATACACAGATGGATTTAATCGCAAGGGCGTCTGTATTGCATGATATAGGAAAAATTGGAATTCCTGACGCTATTTTGTTAAAACCTGGAGCTTTAACGGGTGAGGAATATGAGATTATGAAAACTCATACTACAATCGGTTATGATGTGCTGCAGAAGTTTTACAGAGATAAAACAAGTGAGTTTGCCCGCTACTGTTATGAGATTTGCCGTCATCACCATGAGAGATGGGACGGAAACGGCTATCCGGATCATTTGGCAGGAGACGACATCCCCCTGAGCGCGCAGGTTGTTGCCATTGCAGATGTGTACGATGCTTTGATTAGCCCCAGAGTATATAAAAGTTCCTATGCTACGGAAGTAGCTTTTGAAATGATTATGAATGGTGAATGTGGTCAATTCTCGCCAGATATACTAGAATGTTTTCGGCTTGCGAAAAGAGACTTCTTCGATATTGTAGAAGTGAGTAATATGTTTAATTTCTCATAACAAATGAGAGTTGTTGACTGGCAGCAAAGAAGTGTATCTGTTTTTTGCTGCCGCTTTTGGGTTATAAAATTGGGAGGATATTATGGAATCGATTGAGAACTGCATATTTCCCATAGAAGATACATTAGAAATGATACTGATGTTTGATGGGAATGGCAAAATTTCATATGCAAATGCCGCTGCAATGAAAGAATTGGAATATGAAGGTGATTTATGCGGACATCATATCCATGATGTTTTTCCGAATTCATTCTCGTTAGACCAGGACGGTTTTAAGACAGACGTTTCATTTGGCGGCGAACTTATTAATCTTGTGGCATACCGTAAGAATCAGACTTGTTTTCCGGTGGAAGCGAAAATGCTTGATAACTCAAATTCTTTCGGACAGTATATTTGCCTGGCAAATGATATTTTGGAAAAGGAATTTTTGTGTAAAGAAATCGAACAGGTCAAGCAGGAAGCGCAGCAGGCAATGAAAGTAAAATCTGAGTTTGTGGCAAATGTGACGCATGAACTTCGGACGCCTGTCAATGGAATACTTGGCAATGTCCGGGATTTGCTTGGGTCTAAATTGGATAGTAAGGTGGAGCGGTATCTGCGTCTGATTGAACGCTGCTGCGGCGATATGAATAAAATCATTAATAATATATTGGATTTTTCAAAACTGGAAGCTGGAAAATTTACATTAGAGCCTAGAAAGTTTCAGTTTCGGAATATGCTGGATTATGTAAAATCCAACCATATTAATAAAATCACAGAAAAAGGGCTGGGATTTTTTATGACGGTATCGCCCCAGATACCGGAATATGTGATAGGGGATGAACTGCGTATTGTGCAGGTTTTAGGAAATCTCATTTCAAACGCCACAAAATTTACATCAGTTGGAAAAATCAGTGTGGAGGCAGTCAGAACTGCCCGTGTCAATGATAAAATAGAATTGTTTTTTATGGTTAAGGATACGGGGATTGGCATTGACGGCGCTGATAAAGATAAATTATTTCAGAGTTTTTCACAGGTAGACGCTTCTATATCCAGAAAGTACGGCGGTACGGGGCTTGGACTAAATATCTGTAAGCAGTTAGTGGAATTGATGGGCGGAAGAATTGAAGTCGAGAGTGAAAAAAATAAGGGAAGTACATTTTCATTTTCTATATGGGTTGGATTAAGTGAAGAAGAGGCGCAGCTTCCGGCACAGGAATTTGTAGAAATGCCGATGATGGGAACGTCTTCTGAAGAAGAGGATGTAGAAGATATTAGACAGTATGGAACTCCTGAAAATAAAAAAAGCCTTAAAAATAATCTATCAAAATTGATTCTCTGTGTGGAGATGGAGAACTGGGAGAAAGCAGAGATGTTTATGGAAACAGTTCGTACATTAACCGTGGGAGCGCCGCGGGAAGTAGGCCGCGTAGTACTGCGGCTTAAGATGGCAATCCAAAAAGAAAATTATGATAAGGTTATCAATGAGTTTACCGAATTGAACCAGTTTTTGGAGGCTTAAGGGAGGAAATGAAAGATGGATGAGAGAATTCTTGTGGTAGATGATGTGGAGACAAATCGTCTGATTTTAGAAGACGTCATACAAAATATGGGCTGCGTACCAATTTTAGCAGACAGTGGAAAAATGGCGCTTGAACTGATTCAGGAGAATCCGCCGCAGCTGGTACTGACCGATATTTCCATGCCGGAAATGAATGGATACGAATTATGCCGGATTTTAAAAGGAAGTGAAACCACAAAACATATTCCCATTGTTTTTATTTCTGCATTTGATCATCCGGAAGATATTGTGGAAGGACTGTCTTTAGGAGGAGAGGATTATATCACAAAGCCATTCGTTCCAGAAGTCATTGAGGCCCGTGTCGGAGTTTATCTGCGTTTGAATGAAGCAAAGCTGGAAATGATGGAATTGAACAGGCGGCTTCAGGCGTCTGTCAATGAACAGCTTAGGCAGATGGAACATGAAAAGAAGAATATATTATATGCTTTGGCGAATATATCCGCTAGAAATTCAAATGAAAGCAAAGAACATATAGAGAGGATGCAAAAGAACTGCCGTGTTTTAGCGCAGGGAATGCAGCTTTCGCCTTTGTTTGAAGGGAAAATTTCAGATACTTTTATTGATACGATAGAATTGTCTGCGCCGCTGTGCAATATAGGCAATATTGGGATTCCAACAGAAATACTGCAGAAAAAAGAGAATCTTACAGATGAAGAATCCGCAGTTTTAAGAACCCATACAGATATTGGCGCGCAGTTTTTAAAAGATCTCTATGTTACAAATGATTATAATGATTTTATTCTTGTGTCGGAAGAAATTATCCATCATCATCATGAAAATTGGGATGGGAGCGGATATCCCGACAATTTGAAAGAATATCAAATTCCTTTGTCGGCGCAGATTGTCGCTGTAATAGAAAGGTATTGTTCATTGACGGATGATAATATCAACAGCAGGGAGGAAGCCTTAGAGATTATGAAAAAGGAAGCTGGTGTAAAAATCAATCCTGATATTTTCGATATATGCTGTAAGATATCCCGTCAATTCTGCTGATAGTGTTTCATAATGACAACAGGGGGGATGAAACTTGATTACAGATGATGAGTTTTTGAGAATTTCGGTTTATATGAAACAAAATTACGGCATAGATTTAAGCCAGAAAAAGGTAATCATTAATGGAAGGCTTGAGAATTATCTCAGAAAAGGAGGCTTTCATACCTGCACAGATTACTTAGACGCGTTGAAAAAAGATTCTACCGGCCAGCTAGAAAAGATTCTTGTAAATCTTTTGACGACGAATCATACATATTTTATGCGGGAATTTGAGCATTTTGATTTTTTTCGGAAAATAGTCCTTCCATGGCTTAAGACAAAAGAAAGCAGTGGAAAAAATCTGCGTATATGGTGCGGAGCCGCCTCAACGGGAGAAGAACCATATACGATTGCCATGGTAATTGCAGATTTTTTTGGTCTGGAACGCAAACACTGGGATACAAAGATTTTGGCAACAGACATTTCTACCAAGGTTCTTAAACAAGCGGTTGCAGGTGTTTACAGCGCTGAACAGCTGCAAAAACTTCCAGAACCATGGAAAAGACACTTTTTTAAACCGATTGCGCAGGGAGAACAGTATGTTGTGACGAATGAATTAAAACAGGAAGTATTATTCCGGCAGTTTAATCTGATGAATCCGTTTCCATTCAAACGGAAAATGCACACAGTTTTTTTGCGTAATGTTATGATATATTTTGATGATAATACAAAACGGCAGCTTTTGAAAAAAGTATATGATTTTTTAGAGCCTGGAGGGTATCTGTTTGTAGGTACGACGGAAACAATTGACAGGAGCAATGTGCCGTTTCAAATTGTTCGTCCGTCAATATTCAGGAAAAGGGAAGGAAATGATTGAGTATGCGACCAATTAGAGTTTTGGTAGTAGAAGATTCCCTCGTTTTTCGGGAACTTCTGGTTCAGAATCTGGGGCGGGATGCAGCAATACAGGTAGTGGCTACTGCAAAGGACCCATATGAAGCTAGGGATGCGATTATACGGCATAAGCCGGATGTTATGACATTGGACGTAGAGCTTCCAAGAATGAATGGAATTGATTTTTTGCGAAAGCTGATGCCGCAGTATCCGCTTCCCGTGGTAGTGATAAGTTCATTAAGCGACAAGGTGTTTGATGCGCTAAATGCCGGAGCAGTAGATTTTGTTGCAAAACCTGCAGTATCGAGTCGCGCCCAATTAGAAGATTTTATCCGCAATGAGCTTCTTGTAAAAATCAAGATTGCTTCAACAGCGAAAATCAGCAATATAAAGAAAACCGTCTGTAAGCAGGAATTGCATGAGCTTTCGACAAAGACAACGAATCATATTGTTGCGATAGGGGCTTCAACGGGAGGCACAGAAGCTATTTTTTCCGTAGTCAAGGAATTTGGAACTGATATTCCAGGCGTTGTGGTGACACAGCATATGCCGCCGGGATTTACTGAAATGTATGCGAAACGTTTAAATGACCAGTGCAGGATTCAGGTAAAAGAGGCGGAGACTGGAGATAAGGTTTTACCTGGGCATATGCTGCTTGCGCCTGGGGGAGATATGCACATGCACTTGGTAAAAGTCAACGGCATGTATCAGGTAGAATGTAAAAGGGGTCCAAAGGTAAATGGACACTGCCCTTCCGTGGACGTACTTTTTCAATCGGTTGCAAAAGCAGCTGGCGCCAACGCGGTTGGAATTATTTTGACGGGAATGGGAGGAGACGGTGCAAAGGGATTGCTTGAAATGCGCAATGCCGGAGCAAAAACAATCGGACAGGATGAATCCACATGTGTGGTTTATGGAATGCCCAAGGTTGCATATGATCTGGGAGCTGTGCAGTATCAGGAGAAATTGACTGATATTGCAAGAAAGACATACGCATTATTAAATAAAATGTAAAGGAGATAAGAGTATGAAAATTTTGTTAGCAGAAGATGATTTTGCAACTAGGAAGTTTATGGTGAATTTTTTGTCAAATTATGGAGAATGTGATGTCACCGTAGATGGAATGGAAGCGGTAGACGCGTTTATGATGGCATTGGAGGACGATGAACCATATGATTTGGTATGTCTTGATGTAATGATGCCGGTTATGGACGGTTATCAATCGCTTGTGGGCATAAGAAACCTGGAAAAAGAAAGAAATATTCCAGAAGATAAGGCAGTGAAAGTAATTATGACAACGCAGTTAAATGATGAGAAAAATGTAAAAATGGCATTTGAACTGGGATGTACTGTTTATTCCGGCAAGCCAATTGATAAAGACAGGTTTGAACAGGCTTTAAAGAAATTAAACCTGATATAGAAAATTGAGTTATGGCGTTTTTGAAATCTATACCAGGAGGTATACCGTATGACACGCTATTTAAGAGGTCAGTTAAGGTATAACATATTAAGAATACGCAGGAAAGGAGCAATATATGGCTGAAGAATTTAACACAGAAGGCATGCTTGACATATATCTGTTCGAAAATCAACAACTTCTGGAACAGCTTCAGGAGATTGTGTTAGAACAAAAGGATGAAGAATGTTTTGATGAAGACAGCATCAATGAAATTTTCAGGACAATGCATACCATCAAAGGCTCATCCGGAATTATGATGTTTGATAACATAACGGCTGTATCTCATAAACTGGAAGATGTTTTTTATTACTTAAGAGAGGCGCATCCGGACAATGTTCCTCATATGGAATTAGTAGAACATGTATTGGAAGTACAAGATTTTATTGCAAATGAATTAGATAAAATACAAAATGGCGATACTGCGGATGGCGATTCATCTGAGATAGTGGCAGACCTTGATGAATTTTTAACCGAGCTGAAAGGTGGAAAACAAAAGAAGGGGAAACAAAAGGAGACTGAGGTATCCGGGAATGTGCATGAAGAGCCTAAACAGTTTTATGTTGCACCGGTTGCTACCAGCAGCAGTAAGTTTTACAAAATCTTTATTATGTTTTCCCCGGAAACGGAGATGGCAAATGTTCACGCATATAAAACAGTATATGCTTTAAAAGAGATTGCGGAAGATCTCTTATATTCTCCAGAAGATATTATTTCAGATGAAAGTTGTGCGGAAATGATTTTGCAGGAAGGTTTTAAAATCTTATTGCAGACAAAGAGTGATAAAAATGAAATCAGAAATATCATTGGAGAAGGTTATGAGATTGAAAAAGTAGATATTTTTGAATGTAAGGCGGAAGAGTTCTTCCAGGGCTTTGATTTTGGCGAGAACGATGCCCATATTGATTTGGACTCCAGCGTAGAAGATATTGAAACGCGGGCAAGTAAATCCGGTGCGGCTGAAGCCGTTGTAAAACAGGAAACCAAACCCAAAATGGCTCCTGGTGATTTTGTCATTCAGTCTAAAGAACCAGGTAAGCAGAAAAAACTTGCCAGGGATAAGCCAAAAACAGAGAAATCCTCTTTTATTAGCGTCAATGTCTCTAAAATGGATCAGTTGATGGATTTAATTGGAGAGCTTGTAATTTCTGAATCTGTTGTATTGCAGAACCCCGATTTAAAAGTGCCGGGACTGAATCTGGATAATTTTAATAAGGCAGCGGTTCAGATGTCCAAGATATCGACAGACTTACAGAATGTTATTATGTCCATGCGAATGGTTCCATTGACAAATACATTCCAGAAAATGAACCGTATTGTATTTGACGTATCCAGGAAACTCGGTAAGGATATTGAGTTTGAAATGATTGGCGAACACACAGAAGTGGATAAGAATATTATTGAACATATTTCAGATCCTCTTATGCACATGGTTCGAAATGCAGTTGACCATGGAATCGAGACGAATGAAGAGCGTGAGGCTGCTGGTAAAACGGAAAAAGGAAAAGTGACGTTATCGGCGAAGACAGAAGCTGGAAAAGTTTGGATTAGCGTAGAGGATAACGGTAAAGGCCTAGACAGGGATAAGATACTGAAAAAAGCGAAAAAACAAGGTCTGTTAGAAGACGGCAAACCAGAAAGCGCATACACAAACAAAGAAGTATTTCAGTTTATTACAATGCCGGGCTTTTCTACAAATGAGCAGGTCACAGAGTATTCAGGCCGAGGCGTTGGTATGGACGTTGTAGTACAAAATATACAGGAAATCAGCGGTATGCTTGATATTGAAAGTACGGCGGGTTTAGGAAGTACTATGAGCTTAAAAATTCCTTTGACGCTAGCAATCATTAATGGAATTGTTGTCGAAACGGGAGGGGCCGCATTTGTAGTAGAGATTGGTGTGATAAAAGAATTTGTCCGTGTGAAAGAAGAGATGATGATCCATGAGCCGAATGGCGACGAATATATTATGATTCGGAGCGAATGTTTCCCAGTCTTAAGGCTTGGTGAATGGTATGGCATGGAGACAAACAGCTATCGTCAGTCTGTTGAAGATGGAATGATGCTGATTATGGAAATTGAAGACAGGAAAATTTGCCTTTTAGTAGATCGTTTGATTGGAGAGCAGGAAATTGTTGTAAAGCCAATTCCTTCTTATATTAAAAAAGTAAAAGGTCTGTCTGGATGTACTCAGCTTGGTGATGGAAGTATCGCTTTGATATTAGATCCAGCGGGCTTAATGTAAAATAATAGAAAGGAGGGGCGATTTATATGGATGAGATAAGCAAGTTGAATCAGCAGTTAAATGAGGAACTGGAAACTTTGGATGAAGATGATACACAAAAGTGTAAATATATGACATTTAAATCGGGAAATGAATTTTTTGGACTGAAAATTCAGTATGTCAATGAAATTATTCAGATTCCATCCATTACTGCGATTCCAAGGACAGAAGAGTATATTAAAGGACTTATCAATCTGAGGGGAAAAATCATTCCAGTTATTGATGTGCGCCTGCGGTTTAAGCAGGAGGCGTTTGAGTACAATGAAAGAACATGTATTATTGTAATCATTGTAGGGGCAGACACAGTTGGGTTGATTGTAGAACAGATTGCGGATGTAATTGAAATTAAAGATGAGAATATACTGCCTCCTCCCAAGATGGGACGTGCAGACAGGATAGACCAAAAATATGTATATGGTATAGCCAGAGTTGGGAATTCTGTTAAATTACTTTTAGACCCTGATAAATTGCTGAATGACGAAGATTTTTCTTCAATTGACCAGTCAAATAATATGATTTCAATGAAAGAATGAGAGGTATGAAAATGAAAAACTTAAAGATGAAAACAAAATTAATTTTAGGCTTTTTAGTACCTGTTGTGCTGACAATAGTCAATATGTATTTAAATAAACTGGCTATGGCAACAGCGTTAAAAATTAAAGACCCTGTGAAAGAAGCGTCCTATGAAAGAAACGCTGAAATATTTACAACATCTATTACAGTAATAGCGATTATTATTACAGTGTTTGTTGCACTGGCGCTGATAAAGGCAATTGAGAAATCTGTAAAACAGCTCTCTGACGCTGCGGATGAGATTGCAATGGGACATATTAATGTTGAAATGGTAAAATACAATAATGACGAGTTTGGACAGTTGGTTGATAAATACCGTCAGGTAATTGAAAATATTAAATACCAGGCGACAGTTGCAGAAGAAGTATCAAAAGGAAATTTGACGATTTCAGTAAATCCAAAGTCGTCAGAGGACGTATTAGGCCAATCATTAAAGAAACTGGTAGATGATAACTTAAGAACGCTTTCTAGTATCAGTGAAGCAGGTTCTCAAGTTACAATTAGCTCTTCCCAGGTAGCAAGCGCAAGCCAGGCGCTGGCACAGGGCTCTACTCAACAGGCAAGCGCAATTGAAGAGATTACAGCATCTATTGATGAAATTGCTGAAAAGACAAAACAGAATGCGGAGCAGGCAAATGAAGCTGCGAATCTGGTAATGAATGCAATTGAAGATGTTAAAAAAGGCAATAAACAGATGGAAGATATGATGGCTGCTATGCAGGATATTAATAAATCTTCTGAGAGTATCTCCAAAATTATTAAAGTAATTGATGATATTGCTTTCCAAACCAATATTCTTGCGTTAAATGCAGCTGTTGAAGCAGCAAGAGCTGGTGAAGCAGGAAAGGGGTTTGCAGTTGTTGCAGAAGAAGTTAGAAGCCTTGCGGCAAAGAGTGCGTCTGCGGCAGGCGAGACAGCTGAATTGATCGAAGATTCTATTGGAAAAGTCAGCATGGGCTCTAAAATTGCAGATGATACAGCAAAAGCTTTAGAAACGATTACAGAGGTAGTACAAGAGAGCGAAGAAATTATCAATGGTATTGCAGAATCTTCGAACTATCAGGCAACAGCAGTGGCACAGATTGAACAGGCAATTACACAGGTATCACAGGTTGTTCAGACGAACTCCGCTACCAGCCAGCAGTGTGCGGCATCCAGTGAAGAGCTTTCCAACCAGGCTTCTAGGATGCGTGATATGCTTTCTATTTACAATTTGGGTTCCGCAAGCCTGGAAGCTTCTGGAAACAATTTTTCACAAATTCAGAATGATAATATAAATGAACAAGTAATTTCATTAGAGGATGATTTTGGAAAATATTAATTGTCTAGTATCAGCACAGGAATTGAAATAGTTCCTGTGCTTGAAGACTTTTAGGAAAAGGAGAGGTGGTTTTATGTCATTTTTAGAAGAACTAAAGGATTTAGGCGTGGATATTGATGGAGGATTGAAACGTTTAAACGGAAATGAGAAGCTGTATACGAGATTATTTGGTTCATTTTTAAAGACGCTGAATACAAATGAAATTCCACTCGATTTTGATTGTACGGAATATCAGGATGTTATAGAAAAAGCACATACAATTAAGGGAACCGCAGGAAATTTGTCTATTACCCCTCTTTATGAATCATATACTGAGATTTTGGGTTTGCTGCGCAATGAAAAACCAGAAGAGGCAAAAGTGATTCTTGAAAAAGTTTTTCCAGTTCAGGAGGAAATTGTCCGCTGTATTGAAAAGAATATGAGTTAATTTTTAGAAATAGAAAATTGTATTTTTGCATATACTCTTAAGAATAAACTTGGAGTTCAGTTATGAGTAATGCAAAAATAGAAAATCTGTTAAATCTTGCTTTAGATGCACGTCCCGCAGAGAGGGAGAAATCACTCAATTTAGGTATTGGGTATTCTGTCAGTGAACAGACGTGGGAAGTGATTGTCCGTTTTGTAAGAAATGGATTAGAGCAGGTGTACGAATTGCTTACAGCATTTGGATATGAAGCGCTTATAGAGAAAGTAACGCAGTTAAACAATTCTTATGCAGTTTTGACGCTGCCGGAATCCTTAGTGACTGTGGCGGCAGAATTAGATGGAATTATTTATATGGAAAAACCAAAGAGGCTCTTTTTTGCTTTAAATGCAGCAAAAAGAGCTTCTTGTATTACATCGGTACAGTCACTCGCCTTTGGTTTAGATGGAGCAGGCAGTGCGGCTGGGGAGGGGTTAAGTGGAAAGGGCTGTCTGGTAGCGGTGATTGACAGCGGAATTGATTATATCCATCCTGATTTTTGCAATCCAGATGGAACAACGCGAATTGCAGCGCTTTGGGACCAGACGCTGCAGGCTTCTGTATTGAATGAAGAAAGAACCGATGAAAATATGCAGATGGATTATCAGCCGCCAGAGGGATATTCCAATGGAGTCTTATTTACAAGAGAAGATTTGAACCTGGCTTTGGCAGAAGGCAATCCGGCTGTTCGCCAGAGACTGGTGCCAAGCAGAGACATTTCTGGACATGGCACACATGTAGCTGGGATTGCGGCAGGGAATGGAAGGGCTTCTGTGGGAAGATACCGCGGCGTGGCCTTTGAATCGGAACTATTAATTGTAAAATTGGGAACCCCAAGCGAGCAGTCTTTTCCCAAAACAACAGAACTGATGACAGCAGTAGATTTTTGTGTACGAACTGCTGAGGCTTTGAACCGTCCGCTGGCAATTAATTTGAGTTTTGGCAATAATTATGGTTCGCACAGCGGTACGAGTCTGATAGAAACATTTTTAAGCGACATGGCGGACCACCATCAGTGCAGCATTATTGTTGGAACAGGAAATGACGGCGCGAGTACTGCACATTATCAAAACCGGATAGAAAGCCGTCAAGTACAGGAGGTGGAATTGAATGTCAGCTCATATGAAAGAAGGATGAATCTGCAAATCTGGAAGCGGTATCAAGATGAGCTGCGTGTGGAAGTTATAATGCCGGATGGCCGTACAAGCGGGCAATTGATTGGGCAGGGGACGCTGCGTGTGGAATTTGCCTCTGTGGAACTTTTAATTTTTTATGGAGAACCAGTCCCATATAGTATGTACCAGGAAATCTATATTGACTTTATACCCAAAGGGCAGTATATTCCATCTGGTTTGTGGAAAATTCGGCTTACGGCGGAAAAGATTGTGGATGGAGTGTATGATATGTGGCTTCCGTCCGGCGGGGTACTGAATGAAGGAACCGGTTTTCCATATCCTTCTGAAATCCGTACTCTGACAATTCCCTCTACTACGCCAAAAGTAATCAGCGTGGCGGCATATGATTCTTATTCGGAGAGTGCAGCGGCTTTTTCCGGCAGAGGTTATACAGCATGGACCAATCAGGTGAAACCGGATATTGCCGCTCCTGGAGTTGATATTATTTCCGCTTCTCCCGGCGGCGGTTACACAGCGAAAACAGGAACTTCTATGGCAGCCCCATTTGTAACTGGCAGTGCAGCGCTGTTGATGGAGTGGGGAATTGTGCAGAAAAAGGATTTGTTTTTGTATGGAGAGAAGTTAAAGGCGTATTTGATAAAAGGGGCGAAGCAGCTTCCGGTTTTAAAGGAATATCCAAATCCGCAGTTCGGATGGGGCGTGCTGTGTTTGAAGGACAGTTTGCCAGGGTAACAGTATGTTATGTCTCGGATTTGTTGATTCGCATTTGTACATCATGCCATGTTTCTTCATCAAATTCTAAGTTTTTATAGTAGCATTTTTTATCGGCATCTGTTATTTTACGGATTACGCGGCATGGGTTGCCGGCGGCGATAACTTGGTCTGGGATATCGTTTGTGACTACGCTTCCGGCGCCGATTACGGTATTGTTTCCGATGTGAACGCCTGGACAAATTACAGTATTGCCGCCAATCCAGACGTTATCGCCGATTGTGACTTCTATGCCGTATTCATACATTGTATTGCGGGTCAGGGGATGTACGGGGTGTCCGGCAGTGTAAATGGCTACATTTGGAGCCATTTGGCAGTTGTCTCCAATGCGGACTTTTGCAACATCCAGAATGGTGCAGTTGTAGTTGGCAAAGAAGTTTTTGCCGACCTCAATATTTTTGCCATAGTCACAGTAAAAGGGTGGATTGACAAATGCGTTTTCTGATTTGCCAAACAGTTCTTTTATAATTTTTCCGATGGCTTTAAAATCGGAACGGTCTGCTGTGTTGAGCTGTTGTGTGAGCCTTCTGGCGATTTTTTGTTCTTCAAATACTTCTTCATCTGAGATGTAGGGGAGTCCTAAATCTCTTCGTTCGTTATGTGTCATTAGAATCCTCCTTTTTGTTTGTCTACAATAAAATAACCTAGTTTTACTTCTTTTGGAGCTGCTGATTTATCTTCCAGTTGTTCTAACAGCATTTGGACTGCAGTTTCTCCGCTTTTTTCGTAGGAATAGTGTACAGTTACAAAGGGCGGCGATGTGACTTTGGATAGTTCTGAGTCGCCGTGGCCAGCCACTAATATCTGGTCTGGGACAGAAATTTTAGATTCGGATAAATATTGTACGGCGCCTGCCGCCATGGAGTCAGTGGCGCAGAGCAGAGCGTCTAAATCTGGATGTTTTTGTAGGAGTTCTTTTGCTTTTTCATATCCTGAAGCAACCGAAAAATCTGCAATGATAAGATTGTCGGTAAGGTTTATATATCCCATGTCCCTTACGGCGTCGCAAAATCCATGGTATCGGCTGGCGCCGACAGCCTCATCTTGTAAAATAGCGCCAATATAACCTGGATTTGTTTTTCCTCTGCCGAATATATGGACAGTAAGATCGTAGGAAGCGTGATAGTCGTCGTGATATACGCAAAAATGTCCCTGAAAATGCTGCCCTACGATAACAAAGGGTACAGAAAGGTTTTTTAACAGATGTTTATGTTCTGGTGAAAAAACAGTAGCGATAAATATGAGTCCGTCTACTTGCTTATCATTCAATACGGTCAGGTATTCCAGTTCTTTTTTTTGGTTATTTTGCGTGACGGCAAGAATCGTCTGATATTCGCTTTTGTTTAAGGCTCTTAAAATTCCTTCTACCATTTTTCCAATGGAGTCAGAGGCGATTTTTGGGACAATGACGCCAATCATTTTCGTCTTTTTTGTCCGAAGCGTCTGTGCGCATACAGATGGGCGGTAGCCCGTTTCTTCTACAACTTTGCGGATGGCTTCCCTCTTTTCATTCGAAATATAGCCGTTGTTGAAGTAGCGTGATACAGTGGCGCTTGATACGCCGGCTAATTTTGCGATTTCCGATACATTCATTTTTAAGACTCCTTTTTCAGATAGTAATACCCATAAGCGGGAATGGAAATTTCTATGGAAGTCTTAGTTTCTCCAGAGATTAAATCTACATACACGCCGTCTATCTCATTTATCCGCGCAGTTTTATCAAATTCACTGAAATTGAACAACCCTATGATTTTTTGTCCGTCAAAAAATCTTCCAATGCCGAGTATAGAAAAATCACCAGTTTCGATTGTCCATGTATCTGCATTGGATACAAATACCTTTTCTGTCTGACGAATTTGTTCTAAATTTTCTAGGCCGTGAAAAAGTTTCCCTTCCACAGTATTTAAGTTCGAGATATTTTTGGACAATTCCCAGTTCATTGGCCCGCGGTGGATATATCTGGAATCAGCGGCTTTTTCCGGCTGTTCTTTATAGGAATAATCGTTGACCTGTCCAATTTCATCTCCACTGTAAAGAACCGGAATACCCGACTGCATAAACATATACGCATGAAGCATCAGATCAAGTCCAATGGCACGTTCCATTGCAGCGTCATTTTGCTCGAAGCCGGCTTTTTCAATACCGCACATGGAAGCGGTCGTACCACAGAAACGGGCGTCTTTTGTCACAGGGTCTGCATTGTATAGTTCACCTCGGCTTGTGCTTTCGCCGGCATAACCCTGAAAATAATCATTTAAATATTGTTTGTGGGAAACTTCCGCAAAGCCTTGTTTTTGCAAAAAAGCATAATCAAGTCCCCAGCCAATATCATCATGACAGCGCAGGTAATTTAAAAAAATATATTCTTTTGGCAGTGAATGGAGAATATCAAGCTGCTGTTTTAAAAGGCGAACATCTCTTGTAGCGACAGTGTGCCATGTGGCAGCCATCGTTGTGACATTGTACAGCATATGACATTCGGGTTTTTCTACTGTTCCAAAATAAGGAACTACTTTTTCTGGTTCCATTACGACTTCACCAAGCAGCAGCACGCTTGGGCAGACGATTTCGCTAATCATACGCATTAACCGGACGATAGTATGTACCTGTGGAAGATTTCTGCATTTTGTATGAAGCTCTTTCCAGATATACGGCACAGCATCAAGACGGATAATGTCAATTCCTTTGTTTGCAAGGTACAAAAAATTATAGATCATCTCATTAAATACTCTGGGGTTTTTATAATTTAGATCCCATTGATAGGGGTAAAAACTTGTCATAACAAAATGTTTGGCGTCATCCAGCCATGTGAAATTGCCGGGAGCCGTCGTGGGGAATACCTGCGGCACGGTTTTTTCATATTCAGAAGGAATTGTATCATTGTCAAAAAAGAAATAACGGCTCATGTATTCACCGTCTCCCTGACGCGCTTTTTTTGCCCATTCATGCTCTTCTGACGTATGGTTCATCACAAAATCCATACAGACATGGATTCCTTTGCTATGGCAGGAAGAAGTGAGATGTTCTAAATCTTCCATTGTGCCCAGTTGCGGTTGGACTTTTCGAAAATCCGATACGGCGTATCCTCCGTCTGAGCGTCCTTTCGGCGTTTCCAAAAAAGGCATGAGATGAATATAATTTACACTGCACCGCTCAATATAATCCAGTTTTGATTCCACGCCTTTTATGGTAGCTGCAAAATTATCAATATAAAACATCATGCCCAGTAAATCATTTTTCTTATACCAGTCAGGTTCGGTTTCGCGTACTGCGTCAATGGCCTTTAATGTGTGGTTTCTTTCTTTAAAAAATTCATACATTTTACTGCAAAGTTCCGCAAACATGGAATCATTGTCGTATAATTCCATATAAAGCCAGCGCAGTTCGTCGTGCCGCTGTTGCAACCTGAGATGAAAGGAATTATTTTTTTTCATTTTCTATCACCTCTTATACGTTTTTCGTTTCATTTTGTATGAAAGATTCGATTTCTGTTTTATCCGGCATAACGCGCAGAGCGCCTTTTTTGGAAGTAATTAAAGCTGCTGCGGCATTGGCAAACGAGAGCATTTCTGTTAATTCCTGTTCGGAATATTCTTTAAAGCCATGTTCCAGCACATAATTTAGGATACATGCGCAGAACGTATCGCCCGCTCCGGTAGTGTCCAAAACATTGTTTTGCATATAGGCGGCACATTCTATGCGGCATCCTTTTGTGTATGCGCGGCTGCCGTCTTTTCCCATTGACAGCAGAATCAACGGAATATTGTATAGTTTTTTTAAAATCGTAACGCCATGGTCAAGGTTCAGTTCTCCGGTGAACCATCTAAGTTCATTGTCAGATATTTTTAAAATCTGGCAGTGTTCCATGCCGTATGAAATCTGTTTTCTTGCCTGTTCTAAATTGTCCCACAAAGGTTCCCTTAAATTTGGATCAAAGGAAAGAATCGCATTGTGTTTTTTGGCGATTGCAATTGCCTTTTGCGTTGCCGCCCTGCAGTTTTCGTGTGTCATAGAGAGAGAACCGTAATGAAAAATGCTGCAGTTTTTTAGTAAATCTTCGTTTAAATCTGTCTCGTTTAACATCATGTCCGCTCCAGGATTCCGGCAGAAAGAAAATTCTCTGTCGCCATCTGCTTTTTTATGGACAAGTGCTAATGTGGTATGTACATTTTTGTCCCGAACCAGCCCTGTGGCCGTAATACCGGATTCTTTTAAGGCGGATTCCAATTGTTCTCCAAACATATCAGTTCCGACTTTTCCGATAAACGCTGTCTTTTTTCCTAATTTTGCAAGCATGGCAAGTACATTACATGGCGCGCCGCCTGGATTTGCTTCTAAAATGGGATTACCCTGATTGCTTGTGCCATGTTCCGTAAAGTCGATAAGCAGTTCTCCTAAAGCAGTAACGTCATATTGTTTCATAATAATCTCCATTCCGCCGCCTTTCAGTTGGCGGCACAAATAGTAAT
>CAJUHJ010000021.1 GCA_910586355.1 uncultured Lachnospiraceae bacterium
TTGTATCGAGAATATATGACATTGTCTTTCAACCTCCTGATTAATTGTTTAATGTTGCTAATAATGCTCCTGATTCCACCTGGTCTCCTACGGCAACATCAATACTTGCAACTGTACCGTCTTCTGGAGCGACAACAGGCGTCTCCATTTTCATAACTTCAAGAATCAAAACAGCATCGCCTTTCTTTACGGCAGTACCCGGATTTGCTTCAATTTTGAAGACTTTTCCAGCTGCTTTTGCTTCGATTTTCACGCTGCCTGCACCGCCGGCTGCTTTTGGAGCTGCTGCCGGAGCTGCTTTTGGAGCCGCAGCTGCCATTTTTCTTGGCGCCGGAGCAGAAACGCTTCCGCTTCCATTCTCTTCCACAGTAACATCATAAACATTTCCATTAACGGTAATAGTATAATTTTTCATTGAAATAATCCTCCTGAATTTTAATAATTTTCTTATCTTCTACGAATGGAACGTACAACAAAGCCGTCTGTAGAAGTTCCTTCTGCCGCTGCAACTGCCGCTGCAATCACTGCAATCAATTCTCCGTCGTCTGTAACAGCCTCTTCCTGCTGTTCTTCACGGGCTTCAATCTGAGAAACAACAGCATCCTGTTTTGGAGCTGTTTTTGCCGCTTTCTTTTTCTCTAAATATGGGAAAATATTAAAGCAGCAAATTAATAAACAGATAATAATCAATACTGTAAATACGACTAAAATACCCATAACCGTATTCATAAGCGCTTTCGACATCTTTTCTCCAACGGTATAGATGCCGTCAATCGTTATATCTTCTACTTCCATAGAATGATAGGTATAAACATATGTAAGAACCATATCGCGTTCTGACATATGAAGTGTCTGCGCTGCCGTTAAAGTCTTGCCGGATTTGGTGATTTCAAAATCTCCGAATTCCATAAAAGTACCAAATTCTGCAACAGCTTCATCCCATCTGTTAATTAGATTCACAACAGTTTCGGCGCCGTTAGACATATAATAAGACTTATCTTCCTCTGTTAAATTTGTAAGCGTCTGAACCGTTCCCTGACAATTCATCTGCAAATCTTCATAAGAATATCCATTATAATCTACATCTGCCGGATCCGTTTTTGAACATGCCGCCAAACCCAAAAGCATCAAGCACATGGCGGCAATCAGAATTATTTTTTTCTTCATGAAACTTCACCTTTCTATTATTTTGTACCATGTTTTTTCAGAGAATCCGGAACACTTTTGGTATAGAGCATTTCAAATGCTGCCACTAAGTATTTTCTGGTAGTCTCAGGCTCGATAATCAAATCAACATAACCTCTTCTTGCTGCAGAAAGCACGCTCGACTGTAATTTATCATATTCTTTTGCTTTCTGATTGATTTCGTCTGCACTGGCGTCTGCATACATAATTTTAGCCGCAAGTTCTGCGTCCATCATGCCGATTTTGGATTCCTCCCACGCATATACTAAATCTGCGCCGACAGCTTTGGAATTCATTGTCACATATGCGCTGCCATAAGCCTCTCCGGTAATTAAATTTACTTTCGGCACATCTGCGGAAGAAAACGCGTATGTAAGTTTTGCCATTGCTTTTGCAAGGTTATTCTCAGAACATTTACAAGCCTTGTATCCCTTAACATTTGTCAAGGACAGCACCGGTATATCAAATGCATCGCAGAAATTTACAAATTCTGCCGCTTTCATACAGCCTCTTGCACTCAAAACATTTGCAAATTCTTCTGTTTTATTGCCTTCTTCGTCATAAACCTGCGTGCAGTTTCCTACTGCCCCGATAGTTGTCCCATTTAAGCGGATAAATCCTGTTACCATGTCTTTGGCATAGTCTTTTTTTGTTTCAAAAAATACATGGTCGTCTGCAATTTCACTGAAAATGTAACGGGGATCGCCTTTCATTCCGCTTAAATTTTCACATGCGCGGTTTAAATCATCTGCGCAGTCCTCTGAAAGGCCGCCCATTCCGTTGTTGTCTGGAAGAAGGCAGATCAGCGTGCGGATGGATTCTAAAATTTCATCTTCTGTTCCGATTCCATCTACACAGCCAGTTTCTTTCGATTGGTATTCCGGAGCGGAAGTATCGCATTTTTCTTTGCTGTTTCCAACAATTACATTTGGTGAATTGACAAACATCCTGCCTTTGGATGATTCAATAAAATTAAAGTCGCACATAGCCGGAACTGCAGTCAGTCCGCCGCCGCAGGAACCAAATACGGCAGAAATTTGCGGGATTACCCCGGAAGCTTCTGCTTCTTTCAGATAAATCTGTCCCAAGCCGTTTAATGCATCTACAGATTCCTGAAGACGGATTCCCGCACAATCTAAAAATCCAATCACCGGAGCACCCATCTTCATAGCCATGTCATAAACAGAAGCGATTTTCTTCGCATGCATTTCACCGATGGTCCCATTTAATACAGACGAATCCTGACTGTATACAAATACCAGATTACCGTCAATCAATCCATGTCCGATAATAACGCCGTCGGACGGTGTGTCTGTATTTGACAAGTTAAAATCTGTACTTCTCGCTGTGACGAGTGATCCAATTTCCATGAAACTGTTCTCGTCAAGTAACTTCACAATGCGCTGCATTGCCAAGCTGTTGTTACTACTACTCATTGTTTGCCCTCCATCTATTTTTGTAAATTTAAAAATTTGCTAGAGTAATTGTATATTGTTTCTCATAAATTTTCAATAGTTTTTATGATTTTAAGGAAAAATAATTTAAAAAAGTCATTTTTAAGAACCAAATATAGTCTGTTTTGTATATGGATTCTGCGGCGCAAATTGTCCTTTCCCAAAGTACCGACCCATCTAAAATATATTGGATTTTTCCTACTGTCTGGCCTTTTTTTACAGGAGCCTCTAACTGTGTTTCTACATTGCAGACAACGTCTGCCTGTTCATCCGGGCGCATTAAAAGCGTTGGCGCTGCGCCTTGTTCCTGAAGACAGACTTTTACGGATGTTTTTTGAAACAGCTGCTTTGACTGTGCGTCTGATACGGGAATCTCATAGAACCATTCTTTTTGAACCGGCAGAGAAGCCAAATCTGTCTGTATATAATTTGTCAGTCCATATTCCATTAAATTGCGTGTGTCTTTCCATTTATACGTTTTATTGTTCGGCCATCCGCAGGCAAGGAGTGCGACGACAAATGTTTTTCCATCGCGTTCTAGCGCGCCGACATAACAGTAGCCGGCTTTTCCGGTAAAGCCCGTTTTTCCGGAAAGAGCGCCGTCCATCATTGTCAAAAAAGCATTGTGATTTGTGCAATGAAAACTGCGCGTACCGTCTGAGTTTGTAAAGCTGTGGGAAGGAGCCCTTGTGATTTCTAAAAATTCTTCTTTTTTGGGAGATTTTTTAATACAGTAACTCATAATAAGCGCTAAATCTTCTGCAGTTGTGGAATGTATCACTGTTTTTACGCTGCCGTCTTTTGTTGTAATCTCTTTTTGAGCGTCAAGACCGTTTGGGGTGATAAAGTATGTATTTTTGCAGCCGATTTCCATGGCTTTTTGGTTCATCATATCTGAAAAACCCTCAACGCTACCGGCAATATGTTCCGCAATCGCAACGGCAGTGTCGTTGTGGGACTCTAACATAAGAGAATATAACAAGTCTTTTAAACGGTAGGTTTCCCCTTTTTTCATATATAATTTTACTTTGGGCATGGAAGCGGCATAATCGGAGACTTCCACTTGATTTTCCAGATTTGCATTTTCTAAAGTTAAAATACAGGTCATAATTTTCGTCGTACTTGCCATAGGGAGTACGGCGTTTCCTTTTTTTTCGTATAAAATACGCCCGGAATCAGCATCCATTAAGACGGCTGACTGGGCGTATAATTGTTTTACTTCTGTGGTTGTCTCTGTTTCTTCTGCCAAACACGAAATTGGAGCTGCAAAGAATGTCAGAAGATGGGCTGCAATGACTAAACTATACAATAAGATTTGTTTCATGGTATTTACCGTAAATTTTGATGTTACTGCATTTTATGCGGACGGGATTAAAGTTATGAATTTATACCGCTTTAATCTTCATAGACTTTTTATACCACTTTTGTTTTTTGAACATCTTTGTATATTTTTTCTTATACTTCTTTGGAACGGTAATTTTTCCGTTCTTTGCTAATCCTTTAAATGCCATTTTAGCAATTTTTTTAATCTTACCGCCCTTAATATTGATTTTCTTAACTTTATTATATATTCCATGATTAGAATCATAGAATAGATCAGCGTCTATTTTTGTTATATTTTCGGGTATATCAACTTCCTCCAAAAGCATACAACCTGCGAATGCACAGGCTGGAATTTCTTTGATTTTTGCGTTTTTCTCAAATAATATTTTTTTTAATTCTGTAGTATGTGAAAAAACCTCCCTCCCAATTTCTTCGAGACTGGCAGGTAATGTAACCTTGTTGAAACTGCAATATTTAAAAGCATAGTCTTCAATTTTTTTTAATTTAGAATCTTTTGGAAAGATAAGTTCCATCACATTTGAGTCCGCAACACTTGATGAAAACGAATACTCACAAATTTCTGTAACAGACGCAGGGATTTCAATTTTTTCAATCGTGCAACCAGAAAATGCACCCCTCCCAATTCTAGTAAATTGTGGTGAGTTAGGAAATTGAACTATTTTTAAATTCCGACAGCGCAAAAACGTCCCATTCAATTCTGTCAAATTGTTTGAACATGTTACCTCTTCCAATGCTTGGCAATCTGTAAATGCCTCGTCCCCTAAAAATGTCAGGCTGTCTGGCATAAACACAGATTTTATATTGCAGTATGAAAATGCCTGTTTTCCGATATTCTTCAAGTTCTCTGACCATGAAATATTTTCCAATTCTGAACATTCATAAAACGCCTTAGTTCTAATGACTGTCACTGTATTCGGCATGAAAAGCTCTTTCAGGTTCTTATTTTTAGAAAAGCACCCTACTCCTATTACCGTTACTGGTGTTCCTTCAATTTCCGCCGGAATATTTACAGATTCTTCTTTTCCATAGTATTTTATCAATTCAATCCCCTGATATGTACTGTTGTACTTGTACAAAAACTGATCTGCGGGCGTTTCTGCTGCATTGGCTGCAGACACCGTAATTTTGCAAGCTATGCAGCATGTAAATAAAACTGCAAGTACGACACAAAAATTAATTATTCTTTTTTTCATAGAATCTTTCCTCAAAATTTAATTTTTTTCACTGGTATTATTCTCATAGTCTTTTTATACCACTTTTGTTTTTTGAACATTTTTGTATATTTTTTCTTATACTTCTTTGGAACGGTAATCTTTCCATTCTTTGCTAATCCTTTAAATGCCGTTTCACCAATTTTTTTAATCTTACCGCCCTTAATATTGATTTTCTTAACTTTATTATATATTCCATGATTAGAATCATAGAATAGATCAGCGTCTATTTTTGTTATATTTTCGGGTATATCAACTTCCTCCAAAAGCATACAACCTGCGAATGCACAGGCTGGAATTTCTTTGATTTTTGCGTTTTTCTCAAATAATATTTTTTTTAATTCTGTAGTATGTGAAAAAACCTCCCTCCCAATTTCTTCGAGACTGGCAGGTAATGTAACCTTGTTGAAACTGCAATATTTAAAAGCATAGTCTTCAATTTTTTTTAATTTAGAATCTTTTGGAAAGATAAGTTCCATCACATTTGAGTCCGCAACACTTGATGAAAACGAATACTCACAAATTTCTGTAACAGACGCAGGGATTTCAATTTTTTCAATCGTGCAACCAGAAAATGCACCCCTCCCAATTCTAGTAAATTGTGGTGAGTTAGGAAATTGAACTATTTTTAAATTCCGACAGCGCAAAAACGTCCCATTCAATTCTGTCAAATTGTTTGAACATGTTACCTCTTCCAATGCTTGGCAATCTGTAAATGCCTCGTCCCCTAAAAATGTCAGGCTGTCTGGCATAAACACAGATTTTATATTGCAGTATGAAAATGCCTGTTTTCCGATATTCTTCAAGTTCTCTGACCATGAAATATTTTCCAATTCTGAACATTCATAAAACGCCTTAGTTCTAATGACTGTCACTGTATTCGGCATGAAAAGCTCTTTCAGGTTCTTATTTTTAGAAAAGCACTCTACTCCTATTACCGTTACTGGTATTCCGCCGATTTCTACTGGAATATTGACTATAACATCTTTCCCAAGATACTTTGTCAGTTCAATCCCCTGATATGTACTGTTGTACTGATACAAGAACTGGTCTGCTGGAGTTTCTGCTGCATTGGCGGCAGAAACCGTAGTCTGGCAGCCGACGCAGCAGAGAAACAAAACTGCAAATACAGAACAAAAATTAATTACTCTTTTTTTCATAGAATCTCCTTCCTAATTAAAAACTGTAATTTACTGGTTTAAATTCTCGCGTAATCTCCGCACTTGATCCTCCGTTGACTGCTTCAGCATATTTTATGATATTACCTAAATAAAAGACTCCATTTCCCCAATAAGAATTTCCTAAAGATGAAAAATCTGTAACCAAACCTTCTATTCTTAAATCACAATCTAAAGCCACCTCGCGTGCTGTGGCTTGTGCACAACTCCAGGCATATGGATTCTTCAAAGGATCATCATCTTTATTTTCTTCAACATAACTTACCATAGTCCCATTTACTTTATGGAAGCTATTATGTGCAAGTGCATCCGTCGCAGTATGTAACGCCATACCATACAAAAACAGTGTTCTCCATTTTTTCTGCTTGCTCTCATTCTGCCCTGCATAGTTTAATCCTAAAGGAGTAAAAATCTGTGCCCAGGTTTGTTTCTTTTCTAATACAATATTACCCTCAGTTTGTATTCCCCTAGTACATGAAGTGGAAATATTCATCTTCATCAACTCAAAAGTTGCAGCGCTTTGTCCTTTTACGGGTTGTAAATCAGATGTCTTTCCTCCTGCCTTTGCAATCCTTGTTGCAAAAATAAAGTTAGCAATATAATTTTCTTTTTTCCCTACTTTTTCTCCATTCCATCCATGCCACCCTGGGTTTATACCACCGTGATTCAATTCACTTATATGATTATCCGGATAAACTGCACCAGCTTTAAATATTTTTATCTCATTTGCAGTAAACCCATTCCCCGCATTGTAATATATTCCAGCTAACTCTGCATGGGTTCCTTGTTCTTTTCCTTGAAAATTATCTGGAACACCCCATCTTCCCTCAACATAATCTACATCTTCAAAGGTCTCTATCGGTCTTTCAGACAATTCCAAATCTTCTTGTACATTTGATGAGTTGTCCTTTTCATCTTCACTTTCATTTCCCACAGTATTTATCATAATTTCTTCGGGACTGTTCATCAAATCTTGTGCATAGGACAAATCGATTAATCCATATCCATAGGCTTCTCCATCTCCCAACGGATTACTGCTTTGGCCTAACAGTGCACGAATATAATCGGCGTCTTTACGACTGCTTTTTTGCATTAATAACGCTGCCGCCCCTGCCGCGTGAGGCGCTGCCATACTGGTTCCGGAGCTTACTGTTTCCAGTCCCAAAATACTCTTTGTCAAAATCTGTTCGCCTGGAGCTGCAAGCTCCACTTCCTCACCTGTTGCACTTTCCTCTGTTTTCTGTGCATCGACGCCGACTGCGCCAACTGCAATCACTTCTGGATAAGCTGCCGGATATTCAACTGCGCTTTTATCTCCGCCGTTTCCTGCAGAACTTACCATTAAAATCCCATGCTGTGCTGCAGACTGTACTGCTTTTCTTAAAATTTCAGACTCTACGTTTGTTCCGAAACTCATATTGATAATATCCACGTCCTGCTCTATACACCAGTAGATTCCCGCCACAATATCACTAAGCCGTCCGCGGTTTTCAGAATTCAATACGCGGACAGAATAAATCTTTGCCGATGGTGCAATTTGATAAATAATTCCGGCAACTGCAGTGCCATGTCCTGTCATGTCGTTCATATAATAAGTCAGATCCTGCTCATCTTTAACCAGATTTATGCTTTTTTCTACTGGAATTCCTGAGATAAATTCTACTCCGGAATCAAGTACTGCGACCTTAACAGACTCTTCAGTGTCTGAGGCCATATCCGCAGTATCCGCATGAATCATCTGCATATTCCATTCAGGTTCTGTATTCTCGTCCTGTTTGCCAGACTGTTCCCGAAGCATTTTTTTAATATTCATCTTTTCCGAAAGTTCTAATTCATCCCAGTTAATGTCTCTTTCCTCTGCTTCCTGAGCAGCTCCTGTCAAAAAAATATTCTCTTCTACATAAATCTCTTCCTGCCCGCTCAATTCTTCTAACTGATTTAACTGATTTTGGGACAAATCTGCTTCCAAAACAGTTTCTTCCGAATTGCTTCCAGAAAGTTCATAGGTATCATCTACGAAAGATACTTCATTCGGCCGGCTGTCTTCCATATAAATAACGTATTCCCCATCCGCTTCTGGAAGTTCTGCTTCCACTACTGCCGAAGCAATCGGTTCATCTTCCGTATCCTGTTCTTTCAGGTCTGCTCTGACATCGGATGTCGGAATGATAATACCGGACATCATTGTTGACGCAGCTAACAACACAGCCCAAAATCGTTTTCTTTTTTTCATAATAATAGTTCCTCTCCCATTTTTGCAAAAAAATGCAATATATTTTTTTGTTTATAATATAAATTGTATTACTTTGTTATTCCTTTGTCAATAATGATTTTTGTTAATTGTTCTTGAAAAAATAATAACTCCCTTCTAAGCAACAAGTTTTCTAATAATACTTGTTTGCCTAGAGGGAGCATATCAATTCATTTCTGATATCATTTTTCTATACGGCCAAACTCTGAGTCTCGAATTGGGAATTATATAGCTCTGCATAAAAGCCCTGCTTTTGCATTAATTCTTTATGACTGCCCTGTTCAATAATATCGCCGTCTTTCATAACCAATATTAAATCGGCATCCCGTATCGTAGAAAGTCTGTGGGCAATGATAAAGCTGGTCCTGCCGCGCATGAGGTTATCCATGGCCTTTTGAATCCGAACTTCTGTTCTGGTATCGACCGAAGAGGTGGCTTCGTCAAGGATTAGTATTTTATTGTCCGCTAATATTGCGCGGGCTATGGTTAAAAGCTGTTTTTGGCCCTGGGATACGTTGCTGGCGTCTTCGTTTAGTTCCATATTGTAACCATCCGGAAGCGTCTGGATAAAATGATGGGCATGTGCAGCTTTTGCGGCTGCTATGACTTCTTCGTCTGTGGCGTCTAATTTGCCATAACGGATGTTTTCCATAATACTTCCTTTAAAAAGCCATGTATCCTGAAGTACCATGCCAAATGCGTCCCGCAGTTCTCTTCTGTTAAAATCTCTAATATCATGTCCGTCAATGCGGATATGTCCCTGATTGACGTCATAAAAACGCATAAGCAGCTTCACCATAGTCGTTTTGCCGGCTCCGGTCGGCCCTACAATAGCAATCTTTTGCCCTGGCGCCGCCTCTGCTGAAAAATCATGGATAATCATCTGGTCTTTTTTGTAACCGAAGCTGACATGTTCAAAGCTGACTGTACCGGCAAGTCCTTCTAATGACACTGGATGATCTGCTATCTGGATTTCTTCTTCTTCGTTTAGAAATTCAAAGACACGTTCCGAAGCGGCTGTCATAGACTGCACTTGATTGATAACCTGCGCAATCTGCTGAATGGGCTGCGTAAAGTTTTTGACGTATTGGATAAATGCCTGAATATCGCCGATTCCAATGGCTCCTTTGATTGCCAGCATACCTCCGGAAATGGCGACTCCGGCATAACCGAGATTACCGACAAATATCATGATCGGCTGCATCATTCCAGATAAAAACTGGGATTTCCAGGCTGATTCATAAAGTACTTGGTTCGTTTCATTAAATTTTTGTATGGTTTCTTCTTCTTTATTAAATGCTTTTATTACAAGATGTCCTCCAAAGGTTTCTTCTACCTGTCCGTTGATGTGCCCAAGGTATTCCTGCTGCGTCTTAAAATGTTTCTGGGAAAATTTCACGACTGCTGAAACGAGCAGCGCCGAAACCGGGAGAATCACCAGCGCAATCACTGTCATAAGCGGTGAAATGGAAAGCATCATAATTAAAATTCCAATTAAAGTTGCAATGGAAGTGATAATCATAGTAACACTCTGGTTTAACCCCATGCCAAGCGTATCTACATCATTTGTAATGACAGAAAGCGTTTCACCATATGTTCTGCTCTCAAAATATTTCATTGGCATACGGTTTATTTTCTCTGAAATTTCCTTACGCATCCGGTAACAGACTTTTTGTGTAATTCCAGTCATAACCCAGCCCTGAAAGAAAGACAAAAGAGAACTTGTCAAATAGAGTGCAAGTGTGAACAAAAGGATTTTTGCAATGCGGGCAAAATCAATGCCTCCGGTTCCGGAAATTTTATTCATCAGTCCTTCAGACAGTGTGGTCGTAGCCATTCCCATAATTTTGGGGCCTATTACAGAAAACACAGTAGAGCATGCCGCCAGGAGCATTACAATAAAAATTGCAATTTTGTATCTTCCTATATAGACAAACAATTTGCGGAAAGAACCTTTAAAATCTTTTGCTTTTTCTCCCATTCCCATTCCGCCATGCATAGGGCCTGCCGGCCCTGTCGGTCTTTGTTTAGGCCTGAATTCTGCAGATTTTTCGTTACTCATCCGAATCCTCCTCTCTATCTTCTATACCGAGTTCTTTTGCCGACAACTGGGATTTTGCAATCTGTTGATAGACGTCGCAGGTTCTTAATAATTCTTCGTGCTTTCCTTTTCCGACAATTCTTCCGTCATCTAAAACAAGAATCTGGTCTGCATGTAGAATCGTACTGATTCTCTGCGCAACAATAATCATCGTACAGTCTTTTACATGTTCTTCCAATGCACGCCTTAATTTTACGTCTGTTTTCATATCCAATGCAGAAAAACTATCGTCAAAAATGAAAATTTTCGGCTGCTTTGCGATAGCTCTTGCAATTGCAAGCCGCTGCTTTTGCCCTCCGGAAACATTGCTGCCGCCTTGTGCAATCTGACTTTCATATCCTTCCTTTTTTTCTTCAACAAAATCGTCTGCCTGCGCGATTTGGGCGGCTTCTTTTATTTGTTCGTCACTGGCATTTGAATTGCCGAAACGTAAATTTGAAGCAATCGTACCGGAAAATAAGACGCCTTTTTGAGGGACAAACCCGATTTCATTGCGCAGCTCTTTTAACGGAAGCGTCCGTATGTCCGTACCGTCAATCGTAATACTGCCTGCCGTAATATCATAAAATCTTGGGATTAAATTCACCAATGTAGACTTTCCACACCCGGTACTTCCGATAATAGCAGTCACTTTGTTTGGCCTTGCAACAAAATCAATATCCTCCAACACATTTTCTTTGGCATTTGGATACCGGAAATTCACATGGGAAAAAGTAACCACGCCTTCGTGTTTGTTTAACGGCTTTGCATCTGGCATTTCCCGAATGGAAGTTTCTGTTTTAAGAACTTCGTCAATACGGTCTGCTGCAACTCCTGCCCTTGGAAGCATAATCGACATCATTGTAAGCATTAAAAAGGACATTACAATCTGCATGGCATATGTGATAAACGCTGTCATTGCACCGACTTGAAGCGTCCCGGCGTCTATTCTGTGCGCAGAAACCCATACGATTAACAGAGTAATCCCATACATCACAAGCATCATTCCAGGCATCATAAAATTCATAACCCTGTTTGTAAATAACTGGTTTTTCATCAGCCTTTCGTTTGCTTCGTCAAATCGTTCTTCTTCTTTTTGTTCCCGCCCAAACGCCCGTATAACGGATAGTCCTGTCAAAATTTCACGCGAAACAAGATTAACATTATCTATCAATTTCTGCATAGCCTTAAATTTAGGCATTGTAATAGAAACTAATAAAAGCACAAATCCAAGAATTAAAAGTACCGCCAATGCAATAATCCATCCCATATTTGCTTTGGTCTGTGCAACTTTATAAATACCTCCGATTCCGATAATGGGCGCATATAAAATCATACGCAGCATAATTGCCGACACCATTTGAATCTGCTGAATATCATTTGTACTGCGGGTAATCAGGGAAGCTGTGGAAAATTGATCCATTTCGGAATTAGAAAAACTGACGACTTTTTGAAAAACTGACTGTCTGAGACTGCGTCCAATGCCGGCTCCTACTTTTGAAGCAAGATAGCCGATACCTACGGAAGCCGCAAGCATAAGAAGCGCCATTGCAAACATTTTTGTACCTGCATGAAAAAGATACTGAATCTGGAGTTTGTCAACATCTACTCCGGCTGCTTTGCTGCAGGCTTTTGCATAGGCAACGCCCATGGATTTTAATGTGTCTTCTCCGATTGTTTCTCTCATATCCTGTATGTTTTCTTTAGAAAACTCCATATCCATGCCGCCTTTTTCACCGTCTTGCGCACTGTTTCTCATGCTGTCTGTACGACTGCTAAAGAGCAGAGGCATTAAAAGCAGTTCATCAAGCTGGTCTAAGGTTTCTTCTTCTGAGACAATGCGTTTATAAATCGTCTCAGATTCTTTTTCGTAAGCCTGTTCCCATGCGTCTTTCTCTTTTTCTGTCATAAAAAACGCAGCGTTTCGAAACTGTTCTGTTGTAATTTTTTCCGGCAGTACATGCGATATGCCGCCGTTGATGATTCCGGTATCAATAATATCCGACGTATACTGGGGCAGTGATAAATCACAAAATGCCTGTACGGTAAGCAGCGCCAGTATGACTAATATCATATGCCAATACGGAACCATATTTTTAAAAATTTTAATCATTCTGTCCTTCCTCCTGTCTTAGAATAATGTTTACTGTGAAGATGTACGAAAAAAAGGGTACAAAAAAATCGGGGTAACAGGATTCGAACCTGCGACCTCACGGCCCCCAGCCGTGCGCTCTGACCAAACTGAGCCATACCCCGTCAGATGTCATTTGTTATTATAACAGATTTGCCAAAAAAAGGAATAGTCCTTTTTCTTTTTAATAATTTTTTTATATTTTTACTTCTGCTTCTGCTTCCTGTTTAAATTCTTCTATCTGCAGCGGACTCATTTCCGGCAAATCTTCTAAAGAATGAATCCCAAAACTGCGCAAAAACTCTTCGGTTGTGCCAAACAACATCGGCCTTCCAGGAGCGTCTAAACGTCCCAATTCAGATACAAGGCTGTATTCCACCAGCTTACTGACTGCATGGCCGCTGGAAACCCCGCGGATTTTTTCAATTTCTGCTTTTGTCACCGGCTGTTTATATGCAATAATCGATAAGGTTTCTAATAATACTTCTGTCAGTACATGTTTTTTCGGCTGCTTTGCAATGCGAATCAGATATTCATACGTGTTTTGGCTGGTGCACATTTGGTAGGCTCCTTCTAATTCCATGATCCGCATACCTCTGTCCGCTTCTTCGTAATCTTTTGCAAGTTCTTCAATCAGATGTTTTGTCTGATCGAAACTTAATTCAATGGCGGCAGCTATTTTTTCCAGCTCAACGGAATTGCCCATTGTAAATAGTATGGATTCTATAATTGTTTTATATTTTTCATTTTCCATTTCAAACTCCATGTTATGCAGCGATGTTGGATTCTATTTCAATATCGTCAAACAAATTTTCCTGCGTAATCGTAATAGCTCCCGTTTTCATTAATTCTAAAACTGCAAGAAAGCAGACAATAATTTCCATTTTACTGCTTTGGGATTCTAATAAGTTTCGGAAACGAAACTGCCTGTGAGACGCCGCATAGTGTTCTAAATAAGCCATTTTCTCCTGAAGGGAGACTTCTTCTTTTTCTATTTTGCCAAAACCGGCGCGTACTTTATCAATTTTATTTTCCTGCCGGCGCATTACGGACTGAAATATATTGTTTAGTTTCTGTAAAGTAAGGCCGGACATAAGTTTTCCAATATCCACAGGCTCTTCGTACGCCATGATTTCCAAAGGCACTGTCGGCGGTTTATACAAAACCCTCCTGGCGTCTACCTGGCGGTCGCGCAGCTCATACGACATGCACTTATACATTTTATATTCTAAAAGCTGCTGAACTAGCTCTGCCCTTGGGTCGGTTTCTTCGCCTTCTTCATTGATTTCTTTTGGAAGCAGCATTTTGGATTTTATGGCAATCAAAGTGGCCGCCATTACCATAAATTCGCTCATAATATTCAAATCCTGCCGCTGCATTTCTTTGATATAGTCCAAGTATTGATTGGTAATTTCTACAATTGGAATATCATAAATACTGACTTTGTTTTTATCCAGCAGATGAAGAAGCAAATCCAAAGGGCCTTCGAATGCTTCCAGTTTTACTTTTATTTCCATATCCTAATCCATTCCTTTTTTGCAGTCCATGCTATATTTTAGATGATTTCCATCCAAATTTCAAGTTTCAGTCATATTTTTTTAATGAAACGCTTACATTATAAAGAGAATTTGTAACTTTTCATGGAGGATTTATCTATGCAAACCTTCCTATCGCTCTTTTTAAGTCTGCATGTCCTGCTCCTTTCCATCTTTTCTTCTCCGGCAGTTTTGCTCCGCTCAACTGATGGCATAAAGGCGCCGGCCTATGCGGAACAGCAGCCACAAACATCCGATAAAGATGCTGCGCTTTCTTCATCCATTACCGCTCCGGGCGCAGTTCTGATGGAAGCTTCCACTGGAACCATTATTTTTGAAAAAGATTCCCATACAAAAAGACACCCTGCCAGTATTACGAAAATTATGACGCTTATTTTGATTTTTGAAGCATTGGAACAAGGCCGTATCCATTTAGACGATACCGTAACCGTTTCCGAATACGCCGCCAGCATGGGAGGTTCCCAGGTTTTTTTAGAGGCTTTGGAAACGCAGGATGTCGAAACTATGATTAAATGTATCAGTATTGCGAGTGCAAATGATGCGTGTGTGGCAATTATATATAGTAGACATTATACATCGTATGGATTTTGAAATTTATAGTAAATAGTAATTGATCCATCATCTGCTACTTCTATTTTATCAATCAATTCCAAAACCACATCCCTTGTTAATTCCTTGATATTTATGTAATTTTTAAATGCTTCCACCCATTCGTCATACTGGGTATTCAATTCCTGCTGCAAATCGGTTTTGCCGTTTATCTGGCTCTGTAATTCCTGTAATTCCCTGATCTCACTTTCAAATTCCGAAACATATTGCTTATATTCTTTTATGGAGATTAAATCTTCCATATAGCTTTCATATGTTTTTCGTTTGAATTTTTCAATTTTATCCATACGTTTCCGAATGTTCTCCAATTGCAGATCATAGTATTCCCTGCTTTCATTACAGGCCTTGATCTTCTGAAGCTCATCTATATCTTCTGCTTTCAGTATCTTTTTAGCCTCACTTTTTATAGACAACAGTACGGCTTCTTCCAAAGCGTCATTATTTATGCTGTGACTACTGCAAAACTGTTTTCCATGCACCTTATAGGTTTTACAGATATAGCCTATAAAGCCTTTATCGCCGTGTCTTGCATATTTCCTTGCCATAGTATGTTTACAATTCGCACAAAACAAAAGACCTGAAAAGATACCGTTTTCTTCTGTGGAACCTACGGATCTTGTCCGTGTTTTCTGTAATTTCTGCACCATTTCAAATACTTCTGGTTCTATAATTGGCGTATGTGTATTTTTTACAATAATCCATTTCTCTTTTGGAAGCAGTTTCTTTTTCTTGTCTTTATAAGACAGCGTATTGACTTTATTCTGGATTAAATGGCCTATATAGGTTTCGTTATTTAATATGGTGTGGATTGTCTGGTATGACCATGTTTTTGTAGTGCTCAACGCTTTGGAATTGTGGTAATTTTCGCCTAAAACTTTTTGCTTATACAATGTAGGGATTAAAATTCCCTCAGAAGAAAGGATGGAACCTATTTTTGCTTTTCCGTTTCCTGACAAATATAGTTGATAAATTCTTTTGACCACTTTTGCAGCATATTCATCCACTACCAAATGATTGTGGTTTTTCGGATCTTTTCTGTAGCCATAGGGACAGGAAGAACCCAAAAACTGCCCGTTTTTCATTTTTGCCTTAAAGGAACTGCGGATGTTTTTGGATAAATCCTCACAATACCATTCATTCACAAGTCCGTTAATCTGGCGGCTTTTTTTATTGTCTTCATTATCTGTGTCAACGCCGTCCACCACGCCGATAAAGCGGATTCCAAGATTCGGCAGATCGTGATGTAGGTATTTTTCGATATGCTCCATATTTCTGGAAAATCTGGATTGTGTTTTTGCTATGATAATATCAAATTCGCCCAGTTTCGCGTCAATCATCATTTTTTCAAATTCCGGTCTATTATCATACAAACCGCTTTCATCGTCGTCTGAATATACGTTTATAATTTTAAATTTATGTGCTAAAGCATAATCTGTCAATAATAGGCGTTGATTTTTAATACTTGCGCTATCATCTCCTTTACTGATTTTATCAGCATCTTCTTTGCTCAGTCTCAGATATAATACAGCACGATTTTTTATCATATAAGTTCGCTCCAATCGTTTTTATTATATCCTTGTATCATGTACGCCAATTATAGTATACATGATACAAGGATGGTTTTCTATTGATTTTTACGTTTGATGATTACATTTTTCATACAATCTAATAATTTTTTGTCTCCGTAAACTACTGTAACTTTTATATTTTTTTTAGTATCCTTCAAATATTATCCTCTCTCGATTTAGTATTCTATTCATTTTATTCTTGTCATTTTACACTTATTCAAAATTATTTCAATATAATAAAGGCACTGTATAACCCTACACAGTGCCGTAACTCATTACCATATTCAATTTTACCAGTCTAATTCAATTCTCTTTCTAAATGTGCAGCAGAGGCATAGCCATTCGAACTATATATATCAAAAAACTATGCCCCTTTTTGCGCAGTAATTTTTCATTTTTAATCGATACTAAATATTATTCCTCCCCTATTACTATCGCATGGATTTCATTGTATAAATCTTTTACAATATAATCCAGTAAAATAATTGGAAGGTTGGAATTATTGATGGCATCTACTATTTGTTTCTTTACAGATAAGCACGCCGATAGACGGATACTCAAATCCTTCTGATTTAGTGAACGTTTTCTTTTTCAAATATCTGCTCAGATACATTACATCCACATAACCGTCCTGCAACCTGATATTATCTATGACTTCCGGCACATAAGACATATTGCCCGAACAGTATACAATGTCTTTCCCTATTTCAAATATCTTCTTTCCATTATTGGAATAACGGATAAAATTGTCCCTTGACTGTATGCTTGTGACAGTATCCGCCCCGATGCATACAATGTCTTTCATCTGTAATATTAAACAACAGCTCATATGTTTTTATCCTTTCCTGTCCTGTATTTTTATTAATCCACTCGGATTCTTTTTTATTGCCTGCATTAAAACAGGGCAGAAAAGTTCTCCCTGCCCTAAGTCTGTCAATGTTTTATAAAATGAGATGTTTTATCTCCTCTGTCTTTTTCAATTGTAGAAGTACAATTCCAGGTAATGTATTCCTTATTATTTCCCTTCATTGTATATCCCTTTAATCATTTACTGCATTTCCTAGTATTCTGTATTCTATTATACCTTTTGGATCATTCCTGTTTTCTTGATTATGGTGCCAGCATTTTATTAAAATTCTTTTCTATTTTGTCAAATTCTTTTATTTTGTCAACATATGTTTTCTTTACCTGTTTCAATTCTTCAATCAGTTTTCTGTATTCGTCTTTATATCTTTGTAATTCGTCTAATGATTCATTTAACCGCTGGTTTTCACGTTTTAAACGTTTGTTTTCATTGATAAGAATTTTTATGGTTTCTTTGTCTATGTTTTTATTGAACATTGTTTTCCCTTTCCTTTTGTTTTGTTGTCTGACGGTTTACATAAAAGTTTTTAAAGTTTTCCTGAATATATCGACACAATTGCCTTGCGCAAGTTTGTAAGACGCAAAAGTCATTGAAAATTCTCCTAATCTTCTGTGATCTGTTCCATGTTTTTGTATTCTCTTTTAAAAAGCAGAACATCCCATGCTAAAATCCTCCAGTACAGGATGTTCTACATGATTTTATATTACCTTATATTATTTACACTTAACCTCCCACTACCAGCCAGTCTGTCTACCCCAATAGAACGGACAGCTTTTTGGACTTTTGGATATTTCTGAACTGAGTATACAATCTGGTCTGCAAACTCTTGTGGGTCATTCACGCCGTTCATGGTGATTCCTCCCATATCTATATTCACCGTATTGCTCATGCTTCTCATGTCCGACAGTTGTTTGAGGTGTTCAACTGGGCTATCTATTTTGATAAGGTTTTTCATATTTACTGCCTGTTCCAGCATTTCCGGCATTTTCTCTGTGAACTGCTGGAACATGTCTGTCTGTACAGGGGTCAGTATGCCCTCGCCGTTTTGTACGCTTACTAGACTGGTATCACCATTTTCATGCACCTGTTTCTCAATATCGTCAACAGATACAACGCCGCCTTTCTTAAAGCCTGGGAAATGGATTTCTTTTAGTTTCTTCGCAAGTTTACTGTCTTCTTTTGCGCTGCCTTTATAGTCTTTGATGTTGAGTTCTTTTGCAAGCCCTATCCGTTTCGCTTCATTGAGTACCCTCCCTTTCCCGCTGTAAGCATTAGACTTATTATCAAATATCTTTTCATTGACATAATCAAAGTCCTTTGCTTTTTTCCCTTCGGCTGCTGGCTTAGCATTGTTTTTTATATACTCTTTTGCTTTCTCGACTAAATCTGCGTTCCCGGATTCCAAAAGTCCGTTCCTGCTGGAAGGGGTGCCTTTTTCTGCCGCCAGATGATATCCATCCCCGGTATCCTGGCTGCGTATGGTTTGGGTTAGGAGCGGGCTGTCTTTTGGCAGCATGTTTGTATTATGCCCAGTACCAAGCCCTGCTGGGCTGTTGCTTTCCAGGTTGACAGGCTGCTGTTTCCCTGTCGGCATTTTCCCGCCTGCATCTGTCCCGCTGTTTTCTTTTTTCTGTCCTGCAATGGCGGAAATGATACTGTTTACGTTTGCCTGAATATTGTCGCTTGAAACTCCTGAAAACAGGTTTTTGGTTTCTTCTGTATATCCGTTTTCGGCTGCAACCGTACTCATATAATCTTTGATTGCCGACATATTGTCATTTGCCGTTTCAAGTCCTGCCCTTACAAGACCCATAAAGTCATCCAGTTTTTTTGTCACAAGCTCTTCGTATTCTTCATACAGCTTGTCTAACATATCCTGCTGGTCGGAAATATAGCGGTCGTATTCTGTTTCTTTTAAGTCATCCTGTGCGTTCTTAAGTTCATTCTGTAATTTCTGCCGCTTTGCCGTTCCTTCCTCGGAACTGTCGCCGGAATAAGCGGCTATCTGTTTCTGGATTGTGGAAATGTTTTCTGTCTTTTCATTGAGTGTTTTCTGGTAATCATGTAAATCTTTTTCTGTGTTTAAGGCTTCTTTTTTTGCGTCAATAAGTTCTTTCAGGTAGTTAAGTTCCGCCTGGTAACGTTCTTTCATCAGGTCGTAGATCTGGGTCTGTAAATCGTATCTTTTTTTTATAGCATCCTGTTCTTTGGTAACAGTTTCATCCAGGCGTTCTTTTAAATCATCCATGGAATTCAGGGTAATACCAAGCAGATCGCTATGTAAAGAACCAGAATCATACATGCGCCGCAGTTCTTTCACTTCTGCTGAATGCCTTTTTGCGTCGTTATCAGAAGCGTAATAGCTTGCTGACAGGGAACCAAGTTTTGCAAGCCCGGCTTTAGTCAGGCTCCCAGTCTTGTCATCCGTCAGTTTTTCATGCGCAAACAGTCCCTGTAAGAATTCCTGTTCTGTGATAATGCGGCCAATGGAAGCGGAAATATCGTCAAATAAATCAAAATGGAGCTAGTTAATGGAGTTGTTCAGTTCATAGGTTTCTTTTACACAGTCTGATATAGAAGATGACACCTGTACGATCTGGTCGTAGGCCTCGTACCATTCGTCTGTGCCTTTTTTGATATTCAAAATGCTTTGTTCCAGAGCGGCTTTTTCTGCTTTGTACTGTGCCATTTTCTGTGCGTTGACGGCTTTCTGGGATTCATAATAGGATTTGTCCACCTTTTTCCCGGCTGTCTCAATTTCAGAAATACGGTTGTCTAATGCCGTCATCTGGTGGTCGAGCATCTGCACGCGTTTATCATAGTCGTCCGCTATGTTGTCAAATTTAATTTTGCTTGCCTCAACCAACCAGGAATTGTAATCCTGCTGGGCAGCTGCACAGTCGTAGGTTGCCTGTTTGTTTGCCTTTAACGCTTCGTTATATTTAACTGCCGCATTATATGCCTTGGAGCCTTCCTTGAAAAAGGAGAGGTTTACCTCTTTCCCATTTTTGACAGCCTTTTTTATCTGCTTCTTTTCTTTTTCGGATACGTCCGGGTTGTTTAACGTGCTTTTTTTTGTGAGGTTTTTCCCTTCTTTTTTCAGGATTTTCTTTGTTTCTTTTTTGGCTTTCTTTTGTGCGTTGAGTGTCTTCTTTTCCTCTTTGGTCTGCTTGTCCACCAGTTTATTCTTCTTTTTTGAACCGATGGCGTTATCTAATTTCTTATTCAGAAGGTCTACTGCGTCTTTGAATTTTTCAATTTTTGTTGCTGCTTTGTCAAGTGGGAGGTTATATAGTTCCTCCGCTGTTTCCACAAAAGATGTTGTGGACTCAACTGCTTTATCGTACCATTCCTGGTATTTCTGTATTTTGTCCGCTAATTCCTCATATTTCTTTACGTCTTCCTCTGTCCCCTCGGCACGGATTGTTTCAATGTCAATTGTTCCGTTACGGACTTTCTTTGCATATTTCTCGTCTAACCCTACGGCATTAGCTTCCTTCATGTAGCGGCTGTAAGCCTTGCCGTATGTAGACAGTTCTTTTTTGATTGCGTTTGTGGCTTTCTTGTAATACTTTGTAATAAACCCGCTTGTGACTGCAGTTTCCGCCTGTTTGATCCATTTGTCGAAGAGGCGTTGGAATTTTTGTATGCGGCGTTCAATATGATCTATGACTTTCTCAAACTGCTTTATGTCTTCTTTTTTTTCTTTTGCGTCTTTCCCTGATTTATTGGCTTTGTCAACTGCAGCTTTCGTGGCAGAACCGCCCCCATAATGCGCATAGTAATCGGATGGGTTGAGTTTTGTGCTGGCTATCCCCTGTTTGATCTTCTCCAAATAATCCTCTATCTGCTGCTCGACATGCGGTTTCTGCGCTTCTGCAAGGCTTTTTGACACTGACGCTGAAATCCCTGCCTGCCCCTCGTTCTGCCCATTTGTTTCAATCGTCTCGTTAATGGAACCAAGGGATGACAGTGCGCGCTTTAATCCGTTGATGTATTCCGTTGACGCGCCCGCGGCATTTGCAATCGCTATAATGGCGTTCACGTCGTCGTCCGTGTTCAGGCGGATATTGTTGACATTTATTTTTTCCAACGCAAGCATTGCAAGGTACGCCCTTGTTTCTTCTGAGGCGTCCCCTTCCGATATGACTGCGGAAATTTCATTCCATGTCGCTTCAGTCAGGTTATCGGCTGCAATGGCAGTATTGTTTTTCTTTTCTGCTAAATATGCTTCTTCTGCCGCCAGCCTTGCCGTAACAATTTCGCTTGCGTTTGTTATGCCCATCTGCTCTAACATGGCAATTGTCGCGTCTTTTGTCTCGGCAGTCAGGTCTTTTAATACTTCTGAACCGTAAAGATATGCCGTTGCAAGCCTGTCAAACGCATCCTGGCACGCATTGATGTCGTCCGGCGCATTGGATACCGTTTTGATAAAATCATCGTACTCTTCTGTAAACTCCCCGAATACCTTTTGGAACCCTTCATTATTCAGGATGGATGACCAGTCAAAATCTTCTTTGTCGTATACGTCGGCATAGATTTTATCCAGCTGGTCTAGCCCTTCGGAAAGCGTCTGCACTTGGGATATTGCGTCGGTGAAAGAAAGCGTGTTGGAATCTGGCAATCCCTGCCCTTCCAATTCTGCCTGTGCTAATGCATTTAATTCTTGCAATAAATCACTTGCGGACAGTTTATTTTCTTGTAGCGCGTCCGACAATTTGGAATAAGATAGAAGAGTGCTTTCGTCAAGCGTTCCCGCTTTTGACATTTCAATTAGTTCTTCTTTTGTCTTCTCAATACCTTCTGTATTGAAAACATTATCAATCTGCATCTGCTTCCAAGCAGTAGGGTCTAAACGCTTGTAGACTAATTCTATCGCATCACATATAGATGTGTAATTATCTACAATTTCTTGATCTTTGTCCGACAAATCATCATATGGCGTATCTTTTATATTTTCATAATAGTCTGCAATATTCCCTTGCTGGATGCTTAATTCTTTGACCGTTGCAAAGATTTCATCTTTTAAAGTTTTGACTGATTCTGTATATTTATCAATGTTTTCTCTGTCTTTAGAAGAGTACGCCTTGTCTAACAGCTTGTCCATTTCTTCATAAGCTGCGATTTGGGCGGAAAGTTCGCCTTGATTTTTAAATAAATAACTAACCGGGTTCTCATTGTTAAAGCCGTTATTAATGTTATTCTTATGCCTATCAATTGCTTTTTCAGATATATCCTGCTTTCCAAATTCTTTCTTAAACAAATCAGAAGCGTCTTCCGCTGCTTCTCTCTGTGTCTTATCTTCTTCCCTTTCTGCTAAGTCCTTTTGGATGCGTAGTTCATTGGTTGATTTTTGCAAAAATTCTAACCTTTTTTGTTCTTCATTTGTTAAGTCCCTGTCTTTAGAGATTAAATCATTTAACTCTTGTTTTTGCGTTTCATATTCATTAGTGATGTCAGTTAATTCACTTTTTGCTTCCTCATATGCAGAAACGGATTCTTCCATTTTTTCTCTCTGCTCTTCAATGGACACTGTAAGAGCATCGTAGGCTTTTACCGCTCCATAAATGGTAACACCAATGGCGGCAATCGCTGTTAAAATAGGATTAGATAATGCAAATGCTTTCATTGAAGCACCAAGTCCCTTGAATGCATTTTCAAGTCCCAATGTGGAAGCTGTTGCGCCTGCCTGGGAAGCTGTGAGGGCATTTGTTGCAATAACTTCTTCTATCTCTGCTTCTGTCAACCCTTTTGCTGTCAATATCGCTTTTATTTGTTCTGCTGTAAATGTGCCTTGTGCTACAGCGGCTTTCACAACTTCTACAGAATAAGCATTTAAAGAACTTGTTAATGCAATATTTTGTCGTGTGCCAACCAGAGATGTATCATTCAAAATATTCTGAATACTATTTAAAGCAATTAGAGACTCTCCTACAGTTTTTAATTGCATGTCTTAAAATTTAATAGTATACTTTTTATAAAATATTTGGAGGATTATTTTATAATGAATGTAGATGATGTAGGTAAAATTTTTGACGACAAAGGTAATGCTGCTGACTATATAAGAATCTGCCAGCAAAAAGGATTATCTGGTTGTATAGAATACATACAACAAATAACTGGTTGCGATGCAAATATAGCAGAGCAATTAATTAATCAAAGTGACTTTTTAAATCCCTCACAATTTCAGCTTTCTCCTGCCGAAATAGCCCGTAACAGACAGGAAGCTGAAAGATTACTAAACAAACCCAAATGCCCCACCTGTAACAGTACGAATCTAAAAAAGGTTTCCGCAACTTCTAAAGTAGTAAATACTGCTGTTTTTGGTCTGTTTGGAACAAAACGTTTTAAACAGTTCCATTGTAACAACTGCGGTTACGAATGGTGACTTCTTTTAACTTTTTGCTTGCAACGTTATACGTGAGAAAGTTATAAAACTCCGTATAACACTATACCTTAAAAGCATATTTAATAAGGTAGAATATACTCTGAGAATCGGTAGTCGATGAACATCCATTCCCATTCAACCTTTTATTTCCTTTTACGGGGTTATTGGTTTAGATTACATATCATAATCTTAGGAATGTGTGCTGCTGATTAAGCCTTGTCAATGATACTTAGGCGTACTCCATGTTTGCACAGGGATTACCATATATCGAATATCCTGTTTTTTCTGCTTTCGCTACATTTACGTTTGCCGTTACCAGCTCCGCTTTAGTAGGATATTCATAAGCCCTTCCAGACAATTACTTCTCGTTGGTTTATTTTCGAACTCCCAATGCAGAGACTTGTACTAATGAACCATTTTATCATTTTCCTTATCTCTGTTAGCCCAATTATAAAACTGTAGGAGAGGTTTTATAATGTACCCTTGTTTCAGGGTCAAGCAAAGTTCTTTACAAATGCGGCAATGCCCACACTTGCAATGACGGACTTTAACAGCCCTATCTTCTCAATTAGGGACGATATGCCAATTCCTGCCTCTGCAAGCCCTTTCAAGAATGAAGGACTAACAGTATCATTTGAAATGTTACTCCATATTGCAGATAACTCTCCAATTTTGCCTGACAGGGATTCAGCATAAATTCCCTGGTTTTCAATTGTGACACCAGTAGAATCATTTGCTTTATTTACCAAATCTTCATACTCGCTCCAATTCCGTAATAAATTTTGGATTACGTTGATTTGGCGCGTCCCCGCGAGATTGAATGAAATATTTGATTTTTCAACGTCTGATAAGGTGTCCCACTGTTTGGAGAGTTCCCTCATGGTGTCGTTAAAATCATTAAATTCCCCATCCGTTTTCCTGACTTCAATTCCGACACTACGCAGAGATTCTTCCGCATCTGAAATCTCCCCTTCATCGATTCCCATGATTTTACTGGCTTTTGTGGTTCTGGTTATGATTGTCTTCATACTATTACCAAGCTGGCTTCCCTGTAATCCCGTCTTTTCTACAAGCAAGCCGATTATACTGGCATAATCAGCCAAATCCATTCCGGCCGCACGTGCCACCTCACCAGATGTAGAAATACCTTCGTTAATTTGCACGATACCATCTGCAAAGTCGTGCGCTATACTCTGTGATATTGCCTGTATCGTATCAGAAATATTCATCAAATCATCTTGCGTTAAATCAAACTGGTTCATAATTGTCTGCAAATATTTAGCAGAATCCTCACCACTAAAACCAGTGACGTTAGATAACATGATCGCCGGTTGTGCTTTCGCCAGAATACTGTCAGCAGTCTCTTTAGCATTTGCATATAATTTTACAGCACCAAGAACATTGCTTGCAGATGTATACATATCCTTTGCCATTTGAAGGGACGATGAACCAATTTCTTTTAACTGCCTGGCTGACAAGTCCATTGTATAATTAATATTAACCAATGCTTCTTCAAGTTCATGCACATTACTGGCTATCTCTTTAATTTTTCGGATCGAAGTCATAAAGATGTAAGTCGCACTTGTCCAGTAACTAAGAAAAGAGAAATTCTTTTTTAATGATGCAAAGAATGAATTGCTGGATTTCTCTGCCTTCTTTTGCTCTGCTGTTATACGTTTTGTTGACGAAACTATATCAGACATCAGCTTTTGGTATTCTTTCGCCCAGTTCCCATCTAACGGAATCTTACCGCCTGCGGCATCCACCCCACTTTTTAATTTCATAAATCTTGATGTAAGTTCATCTACCGAAATTCCTGTAAGAACTGCTTTGTTTTGAAGTCCTGCCATATTTGTTTCAAGATTCCTGAGCATTGTAGGGATGTCACGCATATTATTTAACGCCTGTTGTACCGGATCGAGTGATGACGACTGGGATTTAAGGCTCTGCAATCCCATTTTTGCACTATTTTCAAGTTGGTTAAAGGCAAGTTTTAGATCATTTACAGTCCCTATACCATTTTTAAAGTTATTGAATACAGATTCAAAACCGGAGAAGTCAACTGTGGCTTTGGAATACCGTGTCTTAAAATCATTCAATTTCGCCTGATATTCCGTAATGGCTTTCTCCATTTTCTGTACCTGCTTTATTGCCGTTGAGTCATTAAATGATGCCCCAACATTTTTAAATACATAGGACGGATCATTGCCAGTCCCGATATTTTCCAACGCATATCGCAATGTCTCTACTTCACCACTTGCACGTTTGACATTCACCGCAAAAGAATTTAGTTCATTCGCTTTATTGAATCTTTCAGATACAGCGATTAAAGCGGTTTCGTCTCTCAAAAGTTCCCTGAAATATTGTGCGGCTTCCCTTGCTGCATTGTTTGTATTATCAAAGGCAACTATGTTTGCATTTGATTTAATAAGCGATTCATCTCTTGCAATCTGTTTCTGCGCATCGGTCGTCTGCCTATATGCCTGCTGTTTTCTTTCTTCATTTTGAATTACTGTATTTGAAGAAGATGTGGAAGACTGTGCAATCTGCTGCTCAATTTCTGACTGTTCACTCCGTAGTACACTTAATTTCTCAGATGCGTTTTCTAAACTGCCCAGCCAGTCCAATAATACGTTTGTGACTTCCTGGCCGTTTAATGGCTGCAAACCTCCCTCACCATACATAGCTTCTTTTGCTGTTTTCAGATGGTTTACGAGTGTTGAAATCTGATCGCCGAATGTTGTAAACTGATCCAATCCCGGTGAAACATGGAATAATTCACTCCAAATTGTATCAAGATGTGTTGCATTTTTAGACACAGTTGTAAATGTAACCCCAAGATTCCGAAACTGGTTATTTAATTCCCGAACACCCATCCCTGTATTCTGTAACAGTTCCGATTTATTATCCACAAAAATCTTTTTCCCCTGAAAATAATTTAATATATCCAGGGATTCTTTAAAAGATGACAAATCCCTGCTTTTACCAAACTGGTTCAGGACGCTAGATAATGAGCCAATCTTATTTATAATACCTTCCCACGAGGAATTTGAATTTGTCTTTAATGCTTCCTTTGCAAGCATGTTTAATTCATTTGTCAGGTTTCGCACCTGCTGGACTACCGAACTGTCAATACCAGTACGGTTCAGATTAAATAATTTAGAAAGGTCATAACTGTTAAGCCTCTGCTTCCAGATTCCATTTAAGATATTTGCAATATTCTGTTTGACAGTATTCAGGCTTGAAGAAAGGCTTTTGTCCAGTCCGTCCCCTATTGTCCTTCCAATCTGTTGCCCAGCTTTTGAAATCTGGCTCTGGCTGGCCTGTATCTCCGACAGATGCCGCACGATATTCTTGATACTATTAGGATCAATTTCTGCCTGTAATTTTAATTTGTTCAATTGTGACTGTATCTTATCAATATCAGTATTTATATTTCCCTTTGATTTTACTTCGTCCAGTTTGGCTTGTAGCAATATCAAGAATTCATTTTCCATGAAATATAATTTCCTCCTATTTTTAACATAAAAATACCGCCTGAAAAGACGGTTCTATATTTTTCCTTTCATTAACCTTTCAAACCAACATAATATTTTCCTTTACATCCACACATCAATATGTTAAACTTATTGACTATAAAGGTTATTATGTTGGTTTTTTACCCACTTTCAGCAAAAAACACGATTTTTTACGTTATTTTTGCTGAAAAATGCTATTTTTTACTCATTTTTTTAATTTTTTGGGTAAATTTTGATTTTTTACGATATTCAGTTTTCAGATAATATAGATTTTCTGATTTGATTAATTGTTTGTCAGATATGCTTCCAACTTCTCAAATAGATGTGGATAAAGATCAATTTTACCGTTTTTAAAACTGCTCAGAGTGTTCTTGTTCATTCCAATTGTTTTACAAATATAAGTTGCTTTCTCTCTCTCTAAACGCTTCCGTAACATTTCCCTTAATTCTACCTGTGTCAAACTATCCCTTCTTTCTTGAAATATTTACTTATTAATATTTTATTACTCAAAAAAATCATACTTCCATCTGGCAGAGGATGTGGATGTCTCCGCCAGATGACCTATGTATATTGTGGAGATACACATAGGATTTTCACTTGTTAAATGTTTTGAATGATTTTTACGTGCCTTAGTGGAGTTTGGCACGATTACAGATATGAGTTCTGAGGCTCATACCTGTCAGTAAAGAAGATTGGATGTAAAGTACAATTTATATAACACTGTAAAATAAATTTACAGATATTTGCGTTTGGCACAAGAGTTTCTCCATATCAGTTTTTCCACACCTGTTATACCCCTTGTGCCGATAATACAATATTTTCAAACATTTCCCACAATGTTTTTTATAATGAACGCTTTTTACGGCGTTATTACCTTAATAAAATTCATGGCTTACAAATTCGTTGATTTTCTGAATCCGTTCATTATCATAATCAACCCTTTTATGAAACCAGTCTGATAAATACTGTGGGGAAATCCCCAAATATTTAGATAATGACTTCTTCTTTAAATTATATTTTTCCATGTATGCAACTACACGGCTTCGTAATTCATCCTGCATATTTAATCCTCCGATCCATATGAATATATGCGTTATCGCTACTTCCCTCTCTTAATATTGTTGATACATAATTAGCTCACTCTCCCCTTACAATCCCTTTATTTTTCAACGTTTTAAGCATTTAAGCGCAATCTTTTTTAACGGAAATTGTAACTTTTTTTCTGATTTTATCTTTTGCAATGCCTGATAATTTTCTGTAATGGATATTGCTGGCTAATATTTCATGAACATCTTTATTTATCTGTATTTCTTTCAATAATAAATGACTATATTTATCAACAGATATTTGCAGTAAACCAAGCTTCTCCAATATTTTTATATCTTTATCAAAATATCTTCTGTCCGTATCCGCCAGCCTGCATAATACTGATTTTGTAATACGGTTGTTTTTATTATGGATAATACGGATAGCATCTGTATCACATTTACGGCATATATAAACCAATACCAGCATTAACCTCCTGCAATCGGTACAACGCTCTGTTTTTGTAGGAATTGACCTTTTAATCCATTTAATGTCTTCCTTATATAAATTTACTTCTCTGTCTGTACTCTTTTCATTCTCAAATTCCCATATCTGAAATTTAGATTCCCTGTATTCTTTTAAATCTTCTAAATACTTTTTTGCCTTTTCACCCCTTTTAATCAATTTATCCATTTCCGGATTATCAATATGCGAAAAATTATTCCTAGAACGTTCAATAAGTTGCTCACCAAAACACCCCCACAAAACGGTCTTATCTTTATATTTCTTCATAAATTTCTTATCTGAATAATAAACTGTAATAAGCATATCAATTAATTCAGATTCATCATGGATAATAGAAAACAAATCTGTCTTTGCATATTCATACAAGGAATCAAAATTCCTGTTGTATTCCCGTCTATTATTGTCTGTGCCTTCCGTATCACAGTATTTCGTATTATTAATTTCATAAAACCATTCCTGTATTTCAATAAGTTTATCCTTTACCTTTTTGTATCTATGACTTGTAATATCAGGAGCAGATAAAACTAAGTTTTCCCAATGGAATTCTTCTTCAATATTAATATCAAGATCAATTTCCCCTATATTTCCTTCCATATAATGACATATCCGGTTCATAGTACATTCTGTATCGTCAAATAATTCCGTATTAATTTCTGCTTCAACCAATGCATCCACTGCCTTCAGTTCCTTTTCTTGGCTTCTTTTCTTTCTGCCAGAACGCAGGTATTTCATAAAATACGGCTTCTGGTGTATTTTCAGCAGCTTTAATATTTCTTTCGGAATATTTGCTTCCTGCCCGTGTTTAGCATAATCAATCGTAATTGAGCCTACAATGCTCATTATTTTTATGAAATCCTTCACTTCTTTGGTCTGTTCCAAAGACCATAATATAGAAATCGGGTTTATCACATTCCCAATGTTATTTTTATAGCCTTTATAATCACACTCTATGATTTCATCCATATCACTTACAACAACTTTCCCTTTTTTCTTTCCACCCATATATGGATATTCTATTTTTTCATGGTATATGGTATTGGAAAACTGTTTTATTGCCGCTTCACAAATGACAGGATTATTGACTGTCAGCACATGATCTCCGTCGAAGTCTGCACTATTTGCCTTTAATGCAACCGTATTCCCAAATACACCAATAATAATCCCTGTTTTCTGGTATGCAAACCACTTTTCCATTTCCCCGCTTGTAATAACCTGCACAGGTGAATGTTCCATTGCGATATGTGGTGATCTTATTATATCTACCCAGGGAGTATCCTCTAAATGGTGATTCCAGTAATTAGAATAAATCTGGTTATATTTTAAAAGCCCTGTTACTGGCAATCCAAATATATGCTGCATCAGCGCAAACAGATCGGGCATTAATGTCTGATAATTCCCTTTTACTGTTATTTTACCCACGTAGGAACGCTCTTTTGCAGATTTTAAATCCTGCTTCACTTTTTTCTTTATAAATTCATCATTAAACAATGAATGGTTATAATACATTGCATGGTAATAAGACGGAAATCTTGACCATTCTATATCATTTTTCTTATCATCTTCACTACATATTCCACGGAATTTCAAAAAACCTTCTACGCTTGAAGAGGCATTAACATAACATTTCACTGTTGGATTGCATAATTTTCCAATTTTTTTATCTGAAAGCGATAATGTCTGTAACGGCTGGTATGCCATCACTGTTGTATCTTCCAATTCAGAAAATGATACGTCATACTCCGATATATTGAATGTCCGTTTATAACCATGCACTTCCTTGTCAAATTCTGTGCGCCATTCTTCCAAAGATTTATACAGGTCATGGAATTTAAACTGGCTTTTTGTTAAGATGCAATCTATTTTATCTGCAAATAAATCCCACTCTTTCCCATAGATATCAATTATTTTGCTTACTTTATATTCCCTTGCAAATTCTTCCACTGGCATAGTATACAGTTTTCCTTTTAAACAGGGAATACACCGGAACTGGAAGGAAGCCGGGATTATAATCTAAGTTCAGTTCTTTGCTCCATTCTCCCGCTTTTTTAAGCGTGACAATGCCAGCTCCGTCAAATAGGTTAGTAGGGATTCTTCTCACCTTGTCGCGCAATATGCTGAATCTACGGTGTATATTTCCGTTTTCATCCCATGTGTTAATCTCCCTGACGACATCCACTTTTGCTTTCATTCGTAATTCTTTATCATCAACAACAACGATATTCGGCATGGATGATACCGGAATACTATCTGTGGAAGCAAGCCCAATATAAGAATTCCATTTTGACATAAATTTATATTCTGTATCCCTGTCAAGACCGCATAACAGGATATCTATTGCTTTATCCCAAATATTTTCTGCAACAAGCATAGCTTTCTGTGTCCTGCTATGACTGGACGACACAATAATCCGTTTGTATTTTCGCCCATTATATGTAACAATGCCGCCAAATTTTTTCATCTGGTCTTTATATTTTGTATATGATCTCCCAACTTTCAGGGACAGCATATTTTCGACATAATCCCTGTTTATTCTGCTTTGTTTCGTCTTTCTTTTTGAAACTTCGTTTTCTTCTGAAAGATGACGAATAATGCGGATCAATTCTGACTCAGCCGTAAGAATCATGTGCTTTCTTTTATCATGGCTTATTTTGCGTGTCACTGCTTTATCGTATTTTTTCTGTTCTTCCTCGTTCAAATCATCCCTGTTGATTATATTGCCATCTTTATCAATGATATTAGGGATAAATTCATACACATTATTTTCGTCTAATTCAGACATTTTTAGCCTGTTGATATACACTAATGGTGCCTTCTTTGGCTTTTTATCTTCAATTATATTTTTGTCTTTATTCAATAAATCATCCTCCACATTTCAAAAATCATCCAAACATTTACCAAGCCAAGCCGAAACCATTGATACCGAATTATTCGGTAAGCTACTATGGCTCCGGTTAATCCCATTTGGGCTTGTCCTATTGTATGAATTAAAATGCCTTACCATATTCCTTTGCTTTTTCCATAGCTACTTTTGCAGCTTTCCCCTCGGAATCATATCGTCCAAAATTTTTAACTTTACCATTGACAGTAAATTCAACAACATATTTATTTTTTCTTTTATATACATATTTATATTTTCTCCTCTTAGTTATTCCCAAACCATTTGCTCTACCTCTACATTGTTTTTGGGATTTATTATTTAACCTTTTATATACATTACTTCCTTCTATTGGATAATATCTCTTAATAATTTCATCTTCTTCATCAGTAAAGTTTCCATGTTTTTCTTTTATTAGTCCTAATTTAAAGGCTTTAGTTTTAATAGATCTGTATGATCTATTAGGCAAAAATTCACCTAAATTAATGCCTTGTTTGGAATAATGTCTTTTTAATATTTCTATTTCTTCATTTGTCCAATTACATTGTCTTTTTATTCCTAATTTTTCGACTTGCGACTTGATTGCACCTTTGGTTCTATTATTTAACCTATTCTTTACTTTTTCTCCTTCCATAGAATAGTATTCTTTCAGTATGTTAATTTCTTCATCTGTCCAATCCCTATCTGGCGATTGAATATTTAATCTAACAGCCATTGCTTGTATAGCACTCTTTGTCCTACCTTCCAATCTAACTAGAACTTTTAATCCTTCAATTGGATACCACTTCTTTAGTATTTCTATTTCTTCTTCAGTCCATAATCTATTAATAAATAAGCTCAATCGTCTAGCTTGTTTCTTTGTTGCAGCTTTTGTTCTTCCATTCAATCTATCTGCTACTTTTGCCCCTCAACAGGATAATACTCTCTCAAAATATTATTCTCTTCTTCTGTCCGCTCTCTCCCTTCCAATCTCCCCTCAATCTCCTTAAACACTTCCCGAATCTCAACAATCTGATCTATAACAAAGAAAGTATTAATATCCTCAAATCTAGAATCATCAAAATTAGGATCAGTTTCTTTCTCTTTCGCTATAGCGTCTTTAATTTCTCGTAACAGCCCAATTCCATCACTAACACTTGAAAAGTTATTGACAAAATCAAACACTAACAGATGCTTTCCAATATTATCAGCATCTAACAAACGTCCTAACTGCTGAAGATATATCAAATTACTTCTTGTCGTTCTAAGCATCAGCACACCAGAAATATCTTTGATATGCAAACCTTCATTGAGCATATTTATACTAAATAGAATTTTCAAAGAATCGCTATTATCTTTTTTAAAATCCTTATAATCCTTTTCCTTATCTGGATAATCAGAATAAACAGCATAACTATGTACATTTTTTATACCAGCAATTTTAAACCAATCAATCACAATATCACGCATAGTATCCAGCTGCTTTTTATCCTTGCAAAATACAAGGTATTTACCATTTTTTACCTTTATATATTTATTTAAAATCAATGGAACTCCATAGCTTTTCTCAAAGTGAAGTTTCATTTCTTGCATTTTCTTATAAAACTCTTTCTTCTCAGCTTTACTATTCGTCGAAGCTTCAATGCGCTTTTTTAGCTTCTCAAATTCATCATCCAGTCTGTAAATAGTTGTAATATAATGAGGGCAAGGCAACACTTTTCTTGCAATCGCCTTAGAAAGAGGCAATTCACCAATAGCATTACCACCAAAAAGGCATTCCACAACATTAACGCCATCGTTCCTTACAGTTGTCGCGCTCGTGCCAAAAATGATGCTGTCTGAATGTGTTGACATTAGATAATCAATTTTCTGTCCCCATATCGGAGCTGTACCATGATGGTATTCGTCCAAAAAGATCAGTTTATAATCCATTTGAGCAATATCTCCATCACTCATACGGATTAATTTCTGGTATGTCATAAAATCAGTATTTGAAATTCCAAACTCGTCAAATTTTTCTTTAATGCTATTCAATAACGGTCTTGTCAGCTCCAACACAAGTTTTGGCACATCATTATATTTTTCAGCCAATGCGCCCATAAGGTATGTTTTTCTACTTCCTGTCGCACGAGGAACCGCTATTTTCTTTATTCCAGAATCAATCATCTTATTGATTTCCTGAAATGCTTCCAAATTGTGTTTCAATAAATCCACCATATAAATTCATCCTCCTATCACTCATCAACACTCTTTTTACTACACTAACTATTTCTGTTTTTGCAATCTTATTTCATCACTAATTTTCACCAATTTTTTCGCATTGCATTACCAACTGTCTTATTTTTAGCGTACAAAAACCACACCTAAAGCAGTCCCAACTAAAAAACTGCTTCAAACTATATTTTCTTTACAATATTTACTTCTACTTTTCAATTTGGTTTATTTCAAATCTGCGTGTATGTATTCCAGTTTTACTTTTATTTGGCTTCATTAATATAATTTACTTCCACAAGTCGGACACCTATATAAGACAAACTTACTTTTAGACTCACCATTAACCGCCAATCTATAATTTTTACCGTTTTCATCACAACGGATAACCAAACTTCCCATACCTAAACCTTGTTCAAGTTTACCATTTTTACATTCAAACCGTTTATAATCACATGTACTGCACATAATTTAATCCTTCATTCAATTTTTCTTCTTTTTTAATTTGAATAATTTCCTTGTAACCAGCACTGATAGATGTTTTTCCTGAAAGAACTCTCTGTTTAAGATCATCATTATTTGAATCTAAAACACGTTTTGCTTGTCTATATGTTTCTCGATTTACATTAGCTACCTTTGCAAGTTTGGCATTTGTTTCATTTTCAGAACGCTTCTTATTTTTATCAGCTTCCACAAAATTTTGTGTAAGCTGAGGATTAGCACCTCCTGTAGATGTAGCCTGTCTTTCTTTTGCCTGTTTTTCATAAATTGGTCTATACTTTTCAGCAACAGCGATTCTTTGGATGGGAGAAAGATTACGTCTACCTAGTTGCGTATTGATCATCCATTCCATTACATCAGATTTATTAATATTCTTAGAAATACTAATCCTCTCTATTTTGCACACAATATACGGTATATATTTTCTTTTTATATACTATATATTGTATATTGTCATCGAATAAAAGAGTAATTTCATTGACCTAGCCAATAGAAGGGACAGTATATGACAACTCTCCAGTTTTCACTCTTTACTAGATTATCTATCTACGATAAAAATTTAATTAATTCAAATCGTAATGCTCTTTCCATCCATTAAAATCAATAACTTCTGCTTGTCCACCATTATTGACCAGCTTTACTTTATAATTTTTAAATTCACCAATATCCCATGTTTCATTCCCTGGCACTTCATTCATTGTCAAGTCTGTTTGTACTGCCTCTACTGTCATATAGAAGAATGATATTTTTCTAATTTCATAAACTTTTTCTTTTCCTACTAATATATATTTCATTTTTGTATCGTTAATTGTTTAAATCCTCCCTAAAATATTTTTAATCCAGTAGGGGAGTTTAAATCCCCCACATAACTTTCAACTGGTTTAAACATTGCATAGCTTCTATATTTCCACCTCCATCTGGATGTACACTCTTTGCCAATGTTTTATAACATTGCTTGTAAAAATCTTTACCATCTTCCTCAGATGCTTTTTGTCTTTTATTTAATTCATCTAACCGTCTGTTAAATTCTTCAACCTCTTCATAATGTGCTTTCTTCCATAACATAATAAAGTCATTCTTATATTTTTCTGGTACTTTGCTCATTATAAAACTCCACGAATCTAACGGTGATTCATCACCATAAACACTTGCACTTACAAATACTTGCTTATGTCCTTCAATTTCCGCATAAAATATACAATCTCTACTTAATCCTATTCTGTCTTTCTCCACAAACTCATATTTCAATTCACACGGAATATCCAATGATTCAAATAAGGAAGTACGTCTACGCATCAGTGATTCTCTTTCCGTCCTCAAGGAAGAAATTTCTCTGTCGATCTCATTCATCCTATTATCAAACTCTATAATCTTCTGTTCTGGTGTTATTGGCTTCTTTTCTATGGGTGTAGTGTTTTTGTTTCTATTCATCATCAGCTCTTTATAACCCGCACTAATTGAAGTTTCTCCAGATAAAACTCGTTGCTTTAAATCCTCATTACCTGATTTAAGAACCTTTGCACCCATTTTATATGTAGTCGTTTTTATTCCTGCGATTTTAGAAAGTTTTTCATCTGTTGTGGGATTTCTCTTTTTGTCAACCGCTTGTGTCAGATTTGACTCAACTGATTTTTGGTAATCTTTTGATTTTTTATCGCCTCCACCAAGCGATTGATTTTCTTTTGCTTGTTTCTCATATATAGACCTATATTTCTCTGTTATAGAAATCTTTTGAATAGGTGATAGGTTGCGTCTTGCTAATTGATTCTCATAAATATATTTTTTTACTTCTTCCTTGGTGTCAAAACATAACCAATCAAAACACCATGAAGGTAAATCAATATTATGCTTCTGACAAATTCTATATCTGTTATGTCCATCAATAATATATGATTTTGCTGGATGTGCATTATTATCATTTTCTTCTTCCTCAGGTGGGCACCATAATTGAATTCTTGTAGAATGTTGCATGAATTCGTTTTGTAATAAACTCTGCTCCAACATTTGATAATCTTCTTTTGACAATGGTGGCAATAACTTTTCTAATTCTGGATCAATCTCTATATTCTTTTCGTGTACAAATTGCATATACTTTTATTTCTCCTTTATTCATCGTTTTGTTTAAACCAACCGCTCCTAAAATCAATGGCAGAGATAAGGAATTGCCTTGTAATCCTCTTTACCGATTTAACTAATCGACCACATCTTTTCGCCAAGCAAAGTCACTTCACAATCTGAATGTGGCTTACCTTTTTCGGCTTCATAATATCACCAGTCCCATTATTCTTCATGACACCTGTTTCCTTATCCATTGTATATGTAGGCACTCCGCGATCCTCAAGAAACTTCTCCATTATCCCTTTACCAGTCTGCGCCCTATATATCGCACTCATGGCAGTAGTAAATTCAATATAAGCATGTCTCAACTCTTCATTGTCATAATCCCATAACAATTCTGATAGTTCATCTCTGCCTATTGGCTTGTCCCAATCCATCTTAGACAGAACATCCATTGTTGAAAAATAATCTTTACATTCCCACTTTGCACCATCGTAAGTTTTATCTATCGGAAATGTAGTTACAAAGTTCCTCAACGTCAGACAGCCTAAAATCGTAAATATGCTGTCAATCACCGTAAATCTAAGCTGTTCTTCTGCCAATGTCCTGCTTTCATCAATACCCAGCTTCCTATTTTCTCTTGTAATCTCTCGCATGGAGCAGATATATTTGATACCAGCGAATCCTATTTTTGCAAGCTCATCTTGTGGCAAATCTTTTAACATTCCGCTTCTTCCGGTACATGCTTTTTCTAATGCTGTATAATATTGCCGTTCCCATATTTCATTTAATTTAGCAATTCTATTAACACGATCTATTTCTTTGCTTTTATCTTCATCTGTTGAATTTATTACTGTAAATTTGTCATTCATATAATTACTTCTCCATACTTCTGCTCTCCGTCCAAATGGATGGAAACCGTTTTATTTATCTTCTTATTTATTTACAAATTAGCAACGCAACCACTTACTTCTTCTACAACTGGAGAAAAAGTTACGCAATTTTTTTATTCCTACTACCCAAAACAACCGCTTCTTCTATACCATCAATTACACCAGGAGTAACAACAACCTTTTTTACATCTGCCATATCAGGAACAGAATACATCACATCCTGCATCGCTTTTTCAATGATACTTCTCAATCCTCTCGCGCCTATTTCCTTCTTAATTGCCAGTTCAGCAATCCTTTTCAATGCGTCTGTCTCAAATTCCAGCTTCACACCATCCATAGCAAGTAACTCTTTATATTGCTTTGTGAGTGCGTTTTTCGGCTCTGTAAGTATCTTAACAAGATCATCTTCAGATAATGGCTGCAATGTTGTTACAACTGGTAATCTACCGATTAATTCAGGCATTAAACCGTATTTGACCAAATCTTTTTGCTGTACATTTGCCAAATTAAAAAGTTTTTCATTTGGCTTTTGAATATCAGCACCAAATCCAATAGGTTTACTATCTGCTCCCTTATGTACTATCTTCTCCAAACCATCAAAAGCCCCTCCACAAATGAACAAAATATTTGATGTATCAAGATTTACACATTCCCCTTGTGGATGTTTTCTACCACCAGATAAAGGAACTCTTACAACGCTGCCCTCAATAATTTTAAGCAATGCCTGTTGTACTCCCTCACCTGACACATCCCTTGTAATAGACATATTGTCGCCTTTACGGGCAATCTTATCTATTTCATCTATGTAGACAATACCTTTTTCAGCTAACTTATTATCAAAATCCGCATTCTGTAATAATGTCAAAAGAATACTTTCAACATCATCACCCACATAACCAGCCTCCGTTAGTGTTGTAGCATCTGCAATAACAAATGGAACTCCAAGAAATTTAGCCAAACTCTGCGCCAGATACGTCTTACCACTTCCAGTAGAGCCAATAAGAAGAACATTACTCTTTTGTATCTCAACATCTGATTTTTTGCTTTGTGAAATTCTTTTATAATGGTTATGAACACTAACAGCCAGTGTCCTTTTTGCTTCATTCTGTCCAATGACATATAAATCCAGATATTCTTTTATCTGTCTTGGAGTTGCTAACTGTACATTATGTGAAATTTCTTCTTCATTTTCATTCAGTACTCTGTATGCTTCTTGGACACAATCACTGCATATGTATCCGAATTTACCCTTTAATAATTGATTTACTTCTGATCTTGTTTTTCCACATAGGAAACATATTTCTTTCTGTTTATTTGCCATATAATATTTCTCCTTCTTCATTTGCTTACTTTATCATTTTTCACATGACTAACCATTTCTATTTCCTCACAATATTCCAATAAATCCTCATACGATATTTCTACAAACGTATCTTTTTTGACAGGATAATTTACTGAATCAAAAAATGTAAATATTAAACATTCTTTTATGCTTTCATCAATAACACATCCACTTATACATTCGCTATTCTTTTTGGCATCTTTCATGCTCATATTTCTACAATCAAAATTATCAGTACACCAAATGCCACTCATAAAATCAATATTTTTGTCCAATAATTCGCCATAATCCATCACACGATATACCTTTTTCTCTTTTATCACTATTTGCTTTCTCCTTTTATCCAAAAATTATATACTCGTGAGCAATCTCTGATTGCGAAACGAAGGCATGAGCTTGTGCCCTTTACAAGCGATTGCCTAACTAACTGTCAGTAAACTATAACTTTATTATCGCTATCAAATACCATCAAACGTATAATTTATAAATGCATCATTTCTTTGCTGCCGATATTCACAATTTTCAATATTGCCTGGGCAATCTCCTACTTCGCTGATATATGGACAATCCGCATTTGTACAACGAGTATTCCCGGTTATAGTTATAATATCATCTCCGTGTTGAATAAAGTTTTGTTCCATTTCTAATTTCTCTCCTTTTTGTATATAAGTGGGATATCCCACACCCTTAGACAGCCTTATTTCGCACTCGCTCAATAAGTCCGTCTTTTTCCCCTAATATGTACTGCCACATTGCTTCACCGTAAGCGCCAAATATTCCTGCGGATTTCCTGATCCTCAAGTATCACCTATAATT
>CAJUHJ010000022.1 GCA_910586355.1 uncultured Lachnospiraceae bacterium
TCCATGCCATCATTATATCTTATTGATAGCTTTTTGAAAATTGATTTCCGTGCCAAGGAAATCAAACGCTTTTATTTCATTGTTTGAAGAATTTCCAATGAACGAAACTTATGATTTAACAAAACTGCATAAATCCGGTCTAAAATCTGTTCCAAACGGCATAATACGTCTTTTGAAACGGTAAATGTATATAATTTCTGCAAATCTGATGATAAAATATACTGCATCGTGTACAGGGCGGATTCCTCTACCAAAATCTCGTCTGTCCCAGTTCTGCAGCAATCACAAACCATCCTAATATCTTTCATGGAAAACCACTTCAAATTTTCTTTTGCCCCGCAGCTGCGGCAGGAAAAAACCTCCGGATACTCCCCTTCTGCCAAAAGTACCCGAAGCTCATAGATTCTGCGTACCAAACGGCTGCTAAACGCCTGACTTTCTAATGCGCGCAGCGTCTGGTACAATAATTTCAACAATTCTTTTTCATTATTATTTTCCTGGGCATAATAATCCGCCAGCTCCAGAAAATAAAATCCATAGCACGCCTTTACTGGGTCCGCTGATAATTCCCTGAAATAATTTAAAATCGATGCTTTTCTAAGATTGTATGTACTGCGTCCCTGGAAAAATTCAAATTCTCCAAAGGAAAAAGGGCTGGTTACAGCTAACAGCTGGCTGGTTGGCCGTCTGGCTCCTCTTGCAAAGGCTGTAATCTTCCCTCTTTCTTTTGTCAATACAGTAATCCGCTTGTCATACTCCCCAATAGGCATGACGTTTAACACCATTCCCGTCAGAACTATGTTCTGTTCCATAACTGCCGATTCCTCTTTCTGAACCTAATGATTCTGTTTTCATTTCTGCACATTCTCCATAATCTGCGCTCTGTCGGTAAGTTAAATAATCTGCAACTGTTCCAGTCATTTCAAAATTCTTCCATGCATCCTGTATCATCTGCCGTCATCTCCCGTATATGCCTTTACTCGTAACTGTGTTTTATACTTCCACTGTTACTTCAAATTACATACTTAGGTTTTCCTACTTTAACAGAATCATACCAGATAAAAATTGGTATTAAAGTTCATCTTTATGATAACCAAAATTCTTCATCAGCAATTCTGAATCCCGCCAGTCTTTTTTCACTTTTACCCATAACTTTAAATTCACTTGTGTTTCTAACAACTGTTCCAGTTCATAACGAGCGTTACTGCCTATTTTTTTGAGCATCGTGCCGCCTTTCCCAATGATAATTCCTTTATGGGAATCCTTTTCGCAGATAATCGTCGCTTCAATATCGGTTATGCCTGACTTTCCTTTCCGTTTTTTCATCTTTTCAATCGTAACAGCAATTCCATGCGGCACTTCTTCATTCAAAGCATGCAGCGATTTTTCACGGATAATCTCAGCCGAAATCTGCCTGATTGGCTGGTCTGTTACGGTATCTTCTTCATAAAACATAGGCCCGTACGGCAGATATTGAAAAATGGTATCAATCACATCGAAAAGATTATGCCCGCGCAATGCGGAAGCCGGAATAATTTCATCAAACTCATACGCTTTCCGATAGGTATCAATATATTCTAAAATTTTGGGTTTTTCCACCATATCAATTTTATTAATCACCAATATCACCGGAAGATTTGTATTTTTTAACTGCCGGATAATTTCCTGCTCCCCTGCGCCGATAAAATTACTCGGTTCTACCAGCCAGAGAATAACGTCTGCATCTTTTAATGCTGAAAATGCAGTTCCTACCATATATTCTCCCAGTTTATTTTTGGCTTTGTGAATTCCCGGCGTATCCAAAAATACAATCTGCCCGCGCGTTCTATCTGTATAGACGGTCTGGATACGGTTCCTTGTCGTCTGCGGTTTGTTCGATGTGATCGCAATTTTTTGGTCAATCAGATGATTCATCAAAGTTGATTTCCCCACATTCGGCCTGCCGATAATCGAAACAAAGCCGGATTTTAAACTTTTTTCCATACATATCCTTTCTTTCGTTAAAACAACGGCTCTGTCGTCTCAAATAAGTCTTTCTGATCCAAAATTTTCTCCTCATTTCCGATAACGCAAAGATTTTCCTGGGCAAGAGCCGCCTCTACCAGTTCTGCCAGATTTCGAATATCTTTCTCCGACGCCCCTATCACTTCGTCGCGCTCCCTTTGCACATCTTCATACGTAATGTCCATCAGATACGCAGATACCGAACGCATCCCTTTTGCAGACGGGGAAAGCGGCGTATCAAGATCGCTGACTGTTCCGATAATATATTTTGTCATATCCCGCTCGTTTGCATGGAACGAACGGATATATTCTGGTATTTTCTCATAAATTTCATTCGTTTCCTTAAGATTGGGATCACGGAAAGAAGAAAAATATACGTTGCCATTGCGCAGAAATCCCCCGCCGCATCCATAAGCGCCGCCTTTTACGCGTACATTCAGCCATAAGTAATCATAACTTAAAATTACTTTTAATATTTTTAATGCGCCCGTATAGGAAAATCCAGCCGTTTTAAAACTTCCAGCCCTTGAAACATACTGTACTTTTGAAGCCGCCAGAAACGCTTCGTTTTTACGAACGCAGGAAATAGACGCCGGACTTTTTACATCCGGACCAGACGGCAGTTTTTCTTTTAACGCAGAAATCATCTTTGGCACATCCGAAAATCCGTTTTCGTCGCAGGTCACAGCAGCCATTAAGTTTTCTTTTGTAAAAACACGGCGACTGATATTTTTCAGTTTTAAAATCAGTTCCTCTTTTTTTTCTTCGAAATGCTCTTCATAATCTGCGACTGTCCGGTAAAAATCAATACCGTTCGTCAAATCCGTATAACGCGCCGTTTCCGAAAAATAAGACATTGCCCGCACCGCCGAAATAGAATTCCCGGCAGAAACAAACATCATCTGCAGCCTGGATTTTACTTCAGACAAAATCTCATGCAGCCGTTTTTCCCCTTCCAAATTAGAATAAAGCAAAATTTCTTCTATCAGTTCCAATGCTTCCCTCAGTTTGCCATATAACACTTTTGTACGGATTTCAAATTTTGCTTCATAAGAATTTTCATCTTTTGCACTTGCATACGTATTAATTCCCGCACTCATACCGCCGGTCTCTAAATTAATTTCATTGGCAAGGTCGCCATACGTATAGTGTTTGGTGTCCACATAGGCAAACATTGCTTTCAAAATCCCAAGATACGGCAGTTCTTCTTCCGGAATCGCCCGAATATCAAACAACAGATTCAGATACAAAATACCACCAGAAAACAACTTGGAATACAAAAGTTTTGTTCCGTCACAATCCCGTTCTTCAAGCGTAAACTCAGCCGCCTCTTTTTTCATATCTGAGCGCGTAAGCATCGGAATCTTTTCAATATCTTCTTTAGAAGAAGGAAGGCTTTGATATTCCTTCAAATGTCTGGTATCTTCTATCAGCGCCAAAATCTCTTTTTCATCCAGACTGTCTTTATATTTTTTTAGCTTTGCAGCAAGTTCCTCTTCCATTTTTACATTCAGCCCGCGTTCCGGTTCAATTTTCACCATAGAAACATGGGAATTTTCTATCATATAATCTCGAATCAGCGTTTCAAAATAATCCGTTTGAACTTGTTCCCTCAAAAACCGGAACGTATCTAACGCTTCTATATGCAGAAACGGCTGCAAATCCTCATACAACCAGCTTTCCAACATTTGAAGCCCGTAAATCAGCCCCTTTGGATAAGCGCCAAAATCCGCTTCCCGATACTTAAATTCGGCGCTGTTGATTCCGGCTAAAAGGGCTTTTTTATTTAATCCTCCCTCCGTCTGTTCTTTTAAGACAGTACGGATTATCTCTGCAAACCGTCCTTCGTCCTTTGAATCTGCGTTTTTTGCTATAATTGAAAAAATGGGCTGGTAAGTGCCATTGTCATAAGACCCCATAATATCTTTTCCAATCCCAGCGTCTAACAGCGCTTTCTTAATCGGTGCGCCGGATGAATTTAAAAGCGCATAATCCAAAACTTCAAACGCCTGATACAGCTTTTGATCCAAACAAGTCCCAATCACCATATTATAAGAAAGATACGTATTTCCCTCCGTAGGTTCATTGCTTGCAACCGGATATTTCCTGCTGATTTTACGGACAGACTCAAAGGGTGTTTGCATTTTGATTTCAGAATCAATGGAAATCGCTTCATATTCAGATAAATATTCTCTGTCCAGCCATTCTAATTTTTCTTCCACATCCATGTCGCCGTAGAGATAAATATAAGAATTACATGGATGGTAATATCTTTTATGAAAATCCAGATATGCTTCATAAGTCAAATCTGGAATAAAATTTGGATCGCCTCCGGATTCATTCCCATAAGAAGTATCTGGAAAAAGGGAATTTAAAATTTCGCGTTCCAATACGCCTTCCGGTGAAGAGAACGCCCCCTTCATTTCATTATAAACAACGCCGTTTAACGTAATCGGAGCGTCTTTTTCTTCTAATTCATAATGCCATCCTTCCTGCTTAAAAATTTCTTCTTTTCGGTAAATATTCGGATGAAGCACAGCGTCCATATAAACATCCATTAAATTTTGGAAATCTTTATCATTACAGCTGGCAACCGGATAAACTGTTTTGTCAGGATATGTCATTGCATTTAGAAATGTATTTAAAGACCCTTTCACTAATTCCACAAAAGGATCCTTTGCCGGGAATTTTTTAGAACCGCAAAGAACGGTATGTTCTACGATATGCGCTACTCCGGTACTATCTGCCGGAGGGGTACGGAACCCAATATAGAAAACTTTATTTTCATCATCATTTGATAACACCGCAATTTTTGCTCCGCTTTTTTTATGGCGCAAAAGGTATCCATTCGAATTCAAATCTGTCAATTGTTTTTCGCTGATGATTTCATATGATTTTAAGATTTCTGGCTTCAAATTTTATTCCTCCATTTATAATTTCGGCGTTCAATATAGAATCTGACCTGCCGGCAGGCGTACAGCTTTTTCTGCGTCCTGTACATATAAAAGAGGGTGTTAGAAACACCCTCTCATGGTTATTCTTTCCTATGTTCCATTACATTATGTAACATGTAATGTGGAAGTAATCCGCAAATCTGGTTTTGCGTTTACGCTATCCGGACTACGTTCATTGCCTGTGGACCTTTTTCACCGTCCACTACTTCGAACTCGACAGATTCTCCATCTTTTAACTCTTTGAATCCATCCATCTGTAATGCAGAATAATGAACAAAGACATCGTTACCTTCTGCATCTGAAAGAAACCCATAACCTTTTTTGACATTAAACCATTTTACAGTACCCTGCTGCATATCAAACTTCCTCCTAAACAATAGTTTACTAATGTGGTTTTCCCACAAGGGCTAGTCTACCATAATTTACTAATTTTGTCAATGTAAAATAAAGAAAATCGACAATATAACCAACAATATTTACAGTACTGCAAAAGACATTTATTATTTAGCCGTTACTCTTTGATTTTGTCAAGTTCTGTCAAATTTACGCCTGAAATTTGCAAAAAAACTTTCAATTCAATATATCGGTCTTTCATTCTTTTATATGATTCAGATTCTTTATCAGAAACTAACATATAATTTTGCAGTCTTGAAAATTCCTCGATAGATACTTTTAACATTTCTTTTTCAGTCATATTATCACCATCCTTTTATATCTGCCGCATACATGATAATTGCATTATATCAGATAAATGGAGGTGTTTCAACTCGAATAGACAGGAAAAATTGCATTGGAAATTCATTCGCCTCTGCCTAAAGTCCTTACTGTATAAAAAGTCCTGCTAAAAACAGAACTTTTCTATAATCTACGGCTGATTTTCTGATATAATAAAATTATCATAAAAATTTTGACTCTAAAGGTATTTCAAACATGGAAGAATTATATATATTTGCGCTTTTACTTAATGAAGAAATCATTCCGGCAGAAAGTTATTTCAGAAGGCTTGATACATTATTTCTTGACAATCCAAAAAATGAACTTCTTCTTCGTTTAGAATGGGAAACAAATATCAGCGAAGCCATTCTTTATATCAAGAAACGGATTGACAGCAACATTTTAAATTATGAGCTGTTCGGAAAAATCCTCATGGAAAAAATCAAAACATATTACGAAAATAATCCTGACATAACTATTTTTGCAGACAAAATGTATCATCTATGGAAAAGCCTGCCGGAAACCCTCCAGAAAAAAGAACCCTTTTTTGCCTTGTGTTATGCTGACGATCCCCTGTCATGGGGCGATGAGAAACAGACTAGAGAAATTTATGAACATATGATGAATTACTATAAAAACTGAATTTCCTACATACCATTATAATTTCCTCTGATAATTTTCTAATTGATGAAAAATTCCGACTATATTTACAACATTCGCCTTAACATTAAATATAATAACATAATTCGTCTGACCTATAACAGTCTCACGGCAGCCTCTTTTTGCTAAATACATATCCCTGCAAATAGAATCTCCTTTGCCTGATTTGATGTATTCTAATGAAATACGCTGCGTCTGATTTGTACTAACAGAAACACCATACTAACGCCTAAAAGAATATGTCCAATTCCAGCAATGCCGGAAATTGCAGCATCTATACCAGAAGAAAGCGCAGTCTCCAACACCTGTGTCACCCCTCTTACAGCAAACATCACCGCAGTCAGGTTCAGGCCGATATGATAAACAGCCAAAATCCGCATCGTTTTCACATTGGTAAAAGAAAAGTTCTTTTCCAGCAGAAGAAGCAGCAGAAAAAACACCATTCCTAACAAAAAATAATGGGTATGGATAACGGAAAGAGTTGTTTTGGCAGTAAAATCATTCAATTTGGTAAACTCCCGGTAAAATACACCGCCAGCCATCGCAATAACAGCATATAACAGTGAAAAATTCATATAGCGTTTCATAAACGTTCCTCCTTTACTTACATTCCTGTTTCATTGCAAAATATCCGATAAGCACCGTCCACACATATGCGCAGGTCTTGGGAATCATCAGCATCCCAATCATGGGAATGACATCCGCCCACAGCACCACCGGTATATAGAATCCAAAACTCAGTACAATTGTCAGCCACATCCATCGAAACGATTTATCCCCATGTTCCTTTGCGCTGCGATAGAACAGCACAATCACCAAAAGTCCAAACAGAGCGAACGGAATGTTGCGGTAAATCCCCCATGAAAGAGGAGCTTTATCACAAAGCCACTGGTTCTGTGGCATCATGCACAATGCAATCCGCACACCTGCCAGAACATACGCGGCGGCAGTAAGGCTTTTCTGACCGCTAACCCTATACCGCTGCCGCCAGACATAATAAAGCAGAACATAAAAAATTGTCATTGTAACCGAAGTAATCCACTTTCCAATGCCCAGCGAAACCGTATAATTCTCTAAACCAGAAGTACATAGGGCAAGCGCGCGGGGAACCAAATGGAACGAGTCGCCCACCCCCAGCACGACTGCCATCCATCCAAACAGACAAAATTGACGTTCTCCTTTACTTCCCCGAATCATCAAAATTCCAATGGTAATAACAGAAATCAAATAAACAGAATCAAACAAAGTTTCTACGATTGCCTGCATAACCTATTCTCCTTTATCTTTAAATTTTGTTATTCACTTTAAAAATTTGCTTCTTTTGGTGAACAATGTTCAATTTATGGAATAAAAACTGCCACATTTCAGTGGAATTTTAATAAAGCGTCCTTCGGACAACCTCAAGTACTGCAGAAGGATCATAGTCCTCTCTCAACAAAGCGGAGAGCATCAAAGAAAATAAGACGTCCGCAAACCTTTCTGCTGTAAACTGCTTTGTAAACGCCCCATCCCTAATTTTTGTATCCTGCTTTAAGACCAAACATATACCGCTTAAAATATGCTGCCATGTCTGCTGCATTTTCCGTTTCCCATCAGATTTATCCTCCTGCATAAAACTCAAAGAGTGAAGCGTAAAAAATCCAGGGTACTTTTTGCAGCCATATTCCATTCGCCCATACATCCATACAATACAATCCTGCGTATCCAAAAAAACAGCCTGATCCTTTTGGCAATGAAAAATTTCACACCAGATACTTTCTACCGCAGCGCTTACTAACGCAGCCTTCGAATCAAAATAATTGTAAATGGACCCCACCGATACTCCACAGGCAGCAGCAACAGAACGAATACTAACCGCAGACCATCCCTGTTTTTGTATCAGTTTCCGGCTGGCTTTTAAAATATCTTCTTTTGATGTTACAACTGTATTCATCCAATCACCTCAATATGAACTTTGTTCAGTATAATCGATGAAATTGTATTTGTCAACTGCTTAAAAGTCTAAAAAAAAGACTCTGCCAAACAGCAAAGTCTCTTTTTTTAATATTTGTTTATTAGGATGAATGAAATTGGAATTCCTGTAATAACTACTGTAACAAGGAAAGTACTCCCTGTGTGGACTGATTTGCCTGTGCAAGCATAGACTGGCCTGCCTGTGCTAAAATATTATTCTTAGAATATTCTACCATCATGGAAGCCATATCTGTATCACGGATACGGGATTCTGCGTTCTGAGTATTCTCAGCAGCAGTATCTAAGTTTGCAATCGTATGCTCCAAACGGTTCTGGATAGCGCCCATGCGTCCTCTTGCCTGAGATACTTTCTTGATTGCTCCGTCAATTGTTGTCGTAGCTTTCTGTGCGCCTTCCTGTGTGCTCAGATCTACTTTATTGCCGTCTACTCCAAGAGAACGTGCGCTCATGTCTTCGATTGTAAAGTTCATTGTCTGACCTTCGTTTGCACCGATTTGAAGTGTGATTCCAGCTCCGCTGGAAATGCTTTCATAACCTGCCTGACCCCACATTGCATTTGCACTGCCAAGACCTGCACCATTAGCCATTGTAATTCCTGTAAACGCTGTTGCTGAACCCGGTGCGAATACTGTATTCGGCTCGTCCGGAGTTGCCCCTTCCAATTTTACATCAAAATCAAATCCTGCCTCTCTCAAAATATCTTCAATGTCTTCCGCCGTATATTCCTTTCCAGCCGCAAGTTTGATATCATATTCTCCCGCAGTTACTGTATTTGTATTACTAATTACAATTCCTGTTTTTCCAGTTGTTACGGCAACTTCTTCTTTCCCGCTCTCAGCATCAAATTTTATGTTAAACTTTGTTCCATTAAATTCTGTTCCGTATTTATTTGATGTAAACGAAATTTTGTTTGCACCCACAAAACTTCCGGTTGCTGTCACTGCCGCAGAAGCGGCTTTGACACCGCCAGCAGTCGCGTCACTTGTCTCGCCGTCTGCCGCTGTCATTACACCATTCTTTAAAGTAATTTTAATATCGGCCGGCGCATTTGTCGCTGTACTATCTTCTTGTTTGGCATTTGCAATCAGTTCATCAATTTCATCCTGCGTATATACCTTTCCCTCTACCAGATTCAGTGTCAGCTTAGTTCCAGCCTCATCCCAGATTGCAGATTCCTGTCCTGCTTTATTAGCCGCAGGTGAAGAAATCTCAACCGTTACACCCGCCACATTGGATGTAATTAACGCACCTCCGCCAGATATTGCCGTGTCCACAATACCAAATTTCGGACCGGAACCTGTGCTTGACCCGCTGCCGCTCTGGCTGCCGTCTAACAGTTTCATCGTATTAAATTCTGTCGTCTCAGAAATTCTAGTCAATTCTTCCTGCAACTGGCCAATTTCATTATTGACTGCTTCACGATCTTCATCTGTCTCAACGCCGTTTGCCGCCTGAACGGACAATTCTCTCATTCTCTGTAAAATAGAGTGCTGCTCATTTAACGCACCCTCTGCTGTCTGGATTAAAGAAATACCATCCTGCGCATTTGCAGAAGCTTTATTTAATCCACGAATCTGCGCTCTCATTTTTTCAGAAATGGAAAGTCCTGCCGCATCGTCTGCCGCACGGTTAATTCTGTAACCAGAAGATAATTTCTCTGTGGACTTCGATTGTGCGGTTGTTACCATTCCTAAATTTCTGTTTGCATTCATTGCCTGCATATTGTGCTGTACGAACATTGCCATAATTATGTACCTCCATGTGTTTGATTTTTTAGGGATTCCGTTCCCACTGAATTATTTAGTTGTAAAATTTTATATAATAAACCCCGCCCCTAGGTTAGCTGGGAATATTACCATTGAACATTACCTTATTCCTGCGCTCTGCTTCCTCTTTTCCCTCATCAGGATATTTGTAATTTCCTTCTGCGCCTGGGCAGAAATACCAGATTCGCGGTAATAAGGACTTTTCCCCACTTTTTTTCCCGCCGTATTCCTTGCAATATCTAATTCCCTTGGCGCATCCACTAAAAGATGGATATTGTTTGCAGAACCGCCGGAAAACACAACTTTAATATCGCTTCCAATATCAATAAAATCTCCCGGCTTTAATGTAAGTTTCAGCATAATGAACCTCCTTGTTTTTTTATTTCTCCATATTTGTAACTTTTTGTGTAAAATGTTGCATAGGAAACAATGTCTTTCAACACCAGATAAAACGCTGTCCTAAAGAAAGGAGATTTTATGGGAACAACAGAACCAATTCGGGATAAAGAGGATTTGAAAAACTTTTTGAATTATTATAAAAAAGACCATCCCTCTCCAAGAAATTACGCAATGACTGTGCTTGGACTGCACACGGCGCTGCGTATCAGCGATGTGTTAAATCTAAAATGGGAAAATGTATATAATTTTCAAAAGAACTGTTTTTTAGAACACATTTGTTTATGTGAAAAGAAAACCGGAAAGCAAACTATTATTGCGGTTAATACGCATGTCAAAGAAGCTTTGGAAGACTACCGGACAATTCGGATTCCAAAACCGGAAGACTTTATTTTTTCCAAAAGGACGAATACAAAAATGCCGCTCTGCCGCACCCAGGCATACCGTATTATTAAAAAAGCAGCTGAAGAAACGTTATTATCTAATACGCATATCAGCTGCCACTCGCTTCGCAAAACCTTTGGTTATCACGCATGGAAACAGGGGATTTCACCTGTTATGTTGATGGACATCTATAATCACTCTTCCTTTGACATTACAAAACGTTATCTTGGAATTGGACAGGATGAAAGGGATTCTATTTTCCTGAAAATAGATTTTTAAATTTTTTAAAAAAAATTAAAACAGGGGTTAAGTATTTAAAATAATTACCGAAATATATAGTGCAAAAGAAAAAATGCAACATTTTACACAAAATGTTGCATTTTTCTTTTATTATGGACAATTCCCAAAAAAATAACCTCTAATTTATCAGAATTTCGAATCTGACAAATTAGAGGTTATTTTCTTACTTTACAGCACGCTTTCTAACGTTTCAAACAGATTTTGTACATCAATTGGTTTCGCTATATGACCGTTCATCCCATAGTGCATAGCCTCCTGTCTGTCTTCTTCGAAAGCATTTGCGGTCATAGCAATAATTGGTATAGAAGCCAGCCTGCGGTTTTTCAAACTGCGGATTTCTTTTGTCGCTTCATAGCCGTTCATTACCGGCATCTGCACATCCATCAATACCGCCTGATAATATTCGGGTTCCGCCTTTTTAAGAATCTCTACGGCAATTTTTCCATTGCCTGCAACGTCTACCATAAATCCTGCGTCTTCTAAAATCGCCACTGCGATTTCCTGATTCATCTCCACATCTTCTGCAAGCAAAATACGTTTCGGCTGAGACCGCAAATCCTCCTGTTCCAACATCTGCTCTTCTGACGGCAAGTTCCTGTTCTTTTTTAATTCTTTCGCATCCAAACACAGACGGAAAGCAAATGAAACTATAAATTCAGAACCTTTGCCTTTTTCACTACGTACTTTGATAGAACCGTTCATCAGATCCACAATATTTTTCGTAATCGCCATTCCAAGCCCGGTTCCCTGAATTCCGCTGATTGTACTGTTCTTTTCCCGCTCAAACGTTTCAAAAATATGTTCTACAAATTCCTGGCTCATACCTATGCCATTGTCCTTAATATAAAATTCATAATAGCCATAATCTGCCTGAACACCGGATTTCTCTGTAATCGTCATAGAAACAGAGCCTCCAGATTCAGTATATTTTACGGAATTCCCCAGAAGATTTAAAAGCACCTGATTTAACCTGAGCTTATCGCAATAGATATACTCATGAACAATATTCTCTGCGTCAATCTGAAAAGTAAGCTGCTTCGCATGGACGTCCGCCTGCAAAATATTACGCAGCCCATATAAAATATCCGACAGGCTGCACGGCTCTTCTTCCAAATGAATCTTGCCGCTTTCAATCCGGCTCATATCCAGGACATCATTTATCAGGCTCAACAAATGGCTGCCCGACGTCATAATCTTTTTCAGATACTCCGCAACCTGTTCTTTACTGTCAATACGCGCTATGGCAAGATTTGTAAATCCTACAATTGCATTCATCGGCGTACGTATATCATGCGACATATTGGATAAAAAGATACTCTTTGCCCTGTTTGCCTTATTTGCCTGTGAAAGAGCGTTTTCTAACAGATCTCTCTGCTCCATTTCTCTTCGGGTTTCCTGGTCAACGCTTCGAAATCCCAGCACAATTCCCAAGCCGCCGTCTCCCATCTGTACCCTTACGACTTTCATCTGGAAATAAATAATTTCGCCGCCAATGTGTTTGCGGTAATTTACATAATAGAGTTTATTTCTTGACAGCTCTTTTTTCATAGTATCGATTGAAATCGCATTCGACAGCATTTCCTTGTCGTCTTCATGTACGTAATCTAATATGTACTGTTCCATACTGTCTTTAAGCGAAATCTTTTCCTGAAACATATAAGTCGATTCTCGTCCGTCATTTCGAATCGGAATCACCAGGCCTGTTTGTGTATCTACAAAACAGATAAGATTAAAATCTATACTTAACGCCTGCACCAGCTCCATATGGCGCTGATGGTTTTTCTTCTCCTGGAGTTTTTGGGCGGTACAGTCCAAAAGAAATCTCTGGTAAAAAAGCTGCCCATTTTCTTCAAAAAGTTTGACATTTCCCATCACATGCAGCAGTTCCCCATTCTTATGCTGCACGCGGTATTCCACACTGACGCTGTCTCCCGGATTTTTTAATGTTTTCATAGACTCACGGAGTCTGTCTTTATCTTCATCTACCACAGAATTAGCAACCAGCTGAAATCCATCCGTCAGCATTTCTTTCTGTGTTTCATATCCTAAAATTTTAAGAGCCGCCCTGTTAATGCTTAAAATATCCTTACCATCCACTGTATGACAGATTACGCCGCAGTCTATGGTCGTAAAAATCTTCTCAAGCGTCTGATTTTTTTGTATAAGCTCCTTTTCATATGCACGCTCCTGCGTTACATCAATGGCAACGCCAACCGTTCCCATCACACTGTTGTCGAGATTATATAACGGCGACTTATAGGTCATAAGCGTCCGCATACCAGCGCCGGTTTTAATCGTCTCCTCAGACACACAGGTTTGTTTCTTATTCATAACCTCCAGTTCTGACTCAATGCAGGCTGGATCTTCTTGTTCTACATCCCAGATATAAGCATGACCGCGCCCTTCTACCTGTTGTTTTGTCTTATTCACTGTCCGGCAAAAGCTGTCGTTCACTTTTTCGTGAATTCCATTTTTATCTTTATACCAAATTAAATTGGGGGTATTGTTAATTGCAGCCTCAAGAAAATGGCTGGTCTGCCAAAAATCTTTCTGCATTTTAAATATCTTTTGCCAACGCTTAAAACGAAACCGTATCTCCTCATCTGTCATGGGGTTTAACCAGATATCATAAATATCTGTGAGTGTTGGTTCCTCCATCAGAACTTTCATTTGCTCCTTGTCTGCCAGCAAAATTATCTGTGTTTCCTTGTTCTTGCCTGATACTAAAATCTGCGTTGCTTTTTTGATATCCATATCTGACAAATTCGCCACAATCACATCTGCTTTTGATGCGAGTATCTCTTCCGGTTCATCACTTTCCAAAAACAAATGGGTAAAATGGTCCAGTGACGGAATTTCCTTTATTACTTCAAACATACGGCACGAATTTCCTGCCAAATATAGATGAAAATGACACTCGTACATACCTTTTTCTCCTATTTTACATATTATAAAATATTCCAATGCCCTTATTTTAACAAGACTGCATTTCTATGTCAATATGATTGTAATTTTCCCTCTTTTCCTATATAATAACCAAAAACATTATAAGGAGATTTTTATGGACAAGAAAAAAATAGATTTACATGTTCACTCTACCGCTTCTGACGGAACGCTTTCTCCGTCCAGCCTGGCAGCTGAAGCAAAAAAAGAAGGGCTGGCTGCATTCGCCCTGACAGACCATGACACGGTGGACGGCATAGCAGAGGCAAGAACTGCCGCTAAAAGTTATGAAATAGAACTTATTCCCGGCGTAGAACTTTCTACGGATTACAAAGGTACCGAAGTCCATATGGTAGGATTATTTTTAGATGAGACCAACCAAAAACTTTTAAAACATCTGGAAAAGTTTCGCGACAACCGCGATAACCGCAACCTAAAAATGTATCAAAAACTAAGAGAAGAAGGTTTTGATATTTCCGAAGAATCCCTTCGGGAAATGTTTCCGGATGCTGTTCTTACAAGAGCGCATGTCGCAAGATTTCTTTTGGAAAAAGGTTACATCAAATCGATTAAAGAAGCGTTTGAAATCTATATCGGAGACGGCTGCCGCTGCCATATTCCAAGAGAAAAAATCTCGCCGCAGGAAGCGATTCATCTCATCCATTCTGCTTTAGGAAAGGCAGTTTTAGCGCACCCTGTTCTCTATCATCTAAGCGACGCTGCATTAAGAGAACTTCTTGACATTTGTACAGATTCCGGCTTAGACGGAATTGAAGCCTATTACTCCACATACCTGCCAAACGATGAACGTTACATCAAAGAACTTGCCCAAGAATACCATTTACGCCTCTCTGGCGGGTCTGATTTCCATGGCAGCAATAAGCCTCATATCAAACTTGGAAGCGGTATGGGACATTTATTTGTTCCCTATGAACTTTTAAATAATTTCCGCTAAAAACAAAACGGACTGGCAGTTTTCTTAAATGAAGTGTTCATGGACGACCACATATCATGTGTGGTCGTTTTTTAGGCGCGCCATTTTTCTTTGTACTTTTGAATTCGTTTGTTTACAGGTCATGTTCTCTCCTTTTCGGATCAAAAAAGACGCATAAAACATTATTTACTGTTCCATACGCCTTTAGGCTGTTTTCTATATTAAGTTGTCTTGCTGATTATGCCAACTGCATAATTACACATGCTCTGCCGGAATAAACACACGGTCCTGATAGACGTCTTTTTCCTTTTCTTTCTTTATTTTGGCTTCTTTGCAAAACTGCTCCTGTGAATTCACAAGAACTTTTCCTCTTTTATCTATTTTTTCGTATTGCCCGTCCTTATTTAAAATATGCGCTTTTACATTATCTGCCAATTCTACTTCCAATATATGGTATACGCTCTTTTTTATTTCTTCCTCTTCGACTGGAAATAAAATCTCCACACGGCGGTCTAAATTCCTTGGCATCCAGTCTGCGCTGCCCATATAAAACTCTGGCTGGCCGTCGTTTAGAAAATAGAAAATCCGGCTGTGCTCTAAGAAATTTCCGACAATTGAACGCACCCTGATATTCTCACTGATTCCCTCAATTCCCACTTTCAAACAGCAGATACCCCGAATAATCAAATCTATTTTTACGCCTGCCGCCGAAGCTTCATATAACGCCGCGATAATTCCTTTATCGCAAAGAGAATTCATTTTTGCAATAATTCTGCCTTCTTTCCCCTCTTTTGCATATTTTGTCTCTCTGCTGATTAATTTCAAAAACTTCTTCCTAAGCCAAATCGGGGCTACCACAAGGCTGTTCCAGGACAACGGCTCCGAATAACCGGAAAGCATATTAAAGACTGCCGTAGCATCTTCTCCAATGGACTCTGAACAAGTAAAAATACCGCAGTCGGTATAAAGTTTTGCCGTAGAATCATTATAATTTCCAGTTCCAAGATGAACATATCTGCGGATGCCCTCTTCTTCCCTGCGGACGACCATCGCAATCTTACTGTGCGTTTTTAATCCTACCAGGCCATAAATGACATGACAGCCTGCCTGCTCTAATTTTTTTGCCCAGACGATATTATGTTCTTCATCAAAACGCGCTTTTAACTCTACTAAAACAAAGACCTGTTTGCCATTTTCCGCTGCCTGCGCCAAAGACGCAATAATCGGTGAATTTCCGCTGACGCGGTAAAGCGTCTGCTTGATTGCAAGCACATCCTTATCCATAGACGCCTGCCGGATAAATTCTACAACCGGGTCAAACGTGTGATAGGGATGATGCATAAAAATATCGCCTCTGCGGATTGCCGTAAAAATATCTTCTTCAGGATGTATCTGAGGCACCGGCTGCGGACGGAATTTCTTATATCTTAAATGATCACAATCTTCCAAATCATACAGTTTCATTACAAAAGTCAGGTCAAGCGGCCCATTGATTTCATAAATATCCTCATCTTTGACATGCAGCTCTTCTTTTAAAATCGAAAGAAGCTGCTCTTCTATCCCCTCTTCTACCTCTAAACGGATGACCTCTCCCCACTGGCGTTTTTTCAGCTGCTTTTGAATCTCTTTTAACAAATCGGCCGCCTCGTCTTCGTCAATTGGCAAATCTGCATTGCGCATAATCCGGTAAGGAAACGCACAGACAACTTTAAAATTCAAAAACAGTTTTGAAATATTACGCTCAATCATCTGCTCTAACAGAATAAAAGTCCTGCCGTTTTCGATTGCAGAAGGTATCTCTACTATACGCGGCAGTACGGAAGGCACCTGTACCGTTGCAAATTCAATTTCCTGGTCGCTGCCTTTGCGTTTAATCAAAGCTCCAATATTTAACGTTTTATTCCGAATCAACGGAAACGGTTTTGAGGCGTCTACCGCCATCGGGGTAAGTACCGGATATACACTGTCCTGAAAATAATTGTCCACAAATGCTTTCTGCTTTTCATTGAGCGCCTCATGGGCGTGGATAATTTCAATGTTCTGCTCTTTTAATAAAGGAAGCATAGAACGGTTATACGTAAAATACTGGGAATCTACAAGCGCCCTTGTCGCCGCATTGATTGCCGCTAACTGCTCGGACGCAGTCATGCCGGCAATATCCTTTTTCTTATACCCTGCATGTACCATATCTTTTAGAGATGCAACGCGCACCATAAAAAATTCATCTAAATTCGATGATGTAATACCCACAAATTTTAAGCGTTCCAATAGAGGAATCGTCTTATCTTTTGCCTCATATAACACGCGGGAATTAAATTTCAGCCAGCTTAATTCCCGATTTTCATAATAATTTGAATTTGTAAAATCTTTGTCTTTTTCCATAACGATTCCCCCTTAACGAAATACACGTTTTTCCCGAATCACGGGTTTGATGCCAAATACGCGCTCAAAAAAATCTGCCTTGGCAGCAAACAGCTCTTTTTCTAATGTAATATCATCTATGGTTGCGATTGTAATTACAAGCTCTTTTCCATGAATCGCCGCCTTGACATTTTTAAATTTCTGCTTATGGCTTCTGTCCATGGCATTGGATACCCTAAGAATTGCAGCAAGTTTTGCCACTACCATATAACTTTCTTCATCTAATTTATCTGATAAATTTTCATAATCTTCTAACGGATATGTATTATATAATACAACGCAGGCCGTAATTTCACGCTCTAAATGCGTCAACCCAATAATTTCTGACTCCATAATAATATGATACGCGCACTCCGGCCCATGCGCCAGACTAATATACTTTCCGCAATCGTGCAGAATCGCCGCTGCCTGTAACAAAAGCCGTTCCCTTCTTCCCATACCATGTACTTTTTTCATCGCATCAAAGACCAAAGCTGACATACCAGAAAGCGCGTCTATATGAGGCGAAAAACTTTCGTAACGTTTGGAAAGCTGCCTGGCGGCGGAAAGAATATCTTCATCAAAGTCATGCGCCGACTTCATCATATGGTTTTTTTCTGCATAATCATATGCCATGCCATCGCTGACACTGACGCCGGGCGTCCAGATTTCTTCTGCTCCTAACTCTTCGACAAGCCTTGTAAACATGACAATATACGGAACCAGCAATGGGTCGTTTTCATTCGTCATATCCAGCTCTGCTGCAATCTGCGCAACATTTTTCTTGTACATCTTGCGCATTGTTTTTAAAAATTTTTCAGAACTAACGATTTTATCGCTCTTTTTTTCCACCTTTTTCATCAAATCCATAATGTATTCTCCGGTGAAAATAATATATTTCATCTTGTAATCTTTTAAATACAATGCTTTAAATACTTCCAGTTCTTTATTTACCAATTCTTCCAACTGATTCTCATAATGGACAACGGCATGTTTGACTGCAGAAAGCTTTTCTCTAAGACGCATAGTGCCAAGCGCCATATGCTGTGTCAACACGACCCTCCCATTTGAAAATAACGTAATCTGAAGGCTCCCGCCCCCTACGTCTACTACAGCGGCTCCCTGTTTTGTCATTTCGTCAAATTCCTGACGGAACGCTATGGATTTATAACCGATAAACCGGTGTTCTGAATTACTAGGCACCTGAATCCGGATTCCAGTTCGGATAAAAAGCTGGTCCAGCACGAATAATTCATTTTTAATCCCCCGAAACATACCCCCGGCATAGGCGGTATAATCGTCTATATGATAACTTTCCATTATTTTTTTATATCCGGCGAGTATACTGCTGAGTTCTTCCATCAATTCATAGCCGATATACCCTTTTTGGTAAGAATCTTTGCCGATTTCCAATCTGGCCCTGACATGGTCGATTTCCCGAATCGACTTTCGGGCAGCCAGCTCAAATATCTTTAAACTTACTTCGTAAGACCCAATATAAATTGCTGCAAATAATTTCATTCGCACCCTTCCTTTCCAAGCAGATGGTCGATAAACTGCTGTGCCGTCCTTCCGGAACGTCCCCCATGGCTAAGCTCCCATTTACCGGCCCGTGCCAACAATTCTTCCTCTTCCATAGATATTTGATGCTTTTTCGCAAGCGCCGTGACAATCTGTCCATACTGCTTTTTATCTGGCGCGCCAAAATAAATCTGTACGCCAAACCGCGCGGCAAGTGAAAGTTTTTCCTGTACGGTATCGTTGTTGTGCAGATCATCAGAAAGCGACGGTTTATCTGAAAAATTTTCCCGAATCAGATGCCTGCGGTTTGATGTTGCATAAATCAATATATTATCCGGTTTTTTCTCCAATCCGCCTTCAATCACAGCTTTCAGGTACTTGTATTCAATCTCGAAATCTTCAAACGATAAGTCGTCCATATAAATAATAAATTTATAATTCCGATTTTTAATCTGGGCAATCACATCATGCAAATCCTGAAACTGATGCTTATATAATTCTATAATACGAAGCCCATTCTCATAATATTGGTTTGCAACCGCTTTAATACTCGTCGATTTTCCCGTCCCCGCATCTCCGAATAAAAGGCAGTTATTCGCTTTTTTCCCTTTGACAAAAGCATCCGTATTATCCATTAATTTTTTCTTGGCAAATTCATATCCGGTCAAGTCATTTAGCCTGACGTCCGCTATATTTGTAATTGGGACAATTACCGCCCCTTTTTTTGTATGCTCTATCCGAAACGCTTTATGCAGCCCAATCTTTCCCGTCCCAAAATCCTGATAAAACTGCGTCACTGCATGTAAAAAAGCCGTTTCATCTTCCGCTTCTTTTAATTGAAGGGACAGCGCTAAGATACGCTTTATCATGCGTTGGTTCAACATCTTTGCGCTGGATAAATCTCCTTTAAAATCTGCAATCATTTCCACCCCAAAAACGCCATACGCCTCCTCAAACATAGATAAATCAAAATCAAATACTTCTTTTAAGAGCGCAAAATCATGCTGCGCCGCTTCGACAAGCGTCCCTTGTGCCTTTCCCCTGATTTCACATGCCCTGCTATATGGATTCTCGTGGTTTACAAGCAGATACGTCAAATAAACCTGCCATAAATTTCCCCAAAAACCATAGTCTGCTGCAAATGCAAGCAGCTCATGCAGACACTTATAAAATTCCTTTGACATTTTTTCTTTCTTTTTGCAGTCTTTCTTGGTATGCGCCATCAAAGCTACAAAACGAGAAAACAAATTACTGTCGTCTAAATTTCTATATAAGATAAATTCTCTGATTCCGTCCATATCCGCCCCTCTTTTCTGTTTCAGTTAATAATTTCCAAGGATACGAAGCCCCTCTGTTTCCTCTCTCAGTCCGTTTAGTGCATTTTTAACAGCCGTATCAAATAAATTTCCTTCAAAGTCAATAAAAAAACGATATTCCCATGTCTTCCCCTGAATTGGCCGGGATTCGATTTTATTCATATTCAGGCCATGGCAGATAAAATGAGAAAGCGTTTGGTACAAAGAACCGCTTTTATGAGGAATTTCAAAACAAATACTGATTTTTTCTGCATCTTTTTTAAACATTTTTTGTCCGGAAACAATGATAAATCTGGTAGAATTTGACGTATTGTTCTGAATTCCTTTTGCTAATACTTTAAGCCCGTAAATATCTGCCGTAATCTTTGCTGCAATCGCCGCTTTATTTTTCCGGCAGTCCTCTTTTATCTTTTTCGCGGAACCCGCGGTATTTTTCATACTGTGTTTTTCCCAGTCCGGATGCGCTTGCAAATACTTTGAACACTGCATTAACGCCTGCGGATGGGAATAAACGTCCGTTATATCTGCAAGGTGTGCATCCGTCCATCCAATCAGGCAATGGTCAATTTTTATTATCTGCTCTCCAACAATATAATTATCGTACTCTGTCAAAAGGTCAAAATTTTCTGACACAATTCCGGCAGAAGAATTTTCAATTGGCAGCACTGCATAATCCGCATTTTTTTCTGCAATCGCCTCCATTGCATCCCTCCAGGTATCCACATGAAAACTTTTTGACCCCGTCCCAAAAAATTCCCAAAGCGCCTGCTGGCTGTATGCGCCTTCCACTCCTTGAAAAACAACTTTTGCATCTTTAAAATCAAATGATTCCACAGAATGAAATCCAAACAGATTAGAATGATGTTCAAAAAAACATCCTGCCGCCATCTCCATAAGCTGCGTCCGTTTTTGATACAAGTTTGCAATTTCCATATCCAACTCTGCCAGTTTTTTGCGAATATTGATGTGCTCTTCCATATTCCCCTCCGTATCAAGTACAGTAATATCTTACTTCTTATTTTATAACAATCTGCTTCAGATAGCAAGACAGCAGCTTGCAACTTCTGACTTTTACAGTTATAATTGAAAACGTAAATAATGAAAAGGAGGAATTCAAATGAAAAAGAAAATAATTGTGATTTCAATTATCCTTGTACTGATTCTTTCAGCTGCAGGCATTGCAGGATACCAGCACCATTTAAAAAAGCAAAGATACAACGATTCCTATGTCAACGGAAATACAGCGGGCAATCTTTATAATTATGGTATGTTCTGCGAACATAACGGCACGATTTATTTCAGCAATCCAAATGACAGTTATCGTCTCTACTCTATGAATCAGAATGGAGATGAAATCAAAAAACTATGCGACGACAGCGTAGCGTTTCTCAATGCAGACGACAATTATGTCTATTATGTCCGCCGCAATCTTAATTTTAGTACAACCCTTTCTACTTTCAATTTAAGCACAAGCGGACTTTGCAGTTTCAACTTACGCTCAAAGAAAATACAAATATTAGATACCGACCCATCCATGTATGCGTCTTTGATTGGTAATTATATTTATTATATTCACTATAATACGGATAACGCCTCTACGCTCTACCGTATCAAAATCGACGGAACGGAACAAGAGGAAATCGACAAAAATCCATATTTTACCTGTTCCACAAATGGAAAATATTTTTATTTTAACGGTCTTTCCAACAATCATAACATTTACCAAATGGATACCATATCTAAAAACGCGCAGCTTATTTGCGAGGGCAATTACTGGATGCCGACTGCCGACAACGAACATATTTACTTTTTGGACTGTGAGCAGGATTACGCCCTCGTACAACTAGGCCTGTCCGAAGCCGAACCCAAAGTAATCATCAAAGACCGCATTGAGACCTATAATGTATACGGCGATACCATTTATTTTCAGAAAAATAACCTAAACGGAGATTCCGCTTTCTGCTCCGTAAAAAAAGACGGCAGCGGCTATACGGAAATTAAAAAAGGCGATTTCAACCAGATTAACGCAACTTCCAAATACATCTACTTTGCTCCGGCAGGCGTGGATAACCTAATGTACCGAATTCCCGTCAATGGAGACAATACGGTTACGGAGTTCACCCCAATAAGCGAATAATCCTACCCTATTTCATTTCTGCCAACTGTGACACATAGTTGGCAGAAAATAGTTTTCGCCGATTTCTATCTTCCTGTCTGCATTCTCATCTTAAATTACCCAAATCGTAAAAATTAATTGCTCTACCCTATTGACTTTTTTTTATTTTTCGTTACAATATTTTTAGTTTGTTTATAATTAGTAAACTTTAAATCTACTATTAAAAATACAAAGGAGCCTGTCATGGATATTGGAAAAAGAATGAAGGAGCTTCGGGTATTCTACGGACTTACCCAGCAGGAGCTTGCCGACCGTGCAGAACTGACAAAAGGATTTATCTCTCAGTTAGAGCGCAACCAAAACACCCCTTCTGTCAACACCCTGTTAGATATTATTCAATGTCTGGGCACTACGCCTGCAGAATTTTTTGCAGAAACGGGTCCGGAACAGATTGTATTTAAGAAAGAAGATTATTTTGAAAAGATTGATGAAGAACAAAAGACAATCATAGAATGGGTCATTCCAAACGCCCAAAAAAACACAATGGAACCGATACGGCTGACCTTAAAGCCCGGCGGAGCTTCTGAAGAATTAAATCCGCATGAAGGGGAAGAATTTGGTTATATTTTAAAAGGCGCCGTAAAGCTTACCTTCGGCGCCCAAAAATACACTCTCCATGCCGGAGAATCGTTTGCTTTCTCTTCTACCAAAAAACACCGGCTGGAAAATATCGGAAAAAACGATGCGGTTGTCCTTTGGATTACTACCCCGCCAAGTTTTTAATTTTTTACATAAGGAGGACTACAATGGAAAAAGAATTCATCCATCTATCCCATCTTTTCAAATCGTTTGACAATACGCTGATTTTAGATGATTTGGATTTAAAAATACGAGAAAATGAATTTATGACGCTGCTTGGCCCCTCAGGTTGTGGAAAAACGACAACTCTGCGGCTTTTAGGCGGATTTGAAACGCCCGACGACGGCCAGATTTTTTTCGACGGCTCAGACATCACCTCTCTTCCGCCCAATGAACGGAAATTAAATACGGTATTTCAAAAGTACGCGCTGTTTCCCCATATGTCCATTGCAGAAAATATTGCGTTTGGTTTAAAAATCAGCAAAAAAAGCAACGCTTATATTACAGATAAAATTAAATATGCTTTAAAACTCGTAAATTTAGACGGATTTGAAAACAGAAGCGTTGATTCTTTAAGCGGTGGCCAGCAGCAGCGAATTGCCATTGCAAGAGCTATTGTCAACGAACCGAAAGTCCTGCTGCTTGACGAACCCTTAGGCGCGCTTGACTTAAAACTTAGACAGGACATGCAGTATGAATTAATCCGCCTGAAAGAAGAACTCGGGATTACGTTTGTCTATGTCACGCACGACCAGGAAGAAGCGCTTACAATGTCCGATAAAATTGTAGTTATGAACCAAGGCTATATTCAGCAGATTGGCACGCCGGAAGACATCTACAATGAACCGATCAATGCTTTTGTAGCTGATTTTATCGGTGAAAGCAATATCATTGACGGCATAATGGTAAAAGATGAACTGGTAGAAATCCTTGGCGTAAAAATTCCCTGTGTAGACACGGGATTTGGTCAGAACAAACCTGTCGACGTTGTAATTCGTCCTGAAGATGTGGAGCTGTCCGACACTGGAGAAGGTTTTATGGAAGGCGATGTGACGTCCATTATATTTAAAGGCGTCCACTATGAAATTGAAGTTTCGGCAAACGGATATGACTGGCTGGTTCATACGACAAAAATGTTTCCCGTGGGCACACATGTGGGAATCCAGGTGATCCCATTTAACATTCAGATTATGAATAAGCCGGAATCGAGTGATGAAAAGGCGGTGGAGTTAAATGTTTAAACGTCAATACTTAAGCGGCCCTTATATCCTTTGGGTAATCGGATTTATCCTTCTTCCGATTTTAATGATTTTCTATTATGGGATTACAGATTCTTCTGGAAACCTTACTTTCGAAAACCTGCTTTCCATTGTACAGCCGGTACATCTAAAGTCCCTCTGGCTGTCGATAAAATTAGCGCTTATATGTACTGTCATCTGCCTTATCCTGTCCTATCCGCTGGCAATGATTTTAAACAGTTTACATTTAAAGCGCCAAAGTTTTGTCGTTTTTATTTTTGTACTTCCAATGTGGATGAATTTTATGCTCCGTATTTTAGCATGGCAGCTTCTGCTGTCCAATAACGGCATTATAAATACGATCTTATCTTCCATTGGTATACCAAAACTGCAGCTTATCTATACTCCTGCCGCCGTCGTATTTGGAATGGTATACGATTTTCTGCCGTTTATGATTCTGCCGATTTACAATGCTATGGACCGGATTGGAAATGATGTCATTTGCGCCGCCAGGGATTTGGGGGCCAACCGTTTTCAGGTTTTTATTAAAATTATTTTTCCGCTTACAATTTCCGGCGTATTAAGTGGAATTATTATGGTATTTGTACCCGCATTAACCTCGTTTGTTATTTCTAATTTATTAGGCGGCGGTAAAATTCTTTTAATTGGAAATGTAATCGAACAGGAATTTATGCAAAATATGGATTGGAACATGGGCAGCGGATTATCTATCGTACTGATGGTATTTGTAATTGTCAGTATGACGTTTATGAATTCGCAAAATAAAGACGGGGAGGAAACTGCCGTATGGTAAAAAAATTACTCAGCAGATGTTATCTGGCCGCTATTTTTTTGTTTCTATACCTGCCGATTCTGGTATTAATTGTACTTTCCTTCAACGATTCCAAATCAAGAGTTGTCTGGGGCGGTTTTACTGGAAAATGGTACGTTTCCATGCTGAAAAATGAAACCATTATGGAAGCCTTTCTAACGACACTGCAAATTACGCTGTCTGCTTCTATCCTTGCAACCATCCTTGGAACGCTTGCCGCAATCGGCATACAGGCCATGCGCCGCAGAGGAAAAACCATTTTACTCGGCGCGACAAATATTCCGCTGTTAAATGCGGACATTGTCACCGGAATTTCCATGATGCTTTTATTTGTACGTTTTACAAAACTGGGATTTACGACTGTTTTGATCGCGCATCTGACATTTAATATTCCCTATGTTATTTTAAATGTGCTCCCAAAGTTAAACCAGACCAGCAAATCAGCCTATGAAGCCGCTTTAGACCTTGGCGCTTCCCCGCTGTATGCTTTTTATAAAATCGTCTGGCCGGACATCAGGCCAGGCGTAATTTCTGGTTTTCTTATGGCTGTCACAATGTCGTTAGACGATTTTTCAATTACTTATTTTACCAAAGGCGCCGGAGTCAATACGCTCTCCACTATGCTTTATACGGAACTGCGGAAAGGAATTCAGCCGGAACTGTACGCGCTTTCCGCCCTTTTATTCGGAATTGCACTGATACTGCTTTTTCTCATCAATTTCCGTTCTTCCCGAAAAAATCCGATAAATAATTAAAAGGAGATACTGTTTTATGAAGAAAAAACGAATTGGCCTGCTCATTCTTTTGTCCGCTGCCATTTTCCTGTCCGGATGTAAAGAACAAAAAGAAGACGAAAACGTTTTAACGATTTTAAATTACGGCAAGTATTTTGATCCGGATGCACTGGAACAATTCGAAGAAGAGACCGGAATCAAAATCAAATATGAAGAATATGAAAGCCCGGAAGAAATGTACACAAAATACAAAGCCGGTTCCATTGATTATGACCTGCTTTGCACTTCTGATTATATGATTCAAAAATTAATTGAAGAAAACGAAGTTCTACCGATTCAGTTTGAAAACATTCCGGAATATCAAAATATTGATTCCCGAATTATTGAATCTTCCGCTTCTTTTGATCCGGATCATAAGTATACGCTTCCTTATTTTTATGGTACGGTAGGCATTTTGTATAATACAGATGAAGTAACCCCAAAAGAAACAGACACGTGGAATATTTTATGGGATACGAAATATACTGGAAAAATCATTATGGAAAACAGTGTCAGGGACTGCTTTTTAGTTCCTTTAAAACAACTGGGATATTCTTTAAATACAACAGACCCCAAAGAATTAGAAGAAGCGCTTGATATGCTGATTGAGCAAAAACCATTGGTTTACGCATATTTTGTAGATGAAACGGGCGATGAAATGGCCGCCGGCAACGCTGCGCTTTCCGTCGTCTATTCCGGAGAAGCGGCATACGCGCAGTCTCTTTGTGACAACCTCGCTTACAGTGTCCCAAAAGAAGGTTCTAACCTTTGGATTGACTCATGGTTTATTCCAAAAACCTGCAAAAACAAAAAAAATGCAGAAAAATTTTTGGACTTTCTCTGCCGGAAAGATATTGCGGCCGCCAATTTTGACTATGTGTACTATGCCACTCCAAATACTGCCGTTTATGAAAATTTAGACGAAGAAACCAAACAAGATAAAACAATTTTTCCAGATTCATCCATCATCGAAAATTGCGAGACTTATACAAATTTGGATACCAAAGCCACCAATCTTTATAATCAATTATGGAAAGAATTAAAATCATATTAGGAGGACGCCGTATTGGAACAAAATCAAAATGAGACGCTTGCAGTCAGAGTCTCAACTGTCAGCATTGCCGTAAATCTCATATTATCTCTTTTAAAATTAGTCACTGGAATTTTTGGCAAATCAAACGCCATGATTTCCGATGCGATACATTCTGCTTCAGATGTATTTAGTACGGTTGTCGTGATTGTCGGCGTAAAAATGGCCCAAAAAAAAGCGGATGAAGAACACCCTTACGGCCACGAACGGATGGAATGTGCCGCGGCAATGATACTTGCTATGCTGCTTGCGGTCGTTGGATTTGGAATCGGCGCTTCCGGGATTCAAAAAATTTTATCCGGCAATTCCGATGCTTTTGTAATACCGACTCTTCTGCCCCTTATCGCAGCCGTCGTTTCCATTGCCGTCAAAGAGTGGATGTTCTGGTATACCAAATCTGCCGCCAAAAAAATCGATTCCGCAGCGCTTATGGCAGACGCATGGCATCACCGTTCGGATTCCCTTTCTTCTATCGGTTCTTTTTTGGGTATCCTGTTTTCCAGAATGGGTTACCCTGTGATGGACGCCGTTGCCAGCGTTATTATCTGCCTGTGTATTTTTAAAGCTGCTTATGATATTTTTAAAGACGGGCTCGACAAAATGGTCGACCACTGCTGCGACACCGAAACCGTACAAAAAATCCGCGACACTGCGCTTTCCATTGAAGGTGTTCGGGGAATTGATGATTTAAAAACGAGGCTGTTCGGTGATAAAATTTATGTGGATTTGGAAATTCTCGTAGAAAAAGATTTAAAATTAATAGACGCCCATACCATTGCGGAACAAGTACATGCAGTCATTGAACATGACTTTCCAAAATGTAAACACTGCATGGTACATGTAAATCCATGGTAATGGGCGTAAAAAGAACTTATTTAGAAACGTTTACGGCTGCTTTTTGTCATAATAATCATTGACGGCTGCTTTAATTGCCTCTTCTGCCAGTACGGAACAGTGCAGTTTGTGGGCGGGCAGGCCGTCAAGCGCTTCTGTAACAGCCTTGTTTGTCAGCAAAAGCGCTTCTGAAAGAGGCTTTCCTTTAATCATTTCTGTTGCCATAGAACTTGAGGCAATCGCCGAACCACAACCAAATGTCTCAAATTTAACGTCTGAAATCCTTTCATCTTCTATTTTTAAATAAATTTTCATAATATCGCCGCACTTTCCGTTGCCGACTTCTCCAATACCGTCTGCATTTTCAATAACGCCGACATTTCTGGGATGTTTAAAGTGCTCCATCACTTTTTCACTATATAAAGCCATTTCTTTTTCCTTTCTGCTTATTAAAGTATAAATGGTTGTTTTCCATTTATTTTGTCTCTCCATAATGGAGACATATTTCTTAAATATTCCACCGTTTTGGGAACAATCTCTAATATCTGCTCTACTTCTTCTCTGGTATTTTGCGCGCTAAGCGACAAACGCAGGGAGCCGTGTGCAATTTCGTGCGGCCTTCCAATCGAAAGCAATACATGACTGGGATCGAGAGATCCAGAGGTACATGCCGATCCGGAAGAAGCGCAAATACCCTTTTCATCCAACAAAAGAAGCAGACTCTCGCCTTCAATTCCTTCAAAACAAAAATGTACATTTCCGGGCAGGCGCGAAATTTCATCTCCGTTTAATGCGGAATGCGGAATTTTTGAAAGCCCTTCCATTAACCGTAAACGAAGGTCAAGCAGCAATTCATTGTCTTTTTGCATTGCTTTGCAGGATTCCTCCAAAGCCGCCGCCATACCCATAATCGCTGGTACATTTTCTGTTCCGGCACGTTTTCCTCGCTCTTGTGCGCCGCCCTCCAGCCAATTTACCAAAGGGATTCCCCGTCTGGCATATAATACCCCAGTTCCTTTTGGCCCATGGAACTTATGAGCCGACAGGGAAAGCAAATCAATATTTTGTTCTTTCACATCAATCGGCAGACGCCCGGCTGCCTGTACTGCGTCCGTATGAAACACAATGTTTTTCTTTTTGCAGAGCGCCCCAATTTCTCCAACTGGCAAAACTGAACCAATTTCATTGTTCGCATACATCAGTGTCACAAGACAAGTGTCTTCCCGAAGCGCCTGTTCTACCTGTTCTGGATAAACCATACCATTTTGATGTACGTCTAAAAGTTCTATCTCAAAACCCTCTTTTTCCAGTTTCTTAAGCGTATGAAGTACTGCATGATGTTCGAACGCAGATGAAATGATATGCGTTTTCCCTTTTTTCTTTCCGTTTTGGGCAGCGGAAATAATTGCCCAGTTATCGGACTCACTGCCCCCGGAAGTAAAATATATTTCTTTTGCGTCCGCCCCAATACAAGCGGCAATACGCTCCCTTGCTTTAGACAACGCCTCGGCAGCTTTTTGCCCTGCTTCATATAAACTTGACGGATTGCCCCAGGTTTCCTCCATAAAAGGAAGCATTGCATCTATGGCAGTCCGGCTCATTTTCGTTGTTGCTGCATTATCTGCATAAATCATATATTCAAATTCCTTTCATAAGTAAATCTATAATTTTTCTACGGCAGCAAAACCATTTTCCAAATCTGCAATAATATCGTCAATATGCTCTGTCCCAATTGAAAGACGAATGGTATTTGGATGAATCTGCTGCTCTTTTAATTCTTCTGCCGTCAGCTGCGAATGGGTCGTAGTCGCCGGATGAATCACAAGGCTTTTCACGTCCGCAACATTTGCAAGCAGAGAGAAAATTTTTAAATTGTCAATAAATGTATGCGCCTCTTCTTGTCCTCCTTTTATATCAAATGTAAAGATAGAAGCCCCGCCGCATGGAAAATATTTTTCATATAATTTATGGTCTGGATGATTAAAAAGCGACGGATGATTGACACATTCCACCAATGGATGCGCCGTTAAATATTCAACTACTTTCTTTGTATTTTCCGCATGACGCTCTAACCTAAGCGAAAGCGTTTCTACCCCCTGCAAAAGCAAAAAAGCATGAAACGGAGAAATAGAAGCTCCCATATCCCGCAGTAAGATTGCCCGGATATATGTGACAAAAGCCGCTTCTTTTGCCGCGTCCACAAAAGAAACTCCATGATAAGAGGGATTTTCTTCTGCAATATTCGGATAGTTCCCACTTAATTTCCAGTCAAATTTGCCGGAATCTACAATTATGCCTCCAAGAGCTGTTCCATGTCCGCCGATAAATTTCGTTGCAGAATGGATGACAATATCTGCCCCATGCTCAATTGGACGAATAAAGTACGGCGTGCCAAACGTATTGTCAATCACCAGCGGCAGCCCATGCTTATGCGCAATCTCTGCAATTGCATCAATATCTGGAATATCACTGTTTGGATTCCCAAGCGTTTCTAAATAAATTGCCCTTGTGTTTTCTGATATTGCGCGTTCCACTTCTTCTAAATTGTGGACATCTACAAACGTAGCAGAAATTCCATAGTGCGGAAGCGTATGGGCAAACAGATTATAACTGCCCCCATAAATTGTTTTCTGAGAAACAATATGCCCTCCGTCTAATGCAAGCGCCTCAATTGTATAAGTAATTGCAGCCGCCCCGGAGGATACCGCAAGCGCCGCTATGCCGCCTTCCAATGCGGCAATTCTTTTTTCCAGTACGTCCTGCGTAGAATTTGTCAGCCTTCCATAAATATTCCCCGCTTCTTCCAACCCAAACCGGGCTGCAGCCTGTGCAGAATTTTGAAAAACATAAGAAGTCGTTTGATAAATCGGCACTGCCCTGGCGTCCGTCGCCGGATCCGGCTCTTCTTGTCCAACATGAATCTGTAATGTTTCAAATTTATATTCACTCACAATATTTCGCCTCTTTTCTTTTTACATCATGATTTTCTAAACTAATATTAACATATACCTTTAAACCTACTTTGTCAATAGGTAAACTAGAATATTTTGATTGTAAAATGGAAAAGCACCAAAACCTGCTTTTAAGGATCAGATGCTTTTATCAGTCGCTCTGTTATTATATTAAAATATACTGCCCCGGAAACATCACGGCATAACCTCCTTCTTTATCAGGCACAATCTCCATACGATAGGGCAGTTCCATATATTCATTCAACGTCATCGATATCCACCTTGCTTTCTATTACTTTCTTAACCATTTCCACATATACTCTCTTTATCGGTTCGTGCTTAGGAATCGTAACCGGCCTGCACCCTTCTTTCCGAAAAGTACAATGGCTGGTGCAGCTCATAACCATAACTTTCCAACACTTTTCGAAATTCGATAAAACGCATATCTTTTCCAATAGTTTATCCCACTTTGAGATCCAAATATCTCCCTGTCAGTATTATCAGTGGCGTCATATAAGGTGTTAAGTAATTTTCTTACAACATACTCCCCCCGCTGCATTTCACATCTATCCCAAATAAATCCAGAATCGTTGCCGCTATATCGCAAAACCCTTCTCTTGTCCCGAAATTTACACCGGAAGGAATCTGGTTTCCAAGTATCAAAAACGGCGTATACTCTCTGGAATGGTCCGTAGAAGACGTACTTGGATCGCAGCCATGGTCTGCTGTAATCATAAGCACATCTTCCTCACGTAATTTCTCTATCATTTCCGGCAGCTGGCTGTCAAAATATGACAGAGCTTTGGCATAGCCGTCCACATCATTCCGGTGTCCGTAAAGCATATCAAAATCCACCAGGTTCACAAAGCACAACCCTTCAAAATCCTTTTCCATCCATTGCACCGTCTGTCTGATTCCGTCTGCATTCCCCGAAGTGCGCACAAATTCTGTAATTCCTCTCCCAGCAAAAATATCTGCGATTTTTCCAATAGAAATCACATCAAAACCAGAATTTTTCAATTGATCTAACATTGTAATTTCGGGCGGTTCTAAAGAAAAATCATGACGGCGCTTCGTCCGCGTAAAATTTCCATCCTCTCCGGAAAAAGGACGTGCAATCACACGTCCTACGCCATGTTTTCCAGTGAGCAGCTCTCTTGCCATCTTACAATATTGATATAACGTTTCCACCGGAATCACCTGTTCATGCGCTGCTACCTGGAACACAGAATCTGCAGAAGTATAGACAATCAAATCTCCGCTTTCCATATGTTTGCTGCCATAATCTTGAATAACCTTTGTACCGGAATATGGCTGGTTGCATAATACGCCGCGTCCGGTCTGTTTTTCAAATTCCCGAATGATTTCAGCAGGAAATCCGTTTGGATAAGTCGGCAAAGCCGCATGTGAAATTATACCTGCAATTTCCCAATGTCCAATCGTCGTATCTTTTCCTTTGGATAATTCCTTCATACGTGCAAAAGAAGCCAAAGGCGCCGCTTCTTTTTCTCCAATACAAACGCCGTCTATCCCAAAAAGTCCCAGCTTTTTTAGATTTGGCACAGAAAAATATCTGCTCTTTGAAACTGCTAAAAGTGTATTGCTGCCGGCGTCTCCATAGTCTGGAGCATCCGGCATTTCTCCAATCCCTACACTATCTAACACAATTAAAAACACTCTTTTCATTGTTTCGCCTTTCTGACACTCAAATCTGTTTATTGATTTCTCTTATATCCGCATTTTGGACAGACATTGCCGCCTTTATAACTATACCCACAGCGAAAGCAACAAATTTGTTCATGTTTTTCTTTCGCAAGATAAGTTAGGTTTCTTGAATCCGGTTTCTCCTGCAGATAATGGATAAATTCTTCGAGACAATTCCCCCATGCAAGCAGTTCTTTTTTATCTGCTGCATAAGGAATTTTAATTTTCGTGCCGTCCAATAATTCCAAAAAAATACCTGCATTAAAAAATCCCGTCTGCGCATGAATACGCCGAATATCTCCAATCGAAACTACATACGCATTTAACATGTTCCGGTAAAATATATGTTCCGGCGTCAAAATCATGCCCTCTTTACCAGATTTATCCCTGGAAGTATCCGCTACAAAAATCGGATATTCAAATATGCCCCGCTTCGTCCCATATGTATCCAGCGCATACGAAATAACCTGATATTCTTCTGGTTTGGCTTCTTTTGCCAAAATACGCCTTGCCGGATAGAAATGATGCCTTTCATTTTTCCGGATTCTTCCATCGAGATTCTCCTGAAATTTATGGACTAACAATTCACACTCGTCAATTTTTAGTTTCGTCAGACGTTTTTTTAACATTTCTAAAGCGTTTGTTTTTAGTTCCGGCAGAAAAACTCCCTCTTCGATTTTTTGATAGGCTTCTAATAATTCCGCTTCTGTTTTTTGCATAGGATTGCCGCAGATTTCTTCGATTGCATTTTCATCCAAAGCCCTGATTTTATCTTCCAGTTTTTCTAAATAAGGCGCCAGTGTCTTAGGATTAAAATTCTGGTTTTGCAAACGTTCGGAAAGGCCAAGCAAATCGTCTCTGTCCGCCGTTCTGGAATGGCGTATCATCCTTGAAATTTCCAAATCTTCAGCATGTGCTTTTCTTTCCTCCAAAACGTCCTGATACGGCGAAATATCTACGTCCGGATAACGTTTCAAATGTTCTAAATGCGCATGATACTGCTTTAAATCCATCTTTACGGGAAGTTTCTGGAACAAATCAAAAACTTCTTTTTCCCCCTGCTTTTTCCGCCTCTCATACAAAGGTTTTAGATATTCCTCTAATTCTGCTTCTGGCAAATTTATTTTTTTTATTTCATCCATAACACGCTGGATTTTTACATAATTTTCATTCTTACAGCTGTCTGATAATTTTACAATATGTTCTCGTTTTCTTTGTTCTTCTTTTTTTGCAATCTCCTGTAAAAACGGCTCTTTCTCAGATTCATATAAGTTCTTGTCTTTTTTGAGTTCCTTTTGCAATTCTTTTAACTGTTCAAATGAAAGCCTGTCCAAAACGCCGCATTTCGCCGCATACCTCTTTTTTGCCGCTTCACGCCTTTGCACTGAAATTTCAGAGGCATTTGCCACATCAGCCGCTAAAGCCTTATTTCCCGCTTCTTTTGAAGTATGGACAGCCATTTCTTTTTCTTTCCCCTGCCTCTCCATACTTTTTTTAGAAGAGACGATCTGCTGTACGTCATTTTTCTGGTTCCCAAAGAAAGCGTCTTCTTTTGGGAACTCTTCCAGTTTTTTTGCTTCCAAAAAATGGGGAGACGTATTTTGGGTTTTTGCTTTCCGTTTTTTCATTTCGCTGTAAACAAGCGGTTCAAACTTTTCTATACTGCGCAGCGGATAAAAACCTTCTTCCATTTTGGCCTGAATTTCTTCCAGTTTTAAGTCGTCAAGCTGTTTTATCTGTTCTGAAAGCTCATCTAAGGATTCTGACTCCTCTTCTACCAAAAGCTCGGCTTTGCGCTTTCGGACCATTTCATATTCATTAAATTTATAATTCGCCACATGATCCCCATACCGTCCCAAAAGTTCCAGATAATCATCATACGCACGCCTGTCGCCTTCAAAATCCATTTCATATACATCGCCTTCCGCCAAAAGACGACCCGGTCTTGGCGTATAAAAGCAGCAGCACGATTCGCAGGAATATGCTCTTGCTAAAAAAACGCCGCCTTCGTCCGTTTCTACCCGAAATTCCTTCGTTTCTGGGAAGACAATCATATGCAGATGTTCTTTGCACTTTGGGCACATATAACTCACCATATAAAAATTATTGCCCAAACGTTTTTTCTGCCGCTGCTGAAAACTGATTTCCTGTTTTGGAAAACCAGCTTTCTTCTTTTTCCAGACCAATTTATGCCAAAGGCCGCTTTCCGTCTCCTGTTCTGTCTGCAATTCGTCCGCATCATCTTCCTTCGACTCTATCGCCGACTGTATGACATCTTCATAACTAAACCGTATTCCACTCTTATAAAAACGAAAATTTTCATTAGAATAACCCGGCTCAATTGAAAATTCCCGCAGAACATTTGTAAAAATTGTATTCAGCTGCGCATAATCCTGCTCTACTCTGACCCCTTTAATAGACCCCCATTTTCCAAAGGCATAAAGCGCAAGGTTTAATACATTTTGTACTTTCCTGTGTTCGCCGACGTCAATGATTTCCTCCTCTTTCATAGGAATATCAATCAAATTTGTCACAACTTTCCGATTTTCAAAATTAAAAAACAAAGAACGCACCCTTCCATGCAGAATTAAATAATCCCCTATAATCACAAACTGGCCGTTCCATTCCACCTGTACCTGCATTGCCTGTATCAGCCGGTCAAACGTTTCTTTTAATTCTGAATTTGTATTTAATATAATCATAATTCCCACACCTTCCTATCACCTGTTTCCACTATACCCCCTCAATGCTGTTCCGGTCAAGTAAACACTTTATAAAGTTTTTAGAATTTGTATAAGCCTTGATTTTACTGTGTTTTATTCATTTTATCAGCACTCAGCTTAATAGAGTGCTAATTTTCTATTGACTTTTCATTACTCCGGTTATAATATGTAATTTAGAAACAATAACGCAAAAAAGGAGTGTTTTTATATGGCAGACAAACATGGAAATTTATCAATCAACAGCGACAACATTTTTCCGGTTATTAAAAAATGGCTCTATTCCGACCATGATATTTTTTACCGCGAATTAGTCTCAAATGGCTGCGACGCTATCACAAAACTAAAAAAATTGGATATGATGGGTGAATATGAACTTCCATCTGACTATAAACCGAAAGTTGAAATTGAGGTAGACCCAGAAGCTAAGACCCTGACCGTTACCGATAACGGGCTTGGAATGACGGCTGAGGAAGTAGAAGAATATATCAATCAAATCGCCTTTTCCGGCGCCAGCGACTTTTTAGAAAAATACAAAGACAAAGCCAACGACGACCAGATTATCGGCCATTTCGGGCTTGGCTTTTATTCTGCATTTATGGTTGCAGACGAAGTGCACATTGATACGCTCTCCTACCAAAAAGACGCTGCGGCCGTACATTGGGAATGTGACGGCGGCACCCAGTATAGTATGACAGACGGCAGCAAAGAAGGCGTTGGAACAAAAATTACGCTGTTTTTAAATGAAGACTGCCTGGAATTTGCCAACGAATACCGGGCAAGGGAAGTCCTTGAAAAGTACTGTTCTTTCATGCCAATTGAAATTTTCTTAAAAAAGGCAAATGCCGAAACAGAGTATGAAACAATTGACCCGGAAGACAAACGCGATACGGATACCGTCGTAGAGACAATTATTGAAGAAGCCAAAACAGAAGAAAAAGAAAACGAAAATGGTGAAAAAGAAGTTGTAGAAGTATCTCCCAGGACAGAAAAATTAAAAATTGTAAAACGTCCGGTTCCATTAAACGATACGGCGCCGCTCTGGGGCAAAACGCCAAAAGACTGTACAGACGACGAGTACAAAGCATTTTACCGTAAAGTATTCATGGATTACAAAGAACCCTTATTTTGGATTCATTTGAATATGGATTATCCATTTAATTTAAAAGGAATCCTCTATTTCCCTAAAATTAATACGGAATATGACTCCATTGAAGGTACGATTAAACTTTACAACAATCAAGTTTTTGTTGCAGATAATATCAAAGAAGTCATTCCTGAATTTTTGATGTTATTAAAAGGCGTTATCGACTGCCCGGATCTTCCTCTCAACGTTTCCAGAAGCGCGCTGCAAAATGATGGATTTGTGAAAAAGATTTCCGATTATATTACAAAAAAAGTAGCGGACAAGCTTATCGGCATGTGCAAAACAGAAAAAGAAGCTTATGAAAAATACTGGGACGACATCAGCCCAT
>CAJUHJ010000023.1 GCA_910586355.1 uncultured Lachnospiraceae bacterium
CGCCCACGTTATTATTGCCGCTTACAGCTCCTGTGTTGTCGCTTCCGTTTACCGTCCCTGTATTACTTCCAATAATTCCTCCCACATTGTTATTGCCGCTTACAGCTCCCGTGTTATCGCTTCCGTTTACCGTCCCGGCATTGCTTCCGGTAATTCCGCCAACATTGTCATTGCCGTTTACAGCTCCTGTGTTATTGCTTCCGTTTACCGTTCCGGTATTGTTTCCGGTAATTCCGCCAACATTATTTCCAGTTCCGGTAACGCTTCCATTGTTCGTGCAATCTGTAATCGTTCCGTCATTTTTACCAGCGATTCCGCCAACGTTGCTCTCCCCGGAAACCGTTACATTACTGGTGCAGTCCTTGATGGTCCCATCTGCCGTATTCGTTCCGGCGATTCCGCCGACGTTGTCTTTTCCGGTCACGCTTCCCTCTGCGGTCAGGTTTCCAATCGTCCCGGCGTTGACCCCGAAAAGCCCTTGGTCGTCCTTCGTTTTGTCATTGATATGCAGGCCGCTTACAGTATGGCTGTTTCCATTAAGCGTTCCCTTAAATGGGTTCTCGGCCGTACCAATCGGCGTCCATGGGTGCTCGTCGTTTCCTCCCAAGTCAATATCTTCCGTCACCTCGAAATGGACGTTTGTGAAATCTTTTCCGCCGTTTACAAGGTCACGCAGATTTTCCAAGTCTTCTTTGCTGGTAATCTTATATGGGTCTTCCGCTGTCCCTGAGCCGTTAAATGGTTTTTCCGGGTTCTCCGGCTTTATCGGCGTCTGGCCGGACGTGATTCCCTCCGGGTCTGTCCCTGAGCCTGTTCCTTCCCCGATTCCGGTCAGGTCTTTATTGACCTCTTCCGTCTTCTGGTAGTAATCGTCTTTGACTGCCCCTGGGTCTGTGTTCTGGTTGTTTCCTATAATAGCCCCTGGCGCGCTGTCTCCATTCCCTGTTACATTTCCGGAATTGGTGCAGCCTTCCACTGTTCCGTTCCCGCCGTTTGTTCCAGCGATTCCCCCGACGTCGTCTTTTCCGGTTACCGGGGCGGTATTTATGTCATTGTCCAAAGAGCCGTTGTTCGTTCCGGCGATTCCGCCCGCTCCCGTTCCAGTTCCGGTCACAGCTCCTGTGTTTTTGCTGTCTTCTACTGTTCCGGTATTATTCCCGGTGATTCCGCCCACGTTATTATTGCCGCTTACAGCTCCTGTGTTGTCGCTTCCGTTTACCGTCCCTGTATTACTTCCAATAATTCCTCCCACATTGTTATTGCCGTTTACAGCTCCTGTGTTATTGCTTCCGTTTACTGTTCCGGTATTATTCCCAGCGATTCCGCCAACATTATTTCCAGTTCCGGCAACGCTTCCATTGTTCGTGCAATCCGTAATCGTTCCGTCATTCTTTCCGGCGATTCCGCCAACGTTATTCTCTCCGGTAACTGTCACATTACTGGTACAGTCCTTGATTGTCCCATTTGCTGTATTCGTTCCGGCGATTCCGCCGACGTTGTCTTTTCCGGTCACGCTTCCAGCTGCCGTCAGGTTTCCAATCGTCCCGGCGTTGACCCCGAAAAGTCCCTGGTCGTCCTTCGTTTTGTCATTGATATGCAGGCCGCTTATGGTATGGTCGTTTCCGCCCAGCGTTCCCTTAAATGGGCGCTCGGCTGTGCCAATCGGCGTCCATGGGTTCTCGGCGTTTCCTCCCAAGTCAATATCCTTCGTCACCTCGAAATGGACGTCCGTAAAATCTTTTCCGCCGTTTATTTGGTCACGCAGATTTTCCAAGTCTTCTTTGCTGGTAATCTTATACGGGTCTTCCGCCGTTCCAGAGCCGTCAAACGGCTTCTCTGGGTTTATCGGCGTCTGGCCGGACGTGATTCCCTCCGGGTCTGTCCCTGAGCCTGTTCCTTCCCCGATTCCGGTCAGGTCTTTATTGACCTCTTCCGTCTTCTGGTAGTAATCGTCTTTGACTGCCCCTGGGTCTGTGTTCTGGTTGTTTCCTATAATAGCCCCTGGCGCGCTGTCTCCATTCCCTGTTACATTTCCGGAATTGGTGCAGCCTTCCACTGTTCCGTTCCCGCCGTTTGTTCCAGCGATTCCCCCGACGTCGTCTTTTCCGGTTACCGGGGCGGTATTTGTGCCATTGTCCAAAGAGCCGTTGTTCGTTCCGGCGATTCCGCCCGCGCTCGTTCCAGTTCCGGTCACCGCTCCGCTGTTTCTGTTGTCTTCTACTGTTCCGGTATTATTCCCGGTGATTCCTCCCACATTGTTACTGCCGCTTACTGTTCCTGTGTTATCGCTTCCGGTTACTGTTCCGGTATTGCTTCCGGTAATTCCACCAACATTGTCATTGCCGTTTACAGCTCCCGTGTTGTCGCTTCCGTTTACCGTTCCGGTATTATTTCCAGTAATTCCTCCCACATGATTTCCAGTTCCTGTCACGCTTCCATTATTCGTGCACCCCGTAATCGTTCCATCATTTTTGCCGGCGATTCCTCCGACATTGTTCGTTCCGGTGACCGTCACGCTGCTGGTGCAGTCCTTGATTGTCCCATCTGCCGTATTCGTTCCCACGATTCCGCCGACGTTGTCTTTTCCGGTCACGCTTCCCGCTACGGTCAGGTTTCCAATCGTCCCGGCATTGACCCCGAAAAGTCCCTGGTCGTCTTTCGTTTCGTCATTGATATGCAAGCCGCTTACAGTATGGCCGTTTCCGTCAAGCGTTCCCTTAAATGGGTGCTCGGCCGTGCCAATCGGCGTCCATGGGTGCTCGGCGCTTCCCCCTAAGTCAATATCCACCGTAATCAGAAAATGGACTCCTGTAAAATCCTCCCCGCTATTTACAAAATCCCGCAGTTTTTCCAAGTCTTCTTTACTGGTAATCTTATAGGGGTCTTCCGCCGTTCCCGTGCCTTCTAAAGACATTAGTTTAGCGATTTCTTTGTCAACCGCCACAGTATCGGTCTGGCTGCCGCTTGTAATCGTAACAGTTCCCTTGACAGATCCCGCCGCACTTAAAAGTGCATTTTGCTTTGTGATTTCCACTGTCACAGATGTACCGTCAATTCCCTCTACGGCTTCTAACGCCTCTGCAATCGCGCTCTCAATCTCTTCCTTTGTCGTATTGTTTGTTGCCGTGTAATCACGCAGAACTCCTTCTACCGCTGCTTTTGCCGCTGCCACCTTTTCCTCATCGGTCAGCACCTCTCCGATTTCTACGTCGACTGTCGGTATCGCTATCGTCTCTTCGCCCGGAATCGTAACCATAACTGTTACACCCATTTTTGTATCCGATTTTTTAAAAATTTCCACAGCTACCGTCGCACTGCCTAATCCGGCTTCGGTCAGTTTTTGCCCAACCGCGCTCTTGATGTCTTCCGCCGTAGTATCTTTTGTCGCCTTGTATTCTTTTAAAAATGCCTCAATGATCTGCTTTACACCAGTTCTCTTATTCTTGATGTAAAGCGACCACTCATTCCAAGCCATAAGGTAAGCTCCAGGCACTGCTTTGGGAACGGTAATGCCTTCCATCTTCTCAGTAACAAATTTACACTCACTAAAAACCCCCTCCCCAATATCTGCCGGTACTTCCCTTTCCACAATAACTTCACCCAAAGTCTGGCACCCCAAAAATGCTTCCTCTCCAATAGATGTCACATTTTCCGGTATTGTCACACTCTTTAAAGCTTCGCAATTCACAAATGCGCTATATCCAATAGATGTTACATTTTTTGGTATTGTCACACTCTCTAAAGCTTTGCAGTTGTAAAATAAACCGTTCTCTATTGAAGTCACACTTTCCGGTATTGTCAAACTTGCCAGAGATGTGCACCTACTAAACGCATACGAACCGATTGAATCCACATTTTCCGGTATTGTCACACTTGTCAGAGATCCGCACCAACCAAATAAACCCGACGCTATACTTGTCAAAGCGCTCGGAAGCTTTATATTATTTAAAGCAGTACACTTTTCAAATGCGTTATACTCAATAGTTTCTAAGCTCTCCGGCATTGTCACACTTGTCAGAGATGTGCACCCACTAAACGCCGACGGCCCAATTGAAACCACACTATCCGATATTGTCACACTCTTTAAAGCCGTGCATTCTCTCAACGCTTCCTGCCCGATTGAAACCACACTATCCGGTATTTCCACACTCTCTAAAGACGTGCAGCCCCGAAACATCGCCTCACTGAGTACCTCCAAATTTTCCGAAATTTTCACACTTGTCAGAGCCGTGCAGCCAATAAATGCATTACTCCCGATTGAAGTCACACTATCCGGTATTGTCAAATTTGTTAGACCATTGCATCTCCAAAACGCACCATTCCCGATTGAAACCACATTCTCCGGTATTGTCACACTTGTCAGACCATCGCAGTTCCTAAACGCAGACCTCCCAATGGCAGTCACGCCCTCCGGTATTTCCACACTCTCTAAAGCTGTGCAGTCACTTAATACCCCATCCTCTATACTTGTCAAAATACTCGGAAGATTTATACTTTTTAAAGCATAACAACCCACAAATGCGTAAGGCTCAATAGTTTTTACGCTCTCCGGTATTGTCACACTTGTCAGAGACTCGCAGTTCCTAAACGCCTCTTCCCCAATGGCAGTCACGCTCTCCGGTATTGTCACACCCTCTAAAGCTGTGCATTTTCTAAACGCACTCTGCTTAATACTCGTTATACTGTCCGGAATCTCAACCGCCGTAATCTTCATATCATAAAATACAAATTCCCCGATGCTAGTCACGCCCTCCTCAATCTGAACCGTCAGCCCCTCTCTATTCATTATCTCATTTGGGAAAGGATGCTCATACTCACCATAATTGTCCATATCCCCCATCCCGGAAATCATCAAAACGTTATTTTTTACGCGCCATGTCACATTCTCACCGATTGACCCATCGTAAGTGGCTGCCATGACTGTCGTGGTAAATAACGGCAAGTCTATCCCTGTCACTGTGAGCACAACTGCTAAAAGCAGGCTAAACGCCTTTCTTATCACCTTTCTTCTTTTTTGTTTCTTCTCTGTTTTCAAACCATACTACCTCCTAATCGTTTTCATTTCGCTTACACTTATACAGTTCATCTATATCAGTTAAACATTAAGAATTCAATCCATTTAGCACAGTTCGCAGTTTTTAAGGAACAGATTGCATGTTGTCCGTCAGCTTTAAAAGAATCCTGACGGTAAACATGCCGTTTTCCACAGAAAAATCGGCTTCCCCATGATAGAATGATACGACCCTCATGATACCGGAAACACCGGCTAAGCCGCCAATGCCTGATTCCGGCACGCCATCCTTAAACTTTCGTTCCGGCACACAAGTATTCCTGCATAGAATCGCAAGTTTTCTTCCTTTTTGGACGATGGATAAATAAATCTGCATCGTGGAAGACTGCGATTCCATACAGCCATGAACCGCATTTTCAAATGTATTTACAATCACAGTGGCAAGATCAAACTCCCGCACCGCAATCGTTCCTTTCATTCTCACATAAATATCTGTCTGAATATGTTCCTTCTCTGCCAGGCTTTCATAGGCTGACAAAAGACTGTTCAATGTCTCATTTTCACAAAAACGCTTCCTCCCATGATTTACGTCCTCCCCATCCTCCTTTGACTGATTGATAAACTCCAGTTGATGCCGTATCAGCTGTTCGTTCATCTCAATCAGTTCATGCTCTGTACGGTAACGTTTTTCCTTCCCTCGATGCAGATACAGATGAAATACCATATACTGAATCAGTCCTGTCATAAACAAAAGAATCGCCATCCGTCCGATATGCAGGAGGGAAAAATTATGGCTGCCGGGCCAAAACGCCACCATAGAAGCAATCAGGACAGACAGCAGCAGGGTAACGGCGCTAAACCAATCCATCTCCTCCCGCAGATAATCCGCTCCATCCAGAAAACTTTTCCGAATCTTTGTGACAAATATCAAAACAATCGCCGCTCCCAACACAATCCGCACCATAATATCCGCCCATATGCTTCCTTTAAACCACAGACGCGAAATATCAACGCCGCAAAAAACGGTTACAGAAAGCAGATAAAATCCCAGTGTCAGCTTATACAATGACAAATACAGGCTGTCTCTGCTCATTTGGATACAGAATATTCCGACTATGGGAATGGACAACAGCCCCGCAAACCGTATAAAGCTCCCATCATCGAACAGATACCAGAAACTATATCCGGTTGTGACAAACATCCAGAACAGAATGAAGCCCAGAACCTTTTTTGGAAGGGACGCCGCCGGATGTTCCAATAACATAAAAACCGTCATCATCAGGCCTGCGCCGAGCCCATTGCGCAAAAAAGAAACCCAGAATGTACCTCCCAGCATTTTTCCCACTCCTTTCATATTTCCAATTCAGGCGGCAAAGCGCATGCCTGCATGAAAACAGTCTTTTTACAGCGCCCATGTTTCGCCCTCTTCTTCTCTGCAGTAATAATCAAAATATTGCTCCCGCAGACCCCGGTAAGCCCCTCGGGGCAGATAAATCATCTTACCGTTATCCATCCGTACTTCCCGCGCATTCAGATTATCTATATGCTCCAAATTGACAATATAAGAAATTCCTACCTTCACAAATTCCCGACAGTCTGAGAGCATCTCATAAACCTTTGTAAGCGTCATATTCAAAAGCAGTTCGGTACCGTCTGCTAAGCTGATACACTGGCTTTTTTTCTGTGCTTCGCAACATACAATATCATGCAGCTCCACCCTTTTCATCCCATGATCTTTCAGCAAAATGTACCTTTTCTTTGCTTTCATGTTCTCTATAAACCGGTCAAGCGCCGGAAACAGCGCATGCTGTGAAACCGGTTTGAGCAGATATTGGACTGCGTCTACGCCAAACGCCTCCAACGCATGCTCTTTCGATGACGTAATAAAAATAATCCCGCATCTTTTTCCCATTTTCCGAAGTTCCCTTGCCGCATCCATCCCCTGCCTGCCCTGTAAATAAATGTCAAGCAGCAGCAAATCCGGGGAATATCCCTCTTCCAATATCCGGCAAAGCATTTCATCGGCGTCTAAAAACCGCTCTACGGAAAATTCACATTCCATATGCTGTCCGCTCCAGGACAAAAGCATATGCTCCAATTTATCAAGTTCCGCCGCTTCATCATCGCAGAGCGCAATCCGAAACATTGTCCTTCCTCCTTCCCAATGCAAACCACAATTCTCAGTTTTTTGTAAACGGAACGCAGATTTTTTCACTCAGAGAAGCCGACAGGCATCCCTGCGCCAGATAGTAAAGAATCCAGTTGACAGACTGAATCTCTTTCGGTATCCCAATTCCAAAAAGCCAAAAAAGCAGCAGGATGTCTGAAAGCAAAAACAAAAAGAAGGCTGGTAATAGATTTTAACAGAGCCGTCCATCCCAAAAGACCGTTTTGAAATACGGCAATTAATCCTCCCAGTGACAGCAGAATCAAAACTTCTAATATAAGATACATCTTATATTCCCCCTGTTTTTATTTCTCTATTTTGCTCAATTCCAACAGTTCTTTTGCAATTTGCTCAACAATTGAAAATGTTTCCTCTGTTATTCCCGTAATCCGGCTCTGATTGTTCGCTTTTTCTACAATGGAACTTGCGCGGACTTGTGAATTTTTAACTAACTCTTCCATCTGACCCGACATTTCCCGCACATCCTGGCTGCACTGCTTTGTCTGGTCACAGTCTTTTGCAATCTGTTCTATCCTTGTTCTGGAATCTGCCTGAAGCCGCCCTAAATTTACCGCCTCCTGTCTCGCACTGGAAATCTGCTTAATACCCGCATCTACGGAAGCAAGATTTTTCTCATTGGAGCGCTTCACGTCGCTTAGCATCGCAATCATTTTGGAAACCATTGCAGTGATGGAGCTATTTGACTGTTTGGAACGTTCTGCCAGCATACGGACTTCGTCTGCCACAACAGAAAAACCTTTGCCCCACTCACCGGCGCGCGCCGCTTCAATGGAAGCATTGAGCGCAAGAAGATTCGTCTGTCCGGTAATTTCAGAGATTTCATTGGTAAATCCGGAAATTTCCATAATGCTCTTTTCAAGATTTCCAATCGCTTCCTCTGTTGAGCTCGCCGCCTGTTCAATTACTCTCATATCCGCCACCGCATAATCCATGATAGCAGCGTAATGATCCATATGCTCACAGATTTCATCCGAAATCACCAGCACATTCTTTGTACTCTCGTCAATTGATCCGGAAACCTGAACCATTTCAGAAACAATATTGTGCATAGAGCTGACATGGAAAAGGCTTTTCATGCAGTCCTCCGATGTATCCTGCGCCGAAGATACAATTGTTTCATTTGTCATTCTTGATTCCTGCACATTCTCTGCAAGTTCGTCCATCATCGCAACAAGCGTTGCGGAGGCTTCCTCACATTTGGACACAACAGCCGCAACCCGTTTTGTACTGCGCAGATTTTCCAACAGCTTTCTGGATGCGCCCGCAATATTAACAAATACTACGCTCATAACAATCTGCTCTATCGTAAATCCAGCCGAACGCGTCAAAAACCATTCCATATTTGTCGGGTATTCAATCTGCTTTACATTCTGTGACCTTAGAAACAGGGACATCAGCAGAAAAAAGTAACTGATAACAGAAATCTGTTTGGTGAATTTTGTGTCAAAAAACATACAGCTAAGCAGCATTGCCAGCCCATAGGTCATATAAATACCAACAGCAGCATTGCCGCCTAACAGCATAACGATTAGGCCAACCGAAATGATACTGACATATTTCATAACCCTCACGGGCGTTCCAAACTTCTGAAGAATCCCAGGACCAAGCGTACAGACGCATCCCAATGCAGAAAGCAGCGCTAAATCATCATATTTAATCTGGAATATTCCGACTGCCGTCGCCAAAAATAAGATGGGAAAAACAAGCGTCATCCATCTTAGCACATTTGTCAATTTCTTACATACTTTTGCATCATTTTGCTCAAAAAAATCCAATTGTGTTTCCATGATTATCCCCTCCCTGTTTATTCTACTAAAAAAAAGAGGGTATTTGCGCCGGACTGCAAATTTTGTCGGTTTGATTGCAAAATCAGCAGCCAAAAAGCGGGTAAAAAAATAGCGCATAGATTTTTGATTCTCTATGCGCTCTAACGCTGTACTGTGTGATAATCTGTACTATCTCACATATGCCCAGTCAATTCCAGGATAAAGTTCCCCTGTTCGGATGAAATATTCAACTGCTTTTACACCTGCATCCATATCGGTAATGGCTTGACACTTTGGAATGGGAGATTGACCATCGTAGTCAATCGGGGCATATACATTTTCATCTCCCAAATCTACTTCTTCAAGCCGCTCCACTGTATTGGCATATTCAGGATTATAGGAAAAATAGGTTTCTGTATTTTCGCTGCCATAACATAGGGACAGCCATTCTCCATCCGACACTACTTCCAAGCATATGTCACATAATTCTCCATCAGGGTCTAAGCACAAGCTGACCTCAATACCTTTTGGCACATCATTTAATATTTTGCCAATCAACTCCGGCGTAATTTCATCTTCATTGTACTGTTCGCCATAAGAAGCACATTCAATACTCTTCACAACAGTTGTATTGTGGTTAAACGATGGAATAATGTTTGTTTTTGGGATAATTTTAAATTTCATTTCACGCTCCGTTTCTAAATATGTATATCATCAAATAATGCCATCTATACCTCTCTCAATCTTCAAGAAGTTTCCATTTTCTTTCTATCATTTCATCAATTCTTGCGATATATTGGGCAACATCCTTCACATTATCGCACCGTTTAATCTTTCCATCCGGATAAATCCTTTTCGAAATGCTGCCTGCCCCACAGGCTATTATGGTCTGCTTTTCCTCCATAATCAGAACATTATAAATTCCAGCTTTTCCCTTCTTTGCATAGCCTACATTTTCAAAATTTCCGGCCATATTCTTCTGGCGGTACAAATAATATGGCTCCATGTCCATCCGTTTTGCATAATCCGCCGTAAGCGCAATTGTATGCTCTGTATTTTCAAATGTCAGATTCTGATACTCCTCGCGAAACATATTCAGGCGTGCGGCACGCTTTAATGCCAGCGAATGAACCGTCAGATTGTCTGGATTTAATTCCATAATCCGTTGCAGCGTTGCTTCTACATCCTGCAAAGATTCATTTGGAAGCCCGACAATCAAATCCATATTAATATTGTCAAAGCCTAATTCTCTCGCAAGGAAAAAACATTCCACCGTCTGTTCTGCCGTATGGCGCCTTCCGATAATCCTTAAAGTTTCTTCTTTCATCGTCTGTGGATTAATCGAAATCCTTGAAACACCAAGTTCTTTTAGTACTGCCAGTTTTTCTTTTGTAATACTGTCCGGCCTTCCCGCCTCCACTGTAAATTCCAGACAATGCGTTAAATCAAAATTACTCTGAATCATTTGAATCAGCCGTCTTAACTGACGGGGATTTAACGTCGTCGGCGTCCCGCCGCCAATATAGACCGTATTCAAATACTTGTCCCAAAACTGTCCGGCAGCAAAATCAAGTTCCAATTCCAACGCATCTAAATATTCATCTATCCGGCTTTCCCACATAGAAAGCGGATACGATGTAAACGAACAATACAGGCAAGTGCTTGGACAAAAGGGAATCCCTATATAAAGACTATATCCATTTTCATAATCCAACTGCTGCAAAAGGGAAAATTCACGTTTCGCCACGTCAATACTCAATTCCATTTTTTCATCCGAAACAAAGTAATTCTCTTTCATATAACGTTTGATAAACGTTTCTTCCCTTCCTTCCTCTAACAATGCCATCGGAATCTTAATTGGGCGGATTCCGGTCAGCGTCCCCCATGGAAGCGTTTTTTTGGTATAACCGGAAAGCATTTGATAATACGCCTGTTTTAAACTATTTTTCGTCTGTTGTCTGTTGGAAAAATCAGCTTCCACTGCCAGCTGTACCTTCGGCGTCTTTTCCGATTCTGGTTCAAATAAAAAAATCTCTATGGAGTGTTTCAGATAATTTGTAATAATAAATAACGATATTTCCTCTTTTGTCTCCTTTTTTTCCGTACCTACCACTATATCTTCCGCTGGAAAAAATGCTTTTACCAAAGAGTAAATATCGTATTCAAAATCAGCCCTGTTCAATTGAACTGTAATCATAATGTAAATCCCCTGTAATTTTCAGTCTAAGACTTCCTAAAGAAACGGATTATTCTGCCGTTCCCATCCTATTGTAGTCGTATCATTATGCCCCGCGTAGACATTTGTCTGCCCCGGAAGCGGCATAAGTTTCTCCTGAATTGATTTTATCAAAACTGACGCGCTTCCCCCTGGAAAATCACTTCTGCCTACCGATTCAAAAAATAAAGTATCACCGGCAAAAACAGCCTGTTCCTCTTTCAAATAATAGCAACAGCCGCCTTTGGTATGTCCCGGCGTATGAAGCACCTGAATCTTAAATCCAGCTAGATTTAAAATATCGCCGTCTTTTACATAAATGTCTGCATGATACACCGTTCCCTGTTCTCCAATCATACCGCAAAGATTAACCGTGGGGTTTAAAAGCGTCTCCTTTTCATCCTCATGCGCATAAATAGGAATATCAAACGCTTCCGCCACCTCTTTTGCCGCGGCTGCATGATCAAAATGCCCATGTGTTAAAAGAACTGCCGCCGGCGTTAAATTTTTTGATTTTATTTTTTCAATCAACGCTTCTGCCGCATCTCCCGGATCTACTACAAACATGTCATTTGTTTGTTCGTTTACAGCAAAATAACAGTTCGTCATCACCGGACCAACCACATATTGTTCTACCCTAAGCCCTGCCATTGTTTCCTCCTATTATCCCGTCGTCCGTTCAATATCAATTACACTCTCTACCTGCCGGATTTTATCAATCAGTTTTGTAAGTTCTTCTCTGCCTTTGACGCTAAAAGAAATTTCTATCGTCGCCACATCCTGCTTGTTTGTCTTGGAATGAATTCCATTAATGTCAATTGACCGTTCTGTAAAAATCTTTGTAATATCTACCAAAAGCCCCATACGGTTATTTCCATATATCTTAAGACCAGCCATATACAGCCCGCCGCCGTCTTCCTCGGCTCCCTTCTGCCACTCAGCTTCAATCAGCCGCTCTTTTTCTGTTTCCGAAAGGGACATCATATTAATACAGTCTGTACGGTGAACCGAAACGCCTCTTCCTCTTGTCACATACCCCACAATTTCGTCTCCCGGAACGGGGCTGCAGCATCTGGAAAAATGAACTGCAACATCATAAATTCCTTTTACAATAATACCGCTTTTGGAATGTTCTGCTTTTAAAGACTCATGTCCCTGATCGGCCATAGATTCTAATATATCCTGATCCGTCAGTTTGACAACATGATCTTTTTTGTAATCCTCATACATGCGGTTGACAAGCTGGCTTTCTTTCAAACCTCCATGGCCTACTGTCGCCAATGCAGATTCCCAATCAGAAAAGCCATATTTTCTCAGAATCTTCTCCTGGTATTTGGATTTATTAATATCAGAAAAATTAATACCCTTAGATTTGCAGTATTGGGCAATCAAATCTTTTCCCTTTAATATATTTTCTTCTTTAAACTCACTTCGAAACCATTGGTTAATTTTGGTTTTTGCCTGCGAACTTTTTACAATATTCAGCCAGTCACGGCTAGGCCCCCTGGAATTCTGTGACGTAATTACTTCAATCCTGTCGCCGTTTTGAATGACATAATCAATTGTCACAAGTCTGCCGTTGACTTTTGCGCCAATCATTCTATTCCCAACAGCCGAATGAATACTATATGCAAAATCAATTGGCGTAGACCCTGCCGGCAGCGTTTTCACATCTCCTAACGGCGTAAAACAATATACGGTATCCGAAAACAAATCCAAATCACTCTTTAACAGCGTTAAAAATTCCCTGTTATCCGACATATCATGCTGCCATTCCAAAATCTGCCTCAGCCAGCTTAACTTTTCTTCCTCCTGCGTCGCGCCGCCCGCGCCCGTTTTGCCTTCCTTATATTTCCAATGGGCTGCAATTCCATATTCGGCTGTACGGTGCATTTCATAAGTACGGATTTGAATTTCAAACGGCTGTCCCGCCGGCCCAATCAAAGACGTATGAAGCGACTGGTACATATTTGGCTTTGGCATCGCAATATAATCCTTAAAACGTCCCGGAATTGGACGGTACATCTCATGGATAATGCCAAGCGCAGCATAACAGTCTTTCATAGAACCTACAATAATCCGAATTGCAAACAAATCAAAAATCTGATCCAACGTCTTGTCCTGATTTACCATCTTTTTATATATGCTGAAAAAGTGCTTCGCTCTTCCATAAACTTCCGCCTGTATGCCAGCCTCTTTCATCTGTTCTTTGACGTCGTTTACAAGCGTCCTCACATACTTATCCCGGACATTTTTTTTCAAGGCGACTTTCTGTACCAAATCATAGTATGCTTCCGGCTCTAAATACTTCAAAGACAAATCATCCAGCTCAATCTTTACTTTAGATATTCCAAGACGATGTGCAATCGGAGCATAAATATCCATAGTCTCCCTTGCCTTTTCCTTCTGCTTTTCCGGCCGCATATACTTTAACGTCCGCATATTGTGCAGCCGGTCTGCAAGCTTTATCAAAATAACGCGTATATCTTTCGCCATAGCAAGAAACATCTTCCGAAGATTCTCCGCCTGTATCTCCAGCTTATCCGCATCATAAGAAAACTGCCCCAGTTTTGTCACACCGTCCACCAAAAGCGCCACTTCGCTGCTAAATTCTGCTGCAATTTCCTCATTCGTCATCACCGTATCTTCTACCACGTCGTGCAAAAGCCCTGCAACGATTGTCTCTTTATCCAATTCTAACCCCGCCAAAATAATGGCGACACATAACGGATGGATGATATACGGTTCGCCGGACTTGCGCGCCTGTCCCTCATGTGCTTTATATGCAGTCTGATAAGCCTTCTCAATCATAGAAATATTTGTTGAAGGATGATACTTTTTCACACTTTCAATTAATTCATCATATAACTTTTCCGGTTTCTCAAACTCCTGTGTCGCTGGAATATTATTCTCCATACCCAAAACCTCTTTAACCATCTGTTCCAACTGTTCACTTGAATACTCCGACATCCCGTCACCGCCCACTCTTACCATCTTTTGGATTTACTGATATAATTAGCCATTATTATAATTAATTATATGCAAAAATACAATGTTAAAACAAACAAAAAAGGTTTTATTTTTACACAGTTTTTTTAATCTTCCAGCAAATATACGTATCTTAGCATGTTTTCTCCTCCATAAATCTGCATACCTTCAAATAAAAAACCAAGTTTTACCAGCAGTGCAATCGAAGCTGCGTTGCTCTTTTTAACAAAACAATACACTTTTTCAAATCCGGATTCTATACCTTTTGCATACGCAAGCATTGCTTTGCAGATTTCAAAAGCATATCCTTGTCTTTGGCGTCCGGGAGTGATCGCATATCCCATTTCAAGCGCCCAAATATCATCCGTCAGGTAATTTTCAAAGCCTGCGCGCCCAATCAATTCATCTGTAAATCTGTCCTTAACAATCCAAAAACCATACCCATAAAAACGGTACATCTGATCAAGATAAGTTTTCACATAACGAACCTCTTCCTCAAAGCTTCTAAGAGGCTGAATATAATCCGTCATGCCTGCGCCAGAATAAAGCTCATACAAATCCGGCAGATCAGACACTGTCATTTCCCTCAAATAACAGCGTCTGGTTTCTATTACTGTCCATGGAATCCCATGTTTTCTCTGATACACCCGCTCTAAAAAATAATAATCTATATCATCAAAACTTTCGATCAAAAAATCAGACCAAAACAGCTCTTCGTTTGGAAAATGCGGATTCCTGTATGCCAAAACAGCAAGATTATATTGGGCGGCTTCTTTTAAGGTTTCATCCGTAGCAGCAATAGCCAATACCGACTCCGGCTTTAAAGAATACTCCTTTAAAATATCATACAATAAACCGTCTTTTCCCCTACAAACTAAAATCCCATGTTCTTTCAGCTCGTTGTCAAGATGTTCCCATCCTAAGGGACGGCCTTGTTTTTCTTCTATTTCCTGTATTTTATAAATAATCGTTTGAAACTGCATGTCCATCATTCAAATTCCTTTTCTTATACTTGTGTTATTTTACCACAAACTGCAAATAATTAAAAAATAAAAATATTTTTAACAAGAAAACGTTTTCAATTTTTTAGGGTTTTTCATGTTTTAAATGATGGTACAATACCAACAAATCAAAGGAGGACTTATCTTATGAAAAAAATACAAAAACAACTTATTCTTCTATCTCTCTTTTTTATGATACTCTTGACTGCTGCTGGATGCGGCGCTAAGGATGGAGAAACCAGCGGAAAGACAGAGGTTCGGATTGCATATTTTCCAAATATCACACATACGCAGGCGCTTGTTATGAAAAATCAGGGCACATTAGAAGAAAAATGGAAAGATACCTGCAATGTAACATGGACTTCCTTTAATGCCGGACCTGCTGAAATCGAAGCCATTTTTGCCGGCGAAATAGATTTAGGGTATATCGGTCCCGTACCGGCAGTCAACGCCAATGTGAAGTCAAATGGAGAAGTAAAAATTATTTCAAACGCTACAAACGCCGGAGCAGTACTATTGGTGCGGAAAGATTCTGGTATCGCTTCTGTTAAAGATTTGGCCGGAAAAAAGGTAGCTGTACCGCAGCTTGGAAATACCCAGCACCTGTGCCTGTTAAGCCTGTTGTCTGAAAACGGCTTAAAAACCGTAGACCAGGGCGGCGACGTTACCATAAACGCCAGTTCCAACGCAGATATTTTAAACCTCATAGATAATGGCAGCGTTGAAGCCGCAGTCGTTCCCGAACCATGGGGCACAACAATAGAAAAAAATGGAAACGCCGAAATACTTTTGGATTATGACGAACTCTTTTTAAATGGAGAATATCCTTCTGCCGTCGTCATTGCAAACGGTGATTTTATGGAAGAACATCCGGAATATGTAAAAGAGTTTTTAGAACTGCACAAAGAAGCCACATTATTTATCAACGAAAATTCAAAGGAAGCCCAGGAAATCGTCAATTCTGAAATCGAAAGCGTAACCGGAAAATCCATAGCCGCAGATGTACTGGAAAGCGCATTTTCCCGTATGACCGCCGACAGCAGCCTAAATACCGAAGCTGTTATGACTTTTGCAAACATCAGCGAAGAAGAAGGATTTACCAGCAAATTACCGGAGGAAGAAGATGTATTTAACACTGAATTCAATCAATAAACTTTTTACAAACACAAAAAAAGAGACTCTCAAAGACATTTCACTGACTGTGGAAAAAGGCGAATTTATTTGTATTGTCGGACCATCTGGATGTGGAAAATCAACGCTATTAAACCTCGTTGCCGGGTTAGACCGCCCGACTTCCGGAAGCATCGTTTTAGACGGTGAAACCGTCACAGGCCCTGGGGCCGACCGTGTCGTTATGTTTCAGGAAGCCGCGCTTTATCCTTGGCTGAATGTAATGGAAAATGTAATGTTCGGCTTAGAAGCCGCCGGGCACTCCAAAGAAGACCAAAAGAAAATTGCAGAAAAATATTTAAAACTTGTCCGTCTCTGGCATTACAAAGATTATCCCATCCATCAAATTTCCGGAGGTATGAAACAGCGTACCGCCCTTGCAAGGTCACTTGCTTTAGAAAGCAAACTTTTATTAATGGACGAACCGTTTTCTGCTTTAGACAAGCAGACGATTCATATTCTGCGCGCCGAACTGGAAGAAATCTGGGAAAAGAACCGGAAAACGATTCTCTATGTTACGCACAGTGTTGAAGAAGCCGTCTATTTTGCAGACCGCGTCATTGTAATGGCTGAAAATCCGGGAAGGATTAAAGAAATTTTTACCATTCCGCTAAAACGCCCGCGAAACATCGAAGATACGGAATTTGTAACGTTGAGAAAAGAAATTCTCTCAAAAGTGCAGCTTTCTGCAAAACAAATTTCTGCAGAAGAATTTGATCAAGAGGAGGATTAAGCCCATGAACTTCAAAAAATTAGCTGGAAACCTTTTATTTTTTATTGGACTGATTCTTCTGTGGCAGCTTTTATATACTGCTGCCTGCGACTGGTTTGACTGGGCAAAACCTTACGCTGTCCCAAATCCGGTCGGCGTATTTGACTGTATTACTACCCTATTTTCAAATGGAACACTGTCTGCAGCCATTTTAAGCAGTCTTTTACGCGCCCTGATTGGCTTTCTGATAGCAATTTTCATCGGAATCATATTAGGAACGCTGATTATTCAGTCTGCTTATCTGGAGCGCAATTTAAAGCCCTTGATTTTAGGCGTACAAACTCTTCCCAGTATCTGCTGGGTGCCTTTTGCAATCCTCTGGTTCGGGCTGACAGAAAGCGCAATTGTATTTGTCGTCATAATGGGCTCGGCATTCGGAATTGCACTTTCAATTGAAAGCGGCATTAAAAATATTCCGCCCATCTATATCAAAGCCGCGCAGACAATGGGCGTAAAAAAATTAGCGCTGTACCGCCGCGTTATTTTTCCGGCAGCGCTTCCGGCTTTTATCTCCGGTTTAAAACAAGGCTGGTCGTTTGCATGGCGCGCCTTAATGTCCGGGGAGGTCATGTCTGCTTCTATTGGTCTTGGTTATACGTTAATGGTTGGACGCGACCTTGCAGACATCAATCAGGTTATGACAATCATGTTAGTCATTATCGGTATTGGAATTCTCATTGACAAAGGAATCTTCTCTCTTCTGGAAAACCATATTTTGCGAAAGAGAGGCCTGTTAGGGCAAAAATAACGAAAGGATAGATTATGTCTATAAAAAAAATTGCAGAATTGACCGGCGCTTCTCCTTCCACTGTATCAAGAGTATTAAACCATCCGGATTACCAATGCCAAAATCCTTCTATGACAGAACGAATCCGTCAAACTGCACGAAAGATGAATTATGTCCCAAACCCAAACGCACGAAATTTAAAACTAGGGGCTATGGCGTCTGAACGCCTGACAAAACGTTATGTCATAGATATTCTTTTGGCCCGTTACGATTCTCTTGATAAAGACCCGTTTTTTTCTGAATTGTTCCGCTGTATCGAAACAGACCTGCATAAGACAAACTGCAGTATTGGCCAAATTTGGAATGTCTCAGATATTACCTCAGAAAAACAGGGAGAAAAACAGTCAAAAGCTGACGGCCTGATTATTCTGGGAAAATGTCCATTTGAAATTGTAGACCGCATGATTCATCAATTTTCCGGACTTATCGCCATTGACCGCAATCCCATGGATTACAAAATAGACGAAGTAATCTGCAACGGTTCAAAAGCAGCTTTTATGGCGGTCGATTATTTGATTGGGCTTGGTCATACGAAAATTGCTTACATTGGAGACTGTAATATGGAAGCCCGCTATATGGGTTATTATGAATGTCTTACTTCCCATAACATTCCGCTGACATACAATTACATTATCCCGACAAACCAGACAAAAGGAGACGGATACCGTGCTTTCCATGAAATCAAATCAAATGACAAGCTGCCGACCGCGGTTTTTTGCGCAAACGATATTACTGCAATTGGTTTTCTCTCTGCAATGAAGGAAAGCAATGGACGCAAAAGAAAACATATCTATACCCCTGCGGTTATTTCCATTGATGATATACAGGAAGCCAGCAATATCTCTCCTCTTCTAACGACCGTCCGAATTCCCAAAAAAGATATGGCGCATTTTGCCATACTGACTTTATTAGACAGACTGCGCAAAGGACATCGTGAAACTGTCCGCTTAGAACTTCCTTGCCAGTTGATGATACGAGAAACCAGTTAAACAATATATTTGTATAATACCATAAAAACCGCCAAAATTCTAGACTTGCAGCGTCTGCCTTTTTTGGGTATACTACAAATTCCAAAGGAGGTATTGTATATGGATGGACAAAATTTGTTAGCGTTAATGAACCGGCAGACATGGTTAAAGCAGGTAAAGGACACAAACCAATATACAAAAAAATTTGGGCTCACTTTATCAGAAAAAGATACGGAGATTTTACTTGCTGAAAAAAACCACCCATTAAAAACAGAACGAAGGGTAGAATTCGGGCCAAGTATTCTGCCGCAAATCATCTTTAAATGGAAAACAGTTTCTGACATCGAATCGATTGTTCAAAATTGTATAAAGCAATTGACCGACCAGTTTTTCCATAATAACACAGAATTGTATAATTATCTTTGTTGTGAAGCCCGCAATACGGCGCTTCGAATTCATCTGTGTGAAAGACAAGGAAAACTAAACAACGTTTTCATTTTATAAAATTTGTCTCTTTGGCTCTACTGTGCTATAATAATAAAATCATTATCATAATACACAAAGGAGCGAAACGATTATGAAAAAAGTTGGATATTTCTTTCTTTGTTTTGTACCACTCATTGCATCCATCTGCTTACAGTTTGTCGCAGCGATCCCCATTATGGGTATTTGTCTCTTACAAATCTGTTTTTCAAATCTTTTGGAAGGCAGAAAGGTTCCGTATGAAGAATTGATTATGCAGTTTTACTCGCAATTTACAAACCAATCTTACGCAATGCTGACTTCTATTGTATTTGCTTTAAGCGGAATTTTATTATATGGAATCTGGTATACAAAGCAATTTAAAGGATCTATGCAGATTCCATGGAAAAGTTTCACTAAACCCGGTTTAATCATAGGGATATTACTTTTAGCGCCTGGTTTACAAACGCTTTCCTCCATCCTGACAACTGTATTTGCCAGCCTTTTTCCAAAGTGGATGGATTTTTATATGGACTTAATGGAAAGCGCCGGATTCTCTTCTTCTTCTCCTTCTTTGCTTTTACTTATCTATGCTGTCATTTTAGGTCCAATTGAAGAAGAACTCACATTCCGGGGCGTTATCCTTTCTTCCGCAAAAAAAGCCCTGCCGTTTTGGGCAGCCAATTTTCTTCAGGCTCTTTTATTTGGCATTTTCCATATGAATCTGATACAGGGAATTTATGCTTTTTGCATTGGTTTATTTTTGGGTTATATCTGCGAAAGAGGATGTTCCATCTGGCTATCCATCTTTTTGCATATTATATTTAATTTCTGGGGCACCTGCATTTCCACCCAGGGTACCATTTTAGAAAACCCAATCGTTGCCATTTTGTACTTTTTGTTTTCTATTCTCTTTGGAATCCTTGGTTTATTTCTATTTCACAAAAATACTTCTTCTAAAAATGTTAAACATTTCCATGAAGTTTCCGATATGTAATGTGAATGCATTCAAAATTTCTTAATGGAGCCATGGACGGTAGTTTAAGAAAATGGATTTTCTTAAGTCTGCCGTCTTTTTTATTTCATTTTACAGGGAAGCAAATTGAAATAACGGCACACAATACAGGAGGAGTTTACATGATTATTCAATCAAGTAATGTGGCTATGGCGTCCCGGCGCAGTTACAGCCGCACAACTGCTGTCTCTTCTTCCCTTACTACATGGGGCAGCGGGTTTATGAAAAAACGCAATGTACAAATGATACAGCATTACAGCGAAGAATCGGACTTAGGCAAAGGAAACTCCAAACATACGGGAACTGGAAATGATCTGCTTCATCAATTTAAACAAGCCCAAAGCATTGGCAGCCCGGTATCTATTACAAAACGGCAGACTCCGGATGCACATACCATTAAAGCACAGTCACTAAATTATCTTTTGATGGTGCTTTTTGGAAAAAATGGAAATCCCAGGGATTCATTTATCAGCAGTATCACAGGACAGCCTTCTATGAGCCAGGCCGCCGGAGGAACCTATTCAGAATATAGTTATCACTATGAAGAAGAAGAAACTACGTTTTCTACAAAAGGCACTGTCAAAACTTCGGATGGACGTGAAATTGACTTCAATCTTTCTATGACTATGAGCCGTTCGTTTGAAGAAGAATATGCCGGAAGCGTAAATTTTGGCGCGGCGTTAAACCAGGCCGCCCTCTGTGATCCTCTGGTGATCAATTTAAATACGGCGTCTGCACAAGTTTCCGACCAGAAATTCTATTTTGATTTGGACGCAGACGGAACATTAGATGAGATTTCAAATTTAGCTGCCGGAAGTGGATTTTTGGCGCTTGATTTGAATGGAGACGGCAAAATTAACGACGGAAGCGAATTATTTGGCGCCAAAAGCGGAGATGGATTTGCAGACCTTGCAAAATACGACTCAGACGGAAACGGATGGATTGATGAAAATGATCCGATTTTTGATAAACTGCGTATCTGGACAAAAGACAGTTCTGGAAAAGACGTACTGTGCGCAATCGGAAAAGCTGGAATTGGCGCAATCTATCTCGGCAATGCACAAACAGATTTCGCATTGAATTCCAAACAGAATAATTCCACAAACGCCCTTGTCCGAAAGACAGGAATTTTTCTCTATGAAAACGGAAGCGCCGGCACGGTACAGCATTTAGATATGGCAAAATCTTCGGGCAAAACTTACCAGCACAACCGAATCAAATAACTGAACAAGAGCGGACATATTTTTGTCCGCTTTTCACATTTTAGCTGTTATCAATCTACATTTTCAAAAATATCCCTTAACTGCATTTGAATATGCGGAAACTCCTTTAAAGTAATTACCGTCTCTGCATTGTAATGCTCATCTTCCCGATCTGCCTGCAGCAGATAACTATATTCCAACTCATATGTTCCATTTTTCAGATAATATATTTCCAGAGATCCTTGAGGTGATACAATCCAATATTCTTCTACACCCGCCTTCTCATAAATATCTTTTTTCTCTGTTTTATCTTTTTTTGCAGTAGACGGGCTTAAAGTTTCAACAATAAATTTGGGAACTCCGCTATAACATCCGCCCTTTAAATGCTTTCTGTCACAAACAATCATAATATCCGGACACACATAATCATCATTTACCTTTGGCTGATATTTAAAATCTAAATTTTCCATAAACACAAGGCAAACACTGTTTTTTAATCCCTGTTTTATGATACTGTGAATGTTGCCATTGACAATTCCATGCCGGAAATTAGCAGCCGGTGACATATCATAAATGACACCATTCATTTTCTCCTGTTTCCTATGCTCTCTTTCTGCAAACCCCATACATTTACACCTCATCAAATAAAGATACATCTCAGATAATTCGATTATAACATTCAAATTGATTCCATGCAATGATTTCCATCCTTGTCTCCTCTCATACAAAAAAATGAATGTCATCCCAAATACCCGGAATAACATCCATCTTTTTCAGCTAAGCTATCTGAAATTCTTATTCATCGCCCAAATGAGCCAAAATCATTTGCAGCTGATCCATCAGCAGCTTATCTTTCTTGACTAAATCCTCGTGCTCACGAATCAGATTTTCTTTTTCGTGCATTAACTCCTTGACTCTCTCAATTACTTCTACTCGTTTCATACCGTAAAACCTCCCGTCTATGATTTTTAAATATTCTTACATTACCCCTTCTTCTACCTCCAACTTATCCAAATGCCAGATGTCATCCACATACTCCTGAATCGTCCGGTCGGATGAGAACTTTCCGGCAAAAGCTGTATTTAAAATTGCCATTTTAGCCCAGCGTTTCTGATCTTTATATGCTTCTTCCACTTCTTTTTGCGCCTGTGCATAAGAATTAAAATCTGCCAGGATAAAATAAGTGTCAGCATATCTTGTGCTTTGCGTATTTAACAGAGAATTATACAATTCACGGAATAACTCACTATTTTGCGGAGAATAAAAACCGTTGATTAACTGCATCAATACCTTGCGGATATCCTGGTCGTTATTAAATATCTGCATTGGATTATAATCCCTGTTCCTCTCATGGGCAATGACTTCATCTGAACTCATACCAAAAATAAACATATTTTCTTTGCCCACTTCTTCTAACATCTCAACGTTTGCCCCATCCATTGTACCAATTGTAACCGCGCCGTTTAACATAAACTTCATATTGCCCGTTCCGGATGCTTCCTTGCTGGCTGTTGAAATCTGCTCGCTGACGTCTGCTGCCGCAAAAATCCATTCTGCATTGGATACCCGGTAATCTTCGATGAATACTACTTTAATCTTGCCGTTAATGCTTCTGTCATTGTTGATAACCTCAGCAACACTATTGATTAATTTTATTGTCAATTTCGCAATCTTATAACCTGCTGCAGCTTTCGCTCCAAAAATAAATGTCCTTGGATAAAATTCACGGTCCGGATGCTCTTTTAACTCATTATACAAATACATAATATGGAGTATATTTAAAAGCTGTCTCTTATATTCATGGAGACGTTTTACCTGTACGTCAAAAATAGAGCGTGGGTCTACGTCAATTCCATTGTGTTCTTTGATATATTTTGCCAGACGAAGTTTATTCTGATATTTAATATTCATAAACTCATGCTGCGCTTTTTCATCTTCTGCATAGAGAGCTAATTTCTTAATTTTGCTCAAATCCGTAATCCAATCTTCCCCGATATGGTCTGTTACCCATGAAGCTAAAAGCTGATTGCCATGCAGTAAGAAACGCCTCTGCGTAATACCGTTTGTTTTATTGTTGAATTTATCCGGATACATCTCATAAAAATCTTTTAATTCCTGATTTTTTAAGATTTCCGTATGCAGCCTTGCTACGCCGTTGACAGAATGTCCCGCTGCGATTGCAAGATGCGCCATTTTCACCTGTCCATTATAGATAATGGCCATACGTTCTACTTTTCCGTTATCACCAGGATACTGCTGCTGAATCTGTATAATAAACCTGCGGTTGATTTCTTCTACAATCTGGTAAATTCTTGGAAGCAGCCTTGAGAAAATCTCAATCGGCCATTTTTCCAATGCTTCCGCCATTATGGTATGATTGGTATATGCGCATACCTTAGTTGTAATATCCCATGCGTCTTCCCACTGCAGTTCCTCTTCATCAACCAGATAACGCATAAGCTCTGCAACAGCAACGGTAGGATGCGTATCGTTCAGCTGGAAAGCCACCTTCTTTGGAAGGTCATGTATATCAGAATGATTCTTCTTAAATCTTGCAACTGCACGCTGTACGCTTGCAGATACAAAGAAATACTGTTGTTTTAAACGAAGCTCCTTGCCTGCGATATGGTTGTCATTCGGATAAAGCACTTCTACTAAATTTTTTGCAAGATTTTCCTGCTCAACTGCTTTATGATAGTCTCCTTTATCAAAAGAATCCAATTCAAAACACTCTGCCGGCTCTGCGTCCCAAATCATCAATGTATTGACAACATGGTTGTTGTAACCTAAAATCGGCATATCGTAAGGTACTGCGCGCACAGACTGATAACCTTCCTGGATAAATTTCATTCTGCCGTCCGGTGTGTTGGCAGCGCGTACATATCCGCCGAATTTTACCTCGTACGTATATTCCGGTCTTCTTAACTCAAATGGATAGCCGTCTTTTAACCAGTTATCTGGTACTTCAATCTGAAATCCGTCTTCAATCTTCTGTTTAAACATACCGTAACGGTAACGGATACCACAGCCGTATGCTGCATATCCCAGTGTAGACAAAGACTCCATAAAGCAGGCTGCCAAACGCCCCAGACCGCCGTTGCCTAAAGCCGGATCCGGTTCTTCATCTTCAATGGCGTTTAAATTCAAGCCGATTTCTTCTAACGCTTCCGCTACCGGCTGATAAATCGTCATATTAATCAAGTTGTTTCCCAGTGCACGTCCCATCAAAAATTCCATAGACATATAATATACGACTTTCGGGTCATCCTTTTTCATTGTCTGCTGGGTTTCCATCCACTGATTGATTACTTCGTCTTTTACCGTATGGGATACTGCCTGAAAAATCTCCTGCTGACTTGCCTCGTCTAACGTCTTACGGAAAAGTGTCCTTATATTATCTTTTACCTCTTTTTTGAACTGTTCCTTATCAAATACTATCTTTTTCAAGTAAGCTCCTCCTTCTTTACTTCAATTACAACATGTTCGCCGTTGATATTCCATTCTTTTTGATATCCGTCCAGCTTCTCAGTAACAATACCGGATGCAAGCACTTCCGATTGAATAACCGGTTTATTTTTTTCAAAAACTTCCGCTGCTTTTCCTTCTGCCTGATAGGAAACCATAATATGATCCATCACTTCAAATCCAGCTTCTTTACGCATCGTCTGAATCTTACTAATCAACTCCCGGACATAACCCTCTTCTACCAATTCTTCTGTCAGGTTCGTATCTAAAACGACGGTGACGCCACTGTCACTGTCGGTAACATATCCTTCCATCTGCGTCATGGTGATGAGAAGATCCTCTTCTAATAATACAACTTCTTCACTGATACTGTCAAGTTTTAACATTCCCTTGCTTTTTAATTCTTCCATTGCCGCATTGCCGTCTAATTCTGCAAGCGCCTGCTTAATCTGGCCTAAATATTTACCGTATTTCGGCCCTACGGTACGAAGCTGTGGTTTAAACGTATAACTTGTATAAGAACTGACATCTTCTGTCCACTCAACCTGCTTGATATTCAGCTCTTCTTTTATAATCTGTACATAAAAATCCTTAAGTTCATACGAAGCTTTGATATACATAGAACCAATTGGCTGGCGGTTCTTGATATTTGCCGTATTCCTGCAGGCGCGCCCCAATACTACAATTTTTAAGACAGCTTCCATATTTTCTTCTAACTCTTTATCAATAACAGATGAATCTGCTTTCGGAAAATCGCATAAATGTACGCTTTCCGGAGCTTTTTCATCCATATTTGCCACTAAATTCCGGTAAATGTCCTCTGACATAAATGGAATCATAGGAGCCGCGCATTTTGCTACGGTCACAAGCGCTGTATAAAGCGTCATATATGCGTTGACTTTATCCTGTTCCATACCTTTTGCCCAGAAACGTTCTCTGCTTCTTCTGACATACCAGTTGCTCATTTCATCTACAAAACCGTCTAACGCCCTTGCAGCTTCCGGAATTCGGTAATTAGAAAGATTTGTGTCAACGTCCAAAATCAGGCTGTTTAATTTAGACAGCAGCCATTTATCCATAACGGAAAGTTTTTCATATTCTAATGTATGTTCATTTGCATGAAATCCGTCAATATTTGCATAAAGTACGAAAAAGGCATACGTATTCCAAAGCGTTCCCATAAATTTCCGCTGTCCTTCCTGAACCGCTTTTCCGTGGAAACGGTTTGGCAGCCAAGGCGCGGAATTGATATAAAAATACCAGCGGATAGCATCTGCTCCATATTTTTCCAAAGCTTCAAACGGATCCACGGCATTTCCTTTGGATTTGCTCATCTTTTGTCCGTTTTCGTCCTGCACATGCCCCAGTACAATCACATTTTCATAAGGAGCTTTGTTGAACAAAAGCGTTGATTCCGCCATAAGGGAATAAAACCATCCTCTTGTCTGGTCGACTGCTTCTGAAATAAACTGCGCCGGAAACTGCTGCTCAAACAGTTCTTTGTTTTCAAACGGATAGTGATGCTGTGCAAACGGCATAGCCCCGGAGTCAAACCAGCAGTCAATCACTTCCGGAACACGATGCATTGTCCCACCACATTCTGCACAAGGGATTGTAATTTCATCTATATACGGCCGGTGCAGTTCTGTTCCTGCTGCTTTTGGATTTCCACTTTTTTCTGCTAATTCCGCGCGGCTTCCAATACATTCCCGATGGCCGCAGTCACATTCCCAAACATTTAACGGCGTTCCCCAATAACGGTTCCTTGAAATTCCCCAGTCCTGGATATTTAAAAGCCAGTCGCCGAAACGTCCTTTTCCGATTGATTCCGGAATCCAGTTGACCGTATTATTATTGCGGATTAAATCATCTTTTACTTCGGTCATTTTAATAAACCAGGATTCTCTCGCATAGTAAATCAACGGCGTATCGCACCGCCAGCAGTGAGGATAATCATGCTCAAATTTCGGCGCGTCAAATAAAAGACCTTTTTCCTCTAAATCTTTTAAGACCATAGGATCTGCTTTTTTCACAAACACTCCGGCATAGCTTGTCTCTTCTGTCAGTTCTCCTTTTCCATTGACAAGCTGAACGAACGGCAGGTCATATTTTCTTCCGACTTTCGCGTCGTCTTCTCCAAAAGCCGATGCAATATGCACAATTCCAGTTCCGTCTGTCATTGTAACGTATGTGTCGCAAGTGACAAAATATGCCTTTTTATGTTGTTTTTCAATCAATTTGTCTGCAAAAGGAAACAGCGGCTCATATTCTTTTCTCTCTAAATCTGTACCTTTATAAGTTTCCAATACTTCATAGGCCGCAGCGCCTTTTTCTTCATCTGCCAGCCCTCCCAAAACTTTATCCAAAAGCGCCTCTGCCAGATAATACGTATAACCGTCAGCTGCTTTTACTTTGACATAAGTTTCATCCGGATTCACACAGAGCGCAACATTGCTTGGCAGCGTCCAGGGCGTTGTCGTCCATGCCAGAAAGTATGCGTCTTCTCCCACAACTTGAAACCGGACGATCGCAGACCGCTCTTTGACGGTCTTATAACCCTGCGCAACTTCCTGTGAAGAAAGCGGCGTCCCGCAGCGCGGGCAGTAAGGTACTGTCTTAAACCCTTTATAGAGCAGTTTTTTGTCCCAAATCTGCTTCAATGCCCACCACTCTGATTCGATAAAATCATCATGGTACGTTACATAAGGATCGTCCATGTCTGCCCAAAAGCCAACAGTTCCCGAAAAATCCTCCCACATTCCTTTATACTTCCAGACAGATTCTTTACATTTTTCAATAAAAGGCTCCATTCCATATGCTTCAATCTGCTCTTTTCCATTCAGCCCAAGCAATTTTTCCACTTCCAGCTCCACAGGAAGCCCATGCGTATCCCATCCGGCCTTTCTTGGAACATATTTACCTTTCATCGTCTGATAACGCGGTATCATATCTTTAATAACGCGGGTCAGCACATGGCCGATATGCGGCTTTCCATTGGCGGTTGGCGGCCCGTCATAAAATGTATAGGTCTCTCCTTCTTTTCGGTTTTCCATACTTTTCTTAAAAATGTCATTGTCTTTCCAGAACTTCTCGATCTGTTTTTCACGCTCGACAAAATTAAGATTTGTTTCCACTTTATTGTACATGTCTCCTCCTTATTTTCCCAAAACCCTAAAATGTATCACTTGGGCCGTTATAATCTTCATCATAATCATAATTATAATCTTCATCATAATCATAATCGTAGTTGTAACTGTCGTCATAATCTCCATAATCACCATCGAAAAAATCATCATTGTAATATGGAACGTCAATATGAAACTTCTGTTGAATCCTGTTCTCAATTCCCTGATCAAGCGCCTCTTCTAAATCAGTAGAACTCAAAAAAACAACCACCGAAATTATGAAAAACAAAATGGAAAGGCATGACGTTACGATTCCTGCAATTGCCATTCCCTTTGGGCTGTCCTTTTGGACAAGCTGAAGTATTCCAAATATAATCGCCAAAACTGCAAGCAGTATATTAATACAAGTGCAGTAAAGTACTAATGAAAGAATTCCAAGTACTAAAGATGCAATTCCAAATCCTTTACTGACCGGCTGATAGATTTCTGATCCCATCTGTCCGAAATTTTCCTGCCAGTTATCATCCTTACTGTCTGAATTTTGATGATATTCTCCCTGGTTTTGGTGTGTTGTTTCTTTATAAATGCCCTGTCCGGTATTGTCCCAGACAAGCTCGGGCTTTTTTTCATCGGTTTGCTCTATATGTTCCTCCTGTCCAATGCGATCCTTATCCATATTTCTCACTCCCATCTTTTTGCTCTGTCTATATTAGCATAATTCTATACAAAAATGCAAGAGAAGCGAAACCATTTGGGTTCCGCTTCCACGCAGTTTAAAAAACGATATTACATTCCTTCTAAAGCCATGCCAAACGCTGCCAGTCCAAGTATAGCCAGTACAATGATTACAACAAGAAGAACAATTCCAATGATGCCGCATATAATTCCGGCTGTTGCCATTCCACATTTACCATGTTTCTTATTGTGCATAATTCCCATCACAATTCCGAGAATACCACATACAAGGCTCACATACCAAACACAGCATAAAACAATAGAAACAATACCCAGTACCATAGACGCAATCGCAAGTCCTTTATTACCGTCTCCGTTTCCCTGCGGGGAACCATATGAGGAATCTGGATATCCTTTATCATATTCTCCACTCATGTCTGAAACCTCCCTTTATTGATTTGACTTTATTCTACCAAATCTTACCGAATATTACAAGTTCCTTATTAATTAAATTAACTTAATCACTCCGCATGCAATCTTTTTTCCTGAATTTCCAGAAGGCTGAGTTGTAAAATCATCTGCTTCTCTATGTAGAACAACTGATCTTCCAATAATATCATGTAATTCCAGCGCCGGATTATAAAATGACAGCCAGGCATAGCCGTCTCCTGCAAGCAAAGGAGGCAAGTCTCCTGCATGCATTGGATGTTTTCTGTTCTTTGGATTATAGTGTCCCCCGGTATGCTCAAAAGAATCGGAACAGTCTCCTGTTTCATGGATATGAAACGCATAGAATATGGGTGGATCTAATCTTCCTGCGTCTGGAAGGCCAAACACTTCCGCTTCAATCAACACTCCCCCAGATAAGACTTCATAAAAATAGACGTCTCCAAAAATGCCAAAATATTCCGCATCTCCATTTATTTCTGCAAAAGCGCGCGGTCTATTATCAAAGAATAATTTCATAAAATTTAGTCTTGGCGATATTTCGAACATAAAAAATTCCTTTTTCTTTTATTCTATTCGAATTACCGAAATTTGTATCTTATCCCTCTTCAATATGTTCCATCCCCTGTGCGATAATACTGCGTACATGCTGGTCCGCCAGAGAATAAAAAATGGATTTTCCATCTCTTCTGCTTTTGATTAATTGGTTTTGTTTTAATATTTTAAGCTGATGTGAAATTGCAGACTGGGTCATATGAAGCGCCGACGCCAAATCACAGACACATACTTCCGCCTCAAACAAGACAAATAAAATACGAATCCGGGTAGAGTCCCCAAATACTTTGAACAATTCCGCCAACTCATACAACTTTGTCTCTTTAGGCATTGTCTCATTGACAATTTTTAACAGTTCTTCGTGAACTTGTATGCACTCACAACAAAAATCATCGTTTCTTTCCATAATTATCTTCCTAAATTATAAATAAATTTCACAGTCATCTTCTACTTTTTTGCAGTTTTTCCTGACTTCCTGCATAACAGATTCTGCTTCATATCCTTCTTCAAACTCAATTTTCATCTTTAACGCCATAAAATTAACGACAGCTTCTTTCACACCGTTTGTTTTTCTTGCAGCTTCCTCCATTTTGTTTGCACAGTTCGCACAGTCAACTTCAATTTTATATGTTTTTTTCATTTTGCTACTATCCTTTCAACTTTTATTGATATGAATAATTGTTCATATGTTTATATGTATTATAACATGCAAAAAAGATTTGTCAATCCCTGCTTGCAAGCAAATTTTAAATACTATATAATATTTTTCGAGGTGATAACATGACAATTAGTCTTCACGAATTTTTAAGGGAAGTATCTGAAAAACTTCAAACGATGGATTATGTAAAACCGGAATCTTTTCCGAATATTGACCTGTACATGGATCAAGTCACGACGTTTATGGACACCCAGCTTGCATCGACAAAACGCAATCAGGAAGATAAGATACTGACGAAAACAATGATTAACAACTACACGAAAAACAATCTGCTTCCACCGCCCACGAAAAAAAAATATTCTAAAGACCACCTTCTGACGCTGATTTTTATCTATTATTTTAAAAATATTTTAAGTATCAGCGATATTCAGAATATTTTAAATCCGATTACGGCCCACTATTTTGGGAATGATAATGAAAGCTTAAATCTGCAGTATATTTATGATGAAGTATTTGGATTGGAACATGCGGAAATACAGCATATTTTAAAAGACCTTGCCAAAAAATATAAGACAAGCATGAAAACATTCCAGAATGTTCCAACAGAGGAGGCAGAGCTTTTACAGCAATTTGCGTTTATTTGTATGTTAAGTTTTGATGTTTATATGAAAAAAATGATAATTGAACAGACGATTGACAAGCTCCCCTCATCGAAGAAAAAATCCGGCAAGAAAAAAGAATAGCGTTTCCTATTCTTTTTTCTGCTCTTTCATCCGTTCAAAAACCATATCATATCCATCATTTCCATAATTCAGCGATCGGTTGACTCTGCTGATTGTAGCCGTAGAAGCGCCTGTTTTCTCCGCAATATCCAGATATGTCTTCTGCTCTCTTAACATATGCGCGACCTCAAACCTCTGCGCAATGGAAAACAATTCATTTACGGTGCATACATCTTCAAAAAAAGTATAACATTCTTCTCTGTCTTTCAAACATAAGATGGCATCAAACAGATGATCCATTGCTTCCTTTCGTATTTTTTTATTCATATCGTCTCTCCTTTTTACATCTTGTTATCCTTTTCTAATTTTATCATTTTAACGTATGAAAGTAAACAGGGTTTCTCTATTTATTCCTTTCCTTTTCCGGCTGTCCGCCAATTTTAAGCATTTTGGGCAGCACAATTTCCCGGCTGTATCATAATATATACCATAATTTTATTTTTTAAGGAGGACTTCCTGTTGGCATTTCAGTTTCATTTCAAAAAGAGTATTCTGTCACTGCTCTTACTTTTATCTATCTCTATTCTGACTTTTTGGGGCTGTGCAAAAACAAATGAAAAACCTTCTTCCGGTAAAAAAGTTGTGTTAAACGAAGTCGCACATTCTATATTTTATGCACCTATGTATGTAGCAATCGAAGAAGGCTATTTTCAAGACGCTGGTATAGAATTGGAGCTTGTGACTGGGTTTGGAGCAGACAAAACCATGACCGCCGTTCTCTCCGGCGAAGCAGATATTGGCTTTATGGGGCCGGAGACTACTGTCTATACTTATAATGAGGGGGCGACAGACGTTGTGTTAAATTTTGCACAGCTTACTCAGCGCGCCGGTAATTTTTTAGTTGCAAAAGAACCTATGGAAAACTTTCAATGGAGCGACATAAAAGGAAAAAATATTCTCGGCGGAAGAGCCGGCGGTATGCCGGAAATGGTTTTTGAATTTGTACTAAAGAAAAATAATATTAATCCGGCAACAGATGTGACAATAGACCAGAGTATAGATTTTGGTTCAACTGCCGCTGCATTTTCTGGCGGTCAGGGGGATTATACAGTTGAATTTGAACCCTCTGCAACCGCCTTAGAAAAAGAAAATGCAGGCTATGTTGTAGCTTCTTTAGGCGTTGACTCTGGTTATGTACCATATACCGCATTTTCTGCAAAAGAAAGTTACATAAAGGAAAATGCTGACATTATCCAAGCATTTACAAATGCGCTGCAGGAAGGAATGAAGTATGTAAACGATCACACAAGCAAAGAAATTGCCGCTGCAATTTCACCGCAATTTCCTGATACAGATAAGGATACATTAACAACAATTATTGACCGTTATAAAGAACAGGATACTTGGAAAACAGACGTTATATTTACAGAAGAAGCCTACACGCTTCTTTTAGATATCTTAGATGAATCCGGACAGCTTACAGACCGTCCGCCTTATGAAAGTCTTATCAATACAGAATTTGCCGAAAAAGCTGCGGAATAATAACCGTTTTAGAAAACAGGCAAGAAAAGAATCCAGCCCTTTGCCAAAAGAAGGCTAAAAAGGGCTGGACTCTTTGATGATTCAGATATAGGCTAAATTGTTATACCCTTAAGTAAAAATTCCAATTGCTGTCACACTGGCAACACCCATAATAATTCCTGCCAGCAATACGCCCAACATTACGGCTGCCACACTGGACTTAAAGTCCATATCTAAAATGCTGGCTGCTAATGTACCCGTCCATGCGCCTGTTCCGGGCACTGGAATACCGACAAACAACAGCAGTGCAAGAAATAATCCTTTCCCAGCTTTTTCTTGAAGTTTTTTTCCACCCTTCTCTCCTTTTTCCAGACAAAATGTGAAAAATCCACCAATCACCGGCTTATCTGCACCCCATTCTAAAACTTTTCTGGCAAACAGATATATAATCGGTACTGGAAGCATATTTCCTATAATACAGACAACATAAGACTGCAAAAACGGCAGCCCAATGCCCTGTGAAATCGGAATCGCTGCTCTTAGTTCTATCAGCGGCACCATTGAAATAAAGAAAATATACAAATAATTTTTTAACATGACTCACTCCTGTTTTTTGACCTATACTTTTTTAAGAATGAAAATAAAACATTCATCTCGTCTCTTGTTCCTATTGTAATCCGAAGATAATTCGAAATACGTTCCGGCGCTTTAAAATGCCGGACAAATATTCCTGCTTCTTTTAATGCCGCAAATAACTCTTCCGCCGGATAAACCGGATGTGTGACAAACAAAAAATTAGCCATAGAATCCGGAAAGCAAAAACCAAGTTTTAAAAATTCCTCTTTTGCCCATTCCCTGGTATGAACAATATTTGCCGTACACTCTAAGAAATATTCCTTATCACGCATAGCCGCCGCCCCAAGCACAAGCGACGTTTGGTTCATTGTATAAGAATTAAAAGAATATTTACAGTCGTTGATAAACCGGATTAAATCAGGATTCCCAAGTAAAAAACCAGCGCGCACTCCAGCCATGGACCGAGACTTGCTAAGTGTCTGCGCAATAAGCAAATTCTCATATTTTTCCAACAACGGTAAAGCAGAAACTCCCCCAAAATCAATATATGCTTCATCAATAATCACAATGACATCCATATTCTGACGAAGTATTTCTTCAATCTCTTCGATTGGATGAAAAACACCCGTCGGCGCATTTGGGTTTGGAAATATAATTCCGCCGTTTTCCTTAAAATAATCTTTTGTCCGAATCCTAAAACATTCGTCTAACGGCTGTCTTTCATAGGGTATCCGAAACAAATCCGCCCATACATCATAAAAAGAATACGTAATATCTGGAAATAAAATTGGCTTATCTGAATTAAAACACGTTAAAAATGCCATTGCTAACACGTCGTCAGAACCAACACCGACAAAAACCTGTTCAAAAGCAAGCCCATAATACTCTGCAACAGCATTTACAAGTACAGACGCCGTCGGATCCGGATAACGGCGAAGCAAATCCATATCCATATGCAAAAGGGCTTCTGCTGCTTTTGGCGAAGGCGGATACGGATTTTCATTTGTATTTAATTTCACCACAGACGCCTGCCGCGGCTGCTCTCCCGGCACATACGGAATCACTTTTCGAATCTTGTCTTCCCACAATTTCATGTATTTTATTCTCCCAGATGATACTCTTTGGCAAGTTTTGCAAACGCATCCAAAGAACGGACAATTTTTTCATTAGAAATACAGTACGCCAGACGGACATAACCGCTGCAGCCAAACGCGCTTCCCTTTACCAGAATCAAATTGTATTTTTTTGCTGCCGCAACAAATTCTGCTTCATTTTCCACCGGTGATTTCAGCCAAAGATAAAACGCTCCCTGTGGTTTGATGCAGGTAAATCCCAAACGGCTCAATCCCTCATATAACACTTTTCGATTCTTATCATAAAAATCCAAATTTGTTTTCTCATTGATACAAGCTGCCGCCGCTTTTTGTATCAGCGACGGTGCATTGACAAATCCAAGCGTACGGTTCGCCACTTCTATCCCAGCCAACATATTCTCAGCGTCTGTCACTTCATTCGGTACGGCAATATATCCGATTCTCTCTCCCGGCAGTGACAACGATTTGCTGAATGAATAACCTACAATCGTATTATGATAATATTTTGTCAGAAAATTCTCCTTTGCCCCATCATAAATTAACTCACGATATGGTTCATCCGAAACCAGATAAATTTCTTTTTTGTATTCTGATTCTTTCTCCAATAGAATCTGGGCAATCCTTCTCATTGTTTTATCGGAATAAATCACTCCAGTAGGATTATTTGGCGTATTAATCACTACTGCTTTTGTTTTGTCTGTAAATGCCGCTTCAAAAGCCGCTAAATCAGGCTCAAAAGTCTCATAATCCGGCGCAACTTCTACGACGGCGGCATCAAAATTCGCCGCATAACTTCTATACTCTCCAAAATAGGGCGCAAACACAATCACTTCGTCGCCAGGATCTAAAATTGTTTTAAATACAATATTTAATCCGCCGGCCGCCCCAACTGTCATTACAATATTTTTCCATGTAAAATCCGTACCAAACCGACTGTTTAAATTGTCCGCAACAGCCTTCCTGACATCTTCGTATCCGCTGTTTGACATATAGCCATGCAGAATTAAAGGATCTGTTTGATCTACCAAATCCTTTATCGCCTGTTTTACTGCCTCTGGAGCCGGTGTTGCCGGATTCCCCAGGCTAAAATCGAATACATTTTCTTCTCCTACTTTTGCAGCAAGTTCCTTACCTTCCACAAACATTGCCCGAATCGCAGAACTGCCGGCCAAAGCCGCCTGTATTTTTTTTGAAAGCATATGCGTTCCTTCTTTCTCATTATATTTTGTCCTGAATAGTAATTTACTATATTTGCCGTAAAATGTAAACTAAAAACGAACCACAATTCCACTTATTTTTCAAATTTTAACATTATGTGAAACCGTTTTCTTATAAACAAAAACAGCGATAAGCACTAATGTCACAGTACTTTCCGCTGATTTTTTTGCATGAGACATCGGGGGCTCGAACCCCGGACAACTTGATTAAAAGTCAAGTGCTCTACCACCTGAGCTAATGTCCCACAATCATCTATACCAATATACAGATTAAAAACTGGGCTAACCAGATTCGAACTGGTGAATGCAGGAGTCAAAGTCCTGTGCC
>CAJUHJ010000024.1 GCA_910586355.1 uncultured Lachnospiraceae bacterium
TAGTTTGTTTCAGTGCGCCATTTATTGGCTTCCCTCTACTTTCTTTCACACTATTACCTCACTGTGTACATTTTTTTTCTAATAAAATAACAGAATAATATATAAAACACAATAGGCTGGAAAAAAGAAGTTGAAGCAATCAGGGGCAAGTAGTATAATACAATGGAATCTATACTTGTTTGGGAGGTTAGACATGTTAGAATTAAAAAATATATCTTATGAAGTTGAGGACGATAGGGCAAGCCGTGAGATATTAAAAGACGTCAATTTAAAAATTGATAATCACTTTGTGGCAATTACAGGGCCAAATGGCGGAGGCAAATCGACATTAGCGAAGATTATTGCTGGAATTATTCGGCCGACGTCTGGGCAGATTCTTTTAGACGGCGAGGATATTACAGCTTACAATATTACAGAACGTGCAAAAGCGGGAATTAGCTACGCATTTCAGCAGCCGGTTCATTTCAAAGGCCTTACGGTAAAAGATTTAGTTTCACTGGCGGCCGCAAGGAAGATGTCCGTATCGGAAATCTGTAATATTCTTTCTGAGGTAGGGTTGTGTGCAAAAGAGTATATTGACCGTGAAATCAACAATAGTTTGTCGGGCGGTGAATTAAAACGTATTGAAATTGCCATGATAACAGCTAGAAGCACAAAACTTTCTATATTTGACGAGCCGGAAGCAGGTATTGATCTTTGGAGTTTTAACAGCTTAATTCATGTGTTTGAACGGATGCACAAAGAAATCAATGGAATGATATTGATTATTTCCCATCAGGAGAGAATTTTAAATATCGCAGATGAGATTATATTAATTTCAGACGGACGTGTTATGGCGGCAGGCAATAGAGAAGAGATGATACCAAAACTTTTAAGTACCGAGAGCGCCTGCAGTGCGTTGGCAGATAAGGCATAGAAGGATAGCACAAGGACAAGCAGGGAGGTAACATATGGATAAAATAGAAAAAAATCTGTTGGAACAGGTGGCAGGATTGCACGAAGTCCCGGCCGGAGCTTATAATATCCGTTCCAATGGAAAAATGGCTGGCAGAAATACAACTGCAAATATAGATATTATTACAAAAGAAGACAGGCAGGGAATTGATATTAGAATTAAACCTGGAACGAAAAAAGAAAGCCTTCATATTCCGGTTATATTAAGTGAAACAGGTTATCAGGAAATGGTGTACAATGATTTTTATATTGGAGATGACTGTGATATTACTATTATTGCCGGATGCGGAATTCATAACTGCGGCGTAGATACTTCAAAACACGATGGAGTCCATACGTTTTATCTTGGTAAAAATGCAAAAGTGCGTTATGTGGAAAAACATTATGGAGAAGGAGAAGGCCGTGGAGAAAATGTTATGAATCCTATGACTGTCGTTTATTGTGAAGAGAATGCCCATATGGAAATGGAGACAACTCAGATTAAAGGAATTGATTCCACAAACCGTATTACAAAAGGCGAGTTGAAAGCCGGGGCAACTCTTGAAGTCCACGAAAAAATAATGACGCATGGAAAGCAGTATGCAAGGACAGAGTTTGAAGTGGATTTGAATGGAGAAAACTGCAGTGTCAATGTCGTTTCCCGTTCGGTGGCAAGAGATGATTCAAAACAGGAATTTTTCTCGAAACTCAATGGAAACGCCGCCTGCTCGGGGCATAGCGAATGTGACGCCATTATTATGGATAAGTCCAATGTGACGGCAAGTCCGCAGCTTACGGCAAATCATGTGGATGCAGGCCTAATCCATGAAGCAGCCATTGGAAAAATTGCAGGGGAGCAGTTGGTAAAACTGATGACATTGGGACTGACAGAGGAAGAGGCAGAGGCTCAGATTATCAGCGGATTTTTAAAATAAAGAAAAATGATACGAAAATCTTCGATTTTCGTATCATTTTTGTAAGAAACGGAAGCGTTGGTCTGCATTTTCAAAGCTGTACGTAGCGCTGCCTGAAAGATTTGCTTTTCGCAGACAATCCGGACACAAAGAACCAAATGAAATAGATTTGCCACATTCCTGGCAGTGCAGGTTTTCCAATGTGGGATTGTGGAGCTCTTTGTATTCGATTCGTCCTTCGCGAATCCAGCCTTTGACTTTCATAAGAGGAATTCCAAATTCTTTTGCGACGTCATATTCTGTAACATCGTTGGTGCGGATGTACTCTTTGACTTTCGAAAAGAGCAGCCGTTCTTTACAGGCAGGGCAGATATCTTCTGTATAATTTTTCGGAAGAGTACGATGGCATTCTTTGCAGCCGTCGACATCATTTGCAAATAGCGCTTCTGAAACGTGATGATTCATAGTCCGTAAACTCTCCTTTCAAATATGTATGGTATGATAACTAATCAAATTATACCATATTGAAGACAAAAAAGGAAGAAGTCTGTTGGAATTTTTGTTATTAATTTAAAGTATTAGTGTAACACAGAAGGGAAACCAGTATGTCTTTACAATCCATCAAAAAAAGAAATGACAGCCCAATTGCAGTATTTGATTCCGGAGTGGGCGGGGTCAGTGTACTTCGGGCGCTTCTTGAGGAAATGCCAAATGAAAATTATTGGTATTATGGAGATTCTGCCAATGCTCCTTATGGGACAAAATCTTTAGAAGAGGTGCGCCGGCTGACCGTTTCCCATGTAGACCGTTTTATTGCAGAAGGCGCAAAAGCCGTTGTAGTCGCATGTAATACGGCAACAAGCGCCGCGGTGCGTTATCTGAGGCAGAAATATCCCGAAGTGCCGATGATTGGGATTGAACCGGCGTTAAAACCGGCGGTGTATTCCGGAGGCTATCCGAATGTGGTGGTTATGGCGACCCCAATGACGCTTCGGGAGGAAAAGTTTCACAATTTGATGGATCGCTATATTGGCATGGCTCATATTATTCCGCTTCCCTGTCCCGGATTGATGGAGTATATTGAACATGGGAATATACACAGTATGGAATTAGAACAGTTTTTGGAGCGGCTGTTCGAGCCTTTTGAAAAACACAAATTAGACGCAGTTGTTTTGGGCTGCACGCATTATCCGTTTGTCAGTATGGAACTGCAGAAAGTCTTGGGAGAAAATGTGATGCTTTTTGAAGGCGGGCCGGGTACGGCAAGGGAGACGAAGCGCCGTTTGGCAAACGCCGGACTGCTTGGCGATTGTCAAAGGAAAGGAATTGTAACATTTGACAATAGCGAGCAGTCCGATGAAAAGAAAAATCTTTGCAGAAAATTGTTAAATATGCCAATACACATAAGACAAGATAAGCAGGTGGATGGGGTAAAACAGATAAAACACGTACTTTAATGAAATACCGCGCGTCCCATTGTAGAATTTTATGAGAGGAACGGACACAAAAGCTGTAAGTTCCAGAGTACTTGAAAACAACAGGCAAAAACAGGCTAGGGCGGCGGCAATTGATTTTCTTTTGTGGTACAAATAGAAAATAACAATACACAATACACCGATTTCACCATAATCTGTTTTTAAATACCATGCTGATAAGGCGCCTGAAAAAAGAATGGCTGCAGTACAAATCAATTTGAGGCCGTATTTATGGGGAAATTGATTTTGTATATATTCCATGGCGGAAATTGTCATAAGTCCGATTAACAGAGTAAAAAATACATTTTGGTAAGAGGGGTCAAACGCAGTCTGACGGAATGTGAAATCAAAAGGGATTTCAGAAATGGCAGCAAAAAGCGCCAGGCGCAGACAATATTTGGAGAGATTTCTGGTGTGGAAAAAACCTTCGACTAACAGGAAACAGAAAATCGGAAATGCAATGCGTCCTATCAAGCGGCAGATATAATAAGGCGTGTAGTAAGAGCCAAGAAAAACTGTGCCGATATGGTCAATTAACATAGATATAATTGCAATGATTTTCAACGCGCTCCCTGAAATGCCTTTTTGTTCTTTTTGTTTTGTCAATGGATCATTGCTCCTTTACATATTTATTAGTACATTATAATGTTTTTAGAGAAGAAATACAACAATATAGGAAAGAAATCGAGGAGAGAGAATGGAAGATAAACGTTATGCGGTTTTAATTGATTCTGATAATGTATCGGCAAAATATATTACGGCAATTTTGGATGAAATGACGAAATACGGTATTATTACTTACAAAAGAGTATACGGCGACTGGACAAACCAGCAGGCGTCAAAATGGCGGGAGGAGCTTTTGGCAAATTCCATTACGCCGATTCAGCAGTTTTGCAATACGGTAGGAAAAAACGCGACGGATTCAGCGCTGATAATTGATGCTATGGATATTCTTTATACGGGGCGCGTAGAAGGATTTTGTCTTGTCTCAAGCGACGGAGATTTTACGAAATTAGCAAGCCGTCTGCGGGAATCTGGTATGGAGGTAATTGGGATGGGTGAAACGAAAACGCCCAAATCATTTAAAGCAGCTTGTTCCGTATTTACAAATCTGGAAATTCTTTTGGAACAGGAAGCAGACCGCGCAAAAGAGAACATTTCACAAAAGACAATTCAGGAAGCAATCGTTGAGATTATTACAGAAAATGAAAATAACGGAAAAAAGACAGGGCTTGGTGAATTGGGCAATTCCCTTCTGAAAAAATATTCTGATTTTGACGTTCGTACGTATGGGTACAGTTCGCTTTCAAAGTTTATTGAGGAAATGGAAGACACATTTCGTCTTTATAAAAAAGAAACGACGATTTTAGTTGGGCTTCGGGACGACAGTTTAAAAAGAGAACAGTTAGAAGCATATATACTGGAATGTGTGCGCCAGTCGCATGGAGAAGGCGTGGATTTAGCGGCAATGGGACAAAAAATTCATAAAAAATATCCTGATTTTAAAGTAAAAGAGTATGGTTATTCTACCTTCCAAAAGTTTGTATCCCATATTCCGGGCTTGGAATTAATCAATGAAAATGAAACGGTAAAACGTTTGGTTGAAAAAGAAATGGAATCCTCAAAAGGACTGTTGGAACAGTCCAAAAAAATATCAGTGAGCAAGAAAAAAAAGGGAAAAGGAACAAAAGGCGAAAAATAAAAAACAGGGACAATCACATGGAAAACATGATTGTCCCTGTTTTTATTAACGTGAAATTTGTATAGCGGCTTTAATAAAGCCTTTAAAAAGCGGATGCGGACGGTTTGGCCTGGATTTTAATTCAGGGTGCGCCTGAGTTGCAAGAAACCAAGGATGCTCAGGCAGCTCAATCATTTCAATAATGCGTCCATCCGGAGAAATACCGCAGAGTTTTAAGCCTTTTTCAACCAGGGAATTCCGGTAGTCGTTGTTTACTTCATAACGGTGGCGGTGGCGTTCGTGAATCGTTTCTTCTCCATATAAAGCAAATGCTTTGGAGGACTTGTCTAATACGCATGGATAGGAGCCAAGTCTTAACGTTCCGCCAATATCTTCAATTCCATCCTGATCCGGCATTAGGGAAATGACGGGATGGGTCGTATGCGGATTTAATTCAATACTATGCGCGTCGTGCATACCGCAGATATTTCTTGCAAATTCTATAATAGCGACCTGCATACCTAAGCACAGGCCCAGATAAGGGATTTGATTTGTCCTCGCGTAGTTTGCTGCAATAATCATGCCATCTACTCCGCGGTCGCCAAATCCGCCGGGAACAATAATGCCTTGTGCGTCTTTTAGAATTTCATCTGCATTTTCGGTATTTAGAAGTTCGGAATCTACCCACTTGATATTGACTGTGGCATGGCTTGCGATACCGCCGTGTTTTAAGGCTTCGACTACGGAAATATAAGCGTCATGGAGCTGTGTATATTTGCCGACAAGCGCGATGTTTACCTCTTTATCCGGGTGGCGCAGGTCGTTTACCATCTGTTTCCAATCGTCCAGGTTCGGCGTAGGACATTCCAATTTTAAACATTCGCAGGCAACTTTTGCAAGGCCTTCCTGTTCCATGGCAAGAGGAGCTTCATAGAGATATTCCACATCTAAATTCTGCATGACATGGTCGCCCGGCACATTACAGAATAAGGCAATTTTATCCTTGATGTCCTGATCTAAAGGATGTTCTGAACGGCAAACAATAATATCCGGTTGTATGCCCATCCCTTGTAAGTCTTTTACACTGGCCTGTGTCGGCTTGGTTTTTAGTTCGCCGGACGCTTTTATATAAGGAATTAACGTCACATGAATTAAAATTGCGTTTTCATGCCCAATATCGTGCTGGAACTGACGGATAGCCTCTAAAAAAGGCTGGCTTTCGATATCCCCGACAGTACCGCCTACTTCAATGATAGCAATATGGGTATCATTGGTAGTAAAGTTGCGGTAGAAACGGTTTTTGATTTCGTTTGTAATATGGGGAATGACCTGGACGGTACCGCCTCCAAAATCTCCCCGCCGTTCTTTTTGAAGAACTTTCCAATAGATTTTTCCGGTTGTGACATTGGAATTTTTCGTCAGGCTTTCATCAATGAAACGCTCATAATGACCAAGGTCTAAATCAGTTTCTGCTCCGTCGTCGGTAACGAACACTTCACCATGCTGAATCGGATTCATGGTTCCGGGATCAAGATTAATATATGGATCAAATTTCTGCATGGTGACGGTGTATCCGCGCGCCTTTAGCAGTCGGCCGAGGGAAGCTGCTGTAATGCCTTTTCCAAGACCAGATACGACACCTCCAGTGACAAAAACGTATTTTACAGGCATGAGATATCCTCCTTTTGTATTTAAAATTGCCATTATTGTTTTTGATAAAATAACTTATTCAGTATACTACGATTTTTGAAAAAAATCCATAGTATTCAGAGAGGAAAATATAATTCTTTTGTATGGGTTCCTGTTTTTTGGTTATATTTTAAGTATATTTTGAGGGAGGAAAACGATATGCGCGGTTATTTCTATGGCTGGTATCTGAAATGCCAGTCTTTGACACAGACATTGGCAATCATACCGTCCGTTCATCAGACGGGTAAAAAACGGACGTGTTCGATTCAGTTTATTACGGATAATGATGTATGGGAGGCTAAATGCCCAGGGGAAACATTTTATCAATCGGGAAAAAATATGAGGATTGGAAAAAACCGGTTTGGCAAAAACGGCGTCTGCCTTTTGGTGCATACGCCAACGTTAAACGTCAGCGGAAATCTGGATTTTTGCTCCCTTTCTCCTATAAAATATGATATTATGGGTCCGTTTTCTTTCGTTCCTTTACTGGAGTGCCGGCATAGTGTGATAAGTATGCGGCATTTTGTCTGTGGAGATGTGCGTATCAATGGACAAACATTTTCTTTTCAGAATTCATTGGGATATTGGGAAGGCGACAGGGGCCGTTCCTTTCCCAAAAGATATTTTTGGACGCATTGTTTTTTTCATTCCACTTCAATCATGTTGTCTGTGGCAGATATTCCACTGGCTTTTTGGCAGTTCAACGGTATTATTGGAATTATCTTATTAAATGGAAAGGAATACAGGCTGGCAACCTATTTGGGCGCGAAGGCAGTGCGGGTTTTAGGAGGAGTGGTGCAGATTGTCCAGGGAGATATGGAATTGGAAGTCTGTCTTCTGGAAAAGGCGAAAAAACCTTTAAAGGCGCCTGTAAATGGAGATATGGCAAGGTCAATCCATGAAAGCGCCGCCTGCCGTGCAAGATACCGGTTTCGGAAAGCAGGGCGTACCGTGTTTGATTTTGAAACGGATAAGGCTTCTGTTGAATATGAGTATCATCATTGAGAAATTTTAGAAATAAGAAAATTTCGCGGATTTGGGTAATCTGCGAAACAAGCTTCCGCTTTTTCTCTGACCACTTTTTTGACCCATAATACTTACGTTTGAAGAGTATCCAAATAGATATGCTATGGAAGATTCCTTTTATTTTGAAACAAATAATAGAGATTTCAGCTATTCTGCAGATGATTTCATAAAATTTTTTGAGGATAAAGATATTCGTAATCTGGTTGTTGTCAATCCCGATAATCCAACTGGAAATTATATTGAAAATTTAGAGAAAAACCGACATTTGTTTATTGTGAAAAGCATTTCTAAATCTTATGGGGTTCCAGGGCTTAGACTAGGAGTATTGGCGTCGGGAGACGTCAAGATGATTTCAGAGCTTAAAAAAGATGTTGCTATTTGGAATATAAATTCTTTTGCTGAATTTTATATGCAGATTGCAGAAAAGTATCAAAAAGAGTACGAATTAGAGCTTGTGAAGTTTCGTGCTGAAAGAAATAGATATCAGGAAGAAATTTCAAAAATATCTGGAATTTGGGCGATTTCATCTCAGGCTAATTATATTATGGTTGAGATTGTTAATGGTATGAGTGCAGGGCAACTTACGAAAAGGCTTTTTCTAAATCACAATTTGATTGTGAAAGATTTATCTGAGAAATTGATTCAGAAAGGACAGTATATCAGAATTGCTATTAGAAATGCAGAAGATAATAATAAATTAATTGAGGCGTTAAAAACAGAACTATAAATTGGCAGAGCCAGAAGAAGGCGTAAATAGATGGAAAAGTGCGAGACTGTTTTAAGTTTCTATTGTAAATTCCTAAAAACGCAATAAAAAAATGTGAATAGTTGAAAATGGGCAGATCCGATTTTATTGGTTCTGCCTTTGTCTGTATGATACAGAGGCAGTTTTGAATTCTTTTCCCTTGACAGCATCTGCTTCCTATGTTAGCCTATTAAAGTAATTTATCGTGGTAAAGTGATACTATGTTATCATAGAAGAGGAGGAAGTATTTATGAAGAAATTAATTGCAACAGCTTTACTTGCTGGAATGACTTTGTCGCTTGCGGCCTGCGGCGCTCCAAAAGCAGAAGATTCTGCCGCTGACAATGGGACTGAGACGGCAAATGAGGGAAAAGAGAATGGCGGCGATACATTTACCGTAGGTTTTGACCAGGATTTTCCGCCGTTTGGTTATGTGGGAGACGACGGAGAGTTTACAGGATTTGATATTGAGATGGCGACAGAATGTGCAAAACGTATGGGCAAAGAAATTGTACTTCAGCCAATTGACTGGGATGCAAAAGATTTCGAGTTAGAGTCCGGCACGATTGACTGTATTTGGAATGGATTCACCATGAACGGACGGGAAGACGCGTATACATGGAGCGATTCTTATATGGATAATACACAGGTAGTCATTACGAAAAAAGATTCGGGCATAGAAGCATTAGCAGATTTATCTGGAAAAATCGTTGAGGTACAAAAAGAATCCTCTGCGCAGTCGGCATTAGAAGATGAAGATCATACGGAGCTTTTAGCATCTTTTGGACAGTTTTTACAGGTTGCGGAATATAATACCGCTTTTATGGATTTGGAATCCGGGGCAGTAGATGCGATTGCGATTGATATTGGCGTGGCAAACTTCCAGCTGGAAGGAAAAGAAGAGGATTATGTTATTTTAGATGAAGTGATTTCTTCTGAACAGTATGCCGTTGGATTTTTAAAAGGCAATGAAACACTGCGCGACGAGGTGCAGGATACATTAATGGAAATGGTAGAGGATGGAACATTCGCAACTATTTCTGAAAAATATTTTGGTTATGATGTTTGCACTTTAAAATAAGAAAAATCGGAAACGGAGACGGATGAAACGATGAGTGTACAGGTTATGATGCAGCAGCTTTTTAGCGGAATGTTAATTACAATTCAGATTTTTATTTTCACACTGCTGTTTTCTCTGCCGTTAGGTCTTTTGATTGCATTTGGAAGAATGTCAAAGAATATGCTGCTTCGGGGTATTGCAAAAATATATATATCAATTATGCGGGGGACTCCGTTAATGCTGCAGCTTTTGGTGGTTTATTTCGGGCCGTATTACATATTCCGGGTTAATATTTCATCTTCCTATCGTGCATATGCAGTGATTATTGCTTTTGCAATCAATTATGCAGCATATTTTGCAGAAATTTACCGCGGCGGGATTGAATCTATGCCGAAGGGACAGTATGAAGCGGCAAAAGTACTGGGATATACAAAAGTACAGACATTTTTTAAAATCATTTTTCCACAGGTGATTAAGCGGATACTTCCATCTGTGACGAATGAAGTCATTACGCTTGTAAAAGATACGTCTCTGGCTTTTTCCATTGCCTATGTTGAAATGTTTACGACGGCAAAGGCGATTGCAGCTTCTCAAAAAAGCATGATTCCTTTGGTGGCGGCAGGAATTTTTTATTATGTATTTAATTTTATTGTCGCTGCTTTGATGGAATTGTGGGAAAAGAAATTGAGTTATTATAGATAGGGGGCTGCTGAAATGAATTTGCTTGAAATGAATCATGTGAAAAAAAGTTTTAATCAAAATGTGGTTTTAAAAAATATCAGCTTATCTGTGAAAGAAGGCGAAGTAGTCTCGATTATCGGACCGTCTGGTTCTGGAAAATCTACGTTGCTGCGCTGCGCTACGCTTTTAGAAACAATGGACGACGGTAATTTATATTATCTTGGTGAAGCAGCCGCAAAAAGTGAATCCGGCCGTTCTGTGTATGCTTTCGGTGCGGCGCTTAAAAAAATTGAGCGTCAGTTTGGGCTTGTGTTTCAGAATTTTAATTTGTTCCCACATTATTCCGTACTGAAAAATATTATGGACGCGCCGGTTCATGTGCAGAAACGAGACAAAGAAGAAGTCAAAAAGGAAGCTTTGAAACTTCTGCAAAAAATGGGGTTAAGCGATCGCGCAGATTATTATCCCTGCCAGCTTTCCGGCGGGCAGCAGCAAAGAGTATCAATTGCAAGGGCATTAGCGATGAAGCCTAAGATTTTATTTTTTGACGAACCGACGTCGGCGCTTGACCCGGAGCTTACGGGAGAAATTTTAAAAGTAATTACAGAACTTGCAAAAGAAAAAATGACAATGGTAATTGTCACACACGAAATGTATTTTGCAAAAGATGTGTCAGACCGGATGATTTTTATGGATCAAGGTACGATAGTAGAAGAAACAACGCCGGAAGAGTTGTTTGCTTCGGATAATAAACGGACAAGAGAATTTCTTGGAAAATACCATATAGGGAAAGAGTAACGAGAGGGCGGCTGCAGTTTTGCAGCTGTCTTTTTTTCGGGCAGAAGAAAAAAGCTTTTTGGACGGATATTCCATTGCATATTTTTCCTTTTTTGTGTAATTCTAAGTATAGGAATTTGAAAAAGGAGAAGAAAGAAAAATATGGACAAGGTGATAGAGGAGTTATCGAAAATTGGCATTGTTCCAGTGATTGCATTGGAAGATGCGCAAGATGCAGAGCCGTTGGCAAAGGCGCTGATTAGCGGTGGAATTTCTTGTGCAGAGGTGACGTTCCGTACCGAAGCGGCGGAAGAGTCTATTCGGATTATGTCGGAAAAGTTTCCGGAAATGATTGTAGGGGCGGGAACTGTTTTGGATACAACGCAGGCTCAGCGCGCAGTGGAAGCCGGAGCGAAATTTATTGTAAGTCCCGGATTAAATCCGAAAGTTGTGGCGTGGTGTACGGAGCATAATATTCCAGTTCTGCCGGGCTGCGCTACACCAAGTGATATTGAGTGTGCAATGGAGCTTGGGCTTAGCGCGGTAAAATTTTTTCCCGCGGAAGCGAATGGGGGCCTTTTGGCGATTAAGGCAATGGCTGCTCCGTATCCTGCGATAAAATTTATGCCGACAGGTGGAATTTCTGCTGGAAATCTAAACGAATATCTGGATTTTAAAAAGGTGATTGCCTGCGGCGGAAGTTTTATGGTAAATGGGGCGATGATAAAGGAAAAAGACTGGAAAGGAATCACGCTCTTGACAAAAGCCACAGTTTCTTCTATGCTTGGATACACACTGAAACACATTGAAATCAATTCGGAATTAGAAAGCACAGATAGTTTTTTAGTGTTTGCGCAGCTGGGTATTGATTTTATCAAATATCATGGAAAAGGGACGCATGGAGTCGTTACAGTCGGCGCAAATTATCTGGAACGCGCAGTATATCATTTGGAAAAACAGGGAATCCGGTTCGAAGAATCCAGTAAAGAATACCAAAAAGACGGTACTTTAAAATCAATTTGTTTTGCAAATGAAATAGGTGGATTTGCGGTGCATCTTGTGCTGAATAAACAGGAGGATTGAGATTAATGGCAAAAAAGATTATTACATTTGGTGAGATTATGTTAAGGCTTGCGCCAAAAGGATATTACCGTATCGTTCAGGCGGATTCTTTTTTAGCGTCGTATGGAGGAGGGGAGGCAAATGTTGCAGTGTCTTTGGCGAATTACGGCATGGACGCAGGATTTGTGACAAAACTTCCGGGACATGAAATTGGACAGTCCGCAGTAAACGCCCTGCGTCAGTTTGGTGTGGATACTTCGAATATTGTTCGGGGAGGAGAGCGTCTGGGGATTTATTTTTTGGAAAAAGGCGCCAGCCAGCGTGCTTCGAAAGTGATTTATGACCGCGCCGGTTCGTCAATTGCAGAGGCCAAAGAGGGAGATTTTGATTGGGAGCGTATTTTTGAAGGCGCGGACTGGTTTCATTTTACCGGAATTACGCCTGCGATTTCAAAAAACCTTGCCGATATTTGTTTAAAAGCATGTAAAGCAGCAAAAGAAAAGGGCGTTACAATCAGCTGTGATTTAAATTACAGAAATAAATTATGGTCAAAGGAACAGGCAAACCAGGTTATGGGAGAATTGTGCCGGTATGTAGACGTTTGTATTTCCAATGAAGAGGACGCATATGATGTATTTGGTATAAAATCCGAAGGTACGGAAGTGACGGCTGGAGAACTAAATAAAGAAGGGTATCGGGAAGTGGCAAAGAAACTGACGGAGCGGTTTGGGTTCCAGAAGGTAGCGGTTACGCTTAGGACTTCGATTTCTGCAAATGATAATAATTGGGCGGCAATGCTTTATCAAGACGGTTCGTGTTATTTTAGCAGGGAATATCCGATTCATATTGTAGACCGTGTCGGCGGCGGCGATTCCTTTGGCGGCGGTTTGATTTATGCTTGTTTGAATGATTATCAGCCGCAGGATACAATTGAATTTGCAGTTGCGGCAAGTTGTCTGAAACATTCGATTGAGGGTGATTTTAATCAGGTGTCAGTGGATGAGGTGATAAAACTTGCAAAAGGGGATGCTTCCGGACGTGTCGTCCGGTAACAAAGAAAGGGGTAATTGATATGGAACAAAATAAAGAACAAAGCAGCGTTAATGTAAGAAAAGTGGCTATGATTGGCTGCGGGTTTGTGGGCTCATCGTCTGCGTTTGCCTTAATGCAGAGCGGATTGTTTTCGGAAATGGTATTGATTGATGCTGATAAAGAGCGGGCAGAGGGGGAAGCTTTAGATATCGCCCATGGGATTCCGTTTGCAAGGCAGATGAAAATTTATGCCGGAGATTACGACGATATTGTAGATGCAGCCATTATTATTATTACCGCAGGCGCAAATCAAAAGCCTGGTGAGACAAGGCTTGATTTGGTGCATAAGAACGTTGGAATATTTAAAAGTATTATTCCGGAAATTGCAAAGAGAAATTGCCAGGGAATCTTATTGGTTGTATCGAATCCGGTGGACATTTTAACATATACAGCGTTGAAGCTTTCCGGTTTTACGGAAAATCGCGTGATAGGTTCCGGTACGGTGCTTGATACGGCAAGGCTCAAATATGAATTGGGACAGCATCTTTTAGTTGACAGCCGTAGTGTGCATGCGTTTATTATAGGCGAACATGGAGACAGTGAAATTGCAGCGTTTAGCAGCGCCAATGTATCCGGAATTGCCGTCAGCGAATTTTGTGAAATGCGGGGACATTACGCACATGAGGAAAACTCACAGCAAATAGCGGAAAAAGTAAAAAACAGCGCCTATGATATTATTCAGAAAAAGAAAGCGACGTATTACGGAATTGCAATGGCTGTAAAACGGATTTGTGAAGTAATTATCCGGGACGAAAAATCCATTCTTCCGGTTTCATCTATGATGTACGGAGCATATGGAATTGAGGACGTAGTTTTGAGTATGCCGGCAGTGGTCGGAAAACATGGTGTAGAAACACAGGTGCCGATTCCTTTGAACGAGGAAGAACAGGTGAAACTGCGTAAATCTTCTGATACATTAAAAGAGATTATCCGCAGTTTGGATTTTGGGTTGTAGATATCCCTCCCGCCAATCACTTTAAAAGAGAGCATGGAACTTTTTCTGGCAAAATGGAAGGGGCAATAATTCCGTCTTGATTGCACTGGGCAGAAATGCTATAATCGGATAGTAGAAATTAAGATAGGATGAATAGAAATTCTGACTTATAAAGGAGGATACGAATATGCCGATTAGTTTGCAAAAAGGACAGAAAGTAAGTCTTACAAAAGGAAATCCCGGTTTGACAAAAGTTGTTGTCGGTCTTGGATGGGATGTCAACCAATTTGATACGGGCGGAGATTTTGATTTGGACGCAGCTGCATTTTTACTGACGGGCACTGGAAAAGTATCAAAATCTGAGGATTTTGTATTTTATGGGAATTTAGAACATACATCAGGAAGCGTGGTGCATTTGGGCGATAATCTGACAGGGGCCGGAGATGGCGATGACGAACAGATTAAAATTGACCTTAGTAAAGTTCCCGCCAATATCGAAAAAATTGCATTTACCGTTACAATATATGAAGCGGAACAGAGACGCCAGAATTTCGGGCAGGTCAATAATGCGTTTATCCGTATTTACAATGAGCTGACGGGCGAAGAGATGCTTCGGTATGATTTGGGCGAAGATTTTTCAATTGAGACGGCAGCAGTCTTTGGAGAATTATATAAAAATGGAAGTGAATGGAAATTCAATGCAATTGGCAGCGGCTATCAGGGAGGGCTTGCGGCACTGTGCGCAAATTTTGGTGTAGAAACAGATTAATAAAAAATTAAAAATCCAGTCCGTTGATGATTTAACCGGGCTGGATTTTTGGCTTATCAGAGTTTTTCAGGATCTGGATACTCAGTTCCAAATGTTTCCACAGTAACCGTTTTCATTACCTGGTTTTTAAGCGGCCTGTCGGAATTATCCGTTTCTGTTTCTGCAATATTGTTTACTGTATCCATACCCTCCGTCACTTTTCCAAATGCAGCATAAGCGCCGTCCAAATGAGGGGAATCTTTGTGCATAATAAAAAACTGGCTTCCGGCAGAATCCGGCATCATAGATCTTGCCATAGATAAGACACCGGCAGAATGTTTTAGTGGATTTTCAAAACCATTCTGTGAAAATTCACCTTTAATACTGTAACCGGGGCCGCCCATTCCGCTTCCTTCGGGGTCGCCGCCCTGAATCATAAAACCGCTTATTACGCGATGGAATATCAAACCGTTATAAAAACCGTCCCGGACCAGGCTGATAAAATTATTGACTGTATTTGGGGCGGTTTCTGGGTATAGTTCCGCTTTTATTGTGCTGCCGTTTTCCATTTCAAATGTTACAATTGGGTTTTGAGCCATAATAGACCTCCTTTTTCTGTGATAGTTCTTATTGTAACATAGTTTTTGGTATTTTCATACAAAAAAAGCAGTTTCTTTGTTTCGTCCTGCAAACCCAATCTATAAGTGACAAATTTATGTGTTTTTGTTTCCATTAAAAATCATCAAATCACAATCGGGAGTTGGAGGTATACAATGACGGGAATCTATTTTAGCGGAACCGGGAACACTAAGTTTTGTGTTGATAAATTCGTAGAAGAATATGGATGCAGTAAAAATTCATTTTCGGTTGAAGATAAGGAAGTCTTGGAAAACATTAAAAATGATGATAAAATCGTGACAGGTTATCCGGTGCAATATAGCAATATTCCTAAAATACTGCGGGATTATATTGTTTTAATCCGGTCTGTTTGGAAAGGGAAACGTGTTTTTATAATCGCCACAATGGGACTTTTCAGCGGCGACGGCGCAGGGATATTAGCGCGGCTGTGAAAGAAGTACGGCACCGTTGTTGTGGGCGGGCTGCATTTGAAAATGCCGGATCGTATTTGTGATGAGAGAATACTGAAATACAGTTTCAAAGAAAATAAAAAAATGGTAATGGAAATAGAGGAAAAATATGTCAATCTGTATGCAATATGAAGAATGGAAAACCGCCGCAAGACGGGCTGGGAATTGTCTGTCACTTAGCGGGCCTCTTTGGGAACCGCCCTTTCAGGAGATAAATGTACAATGTGTTACCGATGCGTGAATAAATGTCTAAGCCAGGCAATCACGTTATTAGGAAAAAAAGTGATCAAACAAAATGATGTGGGCAGATATATATAAATTTTAATTTTTTGAATTTTCATGTAAAAAGTATTGCAGAATGATTTTTTTTGTGCTAGAATGAATGTTGCGCAGGTATAGTTCATCGGTAGAATATCAGCTTCCCAAGCTGAGGAGGTGGGTTCGATTCCCATTACCTGCTCTTGTAATAAATTAGGAACTACTGTCCGTAGAGAACTGACAGCATGTTCCTGTTTTTTTTATATAATTTTGGATAACCTTTTGTTGTAAAAAATAAGAGTTTATCAGCTGTTAAACTTATTTTATCAAAAAAGATAGGAGAATGGATATGCGTGTAGGATTAGGATATGATGTGCACAAATTGATAAAGGATAGAGCGTTAATTTTGGGAGGTGTGGAAATTCCGCATACATTGGGGCTGCTTGGACATTCAGACGCAGATGTATTGGTACATGCAATTATGGACGCGCTGCTTGGGGCGGCGGCATTAGGTGATATTGGACAGTACTTTCCGGATACAGACGAGGCCTATAAAGGAATTTCAAGCATGAAGCTTTTGTCCCATGTCAGAAACCTTTTGGAGCAGGAAGGATTTTTTATTGAAAATATAGATGCAACAGTGATTGCGCAAAAACCCAAACTGCGGCCATATATCGTTCAGATGGAACAAAATATTGCAGATACTCTAAAAATATTGAAAAATCAGGTAAATATTAAGGCTACGACAGAGGAAGGACTGGGATTTACCGGGTCACAAGAAGGTATTTCTGCCCAGGCAATTTGTATGCTGGGCAGATTTTATGAGAACAGTACGGCAATTTCAAATGAGGCAAGAGGATGTTGTGAAAATTGCATAAAAAATAAAGGAGAAGAAGCGTAATTTTGTGGAATGTGTTGACAAATTGAAGCTTGGATTTTATAATAGAAAGGAGGATAAATAATTATAGAATAGGAAGGATAACTATGAGTCAGAAAAAGAAAAAAAGAATGATTTCTATGAAAACGAAATTACTGGGTATCATTTTGCCGGTTGTGATTGTAATGGTAGTATTGTTGATAGGTATCGTTTATTTTATTTCCAGAAATGTACTGACAGAATATTCTCGGAATCTTTTGACGTCTTCCATTCAAAGCCAGGCAAATGAAATTGAAGCATGGCTGGATGAAAACTTAGCAGCTTTTCAAATTGTGAAGCGAACAATTGAAGGAGTAAAACCTTCAGATGAAGAACTGGAAGATATACTAAATCAGTATTATGGATATAATACAAATTTTTCAGACGGAATATATATTGCAGATGCCAGCGGCAGGCTGATAAAGGCGAAGGACTCAGACAGGCAGGAAACAGACCCAACGTCTTTAGTCTGGTATCAGGAAGGGCTTACAAGAGTTAATATGGGATTTACCAATTCTTATATGAATTCGGATGGAGAGGCGGTAATCAGTGCGTCAGGACTTTTAAATGATGGTTCGGATACTGTTAAGGTCATTTCTGCAGATTTGAAAATAGAACGAATTAGTATTATTGTCAACAGTTTTGTAGAGATGGAAAATGCCCAGGCGTTTTTGGTGAATGGGAAGGATCATACTGTTCTTGCACATCGCGACAGTTCTTTGATTTCTGAAAAATTAAGCAGCTGTTCGGATTCTTTTTTACAGGAAGTTGGACGAAAGATTGAACGGGAAGAGTTTGAAACAGTAGAAATTGAGAAAAAAATGACTGCTTTTATTTCAGTTTCAGGAACTGATTGGATATTGGTATCGTATGTTCCGTCTTCTGTTATTTATTCTGATTTGAACTATATTCGGACAGTGATGGTTATTGTAGGGTTGATTTCTATTCTTTTGATTGCAGTATTGCTTGAACGCGTAGTCTGGCTTGTGATTAGGCCGGTGAAAACATTGACGAATGTCATTACTTCCATGACGGAAGGTGACTTTACTGTGGAAGTATCCGTAAAACAAAGAGATGAAATTGGCAAAATGAGTCGTGGCGTCGAGCAGTTTGTCTCGTCTATGCGCAGTATGATCTTGTCTATCCGCGGCGTTTCCGATCAGCTTCATGCCCAGGCAAACAGCAGTAACGATGTTTCCGGAGAAATGTATTATGCTTCTCAGACGCAGAGTCAATCCATGAAAGAGTTGAGCCATACGGTAGAGCAGCTTTCTCTTTCCGTCAACGAAATTGCAGAAAATGCGACTACTCTTGCAATGGTAGTAGCAGAAACGAAAGCAGACGGAGAGAAGGTAGAAAACAAAGTAGACGAGACAGTGGAGGTTTCCCATCAGGGAAAGGCAGATTTGCAGAATGTAGGCTCTGCGATGCAGCTCATTAATGAGTCGGTATTAAAATTGAAACAGGCAATCGACAACGTAGGTCATGCGTCTGAGGAGATTACAAATATTACAAGTCTGATTGGGAATATTGCAAGCCAGACTAATCTGCTTTCTTTAAATGCTTCTATTGAAGCGGCAAGAGCGGGCGAAGCAGGAAGAGGGTTTGCGGTTGTAGCCTCCGAAATAGGACAGCTTGCAAATACCAGTTCCGATTCTGTGCGCAGTATTGACGCGTTAATCCATGAGGTGAATACGCTGGTAAAAGAAGCCGTTGCTCAGGCGGATGTAAGCGCGGATAATATTAGCAGCAGCAGCCAGATGGTCGAAAATGCTTTACATACATTTGATATTATTTTTAATAATATTGATTTAGTCAATCAGCTTGTAGGACAGATGATTGAAAAGGTGGAAAAAGTAGATGAAGTGGCAACCAATGCAGCGGCGATCTCTGAGGAGCAGGCGGCAAGTTCAGAAGAAATTTTGGCAACTGCAGAAAATATGGTGGTGCAGGCGGAAAATATTACTAAAAACAGCCGGACCGTTGCAAATGAAGCAAAACAACTTACATTGTCTGCTGAAAATCTGTCAGAACAGATGGATAGGTTCAAGATTGAGAAAGGAGGCAGTGAAACATGAAAAAGAGATTGGGTCTGTGGTTTGCAGCAGTTATTCTGATATTATCTGTTTGCGGATGTTCTAAGAATGGCGCCACTGGGAGCGCCGGAGGCGAAAAGATACTTTTAATTGTAAATCAAATGGATTCTTTTCGGCAGACACTTGTAGATGCGGCGAAGAGCCAGGCGGAGCAGGAAGGCGCGCAGATTGAAGTGATAGATGCGGAAGGACTCATTGAAAATCAAGTAGCTTTTATCAAACAAGCCGTTAAGGACGAGTATGATGTGATACTTTGTATTCCGGTTAATATTGAAACGACAGTTGAATTAAAGGCAAGCGCAGAAGATATTCCGATTGTTTTTATTAACAGTTGTCCGCCTGAAAAACATTTGGAAAAGGGCAAATATATTTATGTGGGTTCTGACGAAAAGGTAGCCGGACAATTTCAGGCTGAATATGTTTTGGAACATTTTTCAGGAAAAAGTGAAATCAATATAGCTGTACTGGAAGGGGAAAAAGGACATTCTGCAACAATTGGAAGAATAAATGGATTGAAGAAAACATTGCTGGAGAGTGGGAAGAAGATCCATTATGTTTTTGATGATTTTGCAAACTGGGATCAGGAAACGGCTCGTTCTATGATGGAAATTTTATTTAAGACGAACGCGCCCATTGATTGTATTGTCTGCCAAAATGATTCGATGGCTATGGGCGCCATGGAAGCATGTAAAGCTGCTGGGATGGATTTGGGTGAAGTTCCAGTCCTTGGCATAGATGCAACAGCAGATGGATGTGCGGCGATTGAAAGCGGAGAAATGGCATTTACAGTTTATCAGTCTGGAAAGGGACAGGGAGAAGCGGCAGTAAAAGCAGGAATCCGAATGGCAAGAAAAGAGTCGTTAGATTCTATGGAGGGCGTTTCCGAAGACGGATTATATGTATGGGTTCCATTTGAAAAGGTGGAGATAGGTAATGTGGCAAATTATAAATAATCAGGTTGACAAAATTCACTTTTCTGCATACACTAAAGTAGATTAGAAAGGTGAATAGAGCAGCCGGAACTGACGCGAACTTCGTCTCTGGGTTTGAGACGAAGTTTTTTTATCACAATTCTTTTTATGGACAGATTGTTTTGTGTATAGATGTGTTTGGTTTCGGATGTGCTGTAAAAAAGGAATGGTATCATGGGATTGATGAAGTTTATTAAAGAAGAGATTCAAGTGGTACAAGAACGGGATCCTGCGATTAAGTCTCCAATTGAAGTGATTTTATACCCGACATTTCGGGTCATGCTGAGCTACCGCAGAGCGCATAAACTGTATCAGAGAGGGCATTTTTTTCGTGCAAGGTACATTTCTCAGCGGGCAGCAAGAAAAACAGGGATTGAGATACATCCGGGAGCGGAAATTGGAAAGGGTTTTTTTATAGATCATGGCAGCGGAGTGATTATTGGAGAGACTACAATTATTGGGGATAATGTGACATTATATCAGGGAGTGACGCTGGGCGGAACCGGAAAAGAGACGGGAAAGCGCCATCCGACGCTTTGTGATAATGTGATGGTAAGTGCAGGCGCAAAAATTCTTGGTTCGTTTACCATTGGAGAAAATTCTAAAATCGGGGCGGGGAGCGTCGTATTGGAAGAAGTGCCGCCAAACTGTACGGTAGTGGGCGTGCCTGGAAGAATTGTAAAAAGGGACAACCAAAAAGTCCCAAGAAGCGATATGGACCAGGTCAATTTGCCGGATCCGGTAAAAGAAGATTTGATTGCGCTAAAGCGAGAGAATTCTGCATTGTGTAATAAGATTATTGATTTGGAGGCACAGCTGAAAGCGCTGCAAAAGAGTATGAAACCGTCAAAGACGTCGTAAGTAAAAAGGAAAGGATACCAGGTAAAGATGAAAATTTTTAATACAATGACTCGAAAAAAAGAAGAATTTATACCTTTAGAGGAAAACAAAGTAAAAATGTATGTATGCGGTCCTACGGTATACAATTTTATCCATATTGGCAATGCAAGACCGATGATTGTATTTGACACAGTAAGGCGCTATATGGAATATAAAGGATATGATGTGAATTTTGTCTCTAATTTTACAGATGTGGATGATAAAATTATTCAAAAGGCGATAGAAGAACAAATTTCTGCGGAAGAAGTGGCGGAGAGATTTATTGCTGAATGTAAAACGGATATGGACGGCATGAATATAAAACCGGCGACAACGCATCCTTTGGCTACGCAGGAAATTGGCGGTATGATTCAAATGATAGAAACACTGATTGAAAAGGGATATGCTTACGCAGCCTTAGATGGGACTGTATATTACAGGACGCGTAAATTTAGGGACTATGGAAAACTTTCCCATAAAAATATTGACGATTTACAGGCAGGCCACAGGAATATTAAAGTTTCCGGAGAGTTGAAAGAAGATGTGCTGGATTTTGTGCTCTGGAAACCCAAAAAAGAAGGAGAACCTTATTGGGAATCTCCATGGTGCGAAGGCCGTCCGGGCTGGCATATTGAGTGTTCTGTCATGTCCAAAAAATATCTTGGAGATGAGATAGATATTCATGCAGGCGGAGAAGATTTGATTTTTCCCCATCATGAAAATGAAATTGCGCAGAGTGAAGCGGCAAACGGCGTGCAGTTTTCGAAATACTGGATGCACAATGCGTTTTTAAATATTGATAATAGAAAAATGTCAAAGTCTTTGGGAAATTTCTTTACTGTCAGGGAAGTGGCTGAAAAATACGATCTTCAGATACTGCGGTTTTTTATGCTAAGCGCGCATTATAGAAGTCCGTTGAATTTTAGCGCAGATTTGATGGAAGCGGCCAAAAGCGGGCTGGAGAGAATTATCACAGCAGCGGAAAACTTGAATTATCTGATAAAATCGGCGGCAGAATCGGATCTTACGGAGCGTGAAGCGGCTTTATTAGAAGATGGAAAAGTTTATACTAAAAAATTTGAGGATGCTATGGAGGATGATTTTAATACAGCCGATGCAATTTCAGCAGTATTTGAATTGGTAAAATTTATGAATACGAATGTTTCCTCAGATAATACAAAGCCGTTTTTGGAGAGTTTTTATGGACAATTAAAGTCTTTGTGCGATATACTCGGTATTATTCTTGAGAAACAGGAAGAGATTTTGGATGAAGAAATTGAAAATCTGATTCAGGAACGCCAGGAAGCAAGAAAAGCCAAAAACTTTGCCAGAGCAGATGAAATACGCGATATTTTACAGGAAAAAGGGATTTTATTAAAAGATACCAGAGAAGGTGTGCAATGGAAACGGATATAAATTCATATATACAAGAACAATTTGATCTGAAAGAAGTGGATATTCGGACGTACTCGCCACTGGCTCTTGCATATATTGGAGACGCTGTTTTTGATTTGGTCGTCCGTACGGTTGTCGTTGGGAGAGGCAATACAAACGTAAATGTAATGCATCGGAAAACAAGCCATATTGTGAAAGCGCAGACACAGGCAAAGATGATAAAAAAACTTCTGCCTTATCTGACGCAGGAAGAGGACGATATATACCGCCGGGGCAGAAATGCCCATTCTCCAACGATGGCTAAAAACGCCACAATGTCAGATTACCGCAAAGCAACCGGTTTAGAAGCGTTGGTTGGATACTTATACTTGTCAGGCCAGTTTGAAAGGATACTTTTCCTGATAAAACAGGGCGCTTTAGAGATAGAGGAAAGGATTTAAGGCATGAGTGAAGAAGGATTAAAAATAGAAGGCAGGAATTCCGTATTAGAAGCGTTCCGTTCCGGGAAGATAATAGACAGGCTCTATGTATTGGAACGCAGCAAGGACGGCCCGATACAGACGATTTTGCGAGAAGCAAAGAAAAAGGATACAATTGTCAATTTTGTTTCAAAAGAGCGGTTGGACCAGATTTCTGACACAAAAAAGCATCAAGGCGTTATCGCAGTTGCGGCTGCGTATGAGTATTCATCAGTAGAAGATATTTTGCAGAAAGCAAAAGAAAAAGGAGAGCCGCCGTTTATTTTACTGTTGGATAATATAGAAGACCCGCACAACCTGGGAGCAATTATCCGTACGGCAAATCTGGCTGGCGCACATGGAATTATTATTCCAAAACGAAGGGCGGTTGGATTGACAAGCACGGTAATCAAGGCTTCGGCAGGAGCAGTTTGCTATACGCCGGTAGCGAAGGTGACAAACTTGAATACAGTAATGAAAGAATTAAAAAAAGAAGGCCTTTGGTTTGTCTGTGCAGATATGTCTGGGACGGTAATGTACGATTTGGATTTCAAGGGGCCGATTGGTCTGGTAATTGGAAATGAAGGAGAAGGCGTTTCCAAACTGGTAAAAGAAAATTGTGATTTTTCTGCCGCAGTTCCAATGAAAGGGGATATAGATTCGTTAAATGTATCTGTGGCGGCAGGGATTTTATCGTATGAAATATTGCGCCAGAGAGGGATATAGGCAGCCTAAGGAGGTATGAATGGCAGATTACATGGGCGATTCAGATGAGGAATTAATTTCAAAACTTCGGAAATATGAAATACAGGAAATTATGGATTATATCCTTGATAAATATAAACCTTTGGTGCGAAAACGTGCAAACGCCCTGTATTTAATCGGCGGAGATACGGATGATTTGATTCAGGAGGGGATGATTGGCCTGTTTAAGGCAATCCGGGACTACAAAGAAGATCAGGATACTTCTTTTTATCATTTTGCGAAGCTGTGTATTGAACGGCAGATGTATACGGCAGTCGAAGCCTCTAGGAGAAAAAAACATGCGCCTTTAAATTCATATATTTCGTTGTATGATGATACGGGAGGCGGTGTGGCTTTGGCGGATATATTGATGGGAAGGGCAGATGAAAATCCAGAATATATGCTAATCGACAAAGAAAGCGTCAAACAGTGTTTAGAGGAAGTATCAAAGAATTTGTCCAAAATGGAAAAGCAGGTGCTTGATTATATGTTAGAAGGCTTCAATTATCAGCAGATAGCGGAAAAAATGGGAAAATCACCCAAAGCCATTGACAATGCAATTCAAAGAATGAAAGGCAAGAAAATGAAAATCCATATTGACAAGATGAAAAAGTTATAGTACGATAATATGCGTTGGGAAAACAGACAGAATGCTGCCGTGGCTCAGTCGGTAGAGCGTCGCATTGGTAGTGCGGAGGTCACGGGTTCGATTCCCGTCGGCAGCTCTGAAATGGTTGAAAATAAAGGCTTTTTCAAGGGATTCAGATATATACACATGATATTCCTCTTCCGTCTCACAGGACGTCCTAGGATTGATTTTAGGGATTGGGATATGGGGATTGATTCATGGTTGACAGATAATTGTTAGTTTGACTTTGTGATAGTTGCAGTGCTTAGAGAAGCAAAAGTTTACCTAGTAGGGTAAGTGTGCTTCTCTTTTTTGTTGTTTGAAAATATACTATAAAAATTATGAGAGCAAAGGGAAAAATATGGATTCTATCTGTTTGGAAATGATACATTGTGATTGTGAAAAACAGTTAAAGCAGCTTTTAGGAGTTGGAATATATAGTACAGTGAAATCTATTGAATGTAACATTACACAGAAAGTAAGTGGAGAAGCTGCCCTGCAAGAATTGAGATTCTAGAAAGAACACAATATCCGTGTTATGGTTCTGGAATTACCTACAACTTTGATTGTTTTATCAAGTATGGAAAATTCAATGGCTCGTATGATGATGGAGACCATAAACAATATGATGATTGAATTATATGCAAGTATGGCTCGAGCAGAGATTGAGAAGAAAGAAAAAAGAAATCCTTTAAACTTATGAGAGAATTAGGACTGTCAAAACCTACCTTCTACCGTTATAAAAAACAGATTGAGAAAGGATGTTGATGATATGGCATCAGTAAAAAGAATTGAACATAAAAGTGGCAGAATCGTCTATTGTGTTGTGATATGTCTGGGATATGATAAAAAAGGAAACATTAAAATATGCTATGGATATTGAAGTTAAAATCAAGTATGGATATGACCCTGATGCAAAAAAGATGTCCTTTGAAAATTTTCAGAGAAATGGTTGGAAAGTGTGAAATCTGAATTAGTATACAGTACCTATGAAAATTATGTGAATGATTATACAAAATCCCACAAGGTAGATACCAAGTAAAACTTTTTTGAGTTTAAGAGAGTGTAAAAAATAATTGAGAAAACGATACAAGCATAGTATAATATAACAAAAAATGACATCTATCAGAGATGACATAGTAGATAAGTTTGACTAACGTTTATTTTGGCTGCGGTCGAAGGGTCGCGTTATGCATAAGTTGTAACGCCAGTTTCAAATTAGTAGGTCAGTTTCTGGTTAATTTTTCCCGTGAATCATAAATATGTCTTTTGTAAAACAGAAATGGAGGAATTAGCATGCAACTACAAATCTATCACAGTGGATGGCGGGACAGCCTGCCAATGTTTGAAGTTGTCCGTAGTACAGATATGAAGCGCACAACTGCGATACAGGTACCATCTCCTATGACATTTCCGGTAATTAATCGCCCTGCAGACATGCTCCTGCCAGAACTGCGTTGGTATATGGAAGATTATTTGCGGACTCCTTTTGGCGCATACCGGAAAAAGACAAAAGATATCGTGGAAACGGTACAGGAGTGGGGAAAAGCGGTGTTTGATATGCTGTTTACCGGATATGCGCGAGATTGGTACCAAGAGGTCAAAAGGAAGAACTTTGCGGATTTTCGGCTCAAAATCGTCAGTGATTCTCCTGAAATTATGTCCTGGCCATGGGAAGCTCTCTACAGCGAAGAGGATGGTTATCTGGCATTGAGCTGTTGTATAGACCGTCAGCTTTGTACCGTTGGCGATCCAATTCCATTGCCTGATAACTTGGCACAGGATGCTATACATATCCTCTATATTCTTTCACGTCCCAAAGACGGACAGGAGGTTGGGTATCATACACTGGCGAGCAGTTTGATAGATTATAGCGACAGCAGCAAGATCCCTGTTGCTATTGATGTTTTGCGTCCGCCAACCTTTGATCAGCTGCGAAAAACATTGCACGATCATCCCGGCTACTACCACATCGTACATTTTGACGGACATGGCGGCTATGGGGAGCTTTCTTTAGAGCCGTTCATTACTGATTACGCTTCGTCCGAGGGACTGCTGGTTTTTGAAACCAATGAGGGGGATTCGGATCCTATTGAGACAACACGCCTGTCCCAACTGTTGGCGGAATACAATATCCCAATCATGGTAATGAATGCCTGTCAATCCGGCATGATTGATGAACATGCGCGGGATCCTTTTGCAAGTGTGGCCACAGGAATGTTAAAAGCTGGGATTCGCAGCGTGGTCGCTATGGGTTACAGCTTATATGTAAGCGGTGCACGGGAATTTATTCCCGCTTTCTATGAAAGCCTGTTTTCTAATGGAAAGATATCTGAGGCTGTGCGGGCTGGCCGCTGCCAGATGTTTCGCCAGCCCGACCGAACCTGTGTCATTGGTAAAGAAAGGCTTCCGGACTGGCTTGTACCTGTTTTATATCAAAATCTGCCTGCTCAGGAAGAGATTCTGCCGACGATTACACCTTGCAGAAATGCTGGGGAAAAGAATGAATATCTGCCGGATGAGGTACGGGAAATCGGCGACTATGGATTTATTGGCAGAGGGGACTGCATCCAAAGGCTGGAACAGGCGGTGTTTCGTCAGCCGCAGGCCGGCTTGTTGATTCACGGTCAGATCGGCATTGGCAAGACGACATTGGTAAAAGGATTCTTACAGTGGCTCCAGAATACAGGAGGTCTGTGCGCACAGGTGTTCTGGTTCGATTTCCGGGAGATTTATTCAGCAGAGTATATAATTGACACGTTAATCAGTGCGCTCTGTGATTTCAAAATGGTAGCCAGCAAAATGGATGAAAAATTGGCATTTCTGGTTAATGCCATGCGTGCCGACCAATATCTGGTTGTTTGGGACAACTTCGAGTCAGCTACAGGCAATGAGCATATAGGAAATAACTCACAATTAAAGAAAGCGGATCTCAAAATTTTAGAAACATTGTTAAAAAAATTGCGCGGTGGGCGTACAAAGATATTAATCACCAGCAGCTCGCAAGAAAAATGGCTTCAAGTCCAATCCTGTTTCCGTATCCGACTAGGCGGGCTGGCCGGGGAAGAGTTATGGGAATATTGCAACGCTGTTGTGCGGGACTTGGGTCTGAATCTGAATCGTAATGATCCATGCTATCGAGGCCTTCTGGAAAAACTGTGCGGTAACCCTCTGGCAGTTCGGGCAATTTTGCTGCAGCTAAACGAAAAAAGTGCAGAACAGTTATTGCAGGAGCTGGACACTATTTTTGCAGGAGCGGAAGGTGATGAAAGTACCAGACGTCTTCAGGTAGCCTTTTCTGTTTTTGGGAAGAAACTTTTAGAACGGTTTCTGCCTATCTTGCAAGTCATCGGATTGTTTGAGCATTATATTATGACAGAATATGTGGAAAATACGCTGTCTGCCGCAGGAATATCCGTGGAAGGAACTGCCATTACCGAATGCTTTCACATTTTGGAGAATGCCGGTTTCTGCACTGAAATATACGAACATATATTTCTTATGCATCCCGCACTGCGCAGCTATCTTTTGGATCATGCTTCAGCTCCGGAACAGCTACAGCGTAGCTTTGTGAAAACGATGAAAGATTTTACGGTCGCCTTTGAAAATGAGGAATCATATATCGGAGAATATTACTGTAAACATAATCTTGCAAATGTCTATCACGCAAAACAGTTATCCGAACTGCTGGGGATGAATGAAGATGCGCTTACAATTACACATAGTATGGGCTGTTTGTTCTGGAAGCAGCGCCGGTTCGCAGATGCGTATCCATTGTTTCTTGAAGCGGTAGAAAAAGCAAAGATTTGCGATAATATTATAGAAATGGCCAGAGCCTATTATCATTTGGGCTTGATCGCCAGGGAGTATCGGGACTACAATGAGGCTGAATCATGGTGTCAGAAATCGCTTGAGATATCTAAAAAACAGGAAAATGCATTCGGGGTCACTCTTGCGTACCATCACTTGGGGTTGCTAGCTGAGGAGCAGAACAATTTTAAAATCGCTGAAGACCATTATCAAGAGGCCCTTAAAGTTGCTGTGGCTAATGGATTTGAAAATGAACAGGTCGGGATATGTCATCAACTGGGTAATTTAGCTGAAATTCAGAGGAATTCTCAAGCGGCGGAATTCTGGTATGGAAATTCTCTGAATCTCCAAGAAAAGTTAGGAGATAAAGTTAAGGTCGCTGCCACATACCATCAATTGGGTATCATTGCCCAGAGACAGCGTGATTTTCCAAAGGCGAAAGACATGTATTTGAAAGCCTTAAAAATCAAAAAAAAATACTGCTTGGAGTACGATGCAGCTGTCACAGCTCAAAATTTAGGTACACTTGCCTGTGATCAAGGCAATTACAAAGAAGCGGAAGGCTGGTATAAGAAAGTCCTTGCGGTTTTTGAAAAACAGGATGACAAATACCATATGATTGACCTATACAATAATCTGGGCTTGCTGGCTTATCAACAAGAAGATTTTAAAACAGCAGAAGATTGGTGGAGACTGGCGCTTGGACATGCAAAGGGTCTGAAAGAGGAACAGCTTGAGGCTGGGATCTGTTGTCATCTTGGCATGCTGACAGCCGACCGGAATAACTTTGAAACGGCAGAAAACTTATATAACCGTGCTCTTGATATCCATGAACAAAGAAAGGACATGCATGGAATAGCTACAATATATCATCAAATAGGCATACTGGCCCAAAAGCAGATGGATTTTGAAAAAGCAGAAGAAAATTACAAGAAGGCTCTTGAGATTTTCTCCAAATGCAGGGATATGTATAGTGCTGCTCGGTCATGCCACCAGTTGGGCAGGATTGCGGAGGAGCAACATGATTTTTTCCGAGCGGCGGATTTTTTCATGAATGCACTCATTCAATATCAGTCTTGGGAGAATTCTGACATGATAACATATGTCCTTATTGATTACATTAGAATTCAAAATCGGGCGACTAGCGCTGAAAGCAAGGAACTACGCAAACTTTGGGAAAGCCGCATGCCAAAAGATTTAACAGTTCTCTTAGATCAAGTGGAGGTATATTACAATGACGCAATCAAATGAATTTACTCAACAAGCTAAAGAAAACGCTCTGTGGGCTATGGCCTGGCAGACAATGGAGTTTCAGAAATTTTATGAACAATATCTAAATCAAGTGAGCCCGGAAGTGTCTTTACCTGTGGGATTTGTAGATAATGTGTTTGTTGTCATGGAATCAGATCCAAAAACTGGAGTAATGGTTAAGAATTATGCAAAAAATGCACAGTATACAGGAACTTTCGCAGTTCCTGTTATTGCTGGGGCAGGAATTGTGATTGCTGCGCTTTTTTTACTGGGCACACATATTAAATTCTACCGGAATTCCGATGGGAAATGGGAATTTTTGGTAGAACATACTGCAGCGCAAAGCGAAATATTGGAAAAAATTGTAGAGGCACTTGTCAGAATAATGAATAGCAAGTAAAGATAATAGAATGGGATTTATTTGGATATTAAATACGCGTATTTATTTTATCGCAGAATATAATTTCAGGTTAGTAATGGACTAATTTCCATATTAACAGAATTACATACAAGATATGAGGGCACACATTCTTTTGCTGATGGGAATGGCAGAGTGAGTCGGTAAATTATGTTTAAAATAAGACTGTCTTTTTGTAAATCTAGACATAAAAATAAGCGGGTGATGGGAATCGAACCCACGTATCTAGCTTGGAAGGCTAGTGTTCTACCATTGAACTACACCCGCAAAAAAATATGAAATTAATTGGAAACTAGTGCCCAGTTCCGGAATCGAACCAGAGACACGAGGATTTTCAGTCCTCTGCTCTACCAACTGAGCTAACTGGGCTCTTGCCTAACAGCAAAATTAATCATACATGAAAATAAAGGATTTGTCAATAAAAACCAGAAAAATTTTTTGGGAAATTTTCGGAAGGTAAAATTGTTTGCTGAAAAGAATATATATCTGGTTTTTTTGGACAAGCTATGATATAATAAAAAATGTTAGAGTAAAAAAATAGTAATGGAGGAAATTGTATGAAAGGAAATGTTATTGTAGGACAATCCGGCGGGCCAACCGCTGTTATCAATTCCAGTTTGGCAGGAGTTTATAAAACTGCTCTTGCGTGTGGAGCAGGTAAAGTGTATGGTATGCGTTACGGAATCGAAGGATTATTGGCAGAAAAGTATGTAGATTTGTCTGAGTACTTAAAGAGTGATTTAGACGTTGAGATTTTAAAACATACGCCGGCTTCTTATCTTGGTACATGCCGTTATAAACTTCCGGCTTCTGAGGGAAATGAAGAACTTTATGAAAAGATTTTCACAATTTTAGATAAATTGGAGATTGAAGTGTTTACGTATATCGGAGGCAATGATTCTATGGATACGATCAAACAGCTTTCCGATTATGCTGCTGCACATGGAAAATCCCAGAGATTTATGGGTGTTCCAAAGACGATTGATAATGACCTTCCAATTACAGACCATACGCCGGGCTTTGGAAGCGCAGCAAAATATATCGCTTCTTCTGTAAAAGAAGTAATCTGCGACGGCAGAGGATTTGCAAATACGCCAATGGTGACGATTATTGAGATAATGGGACGTAATGCGGGCTGGCTGACTGGCGCGGCAGCGCTTGCAAAAGGCGAGGACTGTGAAGGAGTGGATTTGATTTATCTGCCGGAAGTTCCATTTGATACAAAAGAATTTACTGCAGAAATCAAAGAACTTATGAAGAAAAAGAGCACAATCTTTGTTGCAATTTCAGAAGGTATCCGTACAGCGGACGGCACATATATCAGTGAAATGGGCGGCGGTTCTGATTATGTGGATGCATTTGGACATAAACAGCTTGCAGGTTCTGCAACATACCTTGCAAACTTAGTTGGAAGTGAAATCGGCTGCAAGACACGTGCAATCGAATTCAGCACGCTGCAAAGATGTGCTTCCCATATGGCTTCTTTGACAGATATTAACGAAGCATTTATGGCAGGCGCGGCAGCAGTAAAAGCGGCAGATGAAGGCGAGACAGGTAAAATGCCGGTTATCGAGCGTGTATCTGACAATCCGTACCGCACATCTACAAGTGTTTATGATATTCATAAAATTGCGAATGTTGAGAAAATGGTTCCAAGAGAATGGATTAATGAAAAAGGCAATGGTGTAACAGAAGATTTTATCAAATATGCAATGCCGTTAATTCAGGGTGAATTTACAGGTATTATGGTAAATGGCTTACCAAGACACCTGCGTCTGGATGATGGAAGATAAATAAGGATTGACAATTCGTTAGTTTGTACAAAAAAACATGATTATTTCGTCAAAATGATGAAATAATCATGTTTTTCATAAGGTGTTCGTTGAATCAACAAGAATTTATTATATTTTTTGTGTAGTTCTCGAATAGTAAAAACAGCAGATAAATGTTAAAGTAATAGAAGATGAAATGAAGTACAAACTTATTTAGGAGGATTAAGTAATGGCTAGTTTATCATTAAAGCATATTTGTAAAGTTTATCCGAATGGATTTGAGGCTGTAAAGGACTTTAATTTGGAAGTAGAAGATAAGGAATTTATTATTTTCGTAGGTCCTTCCGGCTGCGGTAAGTCTACAACGCTTCGTATGATCGCAGGATTGGAAGATATTTCTTCTGGGGAATTTTCCATTGATGGAAGAGTGGTAAATGACGTTGAGCCAAAAGATCGTGATATTGCAATGGTATTCCAAAATTACGCATTATACCCTCATATGACTGTATTTGACAATATGGCGTTTGGATTAAAACTTAGAAAAGTTCCAAAAGATGAAATCAAAAAGAAAGTAGAAGAAGCAGCTAAAATTTTGGATTTGGATAAATTATTAGATCGTAAACCAAAGGCATTGTCCGGTGGACAAAGACAGCGTGTTGCTATGGGACGTGCGATTGTACGTAATCCAAAAGTCTTTTTGATGGATGAGCCGTTGTCCAACTTGGACGCAAAGCTCAGAGTTCAGATGCGTGCTGAGATTTCTGCTCTGCATCAGAGGTTAGGCGCTACGATTATCTATGTAACGCACGATCAGACAGAGGCTATGACGCTTGGTACGAGAATCGTTGTTTTAAAAGACGGTGTTATCATGCAGGTGGATTCTCCGATTAAATTGTACAATGAGCCGAATAATTTATTTGTGGCCGGATTCATTGGTTCTCCGCAGATGAATTTTATTGACGCAAAATGTTCTTTTGAGGGAACGCAGGCTGTGTTGTCATTTGACAAATTTAAAGTTGTTTTGCCTCCGGAGAAATCTAAAAAATTAAAAGATGGCGGATATAACGGAAAGAACGTTTTGTTTGGTATCCGTCCAGACGATATTGCAGATTCTCAGAGAGAGCTCATTGAATTCCAGGAAAGCGTAATAGAAGCTGATGTAGTAGGATACGAATTATTAGGTTCCGAAGTTATTTTATATTTTAATATTGCCGGCGTCAGCATGTGTGCAAAAGTATCTTCTTCAACAAAAGCACGCATGGGAGATCATGTGAGATTGGCTTTAATTCCTGATAAGATTCATGTATTTGATAAAGAGACAGAGCAAACGATTACAAATTAGAGGATTGTAAATAGTAAAAAAGCTGGGCGCACAGGCGTCCGGCCTTTTTATATTACTTGTCTTCACGAAAAGGAAGAATAATTGGAAAGGCAGGAGACATTTTGGTATCGAATCATAAAATTCAGATGGCGTTAGAAGAAATTAAGGATATTGCCAGAGTAGAAATGGCTCTTTATAATGAGAGTGGAAAACTATTAGCAGCAACATTTCGCAATGGAGAAGATTTTGAATCGGCAGTTATGGATTTTGCAGTTTCTATGGCAGAGAGCCAGACGCTTGCAGATTCTCATTTTTTTAAAGTGCTGGTTGATGGTGAAGTGACTTATATATTAATTGTAAAATCTTCTACGGAAGAATCTTATATGGTTGGAAAATTGGCAGTATGTCAGATTCGTCATCTTGCGGAGGCATATCGCAGACAGTTTGACCGGAATAATTTTATGCAGAATATATTATTGGGCAATTTGTTAATTGTGGATATGTATAATCAGGCAAAGAAATTTCATGTTGAGCAGGTGGAACGTGTCGTATATGTCATAGAGGTAGAAGGCAGGAAAGATACCTATATTGTAGAACTGGTGAAAGGTATGTTTGGAGGTTCTTCTACGGATTTTGTCATTGAAGTCGACGAGCAGAGTATTATTGTTGTAAAAGACGTCGGAGAATTGCAAAACGAAGAAGCGTTGGATAAAGTGGCAAGTATGATGGTCGATAATCTGCATGGTGAGGCTATGGTGCGCGTACGTGTAGGTTTTGGCAATCGTGTTGTAAATTTTCAGGATATTGCAAAATCATATCAGGAAGCCAAAATGGCGATTGAGGTAGGTAAGATTTTTTATGCGGAAAAAGAAACTTTGTCATACAGCAGACTTGGAATTGGCCGTTTGATTTATCAGATTCCGATGAGTTTATGTGAAATGTTTATCCGCGAAATATTTGGTGAAGAAATACCAGATGTATTTTCAGAAGAAAATATGATAACAATCCAGAAATTCTTTGAAAATAATCTGAATATTTCTGAAACAGCCAGACAGCTTTTCGTACATAGAAATACATTGGTCTATCGTTTGGAACGACTGGAAAAAATTATAGGACTGGATATTCGAAAATTTGAGGATGCGATGACATTTAAAATCGCTATGATGGTTTTATCTCATATGAATTATCAAAATGAGAAGAATCTATTATAAGAAAAGCGAGTATTAGGTTTGCGTCTATTTTTGGGGAAGGAATGACGGCGGGATGAAAGAACGAAAAGAGGCAGTCGGCCATTGTCTTACTTATCAGAATGTATATAAAGACGAACCGTTTCACGACCCCAATTGGACGGTGATTCGGCATAAAGGCAATCGGAAAATTTTTGCATGGATATTTGAAAAAGAGGGATATATTTGGATAAATGTAAAAGTTGACCCACAATGGAGGGAGGTACGTAGGGCGGCGTATGCTTCTGTGCTGCCTGCATATCATTTGAATAAGGAACATTGGAGTTCTATCATATTGGATGAAACGGTGCCGGATGAAGAAATCAAACGGATGATAGAAGAAAGTTATACATTGACAAAGCCTAAAAAAAGAAAAGAATCTACCCATTAAACCGGGGTAGATTCTTTTGCGGTAATGCTTATTTATTTTCTAATTCAGCCAGTTTCATTGCACGAACCTTTAAAGGAAGGCCAAACAATGTAATAAATCCTTCTGCATCGTGATGGTCATATAAATCTCCAGTAGTAAAACTTGCAAGAGATTCACTGTAAAGAGAATAAGGAGAAGTCGTTCCAGCTTTAATAATATTGCCTTTATATAGTTTGAATTTTACTTCTCCGGTGACATATTTTTGTGTTGATTCTACAAATGCTGATACTGCCTCACGCAGCGGTGTGAACCATTTTCCTTCGTATACAATTTGGGCCATTTTATTTCCCATGTCTTTTTTCACATCCATTGTGGCACGATCCAATACAAGCTCTTCCAGCTGCTGCTGCGCTTCCATAAGGATGGTTCCGCCGGGAGTCTCATATACGCCGCGAGATTTCATTCCAACGACACGGTTTTCTACAATATCGACAATACCAATTCCATGTTTGCCGCCCAGACGGTTCAGTTCACGGATAATATCCGAAACTTTCATTGCTTTGCCATTGACCGATTTTGGAACGCCCTGCTCAAAGGTCATTGTGACATATTCTCCTTCTTCCGGTGCTTTCTCTGGAGAAACACCCAAAACAAGCAGATGGTCATAATTTGGTTCCTGTGCCGGATCTTCCAGTTCCAGCCCTTCATGGCTGATATGCCATAAATTCCTGTCTCTGCTGTAACTGCTGTCAGCTGAAAATGGAAGGTCGATTCCATGTGCTTTACAATAAGCGATTTCTGATTCGCGAGAATCCATATTCCATTTATCATCTCTCCATGCTGCGATAATCTTTAAATCAGGAGCCAATGCCTTAATTCCAAGCTCAAATCGAATTTGGTCATTTCCCTTTCCAGTTGCTCCGTGGCAGATAGCGACAGCCCCTTCTTTTCTTGCTACTTCCACCAGACGCTTGGCAATCCCAGGCCGCGCCATAGAAGTTCCAAGCAAATATTTATTTTCATAAACCGCTCCAGCCTGCACGCAAGGAATTACATATTCGTCACAAAATTCATCTACAATATCTTCAATATATAATTTACTTGCACCAGACAGTTTTGCCCGTTCTTCCAATCCGTCCAATTCCTCTTCCTGCCCGCAGTCAATACAGCAGCAGATAACATCATAATCATAATTTTCTTTTAACCATGGAATGATAGCAGTTGTATCCAAACCGCCAGAATAAGCTAAAATAACCTTTTCTTTCATAATAAAAGTGCTCCTTTTCTCATTTATGTAATTTTTCTAGTCACTAATATACAC
>CAJUHJ010000025.1 GCA_910586355.1 uncultured Lachnospiraceae bacterium
TATCCATGCCATCATTATATCTTATTGATAGCTTTTTGAAAATTGATTTCCGTGTACTATCATCCTCTGCCAAGATACAATAGATAAATCAGGGTAAACACCAATCCAACATAAAACAACAATAGTCCAAAAGAGAGACTCCTCTGAATAATAGTATTCGTCTCCACAAATTTCTCCCTCTGCATTGCAAGTTTATGTTCATAAGAAACCTCATGCTCCGGCACAGGCTGCCGTAAAATCCTGCGTTTCAAATTCCTCATAAAATCCAGCGCCTCGCCCAGCAAATGTGTAAATTCAGACCCTTCCGGCAATTCGTGAGGAATCTTACGGTCACGATACAGTGTTTTCCGCAAAAACAAAATAATCCCATCTACCAAGCTGTCTAAAATCCTGCATACCACCCTTGCCAGAAACGGCATAATGGTAAGCAGTACCGGGCGATAAATTAACTCTTCTATATCCAGCCACTTCGGCCAGCAATTACGGTATTCGCGCACACCGCTTTGCTCTTTCATCAAAAACTTCCGTATCAGCAGATACAATCCAACGCCAATTACAACCGAAATACAGCCGCCCTTTAAATTTTGAAAATTAAAATAATGGACTGCATGAAGCTCTCCCTCAAAGTGCATAAATCCATGTCCCAAATCCGCAATCTTATCCGTTACCAGATTCGGCAAAAATCCCAGTACCGGAAGAATCACCGCGCTTGCAGCAATCGCAAAAGCGCTGATAGGGCTCATATATTTTTTCATAGAATCAAACCGCCGCTGTTCCTTTTTACTGCTGTTTTCTTCCACAAAAACCGCCACATAAAGTTTTGTCATATAAGCAAGCGTCATCCCGCCGCTGAATAAGAAAATCCACTCCGAGACTTTCAAAAATGCCGACAATTCTGCATTCATCAAAGCGCCTTCCACAATACTTTCATGTAAAAGCGTTTTGCTGATATACCCATTAAACAAAGGAATACCGGATATACCGAATGCGCCGGCAAGAAAACAGCCTTTCAACAGCGTTTTTTTCCGGCCGAACCCCCTGATTTCATTCAAATCCAGCCGATGAATATTCATTACTACAACTCCGGCAATCATAAAAAGAACCAGTTTAATCAATGAATGATTCACCATATGCAAAAGAGTTCCGCGAACTGCAAGCCCATTCTCTTCTCCTAAAATTCCCTGCATACCAATTCCAGTCAGGATAAATCCAATCTGCGACATGGAAGAGCAGGCAAGCGTGCGTTTGAAGTCTACGGAAAATACCGCCAGAAGCGCTCCTAAAAACATCGTGCAAAGCCCTAAAACAAACAGTAAAATTCCCCAGGTACTATCGTATAAGAAAATATTGCAGCTTACGGCTAACACACCAAAAATCCCCGCTTTTGTCAAAATACCAGATAAAAGGGCGGACGCCGGTGCCGGTGCAACCGGATGTGCTTTGGGCAGCCAGATATGAAGCGGAAAAGCCCCTGCCTTTGCCCCAAAGCCCACTAACGTACATGTTCCGGCAACATATAAAAGACTTTTATCCTCATATCCTGCCGCCGCCAAAAGCAGTTCTGACATCTCTAACGTTCCAAGCGAATCATGTAAAAGAAACAATCCCATCAAAAGAATCATACCGCCAATGACCGCTACGCCAAGATACGTCTCCGCCGCTTTCACCGCACCTTTCGTCTCCTCCTGCACAACCCAGACATAAGAAGTAAACGACATAATTTCAAAGAAAATAAATGTTGTAAATAAATCCGATGATAAAAACACGCCAAGCGTTGCGCTAAGGGTCACAAGCTGGAAAAAATAATATCTGCCCTGGTTTTTTTCATGCGAAAGATATTCCCTTGAAAACAGCAGCGTCATCATCCACATAAAAGACGCCACAATACCATATACGCCGCGAAACCCATCTATGCTAAAATGAAGTCCCATTCCACAGAATTCCGGTACAAAGAAAGAACTCCCCATTCCGGAATATGCCAGGATACACATAAGAATAAACTCTAAAATTCCAGCGCCTCCTGCCAGAATGTCCCTTAACGTTTTCAAGCCTCCCGAACCGCTTTCCGCTTTCCGATCCGCAAGATATACCGCAATTGCAGAAACTACCGGAACCAAAAGCAGCGCCAAAAACAATCCTTCCATAAACCAAACCTCCTAAAAACTCCCCGCTGCAACCGCAGTTAAAATCTCCATAACCGGCGCGGAATGTAGTCCAAATATTACAATGCCCGCCACAAAAACAAACAAGGGCAGAATCATCATCCAATTTGGGTCTTTGACATTTTTTATCTTATTATAATCAAAATCCGCCGCCGGATAATACGCCCGCACTACAATATTCAGCATATACATTGCAGTCAAAAGCGCCGAAACCAAAAGCGCCCCCACTCCGATATATGCAAAAACATTCTGGCTTTCAAGTGCTGCAGACGCAAGATTCCACTTGCTGATAAATCCACATAAACCAGGCACACCCATAAGCGCCAGAGAAGATATGGTAAATACAGCGAATACTTTTGGCATCTTTCTTCCAAAGCCATCCAACTGATAGATATAGTGACATTCCGTCTGATGCATAATTGACCCTGCGCAGAAAAAAGAAGCAATTTTCATAAACGCATGAAACAACATATGAGAAAGCGCCGCCGTTAATCCAAGCGGCGTCATAATCACAACGCCAAATAAAATATAGGATAAATTACTAATTGTCGAATACGCAAGACGCCGTTTTAAATGCGTCTCTTTTAACGCCATGCTGCAGCCGTACACAATGGTAAACATCACCACTCCCATAAGAAGGTACTGCGCCCATGTTCCCCTTAAAAATTCTGTCCCAAAACAATAAAACGTCAGGCGCATAATTGCAAAAGCGCCGGATTTTACAACTGCAACCGCATGAAGCAGCGCAGTCACAGGCGTAGGCGCCACACCAGCCTGCGGAAGCCATGAATTTAACGGACATATCGCCGCTTTTACACCAAATCCAAAAAAACTCATCACATAAATCAACAGAAAAATATTTTCCCGTCCGACAAGCGCCTCCGGATTTAATACGCCCCCCAAAATAAATTCGGACGTATTTCCATAAACCAGAATAAAAATCATGCCAATAAATGAAAACGCCGCGCCGCCAATGGAGTAATAGAGATATTTCCTGCTTGCCAATATCGCTTCCCTTGTAAGCGTATGCATTACAAGAGGCACTGTCACAAGCGTAAGCAATTCATAAAAACAGTACATCGTCAGGAAGTTATCAGAAAGCGCAATCCCAAGCGTTACTCCGTATGTAATCGTATAAAACATAAAAAACACTTTCTCATGTTTCTCTTTTGTCATATATTCAAATGAATACAATGTGGCAAACGGCCACAAAAAAGAAACCAGCCCGGCAAACACGCATCCCAGGCCATCTAAACGAAACGCAATCGTCAGGTTTCCCGTAAAATTTAAAAGAGTAAAGACTCCATCCGGCCGGTTCAAAAGCAGCATCCATACCAAAACAGAAGTAAGCGTCACCAAGCCTTCCAGATAAACCAGCATATGCGTCCTTTTTTTCCAGGGAAGCGCCGCCGCAAGCCCTCCGCCAATAAAGGGAATCAGTATTACTACAAATAAATATATCTCATTCATAGATTCCCCTCCTTACATCACTTGTCCGGCAAATGTTTCAAATACATTTGTCAGCGTATTTGGCAAAATACCGATTACGATTGTCAAAGCTGCTAAAATCAAAAGCGGAACCAACATCAGTAAAGAAGGTTCTTTCCCCACAAAACGTTTCCAGTCGTATTCTTCACCCGGAAAAAATCCCTGCATGGTAATCGGCAGCAAATATCCCGCCGTTAAGAGCGCGCTCACCAAAAGCACGACAGGTCCAAGCCAGGAAAAAACAGAAACCCCAGACTGCAAAGCCCCCGTTGCAAGATACCATTTACTAATAAATCCGCTTGCCGGAGGAATTCCGATTAATCCAAGCGAAACAATCGTATAACACCAGATAGTTACCGGCATACCTTTTCCAATTCCCCTTAAATCTTCCACGCGGACCGCTCCTGTACGGTAAATAATTGCAGAAGCAGTTAAAAACAATGCCGTTTTAATAAACGCATGCGCCGCCACATGCAAAAGCGATCCCATCAATGCCTGCGGCTGCATAATTGCCAGTCCAAATAAAATATAAGAAAGCTGGCTGACCGTCGAATAAGCAAGCCGTTTCTTTAATACAGGTTCCCGAAATGCCAGCATTGATCCCATAAAAACTGTAACCAGAGTCAAAACCAGCCATATCGTCTGCACAATGCTGCCACGGAGAAACTCTACTCCGATTAACTGATAAACGACCCGAATCACTGCCAGCACGCCGCCCTTTACAATAATGCCGGACAACACGGCAGACGCCGGCCCAGGCGCAACCGGATGTGCAGAAGGCAGCCAGGCATGAAGCGGAAACATCCCTGCTTTTACACCAAATCCAACCAGCATTAGCATTGTAACTACAAGGAACAACGTACTGTTTTGCTGTAAGACAGACGCCTCTATCACGCCGCCGGCCTGAAACGTAAGCGTCGTACCATAACGGTAAATAAAATACACGCCAAACAATGCCATATAAGCGCCCGCAAAGGAAAAAAACAAATATTTCAGCGCCGCCATAATTGCTTCCCGCGACTGATTGTGCAGCACAAGCGGCATAGAAGTCAGCGTCATAAACTCATAAAACAAATACATAGTAATTAAATTACCAGAAAAATCCAATCCCAGCAGCACGCCAAATACAATCAGATAAAATGCAAAATAACGCTTTTCATTTTTCTCATGTTTCATATATTCAAAGGAAAAAAAGCCTGCTAAAATCCATACGACCGTTACGACAGAAGCAAAAAATTTCCCCAACATATCTAGTTTAAAATAGATGGGCAGCGTTTTTGTCAGGTAAAACAACGTCACACCATTCTCAATCGCAAAAATCCCATAAAATGCGAGTCCCCCGCAAATCACAAGAACGCTCCCGACAAAAACCAGCAGTGCTTTTCTTTGCTGAAATTCCTTTTTAAAAAGTAATACAATTCCTGCCAGAATTGGAACCACGACCGGCAGAAGCAATATTTGCTCCATTTTTCTCTCCTCCTATGCAAAAACAGATAATCCCTGTGCAATCCAGTCTGTTATTGGCTGCGACCACATCCCAAGAACAATATTCAACACAACAAAACACAGCAGAGTAATCACATACAGTGGATTTTCTTTCACAGATACTGATGTATATTTGCTCTTGACCGGAGTATAAATTCGAATCACTGTCTTCATAAAATAAATCGTATTCAAAATTGTACTAATTGCTAATGCAATCAATGTCGGCAGCAGCTTATGCGCGTTTTGCACTGCCGCCTGGGAAAACAACAATTTACTGACAAATCCGGAAAACACCGGAATTCCCACCATTGCAAGAGACCCGACCGTAAAGGCCAGCCCCGCGCATATATTGCGGTATGCCGCTCCCGTCAGCTCGATAAACTCTTTGCGGTCGCCTGATACATCCGTTAAACCTGCACCGGACACAAACAACAACGATTTTGTGGCTGCATGAGATAAAATATGAAAAATGGACGCTATCATTCCAACTGTTGTGCCAAGCCCAAATCCCATATAAATATACCCAATCTGCGCCACAGAAGAAAATGAAATCATTCTTCGAATATCATTTTCACGGATTGCGCTCAAAGAACCCATTATCATTCCCGCAAGGCCAAACACAAACAGCACGTTAATAATTTTACTGTCCCGAAACGTGTCAAATCCAATTACACGGTAAATTATTTTAATCAGCAGAAAAATATATCCCTTTGAAACAAGGCTCGATAAAATTGCCGCCGATGATACCGTCGAATATCCATAAGCATTCGGCAGCCACGCATGGAACGGAAACAATGCGCTTTTAATCGCAAGCCCGACGACAATCAGCGCAATTGTAACCAATAAAGGCGCCTTATATGTACCGTTAGTAACGATTGCATCAATTCCAACTCTAATATTGCTCATTAAAAGATGCCCCGTCAAATCATAAAGCAGGCAGATACCAATCAAAAAAAGCCCAGAGCCCAAAAGACTCATAATCATATAACGCGCGGCCGCTTCAATCGTATGCCCATTCTCTGTAATCATAATCAGGCCGCAGGCAGATATTGTATTAATCTCCACAAACACATACGCAGTAAATAAATCGTTCGTATACACCAGTGCAAGCAGGGAACTCAAAAGCAAATCCACCATGATATAATAAAGATTCTCTTTGGAAGGATTAATTTCAAACTGTAATTTTTTACGTCCCCCATTCAAAGAAAGCATCATAATCACGCAGAAAAAAAACGCTATGCCAGCCTCTAAAGACCCAAACCGGATTTCATTTCCAAACGGAGCTGGAAAATGCCCCATAACATAAATATAACTTTCCCCTGTGGATACCGTTAAATACAAAACAGCCAGTGACATCGCGCCAACAGCTGTAAGCACAAAAGCATTTAACCATTTTGCCCATTTGCCATTCAATGCTGAACTGATAATTGCCGCAAACATACACATCAGTATCGATAGGCATGGGAAATTTTTTATTATCTCCATTATCTTTCTTCCCTCTTTACTCTTATCGAAATTTCATCCAAATCCAGCGTATGGTATCTGCGGTAAAGCCGGATTGTTAAAGAAAGCATAAGCGCCGTAACTGATACAGATACGACAATTCCCGTCAGCACAAGGCCGCTGGGAACCGGATTGATATATGTTTCCGGGCTTAAATCACCATTCACGACAATCGGCGCAATATGTCCGGAAATATATCCCTTTTCTGCAAGAAATAAATAGACTGCGGTATCCATAATATTTAGACCAATGATTTTTTTAATCATATTTTTCTGCAAAAGCAGATTGGTAAAGCCAATGCCAAATAAAATCATCGCAACTACCTCTGCATAATTTTCAAGTAAATGCTCTCCCATTACAAGCCTCCCCTTCGAAACAGCGCGTAAAACGCATACATCGTACATGCAACCTCAGAACCTACAAAAATATTAATCGGAAGCGTAATGCCGCCGCTTAAAATTTTCCCCTGTTCCCCTAACGGAATCAGGCTTTCCAATCCATTCGCCCCCGTCAAAAAATAATAGGTCACAATACATCCATAACAAATTAACGCTGTCACTTTCACACATTTATAAACTTTTTCATTAAAAAACTTTTCTGTTTTATCAAACCCAAACGCAGCCACATATAAAATCATTCCGGCTCCAATCATAGCTCCGCCAGAAAATCCTCCGCCCGGTGATAAATGCCCATTTAAAATAATGTAAATACCAAACAAAAATACCAACGGCACAATTAACGTCGCCACTACCTGAAGAATCCCATCGTTCTTCGGCTCAAACCCCCTGTCATTCGACTCCTTATTTTCCTTTATTTTATCTTCATCCACCATAAGCATAATCATCACGCAGCAAGTCGCAATAAAAAGGACGTTTGTCTCTCCAAACGTATCAAACGCACGATAGGAAAGAATCATTCCGGTTACAATATTGACTGCTCCGGTATCTCGCAGCCCGTCCGAAATATAAGTTTCTGATACAATATTGTTTGTAGGCTTTTCTTCTGCACCGACACTCGGCAGATAAGAAACCATATACATTAATACAAATACAATTGCAATGCAAAATACAATACTCATACACTTATACAACAGATTAAAAAATTTCAATTCTTTATTATGGCGTCTGTCATACACTTGCGCCATTGCCTGCTGCCTGTCTTTCATGCGCTCTTCAATCGTCGCTTCTTCTTCGACATATTCCTTCTGCGGTTTCATTTCCATATTCCCCGTAAAGGAATCTTTTTCACCGCCTAACCAGTTAAAAAAACGATACGCAAATGTTTTTTCATATTCACTCTGTTTTCTGAGATGGCTCATCGTCCTCCTCCTTTTCTGATTCCTGGCGAATCGCATGTATTTTTTTCAGAGTAACAAAAAACAAGATACTCGTCACTCCCGCGCCGACGGCCGCTTCTGTAATCGCCAAATCCGGTGATTCTAAAAGAATCCAGATAATCGACATAATTAAACTGTATGACATAAAAATTAAAATAGAATTTAACAGATTTTTAGAAAAACTGACAGAAATGGCGCAGACAATTAAAAATCCCAGCAAAATTACATTAAATATCTGCATCTTCACTGTCTCCCTTCTGTTCTGCTTCTTTTTCTGCATCCTCTAAGCTCATCATCCGGCAGTTTTCAAGCAGCGTTGCATCTGTCACATACTCCAAACGCGCAATCATATGGGAAGATACTGGAGAAGCGCACCACAAAAAAACAATGACTAACCCCATCTTCGCTGTCGTCGCATCCCAGCCGTTCGCAATCATAAGCCCCATTAAACAAAGTCCTATCCCAAGCGTATCCCCCGTCGCTGCAATCTGCATCCGATCTAACACAAACCGGAAACGGTATACGCCAAAAATTTCCAAAAAGAAAATTGACATTCCAAACAAAAGAAATGCAATCACTATAAAAAAACGAATCCACTCAACGACCGCCATATCTGTTTTCCTCCTCATCCTGTTTTTCAAAATGCACTCCCATATATACTTTTGTCAGGATAATCACTGCCAAAAAACTAATCATTGCATAAATCAAACAAATATCGACCAAATAACCTTCTTTTAGCATAACTGCCAAAATCGCAATCGCAACAATTACCATCGTCCCCATCATATTTACTGCAACAATTCTGTCCGCCATTCTAGGCCCTACGACTGCACGAATCAGGCAGGCAAAGAATAAAAGCGCAAGAATTACCAAAAGGACAATAAACAGCCCATGATACAGCCGTTCTAATACCGGAATATTACTGAACATGATGCTTCCCCCTTTTTTCCATCACTTTTTCATCAATTGCTTCCATTCTGCGCAGCATATGCACAAACACGCTGTCGTCAATCCCTTTCACCAGGCTGATGTCCAGCGCATGTACTGTTAATTCATCTTCTTCCATTGCCACGGTAATCGTCCCCGGCGTCAATGTAATAGAATTCGCAAGCGCCACTTGTGCAATTTTCGATTTCAGTCCAGATTGGAATTGAATAATGACAGGATCAATTTCATTGCGGTAACTTAACGTTAAATGTATAGCGCTTACATTTGCTTTAATGATTTCCCAAAACAACGCCAAAATATACAAGAAAATTAACGGCAGCTTTTTAACCAGCAAAATGTCCTTTTCGACAGAATAATCCAGAAACTTACAGAAGAACCCATACATTGCGCCTGCAATGACGATTCCAAAACAAATAATTTCCCCATTCCATTGTCCATTCAAAAGAATCCACAATAATAAAAATATAAAATACATAATTTTCACACTCCCAATTCAATTTACACCCTTTATCAAAAAGAATCAAGTGCCTAATTCTTTTTTTTAGCATTTTATAAACGCATCCGCGGACAGAAAAAATGGGAGCCCTTTGCTTTGCACCCATTTTTCTTCCTGCTTATTTTGTGATAATGTATTCGTCATAATTATGAAACATATTGTATTGCTCAGCCGTATTACAAACTCCCCATCACATCCCCCTTTCCTATTTTTCTTTTTGCGTTTTATGATATTTTGCTTAAACAATTTTTTCAATATATGTAACGACAATTTGTTTTAAGCAGAAAATACAGGATAGGAGAGCTGATAAAAAAATAAAAAAAGCCCGAAACCCTTGATTTTAAAGGATTCCGGCGCCCCTGCCAAGTAGTCGATGCGACAGGATTTGAACCTGCGGCCTCTGCGTCCCGAACGCAGCGCTCTACCAAACTGAGCCACGCATCGTTATGTAATTATAGAATGTTTTCTCAAAAGCACTTGTATATTCTACCACACACTTTTTCATTTGTCCAGTATTAAATTTAAAATAATACCTAAGCTGCTATCTTTTACAATCACGCACAGGAGGGACAAACGAAACCAAACTTTCCAATCTGGTATCTGCTCAAGTTCCTCCCGTGTCACAACAGTATTTGTCTCATACATTATTCTTTTGAGCCAAATACCCGATGTATCCTTTCAAGCAAGTCCTCCGAACTAAACGGCTTTAGTATGTAATCACAGATTCCAAGCTTAGCGCTCGCCAGTACAAAATCCTTATCTTCTACACCAGTGAGCATAATTACGGGTATATCCTCCCGGTCTTTCATGCTGCGTATTTCTTTTAACGTCTGAATACCGTCCTTTTGCGCCATCTGAATGTCCAGCAAAATTAAATCAGGCTTTTCCTGGTCCAGATATTTTAAAGCACGAATTCCAGAGTTCACTGTAATTACTTCATAATCATCCCTCAGGGTATTTGAAATCCGAGTTAAGACAATTGCAGTATCGTCTACTGCTAAAATACACTTTTTCCCGCCTCTGCCTCCTGTTTTATCCATTTTCATTCTTCCTCCTTTTCAAGTATATCCAAAAGCTGGGCCAACAGCTCTTCTGCATAATCATCCTCGTATAACCTTAACTGCTCCCCTATCTGCAAAAGACTTTCCTCTATATCATTTGGCAGTTGATGCAGCAGCATCGTCTCCACTCTTTCTGCACACTGTGTGGATTGAAAATGCTTTAGTTCGTTCAGAGCCGCCTCTGTCTGTTCCCTTAACTGCTGTATTGACATACAGGGCAGCTTTTCTCTCCTATTATTCTCCTGGTTGCGCCGCTTCAAAAATTGTGCAATATTCTCCAAAAGCGTTTCATATTCAGCCAAAAACAATGGAAATTCCTTTACGATAAATTCCCTGTCTCCCTGTGCGGCAGCATTTTCCTGTGCACGTGCCATAGCAGATACATCCATGGCTCCAATGTTCGCAGATGCACTCTTAAGCCCATGCACTTCTATCTGATAACGCGGACTATCCGCTTCCATAAGTTCCCGCAAAAGTTTCGTCTTGCGTTTTCCGTCTATGCAGTAAAGCTCCAGCAATTCAACAAATCCCTCTTCATCTCCAGAATAATATTGTACTGCTGCGTCTATATCTACGCCGTCAATCTGAAATACTTCCGGATTCAAAGCAGAAAGTTCCTCTTTTTTATCTTCCGTCTGCCTGTTTTCCTCCGGCACCCAACGCAGCAAAAGCTGGTTTAATTCTTTCCTGTCAAGAGGCTTTGATATAAAATCATCAAAACTATGCTCCAGAAAATGCTCGCGCATACCTTCCATGACATTGGCAGTGAGCGCAACCAAAACAGGAGCAGCCCCATTTTCTCCGCAATCCCTGCGTATAATTTCAGCCGCCTCAATACCATCCATACCCGGCATCATATGATCCATAAAAATAATGTCATACTTATTTGCACGCACCAAATCAATGGCCACCGGCCCGCTTTCCGCCTCAGTCAGATCAAAAGCATAATATTTCAGAAAACCTCTTGCAACTTTACGGTTAATTGCATTATCATCCACAATAAGCACTTTTACACTTGGCGCGATAAAACTATCCAAAATATTCCGATCTGCCTTAGAGATTCTTGGCATTTCAGCGACTGGCCGGCTGTCTGTAATCTTTTGGGGAATGGTAATTATTACTGTCGTCCCTTTGCCATATGTACTTTCTATCTCAATAACGCCATCCATCAACTCTACCAGATGTTTCACAATGGCAAGCCCAAGTCCCGTACCCTCTGCGCTTCGGTTCCTCTTAGAATCCACTTGGCGGAAATCCTCGAATATCTTTTCAATATCTTCCTCCTGAATCCCGCATCCAGTGTCCTCCACCTGAAAAATAAGCTGTTCCTCTTCTTTATTTTTTCCAGGTTTTCCCGTAATGTACACGCGTACATATCCTGTTTTTGTAAATTTAATGGCGTTATTGATAATATTAATTAATATTTGTTTAATCCTTCCGTCATCACCATTGTATTGGCAGGGAATCGCCTTATCGCACTCATACTTTAAAAGCAGTCCCCGCTGGGAAGCCGCCATATCCATCATTCCCACTATTTCGTCTGTGAGAACCTTTATGTAGTAATCTACACACACAAGTTCCATTTTACCGGCCTCTACTTTCGATAAATCCAAAATATCGTTGATAATCGTCAGCAGGTTTTTGGCCGCAGACTGCACATCCTTGGCATGGCCGTAAATCTCAGCATCCTCACACTCTTCCATAATAATATCGTTTAAGCCAATAATCGCATTCATCGGAGTCCGTATTTCATGTGACATATTAGCCAGAAACTCACTCTTTGCAATACTGGCTTTCTCTGCCTGAAGCCGAACGCTCTTAATTTCATCAATATAGGCGTTTATATCGGTCATGTCTAAAATTAAAATGACACAGCCCTGTATTTTTCCGTTTTCATCTACAATATGCTTGCTGTGGCTTTCATAGTGCCGTTCATTCATGGAAAAACTATGGGAAGCGTCCTCATTGAATATTTCTTCACGAAAATCCTCTACTACCCGGATATTCTCTCCAAGTTTATGTGCCGGCAGACGGGTAAAAATATTCGCGGCCGCTCCGTTATAGCTAACCAGACGGTCATGGTCGTCCAATACAATCACGCCGTCTCCAAGGCTTTCCAATACTTTTTCCGCCGCCAAATGACGAAAATCATAATTACGGCGGCTCCAAACCACAATGACGACCATAGACATAGAAATTGTCAGCGTTACCGGAGTATAATCAAAAACTTTTACCAACTTAAAAACATAAAATGCCAGCATAATCACCGGTAAAGTAGAAATTCCAAGAATCGTCCAATACTGACGGCTGACCTTTTGATCGGAGCGTTCACGAATAGCGCTAATCAATGTAAAAATACAAAGGGTGTATGGAATAATCACACGGCTAAATAAAAAAAGAACATACAGCGGGCCGTAAGTAAGGCTGATATGATAAAATCCAGACGCATCCGCCACCCACTCCACTTCCTTGTAAAAAAGCCCATTCCAATTAAAAAATACCGAGGGCAGGTTAAAAAAACTAACCGCGCCCAGCGCTTTCAAAAGAAGTTTTGGCGGAGCTATATAACAATAGATATAAATAAACCAGCAATAACATAACGCAATAAAAGCAGAGCCTGCATTTTCCACGATTACCGCCGTCATTGCAGCCTCAACCGTAGGAGCCGTCAGTTCCAACAAATAACCAACATTCTGTACCAGCGCGCTGCACATAATAATAATCAGCAATTTCTGTTCTCTTGCTCCGTCTCCATTCAATAACAACAGCAGCGCTATCGCAGACAAAAATATACCAAAGCACTCCAATACAACAACAAAATTTAACATGCCACCACTCCCACCCTATTGAAAGCTATATTCTTCCCAGAATACTTGAGATTAAAAATACAATATTACAATTTTTCTGATGTGTCAAGAAGACAGCTCCCCTTCTATACATCCATCAAAACAAAGCATTATAAAAAATATGTATATTCCCCAAAAAAATCCACAAACTAAGGAAAACAAACCAAAGGAGGTACTCCATGGAAGACGCTACAAAATGTGCAGATTCAAACTGCCACAGACAACCTTCCAACGTCAACGGCAGGAAACAAAAAACTCCGCCGCCTTCGGCGCTCAAACAGCAAAGTTTATACAACAAATCGGATAAACCAATCCCCGACAACAGCCCTTTTTTTACAGAACGCAGCAATCCTTTGAGCAGTAAAGGAAACTAAACACCAGGCCGGAACACGAAAAACACTGTGAACCGGCCCTTTTTCATCTAAAATTATAAGCGGATAAAACTCGTCTTGCTGCTGTATTCATTCTCCGGCGCTAAAATGCCCTGCTGTTTTCCCGCTTCAATACATTTTAGCAGCCATGCCATATTCCTCCCAAGATTCCTCATCACCTGAAGCCCTTCTTTATCCTCTTTCACTTCTTCGGGCTTAGTCCCATGCACCATATTCCAGTAAGAAGAAGATACCACCGGCATTTCCGCTATTGTAAAATACTTATTCATTACATCTATCGAAGCCGTTGTTCCGGCGCGTCTTGCCGACGCAACTGCCGCTCCCGGCTTACGGGCAAACGCGCTTTTTCCGGCATAAAACATTCTGTCCAGCGCGCTTAAAATTCTGCCCGACGGATGTGCATAATATACCGGCGTCCCAAATATAAAACCATCTGCTTCTTTTGCCTTTTGAATCATCTCATTGATACAATCCTCTTCAAAAACACAACCGGGATGTTTCGTATTACATTGTCCGCATCCAATACAGTCACGAAGCGCTCCTGCGCCAAGCCACGCAATTTCTGTCTGAATTCCTTCCTGCTGCAAAACAGCCTCCGCTTCAGCCAACGCCGTATAGGTACAGCCTTTTTCCTTTGCACTTCCGTTTACCAATAACACTTTCATATTGAATCCTCCCATTATTTTTCTTTCATTATATACTGAAAAATACTGATTTCAATATTAGATATTCTCTTTTTACCAAAAAAATGCTAAAATATGAAAAATCGAAATGAGAGGAGATATCTTATGAACATCATCAAAACCAAAAATGCTCCTGGGGCAATCGGACCATACTCACAAGGATACGAAGCAAACGGCTTCGTTTTTACTTCCGGGCAGATTGCAATTATCCCGGAAAACGGAGAAATTCCAAACGGTATTCATGCCCAGGCCAATCAATGCTGTAAAAATGTCGGCGCCATTTTAGAAGCTGGGGGATGTGGATATGAAAATGTCATCAAAACGACCTGCTTTTTAGCAAATATGGAAGATTTCTCTGTTTTTAATGAAATCTATGCAAACTATTTCACCTCCAAACCCGCCCGAAGCTGCGTCGCCGTAAAAGAACTTCCAAAAGGCGTCCTCTGTGAAATAGAAGCAATTGCAGTAAAATAACCAGCAAAAAACCCAGCTCTTGTACCATGTACAAAGTCTGGGTTTTTATCATCTTTTATGCTTTTGTATCCAGAGAAATTCCTTTCAAATCCTCCATAAGAAGACTTTCTTCTTCCATAATTCTTTTGATTTCTTCTTCCATATCGCGGGTAATATCTGCGCTGTCTGTCATCTGCTTTGTCATTTCATCAATATGCTCTCTGACATTGTCAGCCGCCGCTTCGGCCTCCGTCTTAGATTCCTTCGCCGCTTCGATACGTTCTTCCTGCTCTTCCTTCTTCTCATCCCGCTTTTCGGCTTCTTCTTTAATTTCTTCCGCTTTCTCGTCAATCGTCTCCTGAACATCCTGAACCATCATAGCAATTGCTTCTTTTGACGCCGCCTTAAGCATCTTATCTTTTGCCTGTACTGCTTCTAACATTGCATTTGATTTTAGTTTTTCTATTTTAATTGACCTGATTGCCTGTGTATCACCGGCTATCTGCCTTTGGTTTTGAGCCATCTTATCCTTAAAATCATCTGCCTGGGCATATAATTCCATTGCCTGCTTTTGATAATCCGTCTGTTCTCCCATTTCAGATAAACGTTTCGTCTCTTCTTCTGTCAAGGACGAATTATCGTGAAGTTTTTTCAAAATTTCTAAATCCTTCTGCTCCTGGCTGTCGTCTGTTACACCGCACTCCTCCTGTAACTGCTTCATTTGGCCTTTCAAGTCGTTTATAAAGGAATTGTACCCTTCATTTTCTTTCTGAAGTTCAAGGATATGCCCGTTTAGCTTCCCTTCTCCTTCTTCCTCCATCTTTTTTTGGCTGCGAAATGCAGTCGTCACAACATTCATTGCCTCTTTTTTGTGCAGCTCTTTCTTTTTTGCAATCTGCTCTTTCCGGTCCTGGTTCCTATTTCCCATAAATGTATTACCGAAAAATATTGCCTTGTTTTGCTGTATCACTTTCATAGTCCTACCTCCTGTCCGACACTTTCTAAACGAGATACCTAATATTTATATCGTCAGTTATTGCCAAAAACTGAAACAAATGTCATAAACGAACTTTTTTTCGTAATAAATATCATTCGCCAAAAAACACATCGCTTTGATGTTTGGTATCAAACAGCCCATTGTATTGTAAAATCTTATATTTTTCAATCCAAAGCTCCTCCTGTGCAGAGCCTTTTCCATAATGTACATATCTTCCAGAGCTTTTCGAAAAATACGCCCTCGCATTCATCTCCGGAACCTCCTTCATCAAATCCGATAAAAACTGATGATAAGGAGGCAGAGAAATTCCCGCCCTCTCTAAGAGCATGGTAGAAAGGTAATTTAAGCTTGTACGATCTATATTTTCTCCCTCATATGTATAATTCGACCAAATAAAATAAGGCACCTGATAAAATTCTTCCAACTCATTAATGGAAAGCCCGGAAATCCCCTTTCCATTTAGTCTCCGGTAAAACGCTGTGTTTAAACTTGGCTGGTGATCCCCAAAAAAGCAAATAACCACAGGCTCTTTTTCCTTTGAAAAATACTCTATCAAATCTTTTAAAGCAAGGTCAGACTGATGTGCCAGCGATAAATACTGATTCACGTCGGCATAACGGATATTCGTGCCAAACGTATCATTCCGGAAATTATCATAAAGGTCTTTATATCCGCCGTGATTTTGCATCGTAATCCCCATAATAAAAAGATTTTCCTCACCTTTGCCAGCTTCATAACGGTCAATCATTTTATCATACATTTCTGCATCTGTAATGTATTTGCGCATAATTTTCGTTTGGTCAAAATCTTCCAGAAAATACATTTCATCAAAACCAAATTTAGGGTATACCGTATCCCTGCTCCATCCGGTAGAATAATATGGATGCATGGAAACACAATTATAATCTTCCTTTTTTAAAATATCCACAATGGAATACGCATTATCATCATTCACATACTGCTGGTACGGTACAGAACCGGAAGGAAGAAACGCCATAGTATTGCCCGTCAAAAATTCCCATTCCGAATTTGGGGTCTTCGCTCCATAAACAGAAGAAAGCGCATAGCCTTTCGTAATATTTTCGTTGAGCGAATCCAAAAACGGAGTCACCGGCTGATTGGTCTGTAAATTTCCTAATACGCTAAAATCTGCAAACGACTCATTCATAATGACAAGAATCGTCGGCTTTTCCTCTTTTGGGGCAGCATTAGAATCTGCATAATCTTTTTCTAATTTTTGGACGGCGTCTTTTGAATACATTTTGGGTTCTTCCACAAAAGAATCCCGGATACTCAACACAAAATTTAACAGATACCCATTCTGGTAAGTTCCTTTCTGCTCCCACGTCTCTGTCACTGTATATTCTGTTTTATCCGCTACATAAGCAATTGAAAACATTGCCAAAGAGACGCAGACAAGCCTCATCCATATCACATGCTTGGTTTGTACTTTTTTTAATTTTGCAGCGCCTGTCAAAAATACGATAGTCAAAAGTATTGCGTTCATTGCCTGGGCATTCAAAGAAAACTGATAATTCGAGGCTACGCTAAGCCCCGTCGAAAGGGATTTAAAATCGCCAAACGTCAACTCATTTCCCCGGAATTCATAAACGAAATAATTTACCCCTGCAAAAATTAAAATCAGCGTATGGGCAATGATAATCGTCCATCCCGCCCGGTTCGTACAAATCTGTACCATCAGATAAACCACAAAACAACAAAGAATATTCAAAAAAAATGTACGGTCTGATATCCTGTCCCTCAAATCTTCGACAAGAAGCAGATATTGTACAAGCCATGTCGTAAGAATACTGCCTGCAAATACTGCCGACGCCGTACATAGCCAGTGATACTTCTCCTTTACTTCTAATTCCAGATTCCTCACAAAAAAATACAGCGCGATAAACACAACCATATTAAAAACAGAAATACCTGATAAAAAATGTGCCGATACCGATAGGAAAGACACAATTGCCGTCAATATTAAATTCTTTTTTGTTACATGTACATTCAGCTTCATTTTAAACCCTTGCTTTCTTTTGAATTCTTAAGTCCGCTTAAAAATTGACTATATACAAAAAAAGCAAAACATTCAACGAACATAAAATAAATTTTTTGTAAATAATTTTACTGTACATTTCTAATATTCAGGTTATAATATAGAGTAATAACGCCCTCCATGGAGGGTAAACATGGAGGATTTAAAATGCCAGGTTTTACGACTCACTATTTATTCGGCCAGCAGACCTACCAGCTTCTGCAGCCTTCCGCGCTAAAACGTACCATTCAAAAATACCATACCGTTTTTTCCTTAGGCCTTCAGGGACCGGACATTTTTTTCTATGACATTTTATCATTTCTTTCCGCCAAAAAAAATCCAGGCTCCGTCGCCCATACTGCAGATACAAAAGAATTTCTCCAATATCTGTTAGAAAGCCCTAAAATATTTCCAGATAAACATCATATACAAATTGCCCACGCTTATATTCTTGGCTTTATCGGCCACTATCTGCTGGATACCAAATGCCATCCTTATATTTATGCCATGACGCACTATAATAAAAAACCCAAAGGCTATATCGGGCTTCATATCTGCCTGGAAACCGATATTGACACTGTTTTACTGCAGCATTATCTGCACAAAAAAAACAGTGAATTCCATCAAAATGAAACAATTGCACTTTCCAAAGAACAGCGTTTTGTTATCTCTTCTTTGCTGTATTATGCCTTTTCCAAAGCATATCCCGGTCTTGGCATTACAAGACACCGGATTTTACAGGCTGTTTTTGCCATGCAGTTGTGGACAAAACTTCTCTATGATCCAACCGGAAAGAAAAAGAAATTTCTGCGCCGTCTCGAAACATGGATTCCCGGATACCCCATCATTTCTCCATTGGTGCCGAGCGATTCTTTTATTTTCCACAAAGATCCATGCAACAAACGGCATATCCTCTGGCAGAACCCATGGGAGGCAGAATTGGAATCGACAGAAAGCTTTTTTGAGTTATTTGAATCCTCCAAAGTAAAGTACGCGCAAATTTTAAATTTAATCGCACGTTTTTTCTCCATGAAACATTCCGCAAAAGAAGAAGCAAAAGCAATCTCCAAACTGCTTGCTTTCCTTGGCAACCGATGCTACCACAGCGGGCTTTCTGCCTCCCCATATATTTTATAAGCCGGTATCCAAAAGCATCATAAGGGCAAAACCAACTATAATTCCCATTGTCGCAAAATAGGGATTCGTTTTTTGGTTCCTCTGACATTCCGGAATCAATTCATGGACCGCTACTAAAATCATAGCCCCGGCTGCAAAAGAAAGCGCAAACGGCAGTATTGTTTTCACCGAAACAACAAGCAGCGCCCCAATTACCCCGGCGACAGGCTCTACCATGCCCGACGCCTGGCCAAGCAGAAAACTCTGCTTTCTGGAATAGCCTTCCCGACGAAGCGGAATAGAAACTGCCGCGCCTTCCGGAAAATTCTGCAGACCAATTCCGACCGCAATTGTAACTGCTCCCATCAAGGCTTCCGTCGTATCTGAAACATTTACCAACGCGCCAAAAGCAACTCCGACAGCCAATCCTTCCGGTATATTATGAATCGTAATCGAAAGAACCAGCATCATCATCCGGTTCAGCCGTTCGCAGGGTTTTCCCGGCGTGTTATTTGCCAGACATTGTGCAAAAGACACAATTTTGTCTGAAACCCACATAAAACATGCGCCAGAAAGAAAACCAGGCGTCACAACTACATAAGCCGGATATTCCAAAAACTCTTTCGCCTGCTCAATCGCCGGCTGTAATAAAGACCAAAAACTGGCCGCTATCATTACGCCGGAGGCAAAACCAAGCATAAGATTTTGTACTTTTGGATTCGGCGTTTTAAAAAATACAACCATTGCCGCGCCAAGAGCCGTGACCAGCCAGGTACAAAGCGTTGCCGCAAACGCCATCCATACAAATTCATTCATATTGCACCTCCCGCTATCAATGTATGAAAAAATTGGGATTCGGTGCTATTTCTTTCTTTCATCCGTTTTCTGCTTATGAAGCTTTTGCATAATCACACCCATCTGTTTCTTATCCAATGTATAATAACGCATGGATACCAGCGAGCAAATCCAGCCAATAACAGGTACGCCGCAATATAAAAACAGCGTAACCCATTTTAATCCCGGCGTTATTTCATCCCCAATCTGCGGCAGGCGCCGGTTATATCCCATAAAAAACATAACCACTCCAACAAATGCAGTTCCAAGCGCCGCAAAAACTTTATCTACAAATGAAAACAACGCCCCCATCAGACCAGGTACAAATTTTCCGCTTCGATAACGCTCATAATCCGAACAGTCTGCAATCATCGGCACGACCATATTGTTAGTAATCGACTTGCAGCCATTTAATAAAATATAAATTCCAACAAATGCAATCGTAATTGCGTTGATTTTTTTGAGCGAAAAACTTACTGTTGCAATCTCATCCTGTATCAGCACAAAAAACATAAGAATTTGAAAGCAAATCCCCAAAGCCGTAAACAATACAAGCGTCTTTTTCTGCCCCATTTTCTGTGCCGCATGTATTCCGGCGCTTACGACAAAAAGTGTCGGTACCGCCGTGACAACGCCAATCAGACCCGATATTCCATAATTTTTCATCATAATCCCATACAGCATAACTCCAACAGTCGTATGCGCATAGACCGTAGCTGCAAATTTGTCCGTACAGGCAGCAAAAATCAGCATTCGTATCGGCTTATTATTTCGAATAATTTCCCAGTAATCCCTGGGATATATTTTCTGTACCCTGGCATATTCTCCAAAAAACTCCGCCTTATCTTTTCCGGCAATTCCAATTACAGCCAATATCGTACAAATAAAACCAATCGCAACTACCCAGAAAACATATTCCCGAAACAGCGCTTCATTTGTAAAACCGCCATATTTCGGCACAAGATAATTTCCCACAAAAAGCGCGGTTCCCCCATATGCCGCCATAATATAAAGCGAATCAAAATAAGTAGTAAGCGGGCGCTGGCTTGGATTATCCGTCATAACAGCCTGCCCGGATTTTGCAACTACCGTCTGAAATGTATACCCCAAAACAAACATTCCATAAAACACAATAAAATATATGGTCCGAACATAGCGGCTAACTTCATGCGTCGTATCAAACAGCAGTATTGTGCTTACTGCCATAAGCAGATTACCGCACAGCATAAAGGGACGGAATTTTCCAAACCGTCCCTTTGTCCGATCCAGCAAAAATCCTACTAGGGGGTCTGTCACCGCATCAAATACATTCAATGCCGTTAAAATACCCGAAATCAATACTACGCCAAATCCTGCGATAGAATTCGCGTAATAGGAAATATATCCCATCAATGCCAGATACAAATTCGCAGCAGCATTATTTAAAGAAAAAAATCCTATCTGCCAAAATTTCGCATTATTATATTGTCTATTTTCTTCCATAGCTGCACCATCTTTCACAGCAAACGATTATTTCTCTAAATATAAGCGCAGTTCATGCATCCGCTCTTTTATATGATGATACCCCTGATCGTAGAGCTTTAATAATTTTTCTGACGAAGCCTCTGTACGCCCCACTCCCATCAAATCTTCCGGAGCCGCTACAAATACTTTACCTGCCTTTTCCGCACGATTCAGCTCTTTAATACACTGATTATAAGACTGGGGACGGTTTTTTAAGCTTTCGACCATATTCGGATAATTATGATACAACGTCGATACTGCCCTTACCGATTTTTCAGGCTTCTTCACATAATCTCTTGTACGTGTTAAAATGACAATCACTTTATCGCATCCCTTTTCAAACGCCCTCTGAAATGGTATGGAATCCGACACGCCTCCATCCAAATAATATTTTTTACCGATTTTAACCGGGCGGAACAAGATTGGCAAAGAACAGCTCGCCAAAATTACGCTGAAATCCTTATCGTCTCTTGGAACCGGAAGATATTCAGCCTTTCCCGTCTTAATATTTGTCACAACGGCCTCTACTTCGCCTTTATACGCAGCAAACGCCTCATAATCAAATGGCAGCAGCTTCGTCGGAACTTCGCCAAATACAAACGGAATATTATAAAAAGATTTCATATTCCGGTCAAACAAATATTTCATCCCCATATACCGTTTATCCGGCATATATTCTTCAATAATCCGCCTGTTTCTTCCCTGCTGGCCGGATAAATAGGAAACGCCGTACGCAACACCGGCAGATACCCCCACAAAATAATCCGGATAAATCCCTTCTTCTAAAAGCCCGTCCGCTACGCCGCATGAAAACGCTGTCCTGCTGGCCCCGCCTTCCATCACTACTCCAAGTTTCAAAATATCACCCTTTAACTTTTATTCCAATTCTATTTTTTCTTTTATCTCTTCCAAACGAAACTGCGTCGTATTCTCCCGCAATTTGCCGGAAATCTCCACCAAACTCTCTGTATTCCTTGTACATTCTTCCACAATATCGCTTAATTCAGTCATAGAAGCTGACGTTTCTTCTGTACTTGCTGCATTTGCCTGCGCAATTCCAGATAAATTCGTAAGCAGTCCCAGCACATCTTTTTTCATTTCTTCCAAACTAACTACCTGCGTTGAAATTTCATGGATTTCCTGGCTGACATTTCGGATTTCCTGATTTAATCCGTCGAAAATATTCCGTGTATCTTCCAATTTTCGATTCTGTTCTTTGATTGATTCCACAACTTCGTTCATTTTAAATACGCTGCGGTTTGAATTTCCGATTAAAGTATTTACAACATTTGCAATTTTATCGGCTGATTCACTGCACTGGTCTGCCAGCTGGCGTATTTCCTCTGCGACAACGGCGAATCCTTTTCCATGTTCTCCCGCTCTCGCCGCCTCAATACTTGCATTTAAAGAAAGAAGATTCGTCTGACCCGCAATATTGGCAATTAAATCTGTCGCTTCCTGAATTTCCAAAGCAGAATGGTTTGTTTCATCCGTCTGCTTTTGTACGTCCTGTATGGATACGTTTGTCTGTTGGCTTATATCTAACAATTCTATCAAAATATCATTTGCAGACTTATTATAATCACCCATTTTCTGTGTGCTGTCAGCCAATAGAGCCGCATTGCCTGCTGTCGAATCAATTGCATCTCCCATTGCCATCACTTCTTCATTTGCAGACTGCATATCTCCAGCCTGTCTTGTCGCTCCTTTTGCAATTTCATCTACTGCAATATCAATATTGCCGATAGATTCCCGGATTTGCTGAAACGAATCTTTAAAACTGCCGGAAAACTCATCTAAGTCTCTGGACGTCGTTATAATATTGCGCACAACCGCAGTCAAAGAATCAATCAGTTTCTGTAAAGACCTGGATAAAGCGCCAAGTTCATCGGATCTTGAAAGCAGCCTGTCCTGCAGCTTAATATCCATAGAACCATCTGCGACATCCTCCAAATGCCCTACTGTATTTCGTAAGACTTTTCCAATGGAATGAATCAAAAGCACCGTAATTACTAAAGCTGCCAATGCCACGCCGCACAGAGAGAGTATCAGGCGAATCACATTGCCCGTCATTTTTTCCGTTATCTCTGTCTCATTGTATCCCATAAAAAGCGAGCCGATAACCTGTCCTTCGCTATTTGCCATCGGCTCATAATAAACCAAATAATCATTTGAACCTATGGTTAAATTATCTACAACAATTTCGCCTTTCTGGATTTCATCATGTACTTCCTGCGAAATCGGCTGATCCTTCATATTTTTTCCAGAAGCGTCTACCATTGTAGTAGCGCAACGGACATCATTTAAGATAATAGACAAGTCCATTCCCGTCTTTTCCTTAAATTCTTCTAAAATATTTTGATTCTCAGTTACATTAAAATCTCCTTTATACAGCGTCTGATTTTCATATCTATATGTTTCGTCAGAAACTGCGTTCATAATATTCGAAAACGAATATGCCCCATTTTGCAGCTGTTCTGTAATCAGCGTTTCCGATATACTCTCCATTCCCCGAACACCAATCACACTGCTGATTACTACAAGTACCACCATTGGAACTGCAACGACTGCAGAAATTTTACCCATCAGCTGCAGCCCTTTTCTTTTGCTCCCTTTCATTGTGTTCCTCCTCTCAATATCTGAAACTTTACTATTGCTTCTCACTCTCTAAGGCGTCCAAAGGAACCAAAATAAGTTTTACGCCTTCTACTGCTTTTACTTTCGCTAAGTCTCCTTTCTCTAACAAATATGTGTCTGTGTACGTTCTCACAGTCCACTCCTGTCCATTCAACAGGGCTTTTCCGGTTCCTCCTATATTGTCCACACCCTCAGTGATTTTTACTGTTTTATCAATTACATCTTCATAATTTGTACGGACTTTATGCGGGCTAAGATATTTGACGGCAATCGGCCTGGTAAAAAATAAAAGCAAAAAAGATACTACAAAAAACAATACCATCTGTCCCAAAAATCCGACTCCAAGCGCGCTTGCAATGATAGCTGTCAACGCGCCAGCCGCAAACCAAATGGTTGCAAGACCAACTGTGACCGCCTCAATCACTAAAAACAAAATCATAAGGCAAAGCCAAAACAAAATAGGGACAAAGCGAAATAATGCCATATATAAAATTCCTTTCATTCATCAAAATTCTTTTTTATTTTATCAGTTTTCTATTTAAAATTCAACTTTTTCTGGTAATTGGGCAATGATAATCGCCAAAAACATCAAGGCGCACCCAAATACCTCACGCCCTGTTAATACCTGTCCAAGCACCACCCAGCCTGCAACAGCAGATATTACAGATTCTAAACTCATAATTAAGGAAGCCACAACGGGATTCATATCCTTTTGCCCTATAATCTGCAGCGTATATCCCACTCCAGAAGACAAAACGCCCACATAAAGCAGCGGAAGCCGCGCAGACCATACTGCCGCTGCACTAGGCTGCTCAAATAATCCCACGCAAACCAAAGAAAGTATGCCGCAGACCAAAAACTGCATACAGGACAATTTTACGCCGTCCACCCTTTGGTTATAATAATCAATCACCATAATATGTACAGAAAAAAATACCGCCCCCAAAATCAGAAGAATATCCCCAAACTCAAACCGGATACCTCCTGGCTTCATACAAAGGAAATATAATCCAACAACAGCAAAACACACCGCAATACAAAGTCTTTTACTTGGCTTTTTCCCCAAAAAAACGCCAAACACCGGAACAATTACAATATAAAGCGCCGTCAAAAACCCCGACTTACCCACACTTGTATAGAATAAACCGATTTGCTGTAAGTTTGAAGCAATACAAAGAGCAATTCCGCAAAATATGCCGCCCATGAGCAAATCCCTTCCGCCGCTTTTTTCTCTTTTTCCAAAAATCCAGACGCATGGAAGCAAAAACAGACTGCCAATCATGGAACGGACAGCGCTGAAAGTAAACGGTTCAATGTATTCCATACCAACGCTCTGCGCCACAAAAGCAGTACCCCAGATAAACGCCGTAGTAAACAACAGAATGGAATTGCGTATCTGCAGCTTTTTCATCTCAATTTGCTCCTTTGTAATTATTTTACTTTTCGAAACTCGTTAAAATCTTTTACAATTTCTCCAAAACACCACAAAACCGTATCAAATGCCCCCGCTTTATAAAAATTTATCAAAAGCATCCCAACCGGAATTGCAATTATCATTCCCACAACGCTAGAAAACTGATAACCTACATACATAAAAAATAATGTGGCGAACGGATTCATCCCCACAGATTCTCCGATTAATTTTGGCTGAATCAACTGATGCACCAATAAAGATACCACATATAAGACCAACATTCCAATTGCTATCTTATAATTTCCAGAAAAAAATTTAATCACTGCCCACGGCGTAAGGACCGTACCCGTACCAAAAACTGGAAGCATATCCAAAAACGCAATGCCAAAGCCTATCAGCCACGCATAATTTACCTTTAACAGAATTAATCCAATTGTAATTACAATATAGATGACTCCCATAATCTTAAATTGTGCCTTAAAATAACCGCCCACCACTTTTATAATATGCCCGTACATCTGCATTGTCTTTTCCTGAAAAGATACCGGGAGATGTTTTGACAGTAATTCCGCCAGCCTGTCCCTATCTGCAATAAAAAAATACGTTGCCAGAAATCCCATAACAGCGCTGACTAAAAGATTTGGAATACTCTTTGCAATTCCGCCAATTGCCGTTATTGTCACAGAATCCTCGCCTGCTACCAATCCGCCCAAAGTCTCTGTCACGGCAGCGCCAGCCTCATCCATATTAAACTCCTTAAATATGGGTATCTTTTGAACCATATTTTCGATACTGTCTAACGCCGCTGTAATTTCCATCTCTGCGTTTACGGTCATTGTCGGCAAATAGTTCATAAAACCTTTAATTCCCACAACAAGAGCCGCCCATACCCCGTAGCACAGCAGCCCAACCGCCCCAACAACCAATATAATAATTAAAACTGTGCCATATTTCCGCTTTATTTTGAGCTTTTTTTCCAAAAAACGCACAACCGGATTTGCAATCAGCGACAAAATAAATCCTACAATAAAAGGCATAAAAAATAGAAGAAGCCTGGGTATCACAAACACCAGGACAAAAATCAGCGTAACCGCCCATGCTAAATTGCAACATATTTTTAAATATTTCGTTGATTGTTTCATGTAACACATCCCTTTCCAAACACTAAAAATATTTTAGCTCTGTCTTTTTCTGCTGTCAATTCTTTCTTCTATTTTCCAAAAAAAGTACGCCAAAGCAGCTTCTGCCGCGATTTCCTCCTCTTAGATACCATTTTCAACCACTTAGCAAAATCTTATTTACAAACATATCTTTTTTGGATAGGATAAAGACACAAGGGAGAACACAATGAAAATAAGCATTGAATTAGACAAAACACAATCTGAAAATGAAATTATTATCCGATGCCATTCCTTGAATGAGGAAATTCAAAAACTTCAGACGGCCATTTCCGATATTGCAATGGGCGCCCGAAAGTTTATCTGTTATCAAAATGAAACGGAATATTATCTTCCATTAGATGATATTCTTTTTTTCGAGACAGAAGCCGGCCATATCCGCGCCCATACAAAAGATCAGTTTTATCTGGCAAAACAAAAACTGTATGAACTGGAAGAGACGCTTCCCGGCACATTTATGCGCGTTTCCAAATCAACGATTCTAAATACAAACCATATTTTTTCCATTACAAAAAATCTTGCAGCTTCCAGCGTCGTTGAATTTGTGGGCACCCACAAACAGGTTTATGTATCGCGCTATTACTACAAACCCTTAAAATTCAAATTAGAAGAAAAGAGGAATCTATTATGAGAAACAAAAATTATTTTGTGGGAATTATATTTGTACTTGCAGCGGTTTCTATGCTGCTTGGCAATTTTCACTTTTTCTACCCAATCAGCACAGTAAAAGTTCTGATTACAGTACTGCTCCTTTATATTATTGTCAAAAATATCCCTTACCGAAACTACTTTAATATTCTCGTTCCGGCAGCATTTATTTTTATATTATACGACGACTTTCTGCCCTTTACCATACTGACCCCCTTCTCCGTACTTGCAGCCGCTGTATTGGGAAGTATCGGCCTTTCCTTTTTGTTTCCAAACCATTCCCCTTATAAGCCGGATATTTCGTTTCATTTTGACAGCGACGCATCCGCATACCAAAACGAATCAGACGTCAACTGCAGTATCGCTTTTGCCGGATGTACAAAGTATTTTGAATCCAAAGATTTCCGCCGCGCATATTTGAAATGCTCCTTCGGCGCACTAAAAGCCTATTTCGACCATGCCGAAATTATTGGAACCTCTGCGGAAATTTACGTTGACAATTCCTTTGGAGAAACGAATTTATTTCTTCCAAAGGAGTGGAACGTACACATAGCCGCCTCCACAACCTTTGGCGATATTACAGAAATTCATAAGTCCCCAACTCTTTCTGATGACGCCCCTTTAGTATCCATCCATGGAAATATCAGTTTTGGAGACTGCAAAATATTTTATATTTAGATTTTTATAACGGTATACACTAAGCACGATTCCCACAAGAAAATAACTGACAATCATTCCAGTCCCGGTATAAGAAAAAAACGGCAGAAATGTTGCAGACACCGGAAGAAAACCAAAGTTTTCACCAATATTTAACAATGTATTTGCCAGCAGCGTAAGCCCGCTCCCAAACCCCATCATCATACCAAGCAAATTCTTTTGTCCAAATGCAACGCGAAACGCTTTTACTGCGACAGCTCCAGCCAAAAGACAGATGAAAAAAGCCGCCGCCAAACCATAACATCCGGACAAAAAAGCTAAAATATAATCACTATTATAATCTGGAAGACTGCCTACGGCCTGTATGCCGCCCGCACCAAAAAGACGGCAGTTTTCCAGATTGTCTAAAATCATGTTATCAATATAACTATTCGCTAATCTTCCATGCCTGTAAAACGCCTGTATTCTTGCCTGCTGGTAGGGTTGAAGAAAAAGATTCGTACTGCTGACAGACAAAACGACAAGGCCAACCGGCATCAGTATCAGACTTCCCCAATATATCCCAAGCACAAGTTTTTTCGGAACCAAAAACCACTCTTTCCAAACAGCGACAGTCAGCATAACGGACATAATCAACAATAGCAATATTGCTAAACTCATACTCGGCATTTTTACAGCAAGCCAGACAGGATACAGCATAAAAAAGAGCGCCTTGCCCAAACCAAACAAACCTTTCCCATGATAACGGTACAATACCGCCCCATAAAGAGGGATATATAAATACATTAGATACATTAAAGAAATACGGAAATCCCCCAACGCTATAAAACTGCTGCGGCCATTCACATTGATTCCAAACCATAAAATTTCCATTGTCATAACTGCCAAAAACAACAATGCTGACAATATCTCCCGTCCTGCCAAAATACTATAATCTAAACGGTACACAAACATCATCACCAAAAATCCAATTCCAATAAAAACGGCTGCGCGAAACATATAACTGCCCGGCGTCTGTTGTTCAATTTCTGCCGCCCCCATGCCAATTCCAATATGAATGATAATGCTGATTATACTGACAGCCGCCATAAGCGCTATAAATTTTAATGCCATCTGCGGCCTGTGTATCCGATCCAATTTTACGCCCGTTTCTACCGGATCACCCATCTCCTGCACTGCAAGCCGCACCGCCTCCTCTTCTGTCATGCCTTCTAACCGGTTCGCCTCCGTCTGATCCATAATATGGCAGCGAATTTCTTCTTCTATTTCAGGCAGCGCTTTTTTATACCGGATTTGATCAGATAAAATCCTTAAGTATTCATCCATTATGATACCTCCAATGCCAAAATCTTTGCGACCGCGCCGGCGTATTCTTTCCACTCTGTTTCCTTTTGTTTTAACTGCTTTTGTCCGGCTTTCGTAATGCTGTAATATTTGCGTACCTTACCTGAAACCTCCTTTTCATAGGACTGCAAAAAAGATTTTTCTTCCAGCTGATGTAAAAGCGGATAAAGCGTCCCTGCCTTTAATTCAAATACATTCTGAGAACGCCCTTTAAGCGTCTCAATCATCTCATAACCATACATATCCTTTTCCGACAACAATTTAAGCAAAAGCATTGCCGTACTGCCGGAAATCAGACTTTTGTCTACTCTCATCTGTTTCCCTCCTTATATAGATTATCAATATATCGACAATCTATATATTAAAACAGAAATTCAGATATGTCAAGTATAAAAAAACAGGAACCGCCAAACTGCAGTTCCTGCTGTATTCTTTTCTTATCTGGGCATTCTGCTTCGAATCCTAACCCCAAACGTTACCTTCACAGTTAGCTCCATCCAGGCGCCCTTACGGCACACAAGAGTGTTTACTTAGGGCTGCTCCATTCCTGACCTGACCCGGTTCATAAATTCCTGTTGCGTAAGACCCAGACTTCATCACCACTTATGAAGGGCAGCTTCACAATTAGAAACCCTCTGCAGAATATCACCCCAGCTCTAGCGGATTGCTGGTACAAGGTACCGCTGCCACCCCGGCTGCCCAGAGATTTAATTATACCGTTTTTCGTCTGTTTTGTCAATTATTTCTTACCTAAAATGAAGGGTATCCGTCACAGACAATGTGGATATCAGGCTGTATTGCACTTTATATTTGGCAACCTGATCACGCCTTGACGGAAACCGTTCTGTCCCATCGTGCTTTGCAATTGCTGCAAGATAGTAACCGTCGCCGTCTTTTTCATAAATAAATGTTATTTTATGAATACCATCATCATCAACGCACCCATAATTACTGTCGGATGAATGTACTGTCTGATGGTAAAATGTACCAACTCCTGCCTGATTCCTTAGAATACTGGCAGACATTCCGTTCACATTCACACTGGCAGAAGCGTCTGACACACTTAATCCAATCTGTTCCATCACTGTATCTCTTGCCCTGGCGCTTCCATCAGCCAAAATCGCCCCATTGAAGCGTATCAAAGGCAAAGCTGCTCTTCTTGGCGGGGGCATGGACGGTATGATTATTCCGCTGACTGCCTGTTGTAAAAAAGTTGTAATATACTCTTTATTCGCATGCATTCTTGATCCGGTCACACATCTGCCCATTTCCGCAGTAATCGCAACTGCTGGGTTTCTGGCATATTTATTTACTATGGTTATAAACTCTTCGATACCTGGCAAACGATAATTTTTGTTGGCAAACTCCTGGATAACATTTTTAATCGCCTGCATAGATACCGTAAAAAAAGAACGGACAATAGTTCTTTCTCTTCCTGTATATGGCACTATTTCACCTCAATCGGTTCAATTGCCGCGGCCAGTATTGTAGTTAATTTTGCCATACCTTCTGCCGGAGGCTGCTGCGCCGCCCTTGCATAAATATCATATTTTGCACTCTTATCCGTCGTTCTCGTATGTTCTCTTGTCGTTGTGACAGAGCCGGAGATATTTGCAGTAAATCCCCAACCTTTGTAGCCCAACGAACTTTTCCCTTCTTCTGTCGTACTATTTTTGTCCACATCCTGCGTCTTTACTTCCATAGAAAAGTTCACAGTCGCCTCCTCCATGGTAAATGCCGGAACGGGCACTAATGATAAAATCGGCGCTTCTACATCTACCGTTATCGTATCGGATGTTCCGTCATTATTGATAATCGGCCGGTTGAGTTTAAATTTAATTGTCCTCGCCTTGTATTCTTCAGTTTGCTTATCGTATTCAAATGCCAGTTCAAACAACGTATTCAGATATACGTCGCACAGCGCCGCCTGCCCTTTTGCAACTTCCAGAATGGGCTGACATACAAGCAAACCAAGCGGCAAGCCTGTAAATTCATTACTTAAATTAGTATCCGCCATATTTTTCTGCTCCTTTCAAATTAAAACCCTGTTTTGTCTAACATTTTTTGGTTTGCCCTCGCCTGTCCCTCAGACTGCATACCACTTTCAAAAATCATTTCTATCGTTCCATTTTGTGCTTCTTCATTATCAGAATCCGACGGCCCTACATGCATCCGTATATTCTGTGTCTGTAAATCCTCATACATATTTCCGTTCACTTTTACTTTCACCTGTTTTAGTCCAATCGGTTCATGCGGCGTCATAACAGCTATGGGAACGTCTATGTATTTGTTTTTCTCTCCGCCTCCAAGGGAGAAACGTATTGCTTTTGGTTCAAATACAGTATCTTCATTTGTAAAATACCGCATATAACGTTCCACATCCTGTTTAGAAAGAAACTCCTGCGCTTGTTGTACCGACAATCCTATGGCGGTAAGAAGTTGATTCATTTCCAATTATCTTATGCCTCCTTAATTTGAAGATGATAAATCATAGTATCACTTACATTGTACTTTTGCTGTAATTGCCCGCAGTCTGAACTAATCTCAACTATACAATGATTATCCGTATTGGCGATTGGCGACCAGATTGCATATCGGCCTAATGTAACAATTTTACCATCTACTTCCTTCGTTTGTTCGCTTCCCAAATCAGTTATGAAGCATTTCCCTTTGTTTAAAGCTGACCAATCTTCCATTACTGCTCCTTTCTTCCTGCACCTTCCATAAAATCTGTATTTTTTCTCTGCTTTGCAATATTATTGTATGTCCCTGTCTGGCGGCATAGAACTGATATTCAAAAAACCAGAGCCGGCAGAGATTATCTGCCAGCCCCGGTTTTTGTTTCTTTTTGTCCTTTTTATTTCAGTTTTGGACTTTTCATGCCTGCTTTCTTCAATTTCCTAAGCAGCGTTTTCTTTTGTTTCTTCGAAAATCCTTTTGCTTTTACGCGGATTC
>CAJUHJ010000026.1 GCA_910586355.1 uncultured Lachnospiraceae bacterium
CACAAAGGGCTGGGGTAATTTTATATCTGACCGCATTAATATTTGGCGCTTACAATGAAATATGATCTCTTGTATGACAGACTTATTTTATTAGCTGCAGGAGGTCATTTTTATAGAAAAATGCTAAAACAGACAATGATAATCTTTGATTTAACATCACTTCAAAACTATTCGTTAGAAAGTTGAATTATACAAATAGTTTTTAGGGATAACTCCTCCGTTATTTGTCTCGTATTTCCAATAATTCACTAATAGAACAATGAAAATATTCACATAATTTCAAAATTAAAACTGCATCTATTCTTTGGAACTCGTCACGGCAATATCGATTAAAATTTCCTCTTTGAAGGTTGAGATCTTTGCAGATTTTAGTTTTTGATATTTGGTTTTCTTGTAAAAGTTAAAAGTTCTGTTATTCTGATGTGCAAATATTTCATTTTTGTACCACTTACTATTTAGATACATTAAATACAGATGATTAAAAAATAAAACTTTACAGCGCAAGAGTCAAGACATAACTTGAAGTTCTTATACAAAAGAGGATAATAGGAGTCTGAACAGGAGCGCCTCTTATCGTCAACGGCTCGATTTTGTTCCAAAGGCGGAGTGGTTTGTTGGATGAATATGTGATATGCTTAATTTACTGGCAGGCTATATTTTGCCAAATTAGAAGCTATAAAGGAGAAAATCATGACTGACCCAATAGAACAAATAAACAATATATCTAATATAGACGATTTCTTAAATTTTGTTATTCAATTAGCTAAGGATGCAAAAGAACATCCCGAAGAATGGACAAATACTACTATTACTGATTATTTAGAACAAATAGCAAGTTGGATCGATGATTGCTATATGTTTGAAGATAAAATAAACTTTGAAAAGTTGGACTATAAAACATTGGCAAAAATTTTATATATGGGAAAGATTTATGAGTAAATATTTTTCACTTTATTTATTACGAATGAAAAGATACATAGACTGAATAGATTAATTGAAAACTTAGAATAGTAATGATGGGAATTTGAAAACTATCCTGTAATTTAAAAATTGTAAACCTTTATAAAGACACCATTTTAAGCCAATGTTTTTCCGTACAGAGCAAAATATTCCTGCGCTTTTAATGTAGATACGTTTAGTTTCTGTTGGAGTTTCTCTATGGTCTGGTATTCGGAAAGACCAAATTCCAAACTTGTCTCGACAATTGCCTGTTTTCAATTTCGTTGAGATATTCATATTAATCCTATTCCTGTGTATTTTTCTGGCATGTTAAATGCTTACCATGGAACCCGCTTCTATTTTCTGGATTTGTTCTTTTGCCAAGCCCGAAATTTTTGAAATTTCCTCATAGGAGTATCCGGCTTTTCGCATGGCAAGTATCATGGAAGCTTTCCCAGCCTCTTCCCCGGCCGCTCTGCCGGCCGCTTCTGCCGTTTCCCAAATACCTTGACTAAGATTACACATAGTATCCACGTCCTCTCTTAATTTGTTTTCGATTGGAATGTTGTATTCTGTCTTTATAATATCCAGTTTCCTTTCCGTCTTAAGCGTTGCTGACAGCAAAGCGCCAAGCAGACGGTGCAGGCTGGTTTCTTCCCTATATTCTGGGAGCTCCTTTGACAATCCTATCATTACGATATTGAACAGCTCCTTATTCCCCGGCCAGTTATAGGCGCCCAAAATGTCCTCTTTGGCAAGATGTATATGAGCCAGTATATTCTCCTCCATATTCATTACCAGCCAGATGGAATATACGCGTTTAATGTCATTATAGTTCGTGTTTTCAAAATCACGTCCTTTTTGGGAGGATATAAGGCGGCTTACATAAAAAACTGCCCGGTTCAGTATATCGTATCCTGATGGTTTGTCTTTCTGGGCTTCAACATTAAGAATTATTTGTGAAATGCCGTCCTTCATGCGGACATAAAATACAATATCAAACCGCACGAACCCTTCTTGAATCTCACTGTTTTCTGAATTGAAACCAGTCACTTTCTGTCCTTTTTCAACTGTCTGTACGTTTGTTCTGCCTGGATCGACTGGAACAATGCCAATGAGCGGATCACCCTCAATAAAGGGTACGATATCTTCTGGATCCATTTCTTTAAATTCATCTACCGTCTTTGCCAGTATGTGTGCGAGAATGATTTTATGCCCTATCAGCTGTTTTGCCATTTCGTCATACTGAGATTTTTGACTGGATGCCTGGATGGTATTTTTTATCTCTGTATTCATAAAAGTTCCTTTCCATAAATCCCACAAGTCTCATTGGTACAGTATAAATGCAGTTTGGAATCCGCTCTCTATTCACTATACTATCAAATTTGGCTGTTTTCAAGATTTATTTTTTGGCAGACATTTTACATTGCTGCATTCAAAAATAGCTGCCACGCATGTTTAAAGCCTGCAAAAAACGTCAATTTGTAAAAATCATCTCCGTTTCATTTAGAGTTTAACCAGTTAATGTGAATCTCATTTGCTGACATACATTCACAGTATTCTTTTGTTTGAATAAAGGAATGATATATCGCGTCTATTGTTTTATCCATTGTAAAATTATTAGGATTATCCTGAATTGGATTTAACTGCTCCATTATTAACCTCATATCCTCCTTAATATCATACTCTTCTAAGAGCTGATGGACAATGTTTCGTTTTCCTTCTGTCAATTATATTTTGTGTACTGTTTTTTTCTCTTGCCATAATAAAAGGCCTCCTATGATTTTTATTTTACCATAGAAAACCCTATATATTATTAATTACAGAGATTGTCTAAACTACTAATTGTCAAAGACAGGATTATAATTTATTTTTATAATTAATTATCTTTAACGCTCACCAGCCCGCCGCATCCTCATTAAAATCTTTCTCTCCATCCGTGACACTTGTACCTGGCTTATGCCAAGGCGTTTCGCCACCTGTACCTGCGTCATGTCTTTATAATACCGCAGTTCAATTAACTGCTTTTCTTTGTCCGTCAATTCACTCAAAAGCTGCTCTAACAACAAATGATTCACCAGCTCGTCCGTCTTTGGTATGCCGCTTTCACACATCTGATCCACCAAATATAGTTCGCTGTCATCCGACTGATAGACAGGCTGATAAATAGAAGCCACTTCTCCATTTGCCTCCATTGCTTCTACAATATCTTCTACGCTAAGCCCGATTTCCTGTGATATTTCCTGTAAGGACGCATCCCTGCCCAATTTTTGCAAGAGCATATCCGACGCTTTTTTTACTTTCCATCCATTTTCTTTGAGTGAACGCGACACTTTTACCATACTGCTGTCCCTCAAAAAACGTTTAATCTCCCCCATAACCATAGGTACGGCATAAGTAGAAAATTTTACCTCATAAGCAATTTCAAATTTGTCAATTGCTTTCATCAGTCCGATACAGCCGATTTGAAACAATTCCTCCTTGTCATGCCCACGATGCTCGAATCTACGGACAATGCTCCATACCAGCCCCAGATTGTCAGAAATCAGTTTTTCCCTTGCTCCTTTATCTCCCTCGTGCGCCTGTTTAATGAGAGCTTTTACTGCATCCATCCTGATTTTCGTCTTCCTTTGCTCCAATTTTCTTTTTCATTGTTACTTTTGTCCCTGTCCCTGGTTTCGATTCCACCTGCATCTCATCCATAAATACTTCCATAAAAGCAAACCCCATACCAGATCGTTCCAATTCTGGCTTTGTCGTATAAAACGGCTCCATCGCTTTTTGAATATCTTCCATTCCAACTCCCTTATCTTCCACCGTAATCACCGCCATGTCGTCTTCCAGCACACACGTTAAACCCACTTTTCCCTCACTATTTTCATATCCATGAATAATTGCGTTTGTCACAGCTTCTGAAACTGCCGTTTTTACATCGGCGATTTCATCTAATGTCGGATCTAACTGTGTCAAAAACGCTGCCACAGTCACCCTTGCAAATCCTTCATTGACCGATTTCGCATCAAATTCAACCCGCATCTCGTTTTTCATTCCTATTTTCCTCCGCTTTTTCTCAATTTAATCTGTCCGCCGATGCCGATGAAACCTGAATCATTTTATGTAGACCGGAAACCACAAAAATTTTTTGGATTCTCTCATTCAAATGCTCTGCAAAAACTACTCCGCCGCTGTATCCCATATTTTTACACCTGCCGATTAACACTCCAATTCCGGAACTATCCATAAATTCTGTCCCTGAAAAATCAAATACAAGCCTGCGGATATGATAGGCCCCAATCAAAAGATCCGTTTCCTTCCGAAGCTGTTCCGCACAATGATGATCGACCTCTTTTGGCATGGAAATTCTCATACATCCATCCTTTAACTGATATTTACATTCCATAATAACCCTTCCTTTCTCTTTTACAACTTGTCCCATTTTTGTCCTGTTAAAACCTCAGCCCACAGAAATAAAAAAGACGCCAGAGCCCATATTTTGAGCCTAACGTCTTTTGTACTATCTGTTCCGCCAATGATTACTGCTGGCTTGCCGAAGCCTCCCTGTCAGCCTGGTCTACATATATTTTCGCAACGCGCGCACGTTCTGTCCCCGGACTTTGTTCTAAGACCTTCCGGTAATACACAACTGCATCTTCCATATTATCAGCCCTCCGGTAAGACTGCGCCAGATAAAATACGGTATTTCCATTCTGGTATTTTTCATCCAGCTCGGCTACTTTTAAGAGCTTTTCAATTGCCTGCGTATAATCGCCCTTCGTATAAGCGCTGTATCCTTCCTGGTACAATGTGCTAAGATATTGTTCATTTACTTTCGCATATACCTCATTATAAACCGTTTTTGCGCTGTCGCTTAAATCAGAAACTTCAATACTTTCTAATGCGTTTCCTGCTGTTTCCATATCGCCCGCCGCATATGAAGCAAATGAATTTAAAAGCTGTTCATAAGAAGTCATCTTGGACTCCACGCTTTCCGAGGACTGCTTTGCTTCTTTTGCCTCCTTTGTCAGTTCTTTTACCTTGCTTTCCAAAGAAGAAATCGTCTGCTCTTTCGTCGAGAGCGTATCATTAACTGCCTTTAACGCTTCATTCGATTCACTTTTCGATTTCTGGCGAATTCCCGGTAAAAGAAGAAATACCGTAATCGCAATTCCAAGCGCTACGCCAATCACAATATTTAAAATTGTCTGCCATGCGGAATTGTCTTTAAAATTCGCCGGCATAATAATTGTATCATTTCCGCTTTGGTAAGAAATCAAATCATCCTTTTTTTTCTTTTTTGAATTGTTTTCCTGCAGTTTTTGCTTTACTTCATTTTGATAACGCAGCGTCGTCGTATTATTTGCATCTACTTTTGCGGCATTGCGCAGCGCCTTATTTGCCAAATCATATTTGCCTTCCTGCATATACAAAAGCGCCAGCAGCTGATGTCCTTTTACCAGCTTCGGATTCAAAGAAAGAACTTTCTTTAATTGAATAATAGCCAAATCCCTGCTGTCCTGCCGGCAGTAAGCCAACGCTTGATTGTACTTTTTTATCGTCTGATTTATCGCTTCTAACCTGCTTGAATTATTCTGTATCTCATTCAAATAATGGCTTGCAGCATTCTCCCGGCTTTTATAATTTTTACTGAGCACCCATTCACTTAAAGCCGATACTGTCTCTCCCATCTCAAAATACACCAGACCCAGCAGATTCCTGGCATCAATGTTCATCTTATTATACAGCAGACTCACTTTTAAACTGTCTGCCGCGCCTGTTAAATCTCTTACCTTTGCCCGCTCCAAACCTTCGTTGTAAAAACTGTTGGAAGCCATTAATATCCTTCTGTACATTCTGACGTCTGCGCCGCAATTTTTACAACGCTTTGCTGCAGTCAACTTTGCACCGCAATTATAACATTCCATATTTCACCTCGCTCATCTGCTTTAATTATTCTTTTCCCTCATCATTTCAAGCAGTATACTTGCCATGTCTGTAAGGTCGCGGTTATAAATGGCCTCTTCCGCCTCCTCCACTTCTAAACTTGGCTGAAACTTTTTTAATTCTTCTTCAAAATCAATCATAGACATACCTCCATTTTACGCATATTAAAAACCACTATATTATAATTGGCGTTATTTCCCAAAAGATACCTTTATCATTATAATATAGTGATTCTAATATGCAAGCAAAAAAATATTAACTTTTTATTATCTCGTCGCAATATTTTACACAAATTTGCAACATCTTCTTTTGATTTACAGCAAAGCTTATTTTAAGCCTGCCAGCTGCATTTTCACCTGCTCCATCATCTGTTCATACTTTGCAAGTTTTTCCTTTTCTTCCTGTACTTTTGACTCAGGCGCTTTGCTCAAAAAGCGTTCGTTGTTTAACATCCCCTGAGAACGCGCCAGCTCTTTTAAAAGACGCGCTTCTTCTTTTTCCAAACGTTCTCTTTCCTTCGCCATATCCACCAAATCTTCCAGCGGAATATAAACAACGGCGTCCGGTATCACAATCGAAACTGCATCTTTGGCAATCCCTGTTTTATCTGCCTGGACAAATACGTCCCCTGCGCCCATCAGTCCTGCATACATATCTTTTTCTGATTCAAAAATCTCACATACTGCAGCCTGTTTTGATACAAGATAAACAGCCGCTTTGCGGGACGGCGGCACATCCATTTCCGAACGGCGGTTCCTGACATTTTTTACCAGCTCTTTACAGCGCTCTACCTTTGCTTCTTCCTCTGGAAAATTCCGTTCTTCGGTATACGCCGGCCAGTCAGCAAGCATAATCGTCTCTTCTTCCTGATGAAGCGTACAATAGATTTCTTCTGTCAAAAACGGCATAAATGGATGGAGCATTTTTAGCGCGAGCGTCAATACTTCCCAAAGCGTATAAAGCGCTGCGTTTGCTGATTTTGGATTTTCGCTCTTGTGGTATGTGCGGCGTTTCGTCATTTCAATATACCAGTCGCAGAATTCATCCCAAATAAAATCATATACTTTTTGAACTGCAATCCCCAGTTCAAACTTATCCATGTTCTCTGTCATTTCTTTTGCCAGACGGTTTACTTTTGATAATATCCATTTATCTTCAGTACACAAATCTTTATCATTTGGGACATACGGTTTTTCCTCTCCCAAATTCATCATAATAAAACGCGACGCGTTCCATACTTTATTGGCAAAATTCCTGGAAGCCTCTACGCGTTCCCAATAAAAGCGCATATCATTTCCCGGTGCATTTCCAGTAATCAATGTCAGCCGAAGCGCATCTGCACCATACTTGTCAATGACCTCCAGCGGATCAATCCCGTTGCCTAACGACTTACTCATTTTCCGCCCCTGCGAATCGCGCACCAGACCATGGAATAATACCGTATGGAACGGCGCTTTCCCCATATGCTCATAACCGGAAAAAATCATCCGGATTACCCAGAAAAAGATAATATCATAGCCCGTCACCAATACGTCGTTTGGATAAAAATAATCCAAATCTTCGGTTTTTTGCGGCCAGCCCAGTGTCGAAAACGGCCACAATGCGGAGGAAAACCATGTATCAAGCGTATCTTCATCCTGCTTTAAATGAGTACATCCACATTTTGGACATTTTTCCGGCGCAGTTTTTAACACAATCATTTCTCCACAATCTTCACAATAATAAGCCGGAATCCGATGTCCCCACCATAGCTGTCTGGAAATACACCAGTCGCGGATATTATCTGTCCAATTGAAATAAGTCTTTTCCATACGTTTCGGAAGCAGTTTTACTTCGCCGTTTTTTACTCCCTCTATGGCCGGTTTGATTAACTCGTCCATTTTTACAAACCACTGCTGTTTAATCATTGGTTCTACTGTCGTGCCGCAGCGGTCATGCGTCCCTACATTATGGGAGTGCGGCTCAACTTTCACCAAAAGCCCCTGTTCTTCTAATTCTTTTACAAGCGCTTTTCTACATTCATAGCGGTCCATGCCGGCAAATTTACCAGCGTTTTCATTCATGGTTGCATTATCATTTATTACCACAACTTCTTCTAGTTGATGGCGTTTTCCCACTTCAAAGTCATTGGGATCATGTGCCGGAGTAATTTTTACACAGCCCGTCCCAAATTCTTTATCAACATAAGCATCTGCAATCACCGGAATTTCGCGGTCTGTAAACGGAAGTTTCAGCGTTTTTCCGATAATATCCTGATACCTTTCATCTTCCGGATTCACCGCTACCGCCGTATCGCCAAACATAGTCTCCGGCCTTGTCGTAGCAATTTCTACAAATCTGCCTTCCTCTCCGGCAACAGGGTAATTGATATGCCAGAAAAATCCATCCTGCTCCTCATGCTCTACCTCTGCATCCGAAATGGACGTCTCGCAAACCGGACACCAGTTGATTATCCGGGATCCTTTATAAATCAGCCCTTTCTCATATAACTGAATAAATACGTCTAAAACAGCGTCCGAACAGCCCTCGTCCATTGTGAAGCGTTCTCTCTGCCAGTCTGCCGAAGACCCCATTTTTTTCAGCTGATTGATAATACGTCCGCCGTATTCTTTTTTCCATTCCCAGCATTTTTCCAAAAATCCCTCGCGTCCCAAACTGTCTTTTTCAATGCCCTGCTCTTTCAATGATTCAATCACACGCACTTCCGTTGCAATCGCCGCATGATCCGTCCCCGGCTGCCAGAGCGCATTAAATCCCTGCATCCTCTTATAACGGATTAAAATATCCTGCATTGTATTATCCAGCGCATGTCCCATATGAAGCTGCCCTGTAATATTAGGCGGCGGCATTACAATCGTAAACGGTTTTTTGCTCTTATCCGGTTTTGCACGGAAATAGCCGTTTTTTTCCCATTTCTCATAAAGACGATCTTCAATTCCTTTTGGATCATAAGTTTTTTCTAGTTCTCTGCCCATCTCTTTTTCTCCTTTTTTGATTTTAAACAAATAAAAACCCCTGAAAGCTGCTGCTTCCAAGGGCGAATTTCTGCGCGGTACCACCTTGCTTATACAGTATAGGCGCTTAATACTGTATCTCTCAATCATCTTTAACGGAATTACCCGTAAAGGCTTACACGCGGCCACATCAAAAACTGCCGTTTCAGCCTTTCAGTTCAAAAGCTACCTTCCGCATACCGTCTTATAAACCGCTTTTCACCCAATGCGCAGTTCTCTCTGTATATCGTATATACGTACTCCTCTTTCTCATTACCTTTTCCTGATATTTGCTATCATACGTGGCAGCGTTAAATTTGTCAAGTTATTTTTCTCATTCCGCCATTTGCCAGCCCCAAAAACAGGAATAAAATTGGCAGATGAAAAATCGCGTAACAATTGACAATGCCTTGAAGCAAATAAATACTAATTGAAATCACTGCCGCAATCATCCATTCATTTTCTCTCCATCTGCGAAATGCATAAACCAGACTGGAAATGAGAAAACCAAAATATCCGCATACTCCTAATATTCCCATATCCGTCAGCGCCTGAAGGAATTCATTATGCGGGTCTGTCATCACTGTCCCAAAATATTGTATCATTTCTTCATAATGGAACGGTATCATCACGATTTGATAGCAATTCAATCCATGCCCAAACAAAATTTCTCCAATAGACGACTGACAAAGCAGTTCTATTGTGCTCTTCCAAAGTATTCCCCTGTTGCTGAAACTTTCATCTGTCAAAATTAAATGTTGAAATATTGTTCCCTGCGCTGCATTTGCAAAAATAAGATTCACAAACAGAAAAACCAAAATACATACTACGGCCAATATCCCAAGTAAACAAAGTATCCTTTTCCGCCAGTTCAAAAGCCAAATACGAAATGACGTCTGCCGTCTTGAAACCGCCCATAAAGCTGCCGCGGCAAGACAGACAACGAATACCATAAAACCTTGCAGCAAAAACGCATTGAATCCATCAAACGGCCAAAGATGATTTTCACAGATTTGCAGCAGCACAAAGATTGTCAGATGGGCCGCCGCAAAAACTGCCGCAATGTCTGCAATACGCAGAAACCATTCTTCCTTTTCCAACGAGAAGAAAAACAGCAGCAAAACAGCAGCTAATATACTAATCACAGAGCTTTCTGTCTTGATAAAAATCGTAAACAAAAAGCCTATATACATCACCATAATAGAAACGATTTTTAAAACTCTCTCCTTACAGACCATATACATTGCCAAAACGAAAGGCAGTGCAAGGCAGACAAAACTTGCATTGAAATTACTGTTCCCTAATGGAGACAAAAAAATTTCAGGCGCGCCGAGTCCATCCTGGAAATGCAAAAAATTAATTTTACATGAACTTAATATTCCAAATACATAAACAGACGCGCTTCCAAACAGCCAGCTCCATATCACGATTTTCGTATATTGACCATATTTCCTGACGCCAAAATATACGAGTATACACAAAAGAAATACATCTGCCGCCACCGTCCGGTAAGACAATCCATAGAAAGCCCGGTTTCTTTCAGGAGCAAAAAAGATGGACAATCCCACAGCCAAAGCCAAAATGATAAGGCATACCGTATCAGGCCTTATTGTAAATTTTTCTGAAATATTCTTTTTCCAAAGCGACAGTAAAGATGCAATTTTTGCCGGACATAAAACAATAAGATATAGGATTGTAAAAAACAGAAAAAAATCCTTCTTGTCCCGAATAATATGAAGAATATTTTCCCTATAAAAAACCGGATATAACCCTAACATAATTACCAGATAGGCATAAGTCGCCCAATATCCCAACTCATCTAAAAAATTACTCTTTTTCTTGTTTCTCGACATAGAATTCTCCAAATCTATTTTTGTTCTACCTGATAAACCAAAAAATTATACTCTGCATAATACGTTCCCAAATCCGTCACCTTTAACCTGCTGTCATTTAAAATCTCTTCTATGCTGTTTCCCTCCAAAGCCGGACAGTCAACCAAATAAACAGTCCTGCCTTCTTCAAAAAGCGTAAACAACTCTTCCACAGAATAATAGCTTTGCTGTTTTCCATATACCTGCTTCATTACGGAAGAGGTTTCTCCCCCCCCCACATGGAAATTTCAGTTTCAGACATTTCCCGTAAAATATTTGACATCCTTAAAGCACTTGAAAGAAACACAGCGTTATGATCCGTTTGCAAAAGCTGTGTAAGACGTTCGCTTTGTATCTGGCCGTTATGTTCAGAACGAATAAAGCGCACATAATTATAAGAAGCCGTCATAACCAGCATACAGCAAAAACACACGATAAGTTTTTTCCTTTTACAAACTTCACAGGCAACCAGGCAGCCGAACCAGAAACAGGCAAGAGCCGGCAGTATATAACGGCTCACGAAAATGGGACGCACCAACAACGAAACCACCACTCCAACCGCTGTGACGAGAAACGGCATACTAATTCCCATCAAAGAAAACGCTACATGCCATTGGTTCTTTTTGTATTTTTTTAAACCTCTGCCTAAGAACAGCAAAAGCGCGCAAACCGGAAACACGAAAAACTGCTTTCCAAAAATAAAATTCACATGATCATATAACGTCCATAGAGTAACGTCTGAAATCCAATAGTTTTTTGAAACTTTTTCAACCTGCTGTATCAAAGTAAAAAGCCATGGCAGATAACATAACGCAGTACAAAAGGCTGCCAGGCCTAATGCCATCAGACGTTTTTTATCATGTATAAAAAACCAGACAAACAAAAAAGCCCAGGATACAGCCGCTGCCACACAGGCAAAATAATGCGTATAAGCAGCGGCAGCGCTAAACAGGACAAACAGCGCCCAATCTTTCTTTTTCCTTTTCCGTACTATGGCGTCCGCATAAAAATAAACAAGCGTCACAAATAACATGCCAAAACTATACATTCTGACTTCCACGCCATACCAAAACAGGCTTTGCATCCCCACAAGGCAAACCGCCCACATTCCCGCTCCAAAATCGTTCCATTCTTTTCGGATTTTCAAAAAGCAAAGCAGGAATAAAAGAATATACGGAACTGCTGAAACAAATTTCGCTGCATAAACAGATGGAAACTCCCCAAACAGCATATGCGCCATATCGACAAAAAACTTTAAAATAATATAATAAAGCGGCGGATGGACGTCCTGCATTGTCAGCTTTATCATTTCTCCATAACTATGCCGAATCATTGCAAGCGAAAACGCTTCATCCACCCAAATATCCAGGCTAAATGCAAACACAACCTGTAACACAATTCCTATTATGGCAAACGTCGTGCAAAACAAGAAAAATTTCCGGGAATGTAAAATCCCATACAGCTTTTCAAAATAACGTTCTCCCATATCCCGACAAAACCATTGCAGCGCAGCATACACAAACGGAAAGGCAAAAACCATACCGATAAAACTAGAGCCCGCCAAAACAACCGTATAATTTAACCCAAACCGGCTTAAAAACTGCCGCCCCACCGTTGATCCTATCCAGTTAAAATAGAAATTCCCGCCTGTGTATGCAAGAATAACGACGCTAAAACACAGGCTGGGAACATGAACTTCCTGACTTTTTACATAATACCCTTTCAAGCAAATTGCAGTATAAACCATCAATGCCAGCACAGCAGTAAATATCATATCTAGTTTACTGCGCGATATGCCTAAAACCAAAAATGCCATAGCCGAAAACGACAATACGGCTTTTGTCTTCCATTGTTTTGTATCCAACTCTTATCCCCCTATTTAAGCGGCGTCCTGACTGCCTGGTTATAAAAATTTATATTGCCGGATTCCCAAATACACGCTCTATAAACCCAGGAGCTGTCAGTTCTTTTACTGTTTGAATGTACGGCGTCTCACAATCAATCTTCCCAAATCCATACGCCGCATGAATAAACCTAACGCCTGCCTTTACACTTGAATCATAATCCCCCTGAATATCCCCGACATAAACTGCGTCCTCTAACTGATTTCGTCTGACGATAAGCGCAATGTTATAAGCCTTATCTTTTTCATTATTTCCAAAACACTCAATATCCTCAAAATAATGCCCAAACTGATAATACTCTAAAAACGCTTCAATATAACCCTTCTGGCAGTTACTCACAATATAAAGCGGATACTGCTTTGCCAGCTCTTTTAAAGTATCCTCCAAATTCGGATACAACACGCCGCCATGTTTGCGCAGAAATTCATTCTCTTCCTTCCCACAGCGGTCTGTCAATTTTATTGCTTCTTTCAGTTCAAACATGGGAAACAAAAGCTGTGCAATTTCTGTCATGGTATGCCCCATAACGCTTTGAATATCCTCTGTGGTAATCCTTAAAAGCCCGCCCGCTTCCTTTTGCACCACCGCGTCCCAGGACTTTGCGACATTCTTGGAAGAATCCCACAAAGTCCCGTCCATGTCAAAAATAATGCCTTTTTTCATATTCTGTTATGCCTCGTCAATTGCCTTTCCTATGTCATGGCGCATATATTTATTTTCAAAGGAAATCCAGTCTGCAGCCGCATACGCGTTTGCCCTTGCTTCCTTCAAATCCGCGCCCTTTGCCGTGATTCCAAGCACGCGTCCGCCGTTTGTCACAATTTTTCCGTCTTCATTTTTCTTTGTGCCTGCATGAAAACAATAGTATCCGTCCTTATCGTCAAACGTTTCTTCCCCAAAGATTTCAAATCCTTTTTCATAAGACAACGGATAACCGTCAGAAGCCAATACGACGCAAACCGCAGCATTTTCTTCAAACTCCAGTTTTAACTGATCTAATCTCCCGTCTACACAAGCCTGCATAACTTCAATCACATCATTTTTCATCCTTGGCAGTACAACCTGTGCTTCCGGATCGCCAAAACGCGCGTTGTATTCAAGCACTTTCGGTCCATCCTCAGTAAGCATCAAACCAAAAAAGATAATCCCTTTAAATTCACGTCCCTCAGCCGCCATTGCGTCCACTGTTTTCTGATAAATATGTTCTTTACAGAACGCATCCACCTCCTTCGTGTAAAAAGGACTTGGTGAAAACGTTCCCATTCCCCCGGTATTTAATCCCAAATCGCCGTCCTTCGCACGTTTGTGGTCCTGAGCGGAAGACATAATCTGAATTGTCTTTCCATCTACAAAAGAAAGTACCGAAACTTCCCGTCCCGTCATAAATTCTTCAATCACCATATGATTGCCTGCCGAACCAAATTTCTTATCTTCCATAATTTCTTTGACTCCGGCTTTTGCTTCTTCTAAAGTATTGCAGATCAAAACGCCTTTCCCAAGCGCCAATCCGTCCGCCTTTAAAACAATTGGAAGTTTCGCTGTATCTATATATTCCAGCGCTTTATGAGAATCATCAAACGTCTCATACGCTGCTGTTGGAATATTGTACTTTTTCATTAAATCTTTGGAAAAAGCTTTGGAACCTTCCAAAATAGCAGCATTTTTTCTCGGCCCAAATATCGTTAATCCTTCTTTTTCAAATACATCCACAATGCCGCCCACAAGCGGATCATCCATTCCCACAATCGTAAAGCCTACGTTCTTTTCTTTTGCAAAAGCCGCTAATTTTTCAAATTCCATTGCCCCAATCGGAACACATTCCGCAATTTTTGCAATTCCGGCATTTCCCGGCGCACAATAAATCTTATCCGCATGGCTGCTTTTTACCACGCTTGCTGCAATTGCATGTTCTCTTCCGCCGCTTCCGACAATCAATATATTCATATTCTAATCCTCTCTGCTAACCTTCTGTAATCACTACTTTGCCGTCTTTTACCTGAATACGGTTATGCGCAATTAATTCTACCGCCTTTGGCAGCAAGTTCCATTCCGCTTCTTCCATTACCCTTCTCTGCAATATTTCCGGCGTATCATTTTCTTTTACCAAAACTTCTTTTTGCAGAATAATCGGCCCGGTATCCGTTCCCTCGTCTACAAAATGCACCGTAGCTCCCGTTATTTTTACGCCGCGGTTTAATACGCCTTCATGGACTTTCAGCCCATAGTACCCTTTTCCGCAAAAAGAGGGAATCAACGAAGGGTGTATATTAATAATACGGTTTTTATATTGTGAAATCATTTCCGGCGGAATGACAACTAAAAATCCTGCCAAAACAACCAAATCTACCTGATAAGTATTTAATTTCCTCAAAAATTCCCGATTAAATTCCTCTCTGTTGTGAAAATCTTTTGGGGAAATACAAAGACTCTCAATACCTGCTTTTGCTGCGCGTTCTAAGGCATAAGCATTTTTATTATTGCTGATGACAACAGAAATTTTTGTATCTGTAATAACGCCGGAATCTACCGCGTCAAGAAGCGCCTGTAAATTCGTCCCACCGCCGGATACGCATACTGCTATCTTTAGCATAACGTTACTCCTTTTTCACCATTTTTTATTTTTCCGACCAAATACGGCGTTTCGTTTGCTGCCCGGACTGCCTCCATTGCTGCGTCTGCATCCTGCGCCGCTACGACAAACACCATGCCAAGTCCCATATTGTATGTATTATACATCATCTGTTCTTCAATCTGTCCTTTTTTCGCAAGCAATTCGAAAATCGGCGGCACTTTATAACTATCTTTCTCAATTACGGCATGTTTGCCCTCCGGCAGCATTCTCGGTATATTTTCATAAAAACCACCGCCTGTGATATGGCTGCATCCTTTAACGCGGATACCAGATTCTTTGAGTTGTTTTAACGCTTTCACATAAATTTTTGTCGGCGCCAAAAGCGCTTCTCCTAATGTCGTGCCCAACTCTTCATAATAAGTTTCCAAAGCTTTCTTTTCCATTGGAAATACTTTTCGTACAAGAGAAAATCCATTCGAATGTACGCCGGAACTTGCCATCCCAATGATAACGTCATTCTCATTTATATCATTTCCGGAAATAATCTCTTTTTCATCTACAATGCCGACCGCAAATCCTGCCAAATCGTATTCATCTTCCGGCATAAGGCCCGGATGTTCCGCTGTTTCACCGCCGATTAACGCTGCGCCGGACTGTTTACAGCCTTCTGCCACACCGCTTACGATGGCCACAATTTTTTCGGGATAATTTTTTCCGCAGGCAATATAATCTAAGAAAAACAATGGTTCGGCGCCTGCACATGCAATATCGTTGACACACATTGCCACACAGTCAATTCCTATCGTATCATGCTTGTCCATAAGAAACGCTAATTTTAACTTCGTGCCTACTCCGTCCGTTCCTGATACCAGCGTGGGATGTTCCATATTTTGAAATGCTTTCATAGAAAATGCGCCGGAAAACCCGCCAAGCCCGGAAAGGACTTCACTCCTCATTGTATCCTGTACATGCTTCTTCATCAACTCGACTGATTTGTAACCTGCTTCAATATCTACGCCTGCGTTTTTGTAATCCATTTTTTTCTCCTTTATTTCTCTGAATATTTCTGATAGCCGACTTCCTGCAGTTTCTCATCTTTTGCCTGAACCTGTTCTTTTAAACGGTTCGAATAGTCTTTTAATCTCTGCAGTAATGTTTCATCACTGGTAGCTAATATTTTTGCCGCTAAAAGCGCTGCGTTTGCCCCTCCGTTTATTGCAACCGTTGCAACCGGAATCCCTGACGGCATCTGCACAATCGAATACAACGAATCTCTGCCTCCCAAAGACGTCGTGTGCATTGGAATACCGATGACGGGCATCGGAAAAATTGCAGCGCACATGCCCGGCAAATGCGCCGCCATGCCTGCTCCGGCGATTATCACTTTAAATCCTTTTTCTTCCGCTGTTTTCGCATAATCAAAGAACACATCCGGTTCTCTGTGAGCGGAAATGATACGCATCTCAAAATCAATTCCCAACTGTTCTAAAACATCTGCTGCTTTTGCCATAATGGGCATATCGGAATCACTGCCCATTACAATTCCTACTTTCGCCATGACTATACTTCCTTTCCCTATTCATTCGCCCCTATTGTAACCTATTTTAGAGGTTCATTCAATGCCTCTGTTTTGTCAACTGCAAATTTCCCATCGCGGATAATATCTATATGCTTTCCTTCTGCAGTTACAACTGTAATTGACCCCAGTTCCTCATAAGGAATCGTAATATCCGTATGACAATTAAAATATGCTTTTGACAGATCTTCTTTTCGCAGCAGCGAAACAGAATTATCTCTCGCCACAATCTCTTTTCCATCCGGATTATAGACTTTCGTATCTTCAGCATGAGAATAACACGTATCGCCTACTGCAAAATGCGGGCCCATTTTTTCAGCAATTAAAATCGGCAGTTTATCCGCAATATTATATTCTTTTGCCATACGATATGCCGTTGTATTCGTGCCGATAGCAAACTCCCCCATCGGAAGCGTCTTATGCTGCTGCATTAAATTATCATATAAAAATTTATGGTTTTCTTCTTTGGATTTAAAATTCGTACACGTATACTGCGTCACAAAACCATCTGTAAAATCAAGTTCTAAATTCAAATACTCAAACTCGTTCAAGTATACCTTCGTTACATGCAGTTTTCCATTTGTTCCTTCTAATACTGGCGTCGTAAACACTTCGCCCACCGGGATATTGACGTCCGCCACACAATTTTCAAATGCAGTTTCTTTGTTCGGATTCGACAGCGGATAAATATTTACCCATAAATCTGTCTGATTGTCTCCTTTACCGGTAATATGGACTTTCTTAGCCAAATCCAGCACATCAATTATTTTTTGCTGCATAAACCTGTACTGCATATAATCTAACGTATTGATTTTTACTGTTTCCCGGAATACAGCTTCAAAATTCTTCCCAATCGCCGGTATCGGATACGCGATAATCGTAAAACTCCGCTCGTCACCGGGAATATATTCATTCGTCATTTGCCCTAAGCAATTCGTCAGATATACTTTTAGTTCGTTTTGTTTTTCACTGTACCGATACGCCTCCGGTTTCATCAACGGCCGGAAAGGTTCTTCCCCAAAAGTCTCAATTACCGCCGGCCCCGCATAATGTCCGGCCTGTTTTTTATAAGTTTCAAACGCAGCGCGCATTGTCTCTATCTGGCGCATGGTATAAGCCTTATCCATATAACATGCACTGTCAGATTTATGGTCAAATTCAAACTGTTTATTGATAGATTTTGTATAGCATCCGCGCGACCTGCCGCTGCCCATAAAAAAGGACGAAATCGGCAGTCTGTAAACCGTCGCCATCAGTCCCATTTCTTTTAAATTTGAAATAACTGCGCGCACAATTCTCTCAAAACCAATCGGATATTCCACACATACTGTTTCTTTTTTCCCCAAATCTTTCCCCAGATTTTCATAACCAATCCGAAATCCCTCAGTCAAAGTATCCGCCATTGACTGAATTTCCGTTTCAGGCAGCGTATTTAAAAAATCCGCCATTTTAATTTCACAATCGCTGATATATTCTCCATAACGGTACAGATACCGTATATCTTTTAAATCCGATTCCTGAATGATACTTACAAAATAATTGTCCTTCCACTCTACAAGTCCCCGCACCTTATCCTGCGCAAAAACTTCATTATAATCATAAAAAAACCAATATAAAATATGTTTAATTTCTTCTTGCCCTGGCGTTTTTTCTGCTGCAAAAACACAATAAATCTCCATAAACAATTCACAGAAAAGAACCATACATTCTTTCCTGCCTTCAAACGCATATGCCGTCAAAGCATGTAGTTCTGTATACAAAAAGCAAAGGAGCTTTCCAAACTCCTCTCCTAAAGTGCGAACTGCCGTCTGCGGATTCAAATAGCTGCTCTCATAATTTTCCGGCAGCAAATCTGCATAAAGCTGATGATTCATTTTGACGCACTCTTCCAATGTACGGTTATCGAATGTTCCCATTTCTTTCTGCCGCAATACACAATCTGCCAGGCAAATAAATTCTGCCGCCTGTTTAAAGTAATCCTGATATTTTTCTAAAACTTCTGTATTCGATCGAAGTTCAAAAATCCGCTCTATAACTAACTCATACCGTTCATCTATTTCTCTGTATTCCATCTGGTACAATCCTTTCTGCCGTTTTATAAAAGAAATCCAACTGCGTAAAGTGCGATCCAGGCTCCAGAAGCCAGCACAGAAAGCACCATAGATACGATTGGAATCCTACGGAACGTATCTTCTTCCCTCAGGCTTTTCACAGCCTGAACAAACGCTGCCAAAGCCACCGCCAAAGCAAGAATACCCATACTTCCCAGATATACGCTTCCATTTCCCTTCTGATAAAAAGAAGCGCCTACCAGATAAAACAAGGCAAAGATGGATGCGGCAGCCAAAATACATGCCAGCATCCCCTTTTTTGAATGTTTTTTCTTCGAAAATTTATTATGATTTCTTTTCATGCTTCCCTCCATGCCCGCTCTTTCCTTTGTACCGCCTTTGTATCCTGTCTGAAACAACATAACAGAAAAATCCCAGAACTCCGCCTAAAGTATTCAACAAAATATCATCTACGTCAAAACTTCCAACTTTCCAGATAAGCTGAATCGTTTCTACACTAAGACTAAATTCAAAGCAAAAAAGCATGGTCAGCAAAAATTTCCTGCACTTTGCATACAGGCGGGGAAGAAATATTCCAAACGGAATAAAAGCCGCTACATTTCCAACCAGATTCAGCACGACAGACCAAAGTCCTAACGTTTCCCGGTAAATCCAGAACCGTTTGATTTCTTTTAACGGCATCAGATTATAATGATATTCCCGCTCCGTAAACGTCCTTCCCATATTTTCTGCAAAAAACAAAAAATAGCACAATACTGCAAGATATACTGCGAATAAGAGAATTTCTAATCCCCGAAACGATTCTTTTTTCTTTCTCTCCTTCAAAATTCTCTCCTTTAAACATCCCTATGATTTCACTCCATACGTTTTATAGTATTCATCAATCGCAGCTTTTAATGTATCGTCAATTAAAACTCTTCCCTGGCAGTTACGTCCATAAAGGTGTTCCACTACCTCTTCCATCGTTACAATCGCCTTTGCCATAAAACCGTATTTTTCCCGAATTTCATCTAATGCGCTGATTTTTCCGCCAAGCCCGACTTCCATGCGGTTTAAAGATACCATAAGCCCAATAATCTCTACATTGGCGCAGGATTTTAAAATTGGAACCGTCTCCTCCATGGATTTACCAGACGTCGTCACATCCTCAATCATTACAACCCTATCGCCGTCTTTTAATTTGCTTCCAAGCAAAATTCCGGTATCGCCATGGTCTTTGATTTCTTTGCGGTTCGAACAATAGCGGATTTCCTTTCCGTATAATTTAGAAAATGCAATACATGCCGCCACGGAAAGCGGAATCCCCTTATATGCCGGCCCAAATAAAACATCAAAATCGGCTCCGTAATTCTCGTATATCGCGTTTGCATAATATTCTCCTAAACGCATCAGCTGCGTCCCAGTCACATATGCTCCCGCATTCATAAAAAACGGAGATTTTCTGCCGCTTTTCAATGTAAATTCTCCAAATTTTAATACATCGCTTTCTACCATAAATTCAATAAACTCTTTTTTATATTGTTCCATTTTTTATTCTCCTATCATCCATCTTTTCTGCCGGCTGTCATGCCGGCAATATGCAGCAGCACACTTTGGAGTATATCACCAAATCCCATCGCTTTCAATACACAATGTTCTGCGGCAAAATTATTTCCGTGTATACTACATATGAATTTGGAAATACTTTTTATAGAAAAACATAGAAACGAGGTTTTAAGCCGATATGAAAATCACACTAAATCAAATTTTAGATGAACGGAAAATATCACAAAATCAACTGGCAAAAGATACCGGCATATCTACGACGACACTTCGGAACCTAAACCACAACAGAACTACCCGAATCAGTTTTGACGTGCTGGAGAAAATCTGCAGTTATTTAAACTGTGGCGTGGAAGATATTCTTCATTTAGAGCATGTTTAAAAATTGCTTTCTTTCAAATGTTTTGCGCCGCAGTAAGAACATACAAACTGCGGCGCAATCATTCAGACAGTTTTTTGTATTTTACTGTCCGCTTTTTTCTGAAATTTTTCTGACTGGATGATAAAACGCTCATGCGTCCCTTCCCCAATCTTTCCTGCTTCATCTTCAACTTCCACTTTAAATACAAGTCGTCTGCCGTCTACCTCAGTTATTTTTGTATGGCAGAGAACTTTCATTCCTACCGGAGTCGCCGATAAGTGTTTGATATTTAAACTTGTACCAACGGTTGCACAGCCTTCGTCTAATTCCTTCGCTACGCTTTTCCATGCAGTTTCTTCTATCAGCTCTATCATTGCCGGAGTTGCAAATACTTGAAGCGTCCCACTTTTTCTATTTTCTGCCGTTTCTTCTTTTGCAACCATCCGCTCCATAAAACCTTCTATTCCAATCTTAAGCATCACAAAATTCTCCTATTCCGAATAATTTAAACGTTCCTCTGTGATATGACACAATACTTCTTCATAAAACTTCTTTGCCAGATAGTTTGCCATTGGAAGATTCATGTCGAGATAATTGCCGCAGTCTCTTGCACATGCTCCCGGCACTTCATCCTGAAAATCCCTCATAAACCCATACATCTCTTTTAATAATTCTATGATGTCTTTCGATTCATAATCACCCGCTAAAATCAAATAAAATCCCGTCCGGCATCCCATAGGGCCAAAATATACGGTTTTTTCTGCATAATCTTTATGATTTCTAAGAAACGTCGCCCCAAGATGCTCAATTGTATGTACCTCTGCCGTATTCATCACCGGTTCATAATTCGGCCTTGTCATACGGATGTCAAACGTCGTTACCACTTCTGTACCAATATGGTCTTTTCGGGAAACATAAACTCCCGGCAATAATGTTAAATGATTGACTGTAAAACTTGCTATTTTTTTCATGCTAACCTCCTTGCCATTTCTGCTATTAAACGAACAGAATGTTCAATTGCTTTTGTTTCAAACGTAGGATAATCCATTTTTGCGCTGTCGTCCGCTTTATCTGAAATTGCCCGCACAATCAAAAACGGAATCTTATTCAGCCATGCGGTATGCGCAATTGCCGCGCCTTCCATTTCTGTACAACAGCCGTCGAACGTCTCAACAAGCCATACTTTTTTCTCCCTGTTTGAAATAAACTGGTCGCCGCTGACCACTTTCCCCTCATATACGCTGATATCAGGGTTCACAGCCTCGCAGCTTCCTTTTGCAATTAGGCGCAGTTTTTCATCCGCCTTAAAACAATACTCTTCCATATCAGGAATTACGCCGGGCGCATAGCCAAGCGGTGCAACGTCCATATCATGTTCTACTGCCTCAGTCGCCAGTACGACGTCCCCAATATCAATTTTTGCCTGCAATGAGCCCGCAATTCCAGTATTAATTACACATCGGACCGGAAAATGATCAATTAATGCCTGTGTACAGCAGGCAGCGTTGACTTTACCAACTCCAGCGCGGACAACTACCACCGCGGCGCCACCCAGCTTCCCTTCATAAAACTCCATAGAAGCTGCATTTGTAATCTTCACATCCGTCATCATTTCTTTTAATTTTGCCACTTCTGTATCCATGGCTCCGATAATTCCTAACATAATTCTTCCTTTCTTTCGTTTTTAATCATTCTCATATTTTTGCTGTAATGTTAAAACTGGTTCTTTTTGCATATTTTTAAGAATCAGCGTATCTTCTGATTTTTCATATAAATATTTTGTGCTGCCAGCATAGTCAATGAGCGTCACCTGCTCTTCATCAGCAAAATACCGCTCTGTCACCTGCATGGTTATGCTTCCGTCTTTGTGAAAAAGATACTGATAACTGTCTCCATCCTCCCCAATTTGATAAGTTCCTTCAAAATAAGAATCAGACGAAAACCCCTGCTCTCCGTTTAGCCAAAATAAAACCATTGGTTCTGAATCCAGGTCAAATTCCTCAGTTGTAAATGTCAGCAGCACCGAATTCTCTTCCTGCGTTATCAAATACTCAGAAAAATTATAATCTTCCGGCAATTCCCGCTTAATATCGTCCATGCAGATTCTAATAATCGGTTTCCCTTCTTCATTTTCTGCAAATTCATAAATCCCAGTCTGCCAGATAAACAAATTTCCTTCTTTTGTAAAATGAAATTCCATATTTTCTATGTGATTTGGACAGTATACGCCATCAAAAACAACTTTAGATGCCAGAATTTTCTTTCCACTGCAGCCCGATAGAAACAACATCATAGACAATACGACCATACCTGCAACTCTGACCATAATCCACCTCATATAGTTCATTTTTGAAAACCAGAAAACCTTTTAATCATCATAACACAATGTCTTCATTCTGTAAAAGAATTTTCCGTTTAAAACAAGTCATCCGTTTTGCCATCTGATTTGTTCCCCCAAAATTAACGGATATTGTAAAATACAGTTCCCATCCAAATTTTCTTTCATCATATCAACTGCTGTAATTTGGTGGTTTTCATATGTCGTATAGTAGTAAATTCCTTTACTTGCATTACAGCAAGAAGTATAAATCGTAACCTCATATTTTCCGTTTCCTGTCTCGCAGCATCCCTTCTGTTGATTTACCGAACCTAAAATGTGAAAAAACTGGCTGATACTTTCTGATTCCAAATCACCGGAAACAGAATTCATTTTTACAAAAGCAGCACGAATAAAACGGGATATGGACGACAAATCTCCAGGAAGACCAATCGCCCCCATACCAAGACAGTACGGAACAAGTTTTAATTTATCAGAAAAATGATTCTGCGGTTCTTTTGGAGATAAATTCATATAATTACTTAACTGGAACATCATTTCGTTAAACGGCGGATTATTGGTAAGCACACCCACCGGATTGTCATAAATTTGAAGTCCTGTTTTTACCGATTCTACTGTAATACATTCTGTGCTGTCTGCAATGATCCAATGAAGCTGCGCCAAAGGAAGTGAAGCGTCAAACGATACATTCATAAGATTGATTCTTTCAAGCAGTTTTCTTGCTTCCCTGACCGTTGCACACTGAGCCAAAATCCAAGGAATAAATTCAAACGTCGCCACATTTTCCTTTTTTCGATTTATCTCATTATACCAAGCGTTTCCTACAAAATTTAACCCCGCCATTCCAAGTCCTTTTTCATTGACTGCATCATAATATAACGGAAATTCTCCTTCTACATGCGCCATGCCTATCATAGCATAATGCTGCCTTATCGTACCCATTTTCCGAAAAGAAATCCCATAATTACGCGGCATTATCACAATTTCCTCACCATAAGAAACACCATTGTCCAAAGTCCTTCCAAAATAAAAATCTTTTGTCTGATAAGTTGCTGCTGTACACATACGCCTGCCTCCAATTTTACTATTTATACTTCTAATATACTTGGTATTTAAACCAATTATCCTATGATTTGAACAATAGTATACCCGAAATCCTAACCTGCTGCTCCTATATTATTTCATAATTAACAAAAAATTTATTTCTCTTAGATAGAAACACCTGTTGACACATATATTTTCCGGTGCTATTATAATTCACACAAAGTCTATATAATTAATAGGATATAAAAACAGAAAGGAGCGCTCATTATGAACGTATTTGAAAAAATTACCGACCTCATAGGTAATACTCCACTTTTAAAATTAACGAATTATATGAAAGAACAAAAACTGAATGTTGAGATTTATGGAAAACTGGAATTTTTCAATCCAGCTGGAAGTGTAAAAGACAGAATCGCCAAAGCAATGATTGAAGACGCAGAAGCAAAGGGCCTATTAAAAACCGGCTCTGTAATTATCGAACCAACCAGCGGCAACACTGGAATCGGACTTGCAGCATCCGCTTCATCAAAAGGATATAAAACCATTCTCACTATGCCGGAAACAATGAGCATCGAACGGCGCAGCCTTCTAAAAGCTTATGGCGCTAAACTCGTTCTTACAGATGGCGCAAAAGGTATGAAAGGCGCCATTGAAAAAGCCGAGGAATTGGCAGAAGAAATTCCAAACAGTTTTATTCCCAGCCAATTTACAAATCCTGCCAATCCTGCTGCGCACTATGATACAACAGGTCCTGAAATATGGGAAGATACCGATGGCAAAATTGATATTTTTGTCGCTGGCGTCGGTACGGGCGGCACTCTTTCCGGTGTCGGAGCCTATCTGAAAAGCAAAAACCCAAATATAAAAATAATTGCTGTTGAACCGTCTGATTCACCCATACTTTCCAAAGGAACATCCGGTCCACACAAAATACAGGGAATCGGCGCTGGTTTTATACCAGATACACTGAATACTGATATATATGATGAAATTATTACGGTAGAAAGCGAAGAAGCATTTGAAACCGGGCGCACATTAGCAAAAAAAGAAGGCCTGCTGGTTGGTATCTCTTCCGGAGCAGCAGTATTTGCCGCAGCCAAACTAGCGAAACGTCCAGAAAATAAAGGCAAAATGATTGTTGCGCTTCTTCCGGACACAGGCGAACGCTATCTTTCCACTCCTATGTTTACCGAATAATTCTTCCAATAAAATTTATATTATGAAATGATACACGCTCTGTGAATCCTTCTGTTAGATAACAGGATCATTCACAGAGTATTCTTTTTTCTGATCTAATATATCCTGCAAAGTAATTCCATTCAAATACTCGTTCATCACATGATAAAGTCCTTTCCATATCGGCAGCACAACACATTCGCTGCTTCTTTCACATTCTACGGGGTCTGACACACAGGCAACCGGAGACAAGCCGCCCTCCGTTAAACGCAGAATTTCTCCGACCGTATATTGATAAGGCTCTTTCGCAAGCTGATAGCCTCCCTGCGAGCCTCTGTTTGTCCTTAGGATGCCGTCTCTATTAAAAATGGGGATAATCTGTTCCAGATACTTTTTGGATATTTTCTGACGTTCCGCAATATCTTTTAGTGCAATAAATCCGCAGTCCTTATGCTCTGCCAAATCAAGCAGCATACGCAGTGCATAACGCCCTTTTGTCGAAATTTTCATTCGAATCACCTCACAATTACAATAACTCTATAATAACATATATATAATAGGTATTCAATACGAAACACTGCCGCATAGATTCCACGGATTATTTTCATTACAATTTTAATAATACTGCAACCTTTACAATAAAACCATGCTCTATATATAAGTATACAGAAAATACATTTAAAATAAAAACAAAGGAGAAAACAATATGAAACAAACAGAATATGCAGATACGAAAACATATCTTCACAATTTTATTTATGATGAATTAGAGGAATTATACGACTTAAAAACCATTTTACAATTACTGGAGATTTCATTACAGGATAATGAAGATGACAACCAGATAACCCGGACGATTCAAATTCTCAATAAAATGATTTCTGCTATCGTTGATAAAAACAACGCCTTCCTTGGTTTGAAAATTGATTAAAAATATTTTCTAAAAACACTAAATTTTCCTTAATTTATTACGATATAATTAATAAGATAGGTTTCTTTGCGATTAAAAACAATAATAAATGGATTTATGTATCCCCGGTGCTTTAGCACAGATTTCACGGAAGAAGGGAGGGGGGATTTATGCCTTTCATTGACAACGCTTATCATTACTATTTAAGCGCATATGGTAATTCTGCTGTTTCACGCTATGATAGCCATAAAAAAAGTGAATTGCGTAATGTTTACAACAATATTCTGAAAATCAATAAAGAGTCTCCTCTTTATAAAATTCGGAATGACCAAAATATTCCCAAATTTTTAATTGATATTAAAGAAAATGCCCGTCAGATAAAAAACGTCGTATCTTCTTTATCTGAAAGCGGCGAAGGTTTGGAAAGCGCTTTTCAGAAAAAAGTTGCCGTATCTTCTGATGAGGATATTGTAACTGCAAATTATATCGGAGGGCCAGATGAAGATGTCATCCCAGAATTTGATATAGAAGTGCGTCATTTAGCCACACCTCAGTCAAATTTGGGCAATTTTTTAGAAAGCCGTTCTTTAGATTTTACTCCTGGAGAATATACCTTTGATTTAATTACAACTACAAATTCTTATGAATTTCAGTTTACCGTAAACCCGGACGACACGAATAAATCAGTTCAGGAAAAATTATCCAGGCTCGTCAACACTTCAGGCGTTGGCTTGACTGCCGAAGTTCTTTCAGACGAAAAAAATCGAAGCGCGCTAAAACTCACCTCCAAACAAACAGGATTGAGCGCCAACGAATCCTCACTCTTTGATATTAAACCAAAAGCTTTAGGCAACTCCATAGAAGCCATGGAATTATTGGGTATCCAAGAGATTACATCACCATCCCAAAATTCTTCCTTTATTGTAAACGGTACAGAACACTCATCTTACTCCAATACCTTTACAATAAACAGAGTTTTTGAACTAACCCTCCATGGAATCAGCGCCGAAGACAAACCAGCCAAAATTGGCTTTAAAACAAGTGTAGACGCAGTAGCAGATAATTTACAAAATTTAGTAAGTGCTTACAACGGTTTTATATCCACAGGAGAACGCTACTCCGATAAAAATCAGGGAAATTATCTCTTAAATGATTTAAGAAGCGTATCCCATTCCTACAAGTACAGCTTAGAATCGATTGGTATGCTTGTAGAAGACAATGGATCCATTTCCATCAACAAAGATATGCTGGCGGATGCTTTAGATACAACTGATATTAAAGGAACATTCTCTGTTTTAAATTCCTTTAAAAATTCTCTTTCAGCAAAAGCCAATACTGCTTCCATAGATCCGATTAAATATGTAAATAAAATTGTTGTTACATATAAAAGACCTGGAAATAATTTTATAACGCCTTACAATACTTCTTTATATTCCGGTATGATGATGGATCGATATTGTTAAAAAGAAAAATTTCATATTAAAAAGACTGCATATTAATTATGTAGTCTTTTTTAAATAGTTTTTATACAAGTACTCCGCCCTCTGCAGCCATGTATGACAATTTTTCGCATATTCATAACCTGTTTCTGCTATTTCAGCCATCAAGTCTGGATGCAAAAGAAAATTCTGTATCTGAACCGGAAGATTTTGAATTTGTGGAAGTTCAAATGCCGCCAGCGTCTGTCCATTTGTAAAAAAAGTCTCTTTTAAATATTTGGAGTTATCTGTAACTACAAGAGCCTTTGCCAGCATACCATTTATAATACGATCATGTATCCCATTTTTATACCAAGTCATTGTATTCAATACAATTTTACTATGGTTCATTAACTCTAATACTTGTGGCGCTAAAACTTTTCCTCCATAAATAAAATTTGGATTTTGAGCCCATTCACATTGATTCCAGCCCCCTCCAAATACAGTAGTCTGAATTCCATTCTCTACTAACAGCCGTACAGATTGTTCACGGTAAAAGGAAACCGCATACGCATCTAAAAATCTCAGCTCTGTAATCCAATGATTTAATTCCTGATCCGAATACTGCTTTCCAATTGCTGTAAAATATGCTTCTATTGAATCTTCTGTTGTCTTTTCTGGATGTCTCATTAAATCAGAAAGCACTTCCTGTGTCAATGCAAATGCATCAAATTCCCGTATTTCACCTAAATCGGGCACCAAACCTTCTGCTACATACTTAGAGAGCCCTCCTGCATAAAGCACATCAATCGGCCGTTCCTCCATTGCTGGATGATAACAGCCGCTACTAGAGCACAAATGACATCTGCCTGCACTCGCATGTTTCGTAATATCAGCTTCCATACCTGCGTGAGGCATAAAATCAACTTGTTTTATCTGTGGATAAAAGCGTTTCATATAGTTTACATGATTACGATCCGTACAGAATATAACCGACGTCTCTGGTGCATGTTCCAATGGATTCGCATAATGAAATGGATGATCCATCAAAATATTAAAATATGGAATAACCCTTTCCTCCCAAATATTGCTTTGTCCATCAAAAGAAAGATTATAACCAATATTATTAAAAGACACTACTCCGTCAATTATTTCTTCCTCAATATAAGTTCTTAAATTTTGCATCGCATTTTCTTTATCACGAATATCTATTTTATGACAAACGCAGCCCATTTGCTGAAACGCGCTGGCAAAATCCTCTACAAACAAATCTATCGTATCATAAATTCCTTGTATAAAAAGTAATGTTTTTGCCATAAATCCTCACCTTCTATACAGGTTTTAATACAAAGAACCTGCATTCTTAAACGGATAGTACCGGAAAACTGCTTTTCCCAAAATCTTCTCTTTTGCAACATACGTATTATCCCAATATCTAGCATCCCAAGAATTATTTCTATTATCGCCCAAAACTAAAAAAGAATTTTCTGGTACTTCAAAAGTATATGGCCCAGTCCCTACTGTCCATTCCTCTTTTAAATAATTCTCTTCCAGCGGCGTCTCCGAACCATTAATATAAATTTTAGCATCTTGTATTACCACAAGTTCTCCTGGAAGTCCAATCACGCGTTTCACATAATTTTCTTCTTCATTATCCGGAAACTTAAAAATTACAATATCTCCCCGTTCTGGAGAGGAACGATTATATGCTAAACGATATCCAAACAGACGATCGTCTGTCATAATCGTATTTTCCATAGAGCCGGACGGAATGTTTGCATTTATTATAACGTAATTTTTAATAAACAAAGCTGCAACTACGGCAAGCGCAATTGTAATTACCCAACTTATCACTTCTTTTACCGCAGATTCCTCCTCACGACGTTTTAGTTTTACATTTTCTTCTGACATATTATTCTACTCTTATCCTTTCCTATTTGTGTCCCGCTCTTTTTAGTATAACGCTAAAACAAATAAACTGCTACTTTTTTTTAAACCTTTTCTAATCCCTTTTTAAACACTTCTATCATTTCACCCGTTAAACTAATTGAGGATTCAGAATGTTCTCTAGGAAGATGATTTCTGTCAAACCATTTGGCTTCCGACAACTCTTCTTGATCCATATGAATCTCTGAATCTCCATCCGCTTCACAAAAAAATCCCACTAAAAGAGCATCTGTAAAAGACCAAGGCTGACTTTTATAATAACGTATATTTTTCACCCGGATTCCAACTTCTTCCCATACTTCACGCCGTACCGTATCTTCCAAACTTTCTCCAACTTCTGCATATCCCGCTACCAAAGCATACTTCTGGTAACTACTATGATTTTTGGCATACTTTGTCATCAAAATATGATTTCCATTCGTAATACCTACTATTACACTTGGACAAATCTGTGGATATTCTACTCTTCCACAGTTTAAACACTGCATCGCCCGTTCTTTTTCATGTAATCTCATTTTTGTCCCACAACACCCACAAAATTGATGTTCTAAATACCATTTATGTATCTGATAACCAGTAATCCCAGCAAATGCTTTCCAACTTGGTCTTATATTCCGCAGTTGCTCTTTTATTATATACTTCCAATGTAAAAATTCAGGAATTACATTCTGTTGAATTTCAAAATAACTGATCTTATCAATTTTAAAAAGAAATCTCATTCCACCTTTTAAAATTGAATTAAACTCTATGATATCTTTTACCGAAGGATATATAATCTGATCGTCTTTTATATTACATAATATTTTATCTTCCTGAAAAATCAATACAATATCATCTTCTTTCACTTCAGTATTATGATAAGTTACATCATACTGATGTGGTGAAATATCTTGAATCATACTTTTACCCCTTTCTCTCCAGCTTTTTATGTATGCAAAAAACAGCAGAAATCTAAATCAATAGAATTTTCCGCTGTTTTCTTGAAATGAGACATCGGGGGCTCGAACCCCGGACAACTTGATTAAAAGTCAAGTGCTC
>CAJUHJ010000027.1 GCA_910586355.1 uncultured Lachnospiraceae bacterium
AATTATAGGTGATACTTGAGGATCAGGAAATCCGCAGGAATATTTGGCGCTTACCTTTCTTTCTTTTATCAGTAATAAATTCGAAAACAATTTTGTTACTCAAAATGCCAAATAACTGCTAATCATTATAAGATGAATTTATGTATTACCATATTCCTTTTTATTATTTTTAATTCTCTTTAATACCAACAAAAATATCATCAGTATGATTGTGATTATCATTTCAGAAATAAAATTCATTAATATTACAATAAAAACAACTAGTTCCAGTACACTAAACCATAGCTTCTGGATTCTCTAATCTGTAAAATGGCACAAATAAATCGCTTTCTTTTCCCTCCGGCAGCCATACGCCTGTATTTAATATCTGCAAAATTCACATGTTTTTCTGAAACATGTCTATCTTTATTCTTTCTCTTTCCGGTGAATATTTTACTGCATTCTGCAAAATATTTTCCACTGCTTTTTCCAGCAGTTTTTTATCTGCCAATAAATAAATTTCGTCGGGAAAATCTATTTGTAACATTATATTTTTATCATTCATACTATCTTCATATATAGCAATTTTATCTCTTAATATTTTTGAAAAATTTATTTTTTTCTCATATACTTTATAGTTGAAGTTTTCAATACTAGCTATATCTAAAATGTGAAGTATGCGTTGTTCCATTAATATAAGATTAAATTTTAAATAAATACTTTTATATATTGATTCATCAAATTTATCTTATACAAACCATATAAAAAGCCACGTTCATTATCTGAAACACTATAAATATTATTTAATCTTTTTCATCTATCATTTTTTGCTAATATTAACTTATCTTCTAAAAACACTTTATCATTTCCTATTCATTAAATTGCTGCTTAATAGTATATCTGTTCAATTCAATTAATAGGGCTAACAGAGTTATTAATAAAATAGGTGTTGTTTTTATTAATATACCATAGAATATAAACTATCGTCCTATCATTGCTTTTTTATATCAATCCTTTATCTATTCAATTATAATTTACTCATAAACACTATCCCCACCTTATTTTTATTTTACTTTTTTGTTAAATTTAGTCAAATGATATTGTATAATAGCCTTTGAAGATTCTGGCTGTATGTGAGACGTTGCCCATCTGACCACATTTAGAAGATGTATAGGATTATTACGATTACACTGCCGGAAAGACTTGCAGGTATCAGGGGTAGAGCGTCAGCTCATTACATGCGTCCCATGTCCTGCAATTGTGCTTGCGAAATCGTCCATTGGGTTTCCGTCATCATCTATCCCAGTTATTCCGTTTTGCTCTGCTGGATTTATTCAAAGCCCATTTTTTATCAGGGAATGGTTGTAGTCACAATCCATATCAATTACAGTAACAATAGCTTGGAGATGAAAAAATCCTGCTGTCCGTCGGAAAGCGCCGTCCATGTGCTTTTGACAGAAAAAGAATATAAGATAAAAAGAGTTGATTTAAAATATTATGATATAAGAATATAGAATTTTCAAATAAAAGGATATTCAAATTTACTTTTTCTTGCAATTTTTTTTGCTGTATGTTACTATTTTTTCGGACGGTATCCAAAGGAACTGTACCAGTACATATAAAAACAAGTAAAAGATTTTATTCTTATTGCAAATGGCTGCACCGTTTGGGCGGCACATGAAATATAAGGATTTTTATGATATGTCTGGACAGAGTATGTCCGGGCATTTTTTTTCGGGAAAATAAATTTTTTCGCTGACAGTTTGTAAAGGGATAAAATTGAGAAAGGATAATGCTATGGAGATTACAGGATTGATTGAAGACGTAAGGGTGAAGGTAAAAGAGTGGCGCAGTAAAGGGCTGTCCGTAGGATTTGTGCCAACGATGGGATTTTTGCATGAGGGACATGAAAGCCTGATTGTAAAAGCGGCGGCGGAAAATGACAAAGTGGTTGTCAGTGATTTTGTCAATCCAATTCAATTTGGAGTCAATGAAGATTTGGCTTCGTATCCAAGAGATATTGAAGCTGATAAACGCCTTTGTGAAGCGGCAGGAGCAGATTTGATTTTTCACCCCATACCAGAAACGATGTATGCGCCGGATTTTTCAACATTTGTGGAAGCGCAGCATGTAAGCGCAGAATTGTGTGGAAAAAGCAGGCCTACGCATTTTCGCGGCGTTTGCACTGTAGTTTGTAAATTATTCCATATTGTAATGCCGGACAGGGCTTATTTTGGACAAAAAGACGCGCAGCAGCTTGCAGTGATCCGAAGAATGGTACGAGACTTAGATATGGATATTGAGATTGTAGGATGTCCCATTATCAGGGAAGCGGACGGACTTGCAAAAAGCTCCAGGAATACTTATCTGAATGAAGAAGAACGGCAGGCGGCGCTGGTTCTTTCAAAGGCAGTATTTTATGGAGAAGAGATGATTAAAAATGGAATAGTAGAAGCGGATACGGTTTTAACGGAAATGAGAAGGATGATAGAAGCCGAGCCTCTCGCGAAAATAGATTATGTGGAAATGGTAAATGCCGACAGCATAGAAAAGATTGAAAAAGCAGAAGGAAATGTTTTGATTGCAGTTGCCGTATGGATTGGGACAACACGATTAATTGACAATTTTATCATAGAAGTGTAGAGAGGTAATCGGGATGATGATTGAAGTATTAAAAAGTAAAATACACAGGGCGGTTGTGACGCAGGCTGAATTGAATTATGTAGGAAGCATTACGATTGATGAGCGTTTGATGGAAGCGGCAGAAATTTATGAATATGAAAAGATACAGGTGGCGGACGTAGACAATGGCGCACGATTTGAGACATATGTGATTGCCGGAGAAGCAGGCAGCGGAATTATCTGCCTGAATGGGGCGGCGGCGCGTATGGTATCTGCCGGAGATAAAGTAATTTTGATGTGTTATGCGCAGATGTCGCCCGAAGAGCTGAAAGAAAATCCGCCGAAAGTTGTTTTTGTGGACGGGCAGAATCACATTACATCTGTCAGACATTATGAAAAGCATGGAAGGTTAGAAGAAAATTAGGATCGGGAGGATAAAATGCTGACAGGAAAAAAAGTAGTACTTGGCGTGACAGGAAGCATTGCCGCCTATAAGATGGCAAACGTCGCAAGTATGCTGGTAAAACACAATTGCGAAGTGCATGTTGTTTTGACCCAAAATGCGGCGAAGTTTATTACGCCGGTTACATTTGAGACATTGACGAAACATCCATGCCAGATGGATACATTTGAACGGCAGAATCCGGTTGATATTCATCATTTGACCCTTGGGCAAACCGCGGATTTGCTGCTTATCGCCCCGGCAAGCGCTGATGTGATAGGAAAAATAGCGTATGGGATTGCAGACGATTTACTCACTTCTACGGTAATCGCAGCAACTTGTCCGGTAATGATTGCGCCGGCAATGAATACGCATATGTATCAAAATCCGATTGTACAGGAAAATATCAGCCGTTTGAAATCGTTTGGCTATACGTTTATAGAACCGCAGAAAGGGCGTCTTGCGTGCGAGGCTGTCGGGATTGGCAAATTGGCGGATGAATCGATACTGACAGAATGTGTGATACAGAAATTAAAAGAAGAAACTAAGGAAAAGACGATACCGGATCTTTTGGGGAGGAGAATTCTTGTGACAGCCGGGCCTACGAGGGAAAGCGTAGATCCCGTCCGTTTCCTTACCAATCATTCCAGCGGAAAAATGGGTTATGCAGTTTGTGAATGTGCAAAACGGCGTGGTGCAGAGGTAACGCTTGTCTCAGGCCCGGTTCATTTAAAAGCTCCGGACGGGGTGAGGTTAATTCCAGTAACAACCGCAGAGGATATGTATCAGGCAGTTATGCAGCAGGAGGCGCGGCAGGATATTATCATCAAAGCGGCGGCAGTTGCGGATTACCGCCCGACAAAGCAGCATACAGAAAAAACCAAAAAACAGGAAGGCGAGCTAATTTTGGAATTGGAACGGACAAAAGATATTCTGGCGGAATTGGGCAAAACAAAACGGAAAAATCAATGTATCTGCGGTTTTTCTATGGAGACAGAACATGTGCTTGAAAATTCCAGAGCAAAACTAAAAAAGAAGAATGTGGATTTGATTGCTGCGAACAGTCTGAGAGAGGAAGGCGCGGGTTTTGGCGTTGATACGAACCGTTTGATTCTTATTACAGAATCAAGCGAGGAAGAATTGGGGCTTTTATCAAAAAGAGAATGTGCAGACCGATTATTAAATCGTCTGAATGAAATTTGGAAACAAAAACAAGAGGAGGACAATTTATGAACCAAATGAAACGAGTATGCAGTTTTATGTCAAATAATATTGCGGTGTTAATTATCATTTTTTCCGTCATTGCATTTTTTTATCCATCCGGTTTTTCCTGGGCAACGAATTATACGACCATATTTTTAGGGCTTGCAATGTTTGGAATGGGACTGACGATTAAAGCAGAGGATTTTAAAGTGGTGTTTACCCGGCCGAAAGATTTATTTGTCGGCTGCGTGCTTCAATATACAGTTATGCCGATTGCAGCTTTTGTGCTGGCAAAATTATTTCAGCTTCCAACAGACCTTGCGCTTGGTGTTATTTTGGTAGGATGCTGCCCTGGCGGAACAGCAAGCAACGTAATTACTTATATCGCCGGAGGGGACGTGCCTCTGTCTGTGGGAATGACGATTGTATCAACGATTTTGGCGCCGCTTACAACTCCGGTTCTCGTTTATTTTTTGGCTGGTTCCTGGGTTGAGGTTTCGCTTCTTACTATGATGATGTCTGTGGTAAAAGTCGTGCTGCTTCCGGTTTTAGCCGGAATTTTATTGTATCGCCTGTTCCCAAGGCAAGTAGATGCGCTGCGGGATTTTCTGCCGTTAGTATCGGTCGTATCGATTGTAATGATTATTTCCGGAATCGTTGGAAGCAATGCAGAGAAAATCATTACCTGCGGCGCATTGGTTATGATTGTAGTGGCAATCCATAACGGAGTGGGATTATTGCTTGGTACTGGCGCGGCAAAATTATTGAGAATGGAAGAGAAAAAGGTAACTGCGGTTGGAATCGAAGTTGGTATGCAAAACAGCGGGCTTGCCATTTCTCTGGCAACTGCTAATTTTGCTATGAATCCACTGGCTACGCTGCCGGGTGCGATATTTTCTGTATGGCATAATATATCCGGTACAATTTATGCGGGAATCCGTAATAGAAGAAAGCTAAAATCTTATGCGCAGACTGCCGCAGAGTTGTAAGGAAAAAGGGAGAAAAGAATGGAATCGAAAAAGTTTTCAACAAAACAATTTGTAGAAATGGCGTTATTGACAGCTGTCATTTTATTGCTGGCGTTTACACCGATTGGTTATATTCGGACATTTGGACTTGAAATTACATTAATTGTGGTTCCGGTAACAGTCGGGGCTGTAACATTGGGACCGGCTGCCGGAGCCGTATTAGGAGCGGTGTTTGGTATTACAAGTTTTATTCAGTGTTTTGGGATGAGCCCGTTTGGAGCAGTTTTGCTTGGTATCAATCCGTTTGCAACGTTTGTTGTCTGCGTCGTATCCAGAATCCTTATGGGATGGCTGACGGGGTTAATTTATCAGGCGCTTAAAAATGTCAGGCAGATAAAAAAAGCGGCGGTTGTGATTGCAAATTTAATTGGGCCGTTTCTTAATACCTGCTTTTTTATGGGGACGCTTGTACTGTGTTTTTATCATACAGAGTATATTCAGGGATTGGCACAATCTATGAAGGTATCAAATGTATTTGCATTTATCGTGGCCTTTGTAGGGGTCAATGGAGTGATTGAAGCGGCTGTTTGCTTTGTAGTGGGCAGCACGATTTCTAAGGCGCTTTTGGTGGTGTTAAAAAATTAATTTGTGCGTGTTTATGAAAGTTTAAAACCTATGGAAAATACTTAATAAAAATGATAGAGGCTGGGCAGGCATCTATATTTGAGGATTATGGAGTTAAAATATAGATGTTTTTCTGCCTCTTGCAGAAAAGCAGGGATTCGTATTATAATATTAGGGCATGTTCAAAGTATCTATTTTTGGACATGCCCTAAAAAAATGAAAAGAGGTATCGGTTATGCCGGAAAATAGCACGTGCAGCAGCGCTTCTAGTTGTTCAAAAGAAAGTTGTGAAGGCTGCCAGAGCAACAAAAATTCTCAAAGTATGTTAGCGCCTTTAAATGAATTGTCTTCCGTTAAAAAAGTAATTGGAGTAGTCAGTGGAAAGGGAGGCGTTGGAAAATCTCTTGTGACGGCTTCGCTTGCGGTATCAATGAAAAAAGCAGGTTTTGAAGTTGGAATTATGGATGCAGATATTACGGGACCGTCCATTCCAAAGATGTTTGGCTTACATGGGCCGGCATATGGTACGGATGATGGGATGTATGCGATACCGGCAGAAGATGGTACGAAAATTATGTCCATAAATCTTCTTGTGGATGATGAAGAAGCTCCCGTTATTTGGAGAGGACCCGTTATCGGAGGGGCGGTGAAACAGTTTTGGACAGATGTTATCTGGGGGGATTTGGATTATTTATTTGTAGATATGCCGCCTGGAACGGGAGACGTTCCGCTAACTGTCTTTCAGTCGCTTCCAGTAGATGGAATTATTGTTGTCACTTCTCCGCAGGAGCTGGTTCAGTTGATTGTAAAAAAAGCATACAACATGGCTCAGATGATGAATATTCCGATATTGGGAATTGTAGAAAATTTTAGTTATTTCAAATGTCCAGACTGTGGAAAAGAGATTCATATTTTTGGTAAAAGTCATGTAGACGAAGTTGCCGCAGAGCTTTCCCTTCCGGTATTTGGCAAACTGCCGATAGATCCGAATCTGGCAAAAGCTGCTGATGAAGGAAAATTTTACGAGATAGAAAATCCTTATCTTGCAGGGGCAGTGGAAGCGTTGAAATAGAAAAGTATTAGAAAGGAATCTGTATGTGGTTAGCTGATGGTTGGAAAGATTATGAAGTGTTAGATTGTTCCAGTGGTGAAAAATTAGAACGCTGGGGAAATTATATATTGGTACGGCCGGATCCGCAGGTCATTTGGAATACACCTAAAAAGGCGTGGGGCTGGCAGAAAAGGAATGGGCATTATCATCGTAGTTCAAAAGGCGGCGGAGAATGGGAATTTTTTGATTTGCCGAAACAGTGGAGTGTTCATTACCGGAACATGACATTTCATTTGAAGCCTTTTCATTTTAAGCATACAGGGCTTTTCCCGGAACAAGCGGTAAATTGGGATTGGTGTGCAAAGAAAATTAAACAGTGTTCTTATCCGGTTAAAGTGTTGAATTTGTTTGCTTATACTGGAGGGGCAACTCTTTCGGCTGCTATGGCAGGTGCAAGCGTTACTCATGTGGACGCTTCAAAAGGGATGGTTACATGGGCGAAGGAAAACGCAGTATCTTCTGGTTTGAAAGATGCGCCGATTCGCTGGCTTGTAGATGATTGTGTAAAGTTTGTAGAGCGGGAGATTCGGAGGGGCAGCCGTTATGATGCAATTATTATGGACCCGCCATCTTATGGAAGAGGGCCAAAAGGCGAAATCTGGAAAATAGAAGAATCGATATATTCTTTTATTCAATTATGCAGCAGACTGCTTTCCGACCATCCATTATTTTTTGTCATTAACTCTTATACGACCGGGCTGCAGCCGGCTGTCCTGGCATATATGCTGCAGTTGGAATTGAAGAGATTTGGCGGAAAGATTTCTGCGGATGAAATTGGGATACCAGTCTCTTCAAATGGATTCATTCTGCCATGTGGAGCCTGCGGCAGATTTGAAATGTAAAAAAATACCGCCAGATTGGCTCGTTGCCCTTAAGTTTTGATACACCTTAGAAGTATAGGCAGTCATCACTATTACGATAGTGTCGGCTGTCTTATTTTTTTGTTTGCAATTTGCAGACACTATCAGCAAATTGAAGACTGAGACGCATAAAATGCCACTGATGGTATAATGAAATATGATTACAAAAGAAAAAGAGGGGATTAGTATGTTACGGATAGCAATATGTGATGATGTAATAGAACAGACTCTTATGCTGCAAAAGTATATTCGCGAGTATTATGAAAATAATGGCGCAGAGTATCAATTGAGTCTTTATACATCTGGAGAAGAACTATTAGCCGATGTGGAAAAGATGGACATTATATTTTTAGACATTGGGATGCCAGGGCTAGATGGAATTGAAACAGGCAGAATTATTCGGAGTAAAAATAGTTCTTGTCGTATCATTATGGAAACAGTTATGGTAGAACGGATGAGAGAAGCGTTTTTCTTTGAAGCATTCCGTTTCATTGTAAAACCGATTGAACGTGAGGAGGTAGAAGAAGCATTAAACGCCTGCATGAGAAAAGTGTTGGGAAGCGGCAGCGTAGAATTATTTTATAATAGAATCGCACATGAAGTTCATCAAAGTGAGATTCAGTATGTTGTGACATATGATAGTTATTGTGAGTATAAAGTGAAAAATAAGACTTTGAGAAGTGAAGCGTCTTTAAGAGAATTAGAAGGCAAATTAGACAAGCGGTTATTTTTTCGCATTCACAGAAAATATATTGTAAATATGGCACAAGTCCAGTCATATCGAAATGGAATTATCCATATGAAAGACATAGAACTTCCAGTTGCAAGAAGGAAGAAAAAGGAATTTGAACAGGCATATATGGAATTTGACTTAAAATATCGTTGAGGTATGAAATGGAAATATTATTGCTTTTAGGGATTTATTTTGTAGAACTTCTCTGCTATCAGGCAGTGATGCGAATGTTGTTTCAGGTGAACGTAACAACGAAAAAATGGATGATTTTAGGTGGGGTATTGCCGCTTGTGATTGGGGTGATGCCGGTGAATGACACTGCAGAAAAAAATTTGTTAGTTACAGTTAGTGTTATTGCAATTATGTTTTTATCAACTGAAGGGACAGTAATTGAAAAAAGTATAAAATTATTTTTGGAACTTTTAGTGTTAGCATGTATTGAAGATATTTTTGCATATCCATGTGGTAAGTTATTTATTTTTGTTCGGATAGATTATAGAAAATATGTAAGTTGTTTAGTATCAAAATTTCTTACATTTATAAGTATAGTTATTTTATATAACGTAAAAGAAAAAGTTAATAAACATAATAAAACACATATCAGTTCTTCGATTTATTTACTTATCGGGTTTATAATAGGACTGATGTTATTGTGTTTAAGTATTATGAACCAAGTTATAACGTATTTTCCCAATAATAGATATATTATTCTGTGTAATATATTTAATGTCGCAATTCTATCAAGTATATTTTTATTGGTAGTATTTATAATATATATTAAAAATACCCATGAGCGTATGGAACAATTATTAAAGACTGAGAGATTATTAAAGGAATCACAGGTTAATTATTATAAGCAAAATTTAAGAAAAGAAGTAGAAACTCGTAAATATAGACATGATATGATAAATCATCTTGTATATGTACAAGAAATATTGAGCCAGAATCGAATAGAAGAGGTACAGAAATATTTGGCAAATATGATGGGAGGTTTTAAGAGAATTCAAAGTTTATATTATGTAACAGGAAATGAGATGGTGGATACTATTATGAACTACTTTTTTAGTATGTTACCCGAAAGTATTGAAATTAAAATAAAGGGTAGATGTCTAGTGACAATAGATATAGAGGAATCTGATATTTGTACTATTTTTTCAAATATATTTCAAAACGCAGCGGAGGAAATAGTAGAGAATAATATATTAAATGCAAAAATTATTGTAGTGATACATAAAGGGAAACAATTTGTTGAATATAAAATTAGAAATTCTATATTAACAAGAATAAACGAAAAAAATATTGATAAAAATGGTTTACCAAAATCACATAAACTGGATAAACAAAATCATGGTATTGGGATGATTAATATCAAAAACACAGTTGAAAGAAATCATGGAAAATTTGAATGGAATCAATATGATGGATATTTTAATGTTATTGTTATATTACCTATTAAATAAAAATAGATAATAGATAAATAGTTGCTATTATTAATTAAGAGGATTTTTATTATATTTGTACGAGTATATTTGCTTATTTAACATTGTTGTTGAAATAATATTTTTCTTTTGATTGACATTCGTTTAGGATAATTTTTGTGTGAAAAAGATTTCTGTATTTGCAATAATTTTAATAGACAAAAAAATGTTAGAAGTCCACATTGACGAAGGAATGAATCCACTGACTGTATTGCGATACAGTCGAGGGATTCTTTTTTCTTTTATAGCGGTAAAGCACCCACTTAGGTTGGTTGTCGCCATTGTCTAACCTTTTGATAAAGTAGTGGTAAGTTACATCGTCTGGAACAGCGATAAAATATAGATGTAAGAAATTCCAACATTGACACGACCTCCCTGTTGCAGGTATTGGTAAATAACTTGGAATTTATAACATAATTTTTGATAAACTTTTATAATCAGTCTCTTAGAAAGAAGTTGTAATAGGGATTATGGCGGTAAGAATCCGATGCTTGCCATCTCTGTGGATATTACTCCAAAACGGCTTTTTGGTAAAATGATACATTACTTTGTCAGATACTATAATTTACGTAGTACATCTAGCAGAGTAGTTTTCCTTAGGCTGGTAAACTTAAATATATTCTTTTCCTTATTTTGTGTTAATTAATTTTATTTAAAATAATAGTTTCCATTTAAGAAGACAAGAGACCGTTAAAGGTGCTATTCTGGTTTGGCATAGAGTGAACAATTACTCTATTTATGTAAACAAAAACATAAATAGGGAGGTGTCATTCATGGGTATTATGATGTTTAGTATTTTTAAGGATCTTGGAGAATGGATATTTCAGCATATTATATTAGGAAAATAAGTCAGATTTGATTAAAAAGGTGTTCATTTCAAAACTACGAAATGAGCACCTAAATTTTGGGCTTTGCAGCAAATAATATTCTTTACAAAGATTCCCGGCAAATACATTCAAGTGATTCATTTTCTTTTGTTATTTCTGATTAAATATCCATATTTAAGAATTGTTCCCCTGTATAAAAAACGAAATTATGCGTCGCAGAATAGGCGTAGCCTTATTGAGCCAGTGGCACTTCCAAAGTACCAAAAGACATGTTGAAAATTATAGATAAGCAGCTGTAAGAAATTGAAGAATAAAGATAAAGCCAGATAAGGATAACCCCCATAATTGGGAATAAGACGCAACAAAGATAAAAATATAAATAATTTTTCTGGGATGATAAAATAGGTATTTACTATACGAGAAAATTTTCAAAAGGTCATTGTACATAGAAGAAACAAGCATTAGATTACGATAAGCACAATCCCCGCAACAGGGAAGAAGTGTTCATATGGAGTCATGTGCTTATTTATAAAAATATCCTTATCAGGTACAGCATTCCAGCTAAAATAAAAACAGGCAGAGCCGTTTAAAAGATAAGGCGCTGCCTGTTTTAAATTATTCCTCTTCTGCAGTTACAATAGAAATAGCTGAGTCCCCTTTCATGGCCTGTTCAATGACGGCGGCTGATAATTTTAAGAAATTATCGCCGGAATGGGTTGCTCCTGAAATTGTTTCCACTTCATCAGGCGTTTGTTTTTCCAATAGCTGTGCTACATACTTGCGGGTGTACTCATTTGGATAAGTTCCTTCCACTGATTTCATATTCTGCATATAAGTGTTATCCCATGCTTTAATATATCCACTGGGGTCTTTTGCGTTAAATTCCGCATATACAATACGGTCGTTTTTTACCATAATACAGAGATACTCTTTCCAGCCATGGGAATACTCTGACATTTCTGCTGTATAAAATCCATCCTTCATTTCCGATTGGGAACCACATCCGCCGAGAAAGGCAGAAAATAAAATCACAGTAAAAGCAGTAAGTAAAAGTTTTTTCATAACGCTTCCTCCATTAATTTGTAGTTTTAAGTTTTACCTGTGAAACATATTGTTTCAAACTTTCTGACTGTTCAAGTGAACTAGCAGCCATTTTTGATGTTTCTTCTGCTAATACCTGATTTGCGTCGTTAATCTCTTTTAAGGAATCCAAATTCCTGTTTACATAAGATACAGAAGAAGTCTGTTCCGATACGGTATCCGATAACTGACTGGAAATTTCGTGGTATTGTTTTGATACTTCCCGAATTTCCTGGAAAGCAGTTGCCGTTTCCTCGGCAGTATGTAATCCTTTTTCAATAATCGTTACAGCGTCTGAAATAATGGTGCCTGTCTGTTGAAGCGCGTCGGCAGTCTGTGTGGAAAGCTGCCCGATTTCCTGTGCAACAACGGCAAATCCTTTTCCGGCTTCACCGGCTCTTGAGGCTTCGATGGAAGCATTAAACGACAGCAGGTTCGTCTGGAGGGAAATTTTTTCAACCATCCGGCTTATTTTGGAAATCTCGTCTACGGCATCGTGAATCTGTTCCATTGTCTCTAGCATACTCTGCATATGTTTATTTCCGAGAGAAGTTTTTTCCTCTGCATTTTCAGAGCAGGTTTCCATCTTAAGAACGTTATCTTTATTCTTTTCAATAGAAGCGGTAATCGCTGACATATTTCGATCCAATTCTTCTAAAAGAGCGGACTGATTTGCTGCGCCGTCATTGAGGCGTTGGGCAAAATCAGACACCTTATTGGAATTTTGGTTGACGTCTATGGATGACTGGTTCATCTTTTGCATTGTCTGGTTCAAAGAATCTGTAATGTTCATCAAAGAGTCGCGTATGGAAGTGAAATCTCCGGTAAAATTGTCTGGAATTTGAATCGTATAGTCTCCGTTTGAAAGCGAACCCAGCGAACTTTGGATCGCTTGTATGTAATTGTTCAGGCTTGTTATGGTTTGGGACAGCGCATGAGTTAAAATACGCGTTTCATCATTGGTTTTTGAAGGTAAGACTTCATCTGTCAGGTTTCCGTTTGCTAACGCCTGAAGCCGTACGGTAGCCGAGGAGAGAGAACGAGATGTCTTACTTGCAACGGGGATAATGATTATCATTGCAAGCAGAAGCAGTACAACGGAACCGGCGATACAAAATTCCAAAGTTCTGACAACAGTTCCTAAAAATTCTCTCTGCGGGGCGTGGATAAACAGCGTCCAGTTTGTGCCCGGAACGGGGGTGTAACCGACATAATATCTATATTTATCAAGTTTCATTAAGGCAGAACCCGTCTGGGCGCATAAAATATCTTCCCATAAGCTGTCGTCTTTAGAGGATGGGAATATGTCTTGATACGTTTTTTTGTCAATAATATTTTGGAGGTTTACGTCGCCAATAACCCTTCCGTCTTCATTTAACAAGAAAGAACTTCCCGTATCACCCAGAATTAAAAGGCTTAATACGTCGTTTAACACGTCGTATTTGTAGCTGCCGATTAAATATCCAGTTACTTCGTCGCCTTCTTTAAAAGGAGCGCCGACACAAAGCTGGACAACATCATTTTCATAATAAGGGTCGCCGATTACAATATTCTGCGTCTGGGTTAAATCGGCATAATACGCAGTTTCTGAAATAGATGCAGGTGCAATTTCATCTCCAAATAATTTGTTTCCATTTACGTCATACGCAGAAAGCCAGACAAACTCAATCTGAAGTGAAGCTGTGGTTAGGCGGGCTTGTTTATCATCCATTGTGGAATCTGGATTTGAAAAGACATCTTCTAACGCGAGATCGTGCATACGCTCTGTTAAAAGATGAAGATTGGCGCTAATATCCTGTGCTGCGATTCTTGCAGTGATCTGCATGTTGTCTAAAACAATTGCATTCGTAGAACGTATGCTGCCTTCAGACATTACTTTTACAATACAGGCTGCAAGCAGAATGGATACTGCCATGACGTAAAAAATAATTTTGTTTTTTAATTTTTTTGTCCTTTTCATTTGCAAAATCCTCCCTGAATTATATGTCTGTTATCATACCATAAATTTAAAAATTTTTCCACATAGAAAATATTTAGCCATTTACGAAAATAATTGACCGTTGGCGGAGGTATCATGGAATGAGATGGCAGGGCGGCTTAAAATCTGGTTAAGAAGAACAGATTTAGGGGATGTCAAAAATGACGACAAAGGAAGCAAGAGAAATCTATTTAAAATCAGATTGTTCCTATTTCGTAATGTGCACTAATTTTTATGCTAGTTATATTGAATATAAAAAACTTGGACTTCCGACAGATTTAGAAAATACATGGAAAAATGAGAAAATATTGAAACTCAGCGTTGATATTAGGAGAAGCGGGGATTATCGTTTGTTCCAAAAAATATCTGAAATTGCTGAAGAATTCCATGATTATGAAAAATTGCGTATCGTATTGGAAGCGTTACGGAGTATTAGAGAACCGTTGGAACCAAGACAAAGTATTAGTGTTGCAGAAACAATATTAGGGCGCAGGAATCCAAAAGTCCGGGGCGGTTTGATTTATTGGGCGTTTGATATTGGACAGAAGGGAATTGCAATTCTGTTAATGGATCAGGTATTAGAATACTTGTTTTTGCCAAATGTGTCAGATGTGGAGATGTTAAAGAAAATTCGCAAAGGACAGCGGCTTTGTAAAAAGATTATTGCAGATTTAGATCTTCATTTTTCCAATCGCTATTTAAAACATTATTATAATTTTTAGGAAAATAAGAGGAAAAGATTGAATCCGGTATTATTTCATTGTATAATGTTGCCATTCTGAGAACTTGCATAAATAAGGAAAGGACAATACAATGATAGATTTAAAATTTTTAAGGGAAAATCCCGAAGTGGTAAAACAAAATATTAAGAATAAGTTTCAAGACCATAAACTGCCTCTGGTAGATGAAGTGATTGAATTAGATATTTTGTCCAGAAAAGCAAAACAAGAGGCAGACGCGCTTCGTGCAAACCGCAATACAGTATCAAAACAAATCGGCGCTTTGATGGGACAAGGGAAAAAAGAAGAAGCAATGGCGCTTAAAGAGCAAGTGCAAAAAGATGCCAGCCGTTTGGAAGAATTGCAGGCACAGGAAAAAGAACTTTCGGAAAAAGTCACAAAAATAATGATGACGATTCCGAATATAATTGACCCTTCTGTTCCAATTGGAAAAGACGACAGCAGCAATGTAGAGATTCAAAAGTACGGCGATCCCATAGTGCCGGAATTTGACATTCCATATCATACGGAAATTATGGAAAAATTTAATGGAATTGATTTGGATGCCGCCGGAAAAGTAGCTGGTAATGGATTTTATTATTTGATGGGAGACATTGCAAGGCTGCATTCTGCGGTGATTTCTTATGCAAGGGACTTTATGATTGACAGGGGATTTACGTACTGTGTTCCACCGTTTATGATTCGCAGCAGTGTTGTAACGGGAGTTATGAGCTTCGACGAGATGGAAGCTATGATGTACAAAATCGAGGGTGAGGATCTATACTTGATTGGAACATCAGAACATTCTATGATTGGTAAATTTATTGATACGATAAATGAGGAGGATAAGCTTCCCTATACTTTGACAAGCTATTCTCCCTGTTTTCGGAAAGAAAAAGGCGCGCATGGAATTGAGGAGCGCGGCGTATACCGTATTCATCAGTTTGAAAAACAGGAGATGATTGTTGTCTGCAAACCGGAAGAATCGAAAGTTTGGTATGATAAATTATGGCAGAATACAGTAGATTTGTTCCGCAGTTTGGATATTCCAGTGCGTACATTGGAATGTTGTTCCGGTGATTTGGCAGACTTAAAAGTAAAATCCTGCGACGTAGAAGCATGGTCGCCCAGACAGAAGAAATATTTTGAAGTTGGAAGCTGTTCCAACTTAGGCGACGCGCAGGCAAGGCGTTTGAGAATCCGGGTAAAAGGAAAAGGCGGAGATAAATATTTTGCCCATACATTAAATAATACCGTTGCAGCGCCGCCGAGAATGTTAATTGCATTTTTGGAAAATAATTTAAACGCAGACGGAAGTGTTTCCATTCCGCCAGCTTTACAGCCATATATGGGCGGTAAGACAAAAATTGAATAATGTAAGCGGGATATAGAGAAGAACTGCTGCACGAATTGGTGGAACAAAATGTGCAGCAGTTCTTTTTAGATGATTTTTTGGTTTTTCCCTTTTACGCCTTTTGCTTTCAGCAGCTTTTTGTAAGCCGTCCGCATTTTGGATGGAACTTTGACTTTAGCTTTTGCATGAATTCCCGAAAAAGCCTTTTTGCCAACGTTCTTTTTCGTCAGTTTCTTTGTCAATAGTTTCACATTTTTTAAACTTGAATCTTTGCTAAAAGCCTGGCTGCCAATTTTTGTAACCTTTGCCGGAATTGTAATCGCTTTTAGTGAGGTACATTTATAAAAAGCTTTGTTCCCAATTACAGTTACATTTTTACCAATTGTTACTTTTTTTATCTTGGAATTCTTGCTAAAAGCGTTTGGTGCAATTCCGGTTACTTTGTAAGTAACGCTGCCCAGTGTAACGGCTGCAGGGATGTGAACAACAGTACTGCCGCTTTTTGGTTTGCTGTAATCTACGGTATCAGCGCTGGTTACAGTATAGAGTTCTCCAGTCGATTCATTTGGGAGTACAGTTCCAATGGCTGGCGGGTTGTTCGTATTAGAATTCTCTAAGGGCGTGTCTGGTGTTGAAATTGTATTGTCTGCAGGAGGTGTGGTGATTTGTATTTGTTTGTCGCCGCATCTGCTGCATACCTGGTTGATATAGTGATGCCCAAGCGCCGGGATGAGTTGCTGCGCAGTTAAAATTTCCTGGCATCGTGTGCAGTGGCGGCCTTCTGTCAGCCCTGTTTTTGTACAGGATGCAGTTATGGCGGCGTCAATCATAACCGAATGTCCTAACGCGCTGTCTGGGGCTTCAAATGTTTCGGCGCCGTCTTCGTTTTGGACAATACCGCAGGAAGAACAGCTATAATAATATCTGGCGTTTTCGTTACAGGAGGCGGCGTATGCCAATGCTTTGGGAGCAGCCAATTTTACAATGAAGTGATTTTGCGGGTCTATTTCGCCGTAAGGCTGGCTGCAGATTTCACAGACAGCTTTTTTTGTACAGTCAGCAGTGCCTCCGATATGGGAATCGACAGTTATAGTAATCTGTTTGGGCTCGTATAAGCCGTCTGTGCCGATATATTCTGCTGTCGCTGTTATCGTGCTGTTTGGGAGAAGGGCGGTTGATTTGTCTAAATCTGTCCATCTCCAGTTTTCGGGAAGCAGAATTTGTCCAACCGTATTTTGCGCATGGGAAACATTCATAGTTTCCGGAGGCTCTGAGGGCATAACTGCCTGCTGTATGGTAAATGTCCAGGATTCATCTGTTAAATCAACTGCTTCGCCATAATTTGCCCCGGCAGAGACGTCTATTTTAACAGTATAAGTCCCGGCAGCTATTGGAGCATGGCTTAACAGTTCGCCGTCTGCATTATAATATTTCGTCTGTATCATCCCGATTCCCGTCAGTCCTTCTTTTGCCTGAACCTGCGCTAATTTTGCAGTTCCGTCATAAACCAGATTCTCCGGCGCTGTAAATATGAAATGACCCGCGTTAAGCGCTTCGGTTTCATCTTTTACTACAACAGTAAATTGCTTAGATAATTCAGGATTGTATTTCGGGTAAAAAGAAATCGTCGCAGTTCCTGATTTTTGTATGGTAAAATACCCCTGTGTAGGAGAAGTTTTTGTCCAGTTTAACATGGCCGGGTCGGAAACAGAGACTTCTATTTCTGTATTTTGGGCGTCTGAAGGAGTAATATTGCTGATGAGATAATAAAAGGTGTCTCCCAGATTCCGGTTACTGTCAAATGCAGTAGAGTAGGAACCTGTGCCCGTCGTATTCCAGTATAACCGCATATCTGTAATCACCGACGTTTCTTGTGTTATGCTGCAGTGTTTACATTTTAATATGACAATTCCGTTGGTTATATTATTTTGGCGTTCAAAATCGTGTCCGTTTTCAATTACGTCAGTCTGGGTCCTGGATAAATCATTTTGATAAATGGTATAAAATGTAATTGTGTTATTGGCCCAGGTATACCAGACGATTTTGTCCTGCAAAACAACAGGCACACAGTCTGAAAGATTTCCCGGCATTTGATAAAGTTCTCCGAAAGCTTCTCCAAGTTCGTTTATTTTTGTATAAAATACAGAATTTTTCCACGACCAAAGCATGAGATATTCATTTGCGTTTAGTTTTACCAGGTGAGGCGTGGAAGTAGTGCCGTCGCCTTCTTCATAATTGGTAAGCCAGTGCATAGTTACTTCGTTGGAAGTTTTATCAACTGCAGCGGTAAAGATATTTCTCGTCTTCCTTTGCAGATTGTTGTCATCTTGTACTACGGAATTACCAGCAACCAGGTAAGCTGAATCGGACAGCTCAAATCCGCCGATAGAAGCTCCGGTTGTATTTTCTCCAGTTTCTCCCGGAAAGTTTAATACATCAGTTACGATACAGCCGTTGCCATAGGATGGGGTAAAACTGCCCGTTGTAACGTCCGTCGGATATTGTATCAGGGCAATGGATCTTGGATGCGCATCCCCATGGTCAAGGCCGATAATATGATTGTTTTCCGTTTTTATAAACTGGTTAAACGAATGGCTGACGTATCCATAATTCGAATTCATAATTGCAGTAAAAGAATCTGTAATCTGCATACGTTCCATATCCAGTTGAATCGTCACGTTAGCCTGATGGTTTCTGCCGTCTGATGACTGATACATTTCATGGCAGGTGCGTATGAAAAGATAATCTCCGGCAGAATCCATACGGGCGGAACCGGCGTCAAAAGGAACTGTTGTATTGCAGTCATACAGGCCGGCCGAAGAAATACGGTTCCAGTCCTTATCATATTTTGTAATCCGGTAAACTTCCACATCTGCCGATTCTTCCATGTTTGTTTGTCCAGTTAAAAGAAAATAATGCGTTTTGGATTCATAGAATCCTCCGAATATTGGGAGTTCTTCTGGAATTAGTTTAGAATCCAGAAGCTGATAAGAATCGTCATAATACTCAGCAAGAACTCCTTCAATGGAAGCGCCATACTGAACGCGCATAATCCGCCCGTCCGAGCAGGCAGTAAGATAAGAGGTAATTGGATTTGCCCATCTTGAATAAGTTTGTTTTTCCACATTTGTGCCGTCGTAAGTCGTGCACGTCTGCCAGGCGGCAGAGACAGGCTCGGCTCCTTTTACCGCTGTGGAAACATTAAGCGTTCCAAATACCAGTCCGGCCGCTAAAAGGCAGCTTGTAATTTTTTGTTTTAATTTCCGTTTCATTTTCATAAACCTCCTGATTCTACTAAAGAATAATATGGTTATTTCTAATGTATCACTTTTCAAAGATATATACAAGATTTCCGCATCATTTTGACAATGCGTAATTTTCTGTGATAACATAATTCATCAAAAAATTCTGTGGATATGAAACTTTTTGGACGTTTGATTCGTATTTTATATGAAGAAAGGACTTGGTAGAATGATGCAAAGTCTGGAAATGTATTTTCAAAAATATTATACGGCGTGTTATCGGGCTGCATTTACTCTGGTAAAAAATCATGCAGACGCAGAAGATGTCGCTCAGGAGACATTACTGCGTCTTTTGGTCTATCAGCCTAATTTTAAAGGCGAGCAGCATGAGAAAGCATGGATGATACGGACGGCAATGAATTTGGCAAAAGATTTGCTGAAAAGTAAATGGAAGAAATCTACGGTACATATGGAAGTGGTTCCGGAAACAGAACGCACCTATTTTCAGATTCCTTCCATAGAAAGCGATGAAACACTTTTTACTGTATTAGAATTGCCCAAACGGTATCGCAGCTGTCTGTATTTATTTTATTATGAGGATTATTCCATCCGCGAAATAGCGGAAATTTTGGAGGAACCGGAAAATACTGTTAAAACGAATCTAAGACGCGGCAGAGAAGCGTTGAAGAAAAAGTTAAGTGAAAGGAGATAGAAGAATGTCATTAAACAGTGTAAATGGAAAGTCATATTTTTATGAAAAATTGAACCGCAGGTCAAATAAAAACCAAAATACAAAGGACGCCTTTTCTGGAAATTTAAAGGAGATGGCTGCAAAAGAGCCGGAAGAAAATGATCATAACTCAGAAGAGGTCAAAAACGGCACAAATATTCAGATGGATTATTATTATAGCAAGGCGGCAACAGCGCTTTGGATTAATCAAATGGGAAAAGTAGGTATGAGCGCTGTTTTTGAGTGTGAGTTTCAATCAGTTCAGAGCAGTGAGAGTGATTGCGTCAAAGTTTATGCTGAATTTGGGTTTACGTTAAAGGCGCAGGTTCGTGCAGAGGAACATAAAGTATATGTGGAACAGAAAAACGAAGACGGGACGCATCAGGCATATGAAGTCAATCCGCTTTTGGTTGCAGAAGATACAAAAAATCCAGTAGAACAAATTGCAGTAGAAGCATGGGAAAAGGCGCGTGAATTATGGAACGACGGCATGGTTACAGAATGGAATCCGGATGCTGCCGAAGAAACTGAAGAATCCATAGAGAATGATTTTGCAAAAATGCTGACAGAATTCCATGAATTTGTAAAAAAGAGAATGAAAGAAGGGCCGCCTAAGATTCCAACTGGGGGAGCTGAGTTTTCAGAAGAAGAGTGGAAACAGCTTTTAAAGAAAATTGACAAAGACATAGACGCGTATAAAGAAGAACTCAGGGAGCGTGTGCGTAAAAGAAATGAAAAGGAAGAGTCCAAAAAAATAACGGGGAGCGCGGCAGATTTTTTTGCACAGGAGACAGACGGTAATATTGTAAAAGGTCCAGAGATTTCAGAAGCAGAGGCAATCCAGGGTATTTCAGGGAGCAAACAGCGCGGCAGCAGTTTTTTGGCGCGGGTTTCAAGTGAGAAAAAAGCTCCGTATTCGTATTTAAAAGATGAAACGGGGAATATTGTATATAAAGGCGTGACGTTTGTTTGTGATGATAAAAAACAGCAGCTTTGTCTCGGGGATATGAGTAATCCAAACAAAGTGCTGAATATTCCGCTTTCAAAAGGCGGTTGTCTGCGCGTTAATCGGGATAATTTAGATGATCTTGTAAAAGCAATTGATATGTTCTCGCCCGAAGATATTACAAGGATTCTGCGCGCGATTGCACAAGAGAAGAAATTGCGGAACATGGAATTGGAAATTGATAAGATGGATTATGCAAATCCTTCCAAGTAAGATTCCAGCCAGTGGTCTAATGCCATTTCAGCAAATAGAGTTGGATTTTCTCTGGTGAGCCTTACCATCAGTTCATAAGTTTTAGGCGTTGTTGAAATCGTGGCGAATATCTCCTGACAAGGGAGACGGAGCGTCATACGGCTGCTTAAAATAATATCTACTGAATCTGTTTCCTCGTTATAGTAAGAAATCATATTTGAGAGCATCCTTTCAAAATAAACTGTTAATATTTGGCAATAAGTAGTATAGCATAAATTTATTGAAAAAACAAACAGGAAAATATTCTTTTTTCTTGCAGATGGAGAAAAGTACTGTTAATATGGTAAGGGACATTTTGCTATTACTAGACGTTGTTACAGGCAGGTTTTAAAAGAGAGGCTTTTGAGATGAGAAAAAAAAATAAATTTGTTTGGATAAAAGTAACTTTTTTTGCGGCGGCAGTTTTTTTATTTGCAGGCTGCACATCGAATAAAGAGCGTTTGGAGAAAGAAGAGGCATATCGCAAAATTGGGATTCGCGCTATGGAAGATGGAAATTATGAAGAAGCAATGGAAGCGTTTAACAACGCATTGGGACAGACAAAAAAGCTCGGCGCTTTAGAAATGGACATCTGCTATTATAAAGCGGCGGCGCAGTTTGCTTCCGGTAATTTTACGGATGCAGTGGAAACGTATAATGCTTTGCTGGAATCTGATGATAAGAATTCGGACGCCTATTTTTTAAGAGGCTGCGTTTATCTGAATATGAATGAAATTGCGAAAGCAAAAGAAGATTTTGAAGAGGCAATTGAATACGCCGAAAATGATGAGATTTATCTTGCCATTAATAACAGCCTGACAGGAGCGGGCTATGAGGCGGAAGGAAAAGCATATATAGAAGAGGCGCTGGAAAAAAAGGCGGGCCGCGTCGCGCAGAATTATACGGTAAAAGGAAAAATATATTATTTGCAGGAAGATTATAAAAATGCCCAAGAAGCTCTTTTGGCTGCGATTGAAAAGGGAGATGTGGAAGCGAATCTCTCCCTTGCGCAGACATACGAGGCCATGGGCGAAGAGCAAAAAGCAGAATCCTGTATTGACGCATACGTGAAATTGAATCCAAAAAGCAGCGTAGCGTACAACCAGCTTGGGCGTAAAGCCATGCAGGATAAAAATTATAAAGAAGCGGTTTCCAATTTTTTAAAAGGCTTAGAATTAGACAACGTTACAAATGAACAGGAACTGCGGAGCAATCTGATTGCCGCTTATGAGTATAACGGTGAATTTGAGAAGGCAAGGGAGCAGATGGAAGCATATACAAAAGACTATCCCAAAGATGCTTCGGCAGCAAAAGAATATTTATTTTTAAACAGACAGAAAGATGAGGAGACGGACAAAGAATGATTCAGTTAGAAGAAGAAAAAGAACGTCTTCTTTTGGTAGGCGTCAGTGAGCAGGATGGCGATGATACAGAGGATTCCATAGAAGAATTGGGCGATCTTGTAGAAACTGCAGGAGCCGTTTCTGTGGGGAGCCTGATTCAAAAACGTGAAAAAAAACATCCGGCTACTTATGTGGGAAAAGGAAAAGTAGAAGAATTAAAGGAGCTTTGTGATAAGACGGGTGCGACGGGAATTGTCTGTGATGATGAACTGTCTCCGGCGCAGCTTCGGAATTTGTCGGATTTGCTGGAATTAAAAGTTATGGACCGGACTTTGATTATCTTAGATATATTCGCTATGAGGGCGTCGACAAGCGAAGGTAAAATTCAGGTGGAATTGGCACAGCTTAAGTACCGGGCGTCAAGGCTTACTGGTATGGGACGCGCGATGTCAAGGCTTGGCGGCGGCATTGGGACAAGAGGGCCGGGAGAAAAGAAACTGGAAATGGACAGACGGTTAATCGGCAGCAGGATTTCACAGTTAAAGCGGGAATTGGCGGAAGTCCGAAGTCATCGTGAGGTTACAAGGGGACGGCGGACAAAGCAGCAGATTCCAGTGGCGGCGATTGTCGGATATACAAATGCAGGAAAATCTACACTGCTGAATACTTTGACCGACGCCGATGTATTGGAAGAAAACATGTTGTTTGCAACACTAGACCCTACGACAAGGCTGCTTGAGCTTTCAGGAAAGCAGGAGATACTTTTGACCGATACGGTTGGATTTATCCGTAAACTGCCGCACCATTTGGTAGAGGCGTTTAAAAGTACTTTAGAAGAAGCGAAATATGCGGATTATATTCTCCATGTGGTAGATTCGTCAAATCCAAAAGCAGATAAACAAATGCATATTGTGTATGAAATCCTACAAAGTCTAGGGATTGAAGACAAGAAAATCGTGACCTTGTTTAATAAACAGGACGTCAGGACAGAAAAAGAACCGCTGCACGACTTTCAGGCTGACCGCACCATTTCGATTTCTGCAAAATACGGAACTGGTTTAGATGAGCTGAAAGAAACGTTATCCGAGCTTTTGCGGGAAGAGAAAATATTGATTGAGCGTGTAATCCCCTATCAGGCTGCCGGAATTTTACAGATGGTGCGCAGACAGGGAGAACTATTAGAAGAATCTTATGAGCCGGAGGGGATTTTTATTCGGGCATATGTGCCGATGGAAGTTTATGGGAAGATAGGCTGACAAAAAACACAGTCTGCAAAGTAATGGAATGATTTGCAGGCTGTGTTTTGGGTTATTAAACGGATAGTTGCAATGGGGCAGAGCCGGATTTTCTGGTTCTGCCCCCTGTCTGTATTATACAAGGTATCCATATGGATAATAATAGTCTATCACATACATAATGGAATTGTAAGGATCATATCGTTTTTGCACCAAGGTTTAGGAGAAAAATAATATATGGACAATTAAAACAGGATATAGCAAATATACTAGGTACTTTATATAAAAGGAAATGTGTCCATATAGTTGAAGCGGAAATATGCAGAGATCATGTGCATATGCTTGTGGAAATTCCACCAAGTATAAGTGTATTGAGTTCAGGCGTGAATTTTGTGATACAAAATTTGTAAGACAAAAGTGACGTCCGGTTTTTGTACGCATTTTATCCTTCCATAAGGAGAGTATAGCACAAAATCGACTTTTGGAACGGAAGGATCGGACTGCAATCGCCTCCTGAAGGAAAAGGAAAACGGGATAACCTGCAATTTGTTCCCAAAAAAGTGCAAAGCGTGCCATGCTTATTGTTTTCTCAAAATGATTCCGTTAGGATGAAAATCTATATTTAAATTTTAATTGGTAAAATGGGAAAAGGAGGAAACAGAAAGTGATGAAAGAAAAATCAGGAAAGGGAAAAATGAGAGCGCTTGCTGTGCTTTTGGCAGTCGCGCTTGTTGTGACAGGCATAAATCTGCCGTTCTCTGTCGGCTCGCTGCAGGTGGCTGCCAAAGAAAGTGTGACAGGCGAAGTACCGGAGCAGAACCTGGATGAGCCGGATACCAGGGATTCGGTTATCACAGAGCTAACAATGGAAGGCTCTGGAACGGAGGAAGATCCGTATAAGATCGCCAATGAGGAGAATCTGAAGAACTTCCAGGCTTATGTGAACAGCGGAGGCGAGACAAAGGGAAAATATTTTTCTATGACGGATAGAATCCAAGTAAAAATAAATAGTCAATGGCAATGGGAACCGATCGGTACACAGGAGCATCCGTTTGAGGGAACCTTAAAGGGCGTTGCGGACAACAGCAAGTATCTGTCTATAGACACCGCTTATCTGCCGGAGGGGTCGGATGTCGCGCTCTTTGGCGTTAATAACGGCACGGTCCAGGATCTGTTCGTGGGAAATTGGGGGGCCGGCAATGATTTTATCATAGGAAACAGTCAGTATACGGCGCGCGCAGCCGGCATCGCCATCACGAACAACGGAACGATCAGCTGCTGTATGGTAAGTTGTCAGGTTATAGCGAAAGAAGGGGCAGCCGGAATTGCATTTGAGAATAATGGCCGCATTGAGGACTGTCAGGTTGGACTAGCGCCCGGTAGCGGTATAATGGGCGTCCGCGGCAAAATTCTAAGTGATTATAAGAAGAGTATTTCTCCGAAACCGTATGGGGGAATTGTCGGAAATAATAATGCGTCGGGCACGGTCGTAAATTGTAAGAATTACCAGCAGGTAGGCGTTGCGGGCAACGACTCCACAGGGGGGACAATCGGTCGCATTGGCGGTATTGCGGGATATAACGCGGGGACTATTGAAAACTGTGAGAACCGCGCAAATGTGTATGCATATGCGTTGGAGGATATATACAACAATGAGGAGAACAGGGTAGGTCTTGGCGGCATCGTTGGCGTGCAGAGGTCCACGGGAATCCTGAAGGACTGTTTCAGTGCGGCGTATATAGATAGAATAAGCAAAAAACTTGATAGGTATGAGTCCCAATACTGGCAGGGCTGTATTGTGGGAGCGTTCGAGGACGCCGCAATTTCCACGGATATTAGTGAGGGAGGATATGAAAACTCTTGTACAGGGACACTGAAAAACGCACAGAGAACCGCATTTTCCAATATCAGCGGCTGCTCCTTCCGGTGGCCTGAGTATGATAGTTCGGCGAGCAGCAAAAACAATGTGAGGGGCGCGGTGGGGTTGTGGTCGAATCCCCAGCATATTGCAAGTGCGGAACCGAAGACTATCATATCATATAGTCCCATAGATGGAGAGAACACGGACGCATACGCCATTCAGGCTGAGTATGCGCCAGGGATTACGGTTACCACGAGAGGGCGCAGTATACAGGATGCTGTGAGGACGGTGATGGCGGATTCTGTACAGGGAGAAGGAACCGAGGAGAAACCGTACCTGATCGGGACGGAAGAGGATCTGAAAGCCTATCGTGATTATGTCAATGACGGAGGACCGGCGGCCTATGCCAGGCTGACGGAGGATATCACGGTTACGGACAAGAACTGGGAAGGAATCGGTACGCTGCGCCAGCCGTTCTTTGGAGAGTTTGACGGAAACGGCAAGTCCGTTACCCTGGATGTGAAGAGAAATTTAGCATCATTTAATCATTCCCTGACAAAGAATGTTACCGGCTTATTCGGGTTTAACTGCGGAACGATTCGAAACCTCACTGTCAAGGGAAGCGTCTCGGGCGGGCAGCGCGTGGGCGCGGTTGCAGGCGTAAATGGTGATTACTACCCTGTCAGTACGAGAAGATACAGCGGTGCGAGAGCATACAGGGGAGTGATTGAGAACTGCGTTAATGAAGCGGAAGTCAGGGGAACCAGCTATGTTGGCGGAATTGTGGGAATGAATGTCGGAGGCATGGATAATCACCTTTATGAAAACCGGGCTGACGGTCTTTCACAGATTATAGGCTGTAGGAATGAAGGGATAGTCGGCTCTGCTGACTTCAGCTCTCTTGACGGAGGAATGATAGGCGGAATTGCGGGCTATAGTGCGGCCGGGAACATTACGAACTGTCAGAATACGGCAGAAATTTCCGGCGAGAGAATGGTAGGAGGCATTGTTGGGAAAGTCGGCGGAGACGCCAGTACGGAAGAGACTTATTTACGGGTGATACAAAACTGCGGGAACACGGGCAATGTGAAGTTCACCGGAGAGGAAAACTTCTTCGAGAGTGCAGGCATCGGGGCGATTGCGGGAGAAATCCAGGATGAATACAACCCGCAGGAGATAAAGATAGAGACAATTTTTGTGAACTGCAATTACCTGATGGACGCAGAGACCAATTACAAACTTCCGGGAGTTGGAAACAAGGAAGTAAAGCAGTACGAGGGCGCGATCACTTATACCGATAATACAACGCCGGAGGTTCCTGCTGAACCTGAGGAATTTAAGAATGGCGCAGGAACCGAAGAAGCTCCGTACTTAATTGAGAACCTGAACAACTTCCTTTATTTTGCACAAAACCATGAAAAAGGAACATATTACAAACTGGAGGCGGACATCGACTTAAAAGGAAATGGGAAGAATCCGTGGACCCCGATCGGAAGCGGGGAAAAGCCGTTTGAGGGTACCTTCAATGGAAACGGCCATACGGTCAGCGGACTTGCCGTCAGTGACAACACCAAAGACAACCAGGGCTTATTTGGAGTCAACGCCGGAACCATCGAGAACCTCACCGTAGAGGGAAGCGTGACCGGAAAAGACAACGTCGGAGGAATCGCCGGAACCAACACGGCAGAAGGCATCATCAGGGACTGCATCGGCAATGCCGAAGTCAGCGGGGAAAATAACGTTGGAGGAATCGTTGGAAAGAATGAAGGAAGCGTGATCCGCTGCGCGACAAAGACAGACGGCAAAACAGAGAGCGGCTCAGGAACTGCCGACAAGGGAAGCGTGGCCGGGACAGGAACGAATACCGGGGGAATCGCGGGAAGCAATGACGGCGTAATCAAAGACAGCACGAACAACGCCGACGTCGCCGGAGGAACCAACACCGGGGGCGTGACAGGAAGCAACGGAAACAGCGGAACCGTCCTGGGCAGCGGAAACAACGGAAACGTCACCTCATCCGACACAGAGGGCGGCAGGGACAATACCGGAGGTCTCGTCGGAAAGAATGAGAACGAAGCCGGGGATTCCGTCAGCGGCTCCTACAAAAAAGACGAAAACACAAACAAGGACCTGAGCGGAATCGGCGGAAAAGAGGACACCGGAGACGTCCAGGCCGTGACGGGCGACGTAAAGAACCCGCAGAAACCGTTCGAGGGAAGCGGGACTGTAAAAGACCCGTACAAAATCAAGACGGAAGATGACTTGAAGAAACTGGCTGATCTGGTCAACAGCGGCGAGGAACAAAAAGGAATCCACTACACCATCGAGGCGGAAGGGGGGATCACGCTCACGGAAAAGAGCAGGCCCTGGACGCCGATTGGAACAGAGGAGCATCCGTTTGACGGAACTTTCGACGGCGACGGAAACACCGTCAGAGGCCTGGAAATCAATGATAATGCAAAAGACAACCAGGGACTCTTCGGAGTCAACGCCGGAACGATCGAAAACCTCACCGTAGAGGGAAGCGTGGCCGGACATGACAACGTCGGCGGAATCGCCGGAACGAACATGGAAACCGGAGCGATCAAAGACTGCACCGCGGATGTTACTGTAAGCGGGCATGACAATGTCGGTGGAATCGCCGGAAAGAACGACGGAAGCGTGACCGGCTGCACGAACAAAGGAACCGTGACCGGAACGGGAAGCAACGCCGGAGGAATCACGGGAACCAACAACGGAAATGCAGAAGGAAACACCAACAAGGGCACCGTGTCCGGGAAGGACAATACCGGGGGAATCATGGGAACCAGCGGAACAGACGGAACCGTCAAAGACAACACGAACAGCGGGAACGTCACCGGAGAAAACGGACAGACAACCGGAGCCGTGATTGGGAAAAACGAAAACCCGGATCTGAACGACATCACCGGGAATTACTACCAGAAGACTGACGAGACCAACAATGGCCTCACCGGAATCGGCGGCGTGGATCCGGATCCTGCGGGAATTTCCTCGGGAACAAATCCTGCGCCGGAAAAATACTTTGAAGAAAAAGGGACAGAAGAAGACCCATACCAGATCGAGAGCAGGGAAGACTTAGAAGCCTTAAGGGACAGCGTCAATGGAGGAAACACCTACAAAGACAATTACTTTGAGATCACCAGCGACATAGACCTCGGGGGAGAGGGAAATCCCTGGACGCCGATTGGCACAGCCGAGAACCCATTTAAGGGAACGCTTAATGGAAACGGCCATACTGTAAGCGGCCTGCATATCAATGATAAAACGAAGGATGACCAGGGGCTTTTCGGGGTCAACGCCGGGACGGTTGGAAACCTGACCGTGGCGGGAAACGTGACCGGAAAAGACAATGTCGGAGGCATCGCCGGAACGAATACGGCGGATGGGACAATCAAGGACTGCACCAGCAGCGTGACAGTCACCGGGGAGAACAATGTCGGCGGAATCGTCGGAAAGAATGACGGAACGATTACGGATTGCACGAACAATGGAAGCGTTGCCGGAACTGGAAATAATGTTGGCGGAATCGCTGGGAATAATACCGGAACAGTAAACGGAAGCAATAACACAGGAGCTGTAAACGGCAATAACAATGTGGGAGGAATTATTGGAAGTAATACAGGGACGGTAAACGGAAGCGACAACACAGGAGCTGTAAGCGGCAATAACAATGTGGGCGGAATCACCGGGAATAATACCGGAACAGTAGAAGAAAGCAAAAACACAGGAGCTGTGACCGGAACTGGAACGGGAGCGGGCGGAATCGCCGGAACGAACAACGGCTCTTTGGACAATGACATAAATACCGCCCCGGTAACCGGAAAAGACGACGTCGGGGGAATCGCTGGAACAAACGGCGGGAACGGAACAGTGGAAGGCTGCACCAATTCCGGAAATGTAACAGGGAATGGAGACAGCGCGCCAGGGGCTATTATAGGAAACAACCAGAACACAGACCCAGGGGCAGTCAAAGACGATTACTACCAGAAGACGGAAGAGGTCAATAAAGACCTGACCGGAATCGGGGAAGGAACAGGCTCAGGGACAGACCCGGAGGGAATCACGTCCGGCCAGACGCCGATAAACCCAGAGAAGCCGTTTAACGGCTCAGGGACGGCGGAAGACCCTTATAAGATTACCAGCAAAGAAGACTTGGAAAATCTGCGTGACCAAATAAATGGAGGAAAAGATTTTACAGACGTCCATTTCGAGGTGACGAAAGATATTGACTTGGGAGGAAGCGAGGAAAACCCATGGACGCCGATTGGCACAGCCGAGAACCCATTTAAGGGAACGCTTAATGGAAACGGCCATACTGTAAGCGGCCTGCACATCAATGACAAAACGAAGGACGACCAGGGACTTTTCGGGGTCAACGCCGGGACGATTGGAAACCTGACGGCAGCTGGAAGCGTGACCGGAAAAGACAACGTCGGCGGAATCGCCGGAACGAATACAGCAAATGGGACAATCAAGGACTGTACCAGTAATGTGACAGTTACCGGAGAGAATAACGTTGGCGGAATCGCCGGAAAGAATGACGGAACGATTACGGATTGCACGAACAATGGAAGCGTTGCCGGAACTGGAAATAATGTTGGCGGAATCGCTGGGAATAATACCGGAACAGTAAACGGAAGCAATAACACAGGAGCTGTAAACGGCAATGACAATGTTGGCGGAATTACCGGAAGTAATACAGGGACGGTAAACGGAAGCGACAACACAGGAGCTGTAAGCGGCA
>CAJUHJ010000028.1 GCA_910586355.1 uncultured Lachnospiraceae bacterium
TAAAAAGACATAAATACTGTCATAGCAATGGTTGGCACAGCAAATTTCAAGATATTTTTTAGCGTTACAGGTTTTTCATATACATTTTGGTTTTCCATAAACGTTTCCTCCTATTGTCTTGTATTTTTTTTCGGTATGGAGTATCATAAACCATACAGTTACTGTACAGTCAATAGAAAAAGAAAAAACAGGAGAAATAAGATGAAGGAAAGAAGTAAATTACTTACAATCGGACAGTTTGCATCGCTTCACGGCATTAATAAAAAAACATTGATGTGGTATGATGAAATCGGATTGTTTGGGCCGGCCGCCGTCAATCCCGAAAATGGATACCGGTATTATAGTTATCATCAAAGTTCAATATTGGAAACAATTCTTTTGTTAAGGGAGTTAGATGTATCCATAACTGAAATTCAAAATTTTATGAAAAACCGGTCTGCTGTAAATATGAAAAGCCTTTTGGAAGAAAAAATTGTGGAATTGGATTTACAGCTTGCGCATATGCAGGCAGTCAGAAAAACTTTGTCTAATTACCGGCAGAATATGGATACGATTCTTACAATGGATTTATCAGAAATTGGTGTTGTGGAAAAAGAAGAGAGCTGCCTGGTAACGGTAGATATAGACCGTGACAGCAGTTTTGAGAAAAAAGTGGAATTAATCACTGAAAGGACATCTAGGTTAAATCTTGGCCGTTTGCATAATGCTTATTATGGCGCTATGATACCAGTTACCAGTCTTAAGAATGGAGACTTTGAGGATTATACGAAACTATTTATAGAAGTTCCTTTTCTAAAACAAAAAGAAGGAGTGCATATCCAGCCAAAAGGAAAATATATAAGGGCTTTTTATAAGGGAAGCTGGGATGGCCTGTCCCTTTGTTATCGGAAAATTTTAAGGTTTGCCGAAACAAAGGGAATTGCACTGTCCGGTTATTCTTATGAAAAAGGAATAAACGAAACAGTAATTGACCGAATAGAAGATTATATTACACAAATTGAAATTCCGTTTGAGTTCGTGTCTATTTAAGTAAATGCGCTGCTTGTAAAGCGTTTCGAAGCAGCGGTCCGATTTTTGCTGCAACTATAATTTTTATACCATCTCCAATTAAAAATGGAAAAACGCAGACAGTCAAAGCGTACCAAAGAGTACAATCTGCCTGAATAATAAACCATGCAGTTCCAAACAAATAGGCAGCTATCATCCCGATAATCATTCCTAAAATAGACAGGCCGGCTTTGCAGTGGCTTTTTTGTATAAAAGCCCCGGAAATAATGGCGGTTAAAATAAATCCAATCAAATATCCCCCCGTAGGGCCGGCCAGTTTCGCAAATCCCCCGGAATAGGCAGAGAATACGGGAAGTCCGGCCAATCCAAGAAGCATGTAAATGCAATAACTGATGGCGCCTAGTTTTGCACCCAGAAGATATACCGTTAGAAAGATAACAAAGTTTGTAAAAGAAATTGGGACGGCTCCAATTGGAATGGATAAAGGCCCTAAAATACAGGTTAAAGCAGTCATCAGCGCAATCATTGCCATTTGGTGAATAGAGAGTGCAGGTTGTTTTGTTTTCGAATCCATAGTTTGAAAACCTCCTTTGTTTTTCTTGATTTTAATCGTTTTTAATTATATTGTCAACTATAACGCGTAAAAAGGTTTACAATTGAAAGAAATTTATGAAAACTTAACAACTATTACAGGTAAATAATTTCTAAATACCCTATTTTTGCCAAAAAAATTGTTTGAAATGTACAGTATAATTTAGAAAATCATATCATTTTGATAAAAAAAGAAAGGAAATATAACAGAAAAAAATGTATAAATAACGAATTTGAAGCGGGAGATTTTCGATTAAATTTTCTTGACAAAATGAAATTCAGATGGCATAATTTCTCAAACATTAGAAAAACTAAAGTTGTAATCCGTTGTAAATGTTTTGAAAGGAATGAAGATTATGAGAGAAAAGAGAGTAAAATTTAGAAATTCTGAAGATGTTGAAAATTTTGTCAACGCAGCAGGACAATGTGATTTTGACATTGATATTATGTATGATCATATTTATATTGATGCAAAGTCATTCTTAGGCGTACTTGGGCTTGGGCTTCGGAAAGAACTGACAGTGCATTATTTTGGAGAAAACGCAAAATTTGAGAATACATTAAACAATTATGCAGTTGCATAATAAAAAAAGAAAAAACAAACAGGAGGCTGTCGTAACCACCTGTTTGTTTTTTTATTTTATAACTGGAATTTACTTGCCTGTTCATTTTGGCGATGGCTGAGTTCTACCAATCCTTGTGTATCTTCTGTACATTCGCCGATTGTCTGGGATAGAAGCGTCATGCTGGCGCTTGTTTCTTCGGTAGAAGCAGCGCTTTCTTCCACTACGCTTGCCAGACTATTGACGGAATCTGTCACAATCTGTTTTAATGAGCTTAAAATTTCTGTCTGGCTGCCAATTTCTTTTGTTACTTCTTCTACTTGGGCAACTTCGTTGCTCAAATGTAGAAAAGCTTCTCTTGTTTCATTCAGACATTCTTGTTGTTTTTGGACATTGCGCGTTACTTCCTGCATTTTGCTGACAGAAACTTCTACGTTGTTGACAAGTTCTTTCACAATTCCCTCAATCATTTGTGCATTGCCCGAGGATTCTTCGGAAAGGCTTCGGATTTCTTCTGCTACGACAGAAAAACCTCTTCCGGCATCTCCGGCTCTGGCTGCTTCAATGCTGGCGTTGAGAGAGAGAAGATTTGTCTGGGCTGCAAGTCCTTTGATGATTTCAATTGTTTTGTTGATATCAGCGGCAGAATCGTTGTTTTTATTCGTCTGCTCGGATACCATATGTATGGTTTCTGTTGTCAGTTTTGTAATCTGATCCAGTTCCTGAATACTTTTTGAGGCACCAAAGGAGTGGTCTGCCATAGCGGATACGGCTTTTTCTAACTTCTGTACGTCGCTCTTTTCCACTTCAATTACGTCGCCAAGTTCTACAATTTTCTGGTTGACCGTTTCTGTCTCATTGGCCTGGTTGGTTGCTCCTTGTGCAAGATCTTCAATCGCCTGGTTAGTATTTTGGATGCTGTCTGAAATATAACCAAATTTTTCACTAAATCTTTCACTGCTTTGATTTAATGCTTCTCCAGTGTCAAGAACGCTGCCAAGCATATTTGCGAGCGCCTGCCGGACATTTTCTAAGGAACGCGCCATTTCTCCGATTTCATCCGCACGATTTAATAAAGCCGGATTTACTGTAAAACTTAAATTTCCCAAAGCGGCCTGCCGGAGATTGTCTTCCACCATTTTAATGCTTTTGGTAATCCTCACTCCGCTTAAGGCGGATATCGCGAGCGCTATAAGCAGCATAATGACTGCTGCAATGCCATAGATTAACAGCATATGGGAAAATTCTTTCTGGATGTCTGACTTTTGGCTGTCAATTTTTGCGTTCATGTCGTCGATATAGTTTCCAGTTGCAACTGCCCAGCCCCATGGCTCAAACATTTGAGAATATGCGAGTTTTGGCGCGACCGTTGTGCCGTCTGATTTGGTAAAATAAAATTCATTGTATCCGCCGCCGGCTTTTGCAGTAGATACAATATTCTGCGTTACTGTCACGCCGTTTTGATCCTTTAGGTCATAACGGTTTGTGCCTTCTTGTTCGGTCAGAATTGGATGCATGACAAGCACATGGTCTTCGCCGTCAATCCAGATATAGCCGGAAGCGTCGTCTCTGTAACGCATAGAGCGAACTGCGTCCGCCGCCATTTTTTTGGCGTCTTTTTCTGAAAGTTCACCGCTTTGGCTTTTGTCATAGTAGCTTTGCACTACGGCGATTGCGCCTTGTACCTGTGATTTGATTTCCATGGAATAACCGTCCGTCATAGACGTTTCATATAATTCTGATGATTCGTTCATTGATTGCCTCAAATAGTAGACGCCTAAACATGCAAGTCCGATTGTAGGAATAGAGACCAAAAGACAAATAATTGAAATTATCATAGTTGTAAGGCTTCGGAATCCCTTTGTGCCCTTTTTCATTTGTTTTGTGTTCTTTTTCATAAATACCCCAACTTTCTGATTTGTACATCTTATTGATAATTTCATTATACAGATTTCCCCTGCCAAAGTCTAGCTAAAATTTGTTGAAAATTAATAATTATTATTAAAAAAATTAAAATAATATTAGGAATATGACGAAAATCAAATTTCTTTACTAATTCTTTCTTTTTTGATAAACTGTAAACGGATGTACGGTTGTTGGAATTAATATGAAGAAACGGAGAAAGAATATGGCGTTTACCCATTTACATGTACACACAGAGTATAGTCTTTTAGATGGTTCAAATAAAATTACAGAATATGTTGCGCGGGTGAAAGAATTGGGTATGACAGCTGCAGCAATTACAGATCACGGCGTGATGTATGGCGTGATTGATTTTTATAAAGCGGCAAAGGCGGCTGGCGTCCGACCGATTTTAGGCTGTGAGGTATACGTAGCCCCGAATTCCCGTTTTGACAGAGAGACGGTACATGGAGAAGACAGATATTATCATCTTGTGCTTTTGGCAGAAAATAATCAGGGTTATAGTAATTTGGTTAAGATTGTATCCAAAGGATTTGTAGACGGTTATTATTATAAGCCCAGGGTAGATATGGAACTTCTCTTAAAATACCATGAAGGACTGATTGCCTTAAGCGCCTGCCTGGCCGGGGAAGTGCCAAGGAATCTGGTGCGCGGTTTTTATGAAGAAGCAAAAGAGACGGCTTTGAAATATCAAAAATGTTTTGGAAAAGGCAATTTTTTTCTGGAACTGCAGGATCATGGACTGCCGCAGCAGCAAGTCGTAAACCAGCAGCTTTTACGGCTGTCTAAGGATACCGGAATCGAATTGGTTGCGACAAATGACGTTCATTATACGTATGAAGAAGATTTTGAGCCGCATGATATTTTGCTTTGCCTGCAGACGGGGAAAAAATTAAGTGATGAAAATCGTATGCGGTATGAAGGAGGACAGTATTACGTTAAATCAGAAGAAGAAATGAAAAAGCTGTTTCCCTATGCGATAGATGCGGTTGAAAATACACAAAAAATTGCAGAACGCTGTCAGGTTGACATTGAATTTGGAGTAACAAAACTTCCGGATTTTTCTGTGCCGGAAGGTTTTACTACCTATGAGTATCTGAGAAAACTTTGTTATGACGGTATAAAGGAACGATATAAAACGGTCACAGAAGAACTCAAAGAGCGTTTGGAATATGAATTAAACGTCATAAAAGATATGGGGTATGTAGAATATTTTCTGATTGTCTGGGATTACATTCGTTTTGCAAGAGAACAGGGAATCAGCGTGGGGCCGGGACGCGGGAGTGCGGCTGGAAGTATTGTTTCTTATTCAATTGGCATTACAAATATCGACCCGATTCGTTATAATTTGATTTTTGAACGCTTTTTGAATCCTGAGCGGGTATCTATGCCCGATATTGATGTAGATTTCTGCTTCGAACGGAGGCAGGAAGTCATTGACTATGTCGTTGAAAAGTATGGAAAAGACTGTGTGACAATGATTATTACATTTGGTACTTTAGCGGCGAGGGGAGTTATCCGGGATGTGGGCCGCGTGATGGATTTGCCGTATGCTTTTGTGGATACGATAGCGAAAAGCATACCGAATGAACTTGGCATTACAATAGAGAAAGCGCTGAAAATGAATCCGGAACTTCGCGCCATGTGTGAAAATGATGAAAGTGTCAGGCGTTTGATTGAGATGTCCAAACGTTTAGAAGGGCTGCCAAGACATTCCTCCACCCATGCGGCGGGAGTCGTGATTTCCCAAAAGCCAATGGATGAGTATGTGCCTCTGGCAAGAGGTATCGACGGCATGATTACCACACAATTCACCATGACGACGATTGAAGAACTGGGACTTTTAAAAATGGATTTTTTGGGTTTACGGACATTGACAGTGCTGAAAAACGCCGCGGATATGGTGCAAAAGAACCTTAAAATTGAAGTGGACATAGACCATATTGATTTTGATGATAAAAAAGTACTGGATTCGCTTGGCACTGGAAAAACAGAGGGCGTGTTCCAGCTGGAAAGCGCGGGAATGAAAAATTTTATGAAAGAGCTTAAACCGCGTAATTTAGAAGATATTATTGCAGGTATTGCGCTTTACCGTCCGGGGCCTATGGATTTTATTCCGGCATATATCAGAGGAAAGAACAGCGCAGGAAAGATTACGTATGACTGTCCTCAGCTTGAACCGATACTTTCGCCGACATACGGCTGTATCGTCTATCAGGAGCAAGTGATGCAAATCGTAAGGGATTTGGCTGGTTATACGTTGGGACGCAGTGATTTGGTACGGCGTGCGATGTCCAAAAAGAAACAGTCTGTGATGGAACAGGAGAGGAAAAACTTCGTCTATGGAAATCCGAAAGAACATGTTTTAGGATGCGTTGCGAATGGAATAGATGAAAAAGTAGCAAATAAAATATATGACGAGATGATTGATTTTGCAAAATATGCGTTTAATAAATCACACGCGGCAGCATATGCGGTGATTGCCTACCAGACTGCGTATTTAAAGTATTATTATCCGCTGGAATACATGGCGGCGCTGATGACCTCTGTACAGGACCACGTCGTAAAAGTTTCGGAATATATAGTAACCTGCAGACGGCTTAAAATTCAGATTCTTCCGCCGGATATAAACGAAGGAGTCGGCGGTTTTTCCGTATCAGACGGCTGTATCCGTTATGGGCTTTCTGCGATTAAAAGCGTTGGGCGTCCGGTGATAGAGGCGTTGATTGAAGAACGGGAAAAGGGCGGAAAGTTTTCTTCCCTGACAGATTTTATCACCAGAATGAGCGATGGAGAAATGAATAAACGCGCAGTGGAGAATTTTATTAAATCAGGGGCGTTTGACGGCTTAGAAGGAACACGCAAACAAAAAATGTGTGTCTATGCAGGAATTATGAATACTATCCATCAGGAAAAGAAACATGTCGTAACGGGGCAGATGAGCCTGTTTGATTTTGTAGGGGAAGACGACAGAAGGGCGTACGAAACGACGCTGCCGGACGTTGGAGAATTTGATAAAGAAACACTGCTAGGTTTTGAAAAAGAAGTGTTAGGGGTTTATATCAGCGGGCATCCTTTAGAAGAATATGAAGAACGCCTAAAGAAAAATACTACGGCGGTAACGTCTGATTTCCTTTTAGATGAGGAAACCGGCGAAGTAAAGATAAAAGACGGCGAGACGGTAATCATCGGCGGGATGATTACCGATAAGACAATTAAATATACAAAAAATAACCAGACCATGGCTTTTTTGACGGTGGAAGATTTATTTGGAACGGTGGAAGTCGTTGTATTTCCAAGAAATTATGAAAAAAATCAGACGCTTATGCAGCCGGATACAAAAGTGTTTATCCGGGGAAGGGCAAATGTGGAAGAAGAAAAAAACGGCAAAGTCATCTGTGAGAAAGTTTATTCTTTTGAGGATGCAAAACGGGAATTGTGGATTCAGTTTGCAGACAAAGAATCGTTTGAAGCAAATGAACAGAAGCTTTACGAGATGATAGCAGATTCGGACGGCTCGGATACTGTTGTGATTTATCTTGCGGCGCAAAAGGCAATGAAACGGCTTGGGGCAAGCAAAAATCTTTTGATTGGGCAAAAGATTTTGCAGCGGTTATCAAATGAGTTTGGCGGCAATAATATAAAAGTTGTAGAAAAGGCTATTGAAAACCTAAGATAAAGAGATTAAAATGAAATAAGAAAATAGAACGACGGTTGTAACTGCGAACGAAAACCTAAATATAATATAGGAGGACTTGTGGTATGGAAAAGGCGATTAAGACAATAGGCGTATTAACCAGCGGCGGAGACGCTCCGGGAATGAACGCCGCGATTCGGGCAGTTGTCCGTGAAGCATTGGGCAAAGGCCTGATAGTAAAAGGCATCAAAAGAGGTTATGCCGGCCTGCTTGCAGAAGAGATTATTGACATGGAAGCAAGAAATGTATCGGATACGATTCAGCGCGGCGGTACGATTTTACAGACGGCGCGGTGCATGGAATTTACGACGCCGGAAGGACAAAAACTTGGGGCGGACGTCTGCCGGAAATATGGAATCGAAGGCATTGTTGTGATTGGCGGAGACGGTTCGTTCCGCGGCGCGCAGAAGCTGGCGGCTCTTGGGATTAATACAATCGGGCTTCCGGGTACGATTGATCTTGATATTGCGTGTTCAGAATATACCATTGGGTTTGATACCGCAGTTAATACGGCAATGCAGGCAATTGATAAAGTCCGCGATACTTCGACCTCCCATGAACGGTGCAGTATTATTGAGGTAATGGGACGGGGAGCCGGATATATTGCGCTTTGGACAGGGATTGCAAATGGGGCGGAAGATATTCTGCTTCCAGAGCGTTACGATTATGACGAACAAAAGTTAGTCAATCATATTATAGAGAACAGAAAACGCGGAAAGAAACATCATATCATTATTAATGCAGAAGGAATTGGACACTCTGTGAGTATGTCAAAACGAATTGAAGCGGCAACCGGAATTGAGACGAGGGCAACGATTTTGGGGCATATGCAGCGCGGCGGCAGCCCGACGTGTAAAGACCGCGTCTATGCGTCTATCATGGGGGCTCTTGCAGTTGATTTGTTGTGCCAGGGGAAGACAAACCGTATTGTTGCTTACCGCAATGGCGATTTTGTAGATTACGATATTGACGAGGCGCTGGCAATGGACAAAGGTATTCCGGAATATCAGTTTGAGGTTTGTAAGAATCTGTCGATATAAGTTTTTCTTGTTTTTTAAAAAAGCATATGTTATAATACTGCAATGACTGCAGGCGAAGGAGGAAACAGTTGAATGAGTGTACAGGTTGAAACATTAGAGAAGAATATGGCAAAGCTTACGATTGAATTATCGGTGGATAAGTTGGAAGAAGCATTGCAAAAGGCATATTTGCAGCAGAAAAATAAGATTCGTCTTCCGGGATTTCGAAAAGGAAAAGTACCTAGAAATATGGTCGAAAAAATGTATGGGCCGGAAATCTTCTTTGAAGATGCAGCAAATCAGCTGATTCGTGAGAATTATGGTGATGCAGCTGATGAAAGCGGAGTTGATATTGTATCGCGTCCGACGATTGATATTGTCCAGATTGAAAAAGGAAAGCCGTTTATTTTTACGGCGGAAGTGGCAGTTCGTCCGGAAGTGACGCTTGGCAAATATAAAGGAGTTACCGTCACAAAAATTGATACGTCTGTATCAGAAGAAGAAATTGACGAAGCTGTGGAAGCAGAGAGATTAAACAACGCCAGAGCGGTTACGGTAGAAGACCGCGCGATTGTAGAAGGCGATACGGCGGTTATCGACTATGAAGGATTTGTGGACGGAGAGCCGTTTGAAGGCGGAAAGGGAGAAAATCATTCCTTAGAAATTGGTTCCCATTCTTTTATTGATACATTTGAAGAACAGTTAATCGGAAAAACTAACGGTGAAGAAACAGAGGTAAACGTGACGTTTCCGGAAGACTACCATGCAGAGGAATTGGCCGGGAAACCAGCAGTATTTAAAGTAAAGATTCACGAAATCAGAGTAAAAGAACTGCCGGATCTGGATGATGAGTTTGCGCAGGATATTTCTGAATTTGATACGCTGGCAGAATACAAAGAAGACGTTAAAAAACAAATCGAAGAACGTAAAAAAGCAGAGGCAAGACAGACAAAGGAAGAAGAAGCAATCAAAAAAATTGTAGATAAATCTTCCATGGAGATTCCGGACGCTATGCTTGAGACACAGATAGAATCCATGATAGAAGACTTCGCCCAGAGAATTTCACAGCAGGGCTTAAGTTTTGAGCAGTATATGCAGTTTTCCGGTTTGACAATGGACAAATTAAAAGATCAGGTGAAACCGGATGCGTTAAGCCGTATTAAGAGCAGCCTTGTGTTAGAACAGATTGTGACAGAAGAGAATATTGAAGCAACAGAGGAAGATTTGAATACAGAAATTGATAAGATGGCAGAAGCATATAAAATGACGGCAGACCAGATTAAGACGATGATTGGGGAAGCTGAGCAAAAGTCCATCAAGAAAGATATTGCAATTCAAAAAGCTGTTACATTGGTTATGGATAATGTGAAAGAACGCGCCAAACCAAAGAGCAAAAAAGAAGAAGCTGAATAAAGCCGGCCGGCTCATTAACGAGCCGGTCTCATTGTAATTTATTAGGAGGCAGAATATGAGTTTAGTACCTTATGTCGTTGAACAGACCAGCAGAGGTGAGAGAAGTTACGATATTTATTCAAGATTACTAAAAGACAGAATTATTTTCTTAGGAGAAGAAGTCAATGAGACGACGGCAAGCCTGACGGTTGCGCAGTTATTATTTTTAGAATCGGAAGATCCCGGAAAAGATATTCAGTTGTATATCAATTCTCCAGGCGGCGTCGTAACGGCGGGACTCGCGATTTATGATACCATGCAGTATATTAAATGCGACGTCTCTACGATTTGTATTGGGTTAGCGGCAAGTATGGGCGCATTCCTGCTTGCAGGCGGTACAAAAGGAAAGCGGATGGCTCTGCCAAATGCAGAGATTATGATTCATCAGCCTTCCGGCGGAGCCAGAGGCCAGGCGACGGAAATTGAAATTGCCGCGGAAAATATATTAAAGACAAAGAAACGGTTAAATCAGATACTTGCTGAGAACACAGGACAGTCATATGAGACGATTGCTGCAGATACAGAAAGAGACCATTATCTTTCTGCATTTGAAGCGCAGGAATATGGCTTAATTGATCAGGTCATTAAAAATCGTGCACAATAAATGATGGAGTGAAATTATGTCAGGAAGAAATTTTATGGGTGGTGGGGAGAAAATTCGTTGTTCCTTTTGCGGCAGAACAGAAGGCCAGGTCAGAAAAATGATTTCAGGACCAAGCGGAGCCTTTATCTGTGACGAGTGTGTGGATATCTGCATGGAGATTATCGAAGAAGAGATGATGGAAGAAGACGACAGAGAAGTTGTAGAAGATAACGCCGCACAGGAAATCAATCTGTTAAAACCAGAAGAAATGAAAGCGTTTCTGGATGAATATGTAATCGGGCAGGATATTGCAAAGAAAGTACTGTCTGTCGCTGTTTACAATCACTATAAAAAGATATTAGCAGGGCCTAATCTGGATGTAGAACTGCAAAAGAGCAATATTTTAATGTTAGGGCCGACCGGTTCCGGAAAAACCTATCTGGCACAGACTTTGGCGCGTATTTTGAATGTGCCTTTTGCAATTGCAGACGCGACGACTTTAACAGAGGCAGGTTATGTTGGTGAAGATGTAGAAAATATACTTTTGAAAATTATACAGGCTGCTGATTACGATATTGCGCGGGCGCAGCGGGGAATCATCTACATTGATGAAATTGATAAGATTACAAAGAAATCTGAAAATGTGTCGATTACGCGGGATGTTTCTGGAGAAGGCGTGCAGCAGGCGCTGTTAAAAATACTAGAAGGTACAGTGGCTTCTGTTCCTCCACAGGGAGGCAGAAAACATCCGCAGCAGGAATTAATCCAAATTGATACGTCCAATATTCTTTTCATCTGTGGGGGCGCTTTTGATGGATTAGAGAAAATTATTGAAACAAGATTAGACCAGAAGGCCATTGGTTTTAACGCGGTTGTAAAAGACAAACGAGAAGTAAATGCGGGAGAGTCTTTTAAACATGCGATGCCGCAGGATTTCATCAAATTTGGTCTGATACCGGAGTTTATCGGGCGTGTGCCCGTTACGGTGTCTTTGGATGCCTTGGATAAATCTGCGCTTGTCCGTATTTTGACGGAACCAAAGAATTCTTTGGTAAAACAGTATCAGAAACTTTTGGAATTAGATAATGTGGAATTATTTTTTGAAAAAGAAGCCATTGAAGCGATTGCTGATAAAGCGTTAGACAGGCAGACGGGCGCAAGAGGCTTACGTGCAATTATGGAAAATGTAATGATGGATTTGATGTATCAGATACCTTCGGATGATACCATTTCAGAATGTACAATTACCAAAAAACTGGTAGAAGAAAAGGGATTTATGGATTCCATTGAACAAAAAAAAGTATTATTAGAATCAAAGAGTGCTTAAATACAATAGCTGTCGCAGTAAATTCAGTTACTGGCGGCAGCTTTCATACTAGAAAGGGGCTATAACGTGAGCGACAATATCATAACAATTCCGGCAATTGCATTACGGGGGATGACAATACTGCCTGGAATCGTGGCGCATTTTGATGTCAGCAGGGAGAGATCGATTAAAGCAGTGGAAGTAGCAATGATGGGAGAGCAGAAACTGTTTTTAGTTACACAAAAGAATATCGAAGCAGACGACCCGCAGATTGACGAGATGTATCAGGTTGGTATTATTGCCAAGGTAAAACAAGTGGTTAAGATGCAAAACGGCGTTGTCCGTATTCTTGTAGAAGGAGAGTGGCGCGCAAGCCTGTCCGGATTGGTAGAACAAAGCGACTATCTTTTGGCAGAAGTGATTGTAATGGGTGAAGATACAGAGACATATACGCAAGAAGTCCGGGAAGGGATGATTCGTGCAATTCGGGAGGTTTACGGCAAATATGCAGTACTAAATCCAAAACTTGGCAGGGACTTTTTGCGTCAAATTACAGAAATCAAAGACGTCGGAAAATTAATGGATTTGATTGCCAATCAAATGCCGGTCTATTATGAAGAAAAGCAGGTTTATTTAGAAGCAGCCACATTAGAAGAGCGTTATACGGCCTTGATGGAGATGATTCTTCGGGAAATTAATATTACTTCCATCAAAAATGAATTTCAGGCAAAGGTCAAAGAGCAGGTCGACCAAAACCAAAAAGAATATTTGCTGCGGGAACAGATGAAAGTAATTCGTGAAGAATTAGGAGAGGATCATACGGAATCGGACACAGACCAGTTCCGCCAGCAGCTGAAAAAAATTAATGCTTCCAAAGAGGTAAAGGAGAAAATCAAAAAAGAAATAGACCGGTTTGGGAATATCAGTTCCAATTCGTCGGAAAGTACAGTGGCGAGGGGATATATTGAAACATTGTTAGAACTGCCGTGGGATCAGGAGTCGAAAGACAATAAAGACTTAAAAAATGCCGAAAAAGTGCTAAACCACGATCATTATGGATTGGAAAAGGTCAAAGAGCGTATGCTGGAGTTTCTTGCCGTTCGTAACCTGACTGGAAAAGGAGAAAGTCCGATTATCTGTCTTGTAGGGCCTCCGGGAACCGGAAAGACAAGTATTGCCAGATCTGTTGCAAAAGCCCTCAATAAAAAATACGTGCGCATTTCCCTTGGAGGCGTCAGAGACGAAGCAGAAATCCGAGGGCATAGGAGAACGTATGTAGGCGCTATGCCGGGCAGGATTGCGGCGGGGCTTCGTACGGCAGGGGTGAAAAACCCTTTAATGCTTTTAGATGAAATTGATAAGGTCAGCAGCGATTACAAAGGAGATACGTCTTCTGCGCTGTTGGAAGTGCTGGATTCAGAGCAAAACCATAAATTTAGAGATCATTATGTGGAAATTCCACTTGATTTGTCCGAAGTGATGTTTATAGCGACGGCAAATTCTGTGCAGGAGATTCCTCGTCCGCTGTTAGACCGTATGGAATTAATTGAAGTCAATAGTTATACGGAAAATGAAAAGCTGCACATTGCCATGGAACATTTAGTAAAAAAGCAGCTCAAAAAAAATGGACTGAAAAAAAATCAGTTTTCGATTAGCGAAGACGCGCTTGCCATGGTTATCCGCCATTATACGAAAGAAGCCGGAGTCCGTAATTTGGAACGCAAAATTGGTGAAATCTGTCGGAAAGCAGCTCGTGGAATCTACGAAAACGAGAAGAAAAAAGTCAGCGTGACGAAAAAAAATCTCAGTCAGTTTTTAGGAAAAGAAAAGTATACAGTTGATATGGCGGCAAAAACGGACGAGATAGGCATTGTGCGCGGGCTTGCGTGGACAAGCGTCGGCGGCGATACTTTGGAGATTGAAGTAAATGTCATGCCGGGAAAAGGCGAATTTTGTCTTACAGGGCAGCTTGGAGATGTAATGAAAGAATCGGCGAGGACAGGCATTAGCTATATTCGTTCTGTTAGTAAGGAGTTTAAGATTCCAAAGGAATTTTTTAAAGAAAATGACATCCATATTCACATTCCGGAAGGCGCTGTGCCAAAAGACGGTCCGTCAGCGGGAATTACAATGGCGACAGCTATGCTATCAGCAATGACAAAGCGGAAAGTCCGCGCAGATGTGGCAATGACTGGAGAAATTACTCTGCGTGGCAGGGTGCTTCCAATCGGAGGGTTAAAAGAAAAGACGTTAGCTGCTAAAAATGCGGGAATCCAGACGATTTGCGTTCCAAAGAAAAATGAAAAAGATATGGACGAAATTACAGAAGAAATCAAACGGGGACTTGAAATCGTTTATGTGGAAACGATGGACGACGTATTAAAAACAGCGTTTGTATAGGAGAAAAATATATGGTTATCAAACAAGTGGAACTTGAAATTGTATGCGGAGTGACAAGCAGGCTGCCGGAAAATACACTGCCGGAAATTGCGTTTGCCGGAAAATCCAATGTTGGCAAATCTTCTCTCATCAATGCGTTAATGAACCGGAAATCTTTGGCAAGGATTTCTTCGCAGCCGGGAAAGACACAGACGATTAATTTTTATAATATCAATCATGCCATGTATCTGGTGGATCTTCCAGGGTATGGATATACAAAAATAGCGGAATCTGTAAAAAAGACATGGAGCGTAATGATAGAAAAATATCTGCATACCTCAAAGCAGCTAAAGGCAGTATTTCTTTTAATTGATATTCGCCACGATCCTTCAGCCAACGATAAAATGATGTATGAATGGATTCTTCATCAGGGCTATGAACCGATTATTATTGCGACAAAGCTGGATAAGCTGAAACCAAGCCAGGTGCAAAAGCATGTGCAGGCAATCCGCAAAGGCTTGAATATGAAATCAGACGCTTATGTTTTTCCGTTTTCTGCTTTAAATAAGAAGGGGCGGGAAGAAATTTGGGAATATATGGACTTATTGTTGGATGGTGCTAAGGACAGTGAAATTGAAGAATAAATATGTATTTTCGGCGGCGCTTTTGGTTTTTGGAGTTTTGTTTGCCGGACTATTTGTAAAAGCGTTTGGAAACGGAAAAAATGAAGGTACAACGGAAAAATTTACGGTAGTCACATCGTTTTATCCGGTATATATTGCCGCGGCAAATGTTGTTGGGGATTGTCCCGATATTTTATTAAAGAATTTAAGTGAACCGCAAACGGGATGCCTGCATGATTTTCAACTGACGCCGGAAGATATGAAGTTACTTTCGACAGCAGATTTGTTTTTGGTCAACGGAGGGGGAATGGAGTCGTTTCTTACCGATGTGGCAGAGCAGTATCAGGGCTTAAGTATCGTAGAAACGGCAGGAGGGCTTGACGGCATTTCTGAAAATGCCCACGTCTTTATGAGCGTAAACCTTTACAAAAAGCAGGTGGAAGCGATTGCGGACGCGCTATCTGTTGCCATTCCAGAACAGGAAGAAGAATTCCGCAGATTTGCCGCAGAATATAACGGAAAACTAGAAGAATTAGAAGCGCAGCAAGAGGAAATTAAGGCGGCGTCAGAGAAAGCGTCTGTGATTTCTTTCCATGAGGCATATGAATATCTGGCGAAAGACTATGGGTTTGATATTGAGTATGCTATCAATCTGGATGAAGAACGGCAGATTAGTTCCAAAGAGGCGTCAGATGTGCTTTCTGCTGCTTTGGCGGATGGACGCCGGGTGATATTGGCGGAAGAACAATATGGAAGCGAACTGGCAGAGATGGTTCAAAAAGAAACTGGAATTGAAGTTTATTATCTGGATACTCTGGTGCGCGGGGACTATGAGTTGGACAGTTATCTAAACAGTATGAAAAAAAATATAAATCTTTTAAAATTGGCATTTGGAGTATAGCATGAAAAAAATAATAAAGCCATGCGGGCTGCATTGTATCAAGGTGAATCATTTGGGCGTATGTCTGGGCGGGCAGACCATATTGGAAGATATTAATCTGCATATTCACTGTGGGAGTATCAATGCGATTATTGGTAAAAACGGCGCTGGGAAATCAACTTTAGTACGTGCAATTTTAGGCGATATTCCACATTCTGGCGAGATTGCCTTTAAGGATATTGAAAATGGAAGGATACGGAAGCTGAAAATTGGATATGTGCCGCAAAGCATGAATATAGAAAAAGATACGCCGTTAAGCGTATATGATTTGATTGCCAGTTATCAGTACCGTTTTCCGGTCTTTTTGAAAAAGAGCAGAAAAATTGAAACAGAAATTATAAAAGCATTAGAGGTCTTTGAGGCGGAAGACTTAATCGACAAGCAGGTGTGCAATCTTTCCGGAGGGCAGTTTCAGCGGGTGCTCCTTGCTATGGCGGTTATGGACGAACCGAATCTTTTGCTGTTGGACGAGGCGGTTTCCGGCGTGGACCAGACGGGTATGGAATTATTTTACCGTACGATGGAATATCTAAAACAGAATTTTGATTTGGCGATTATTTTGATTTCCCATGATTTGGATTATGTGGTAAAATATGCAGACAAGGTTATTTTGCTGGATAAGACGATTTTAAAAGAGGGAAGCGCAAAAGAAGTATTTGCAGGCGAAGAATTTCAAAAAGTATTTGGAGCAGAAGAACTTCCGGCATATATCAGCAGAGGAAAGCAAGAGAAAACGTCCATACCAAAGATTGGGAGGAGGTAACAGATTGTTTGAATATGAATTTATGCGCCAGGCAGTACTTGCGATATTGATTATCACTCCATTGTTTGGGCTTCTTGGAACGATGATTGTGAATCGGAAAATGGCTTTTTTTTCAGATGCGCTTGGACATTCCGCATTGACTGGTATTGCAGTCGGCGTTGTGTGCGGTGTTACGGACACAAATCTGACGATGGTTGTCTTTGCAATTGTGTTTGCATTATTATTGAATTTTATCAGCAGCAAGAGCGGGGCTTCCACAGACACGGTTATTTCTGTGTTTTCTTCCGGCAGCGTGGCCGTTGGGCTTGCAATCTTATCGAAAGGCGGCAATTTTAGCAAGTATTCTAATCTTTTGGTTGGGGATATTTTAAGTATTACACAAAAAGAAATCCTGTTTCTTTTTATCCTTTTTCTGGTGACAGTTGTGTTTTTTTGTACTTGTTTTAATTGGTTGAATGCCGCCGGAATTCACCGGACGCTGGCAAAGAGCAGGCAGATTCCAGTTCGTCTGATTGAAAATCTTTTTGCAGTATTTGTAGCGCTTGTTGTGACGCTTTCTATTCGATGGGTAGGAATTTTGATTATCAATGCTTTGTTGATTCTTCCAGCGGCGGCGGGCAGGAATTTATCGGAAAATATGCGGGAATATCATTTCTTTTCTATTTTGTTTTCTTTGTTTTCCGGTCTGGCGGGGCTGTTTACGTCCTATTATACGAATGTGGCGACGGGGCCTATGATTGTGATTTTTGCGACTTACCTGTATTTTGGAACGTATTTATATAAAATAAAAGGAGTATAAAAGTATGAGTGAAAAAATTTTAGCAGTATCTGCAGGACATGAGATTACAGAACGTGAATTAAATGATTTAATTGCGAATTATCCGCCCGAGCAGCAGGTTTATTTGTCTTCTCCAAATGCGAAAGACGAGCTGTTAGAGCAGCTGATTGGATTTCATCTGTTTTCCAAAATGGCAGAGGAAGAAAAAATTAAAGAAAGCAGGGAATATAAAGATATGCTTGCCAAAATGGAAAATGAACTGGCAAGCCATATGGCTGCAACAAGCGTCATTGAGAAAGTGACTTTAGACGAATCTGAGGTGAAAGCATTTTATAATGATAATCCAGGACAATTTAAGGGGGCAGAACAAGTCAAAGCAAAGCATATTTTAACGGATACTGAAGAATCTGCCCAAAAAATTGCAAAAGAACTTTTGGAAGGCAAAGATTTTGAGGTGGCCGCAAAGGAATATTCAACCTGTCCATCTAAGGAAAAGGGCGGAGATTTGGGCTATTTTGGCCGGGGACAGATGGTTCCTGAATTCGAAAAGGCGGCGTTTGAGGCAGCTGTGGGGACGATTACAGGTCCCATAAAAACACAGTTTGGCTATCATCTTATTTTAGTAGAAGATAAAAAAGAAAAAGAGGCGTTGTCGTTTGCCGAAGTCAAAGATCAAATTTTTGAGAAGCTTTTAACACAGAAAAAGCAGAAGGTCTATATGGAGACTATTCAAAGATTAGAGGAAAAATATGGTGTAGAAAGAAAGGAAAAATAATGGAACAAAATCTGCCAAAAGATCCGGTTATCTTACTTAGTTTTGTCAATACGCAGATGAGGGATCACAACCTGTCTTTAAGCGAGTTTTGCGCCGCTTTCAATATTGGGGAAGAGGAGCTGACAAAAAAACTTTCAGACATTCAATATAGATATGATGCAGTACAAAAACAATTTATTTAGGAGGATATGAATATGTGGGCATATGAAAGTGTTTTTTATCAAATTTACCCCTTGGGATTTTGCGGGGCTCCGTTTGAAAATGACGGAGTGTTGGAGCATAGAATTTTAAAAGTAAAAGAATGGATTCCTCATATCAAGGAATTAGGGGCGACTGCGATTTATTTTTCTCCAGTATTTGAATCAGATACACATGGATATAATACGAGAGACTATAAGAAAATTGACTGCCGTCTGGGAACAAACGAAGATTTCAAAGAAGTTTGTGAGGCTTTGCATAAGGAAGGCATAAAAGTCGTTTTGGACGGCGTATTTAATCATGTGGGCAGAGGATTTACAGCATTCCAGGACGTATTAAAGAATCGGGAAAATTCGCCGTATAAAGACTGGTTTCATATTAATTTTGGCGGAAATTCAAATTACAATGACGGGCTTTGGTACGAGGGCTGGGAAGGCAATTATGATTTGGTAAAATTAAATCTCTACAATCCGGCAGTAGTGGAACACATTTTTTCTGCAATCAAAAGCTGGGTAGAAGAATTTGATATTGACGGGCTGCGTTTAGACGTTGCATACTGTCTGACGCCGGAGTTTTTAAAACAGCTTCGTCAATTTACAGATGGATTAAAAGAAGAGTTCTTTTTGCTGGGTGAAACGCTGCATGGGGACTATAACCAGTGGATGAATCCCCAGATGCTTCATTCTGTGACAAATTATGAATGTTATAAAGGACTGTTTTCCAGTTTTAATTCTATGAATATGTTTGAAATTGTCCATTCCCTGCTCCGTCAGTTTGGGCCGGAAAACTGGACGCTTTACAAAGGACAGCATTTACTTTCCTTTGTCGACAACCATGATGTTTCAAGAATTGCTTCGAATTTGACAAATGAAAAGCATTTGCCGCTTATTTATGCAATGGCGTTTGGTATGCCTGGAATTCCATGTGTATATTATGGGAGCGAATGGGGTGCAAAAGCGGCAAAGCAGGAAGGCGACCCGGCGCTTCGGGCTTGTTTTGAAAAGCCGGTAGAAAATGAGCTGACGGAATGGATTGCAAAATTGTCTGGGGCAAAGGTAAGTTCGGAGGCATTGAATTATGGGGCGTTTCGTTCTGTACTTTTGACAAATAAACAGTGTATTTTTGAGCGCAAATCAGAAAATGACCGCGTCCTTGTAGCGATAAATGCAGACGCAGAAGCTTTTCATGCGCATTTTGACGCCGGCTGCGGTATGGCGGTAGATTTAATCACAGGAGAAGAACACGATTTTGGCGGCGGAAGTGAACTTCCACCGTATAGCGCATATTTTTGGAAGATGGAGAAGTGATAATTTTCAATCCCATAGAATTGACATTTTGATTCTATGGGATTGACGTGTTTTATACTGTTTGTTATAATTACTTACGGCGTGTATTTATATCTTATTTTGAGAGGGGAGAGTTCTATGAAAAAAAACAGAAAAGTTTTTGTAGTGGCAGTAATGGTATTAATGGCGTTTGTTTCATGTATCAATGTATCAGCAGGTACAAAATCCGGTTCTAAGAAATATGAGTTGAAACTGAATAAGACCATATTTACCATGAAAAAGGGGAAATCTGTTAAATTAAAAGCGGCGTTAAATAAGGCTGCCAAGGGGAAAAAAGTAGAATGGGCGTCAAGCAACAAAAAAATTGCAGAAGTAAAGCCAAACGGTAAAGTGACCGCAAAGAAAAAGGGCAAAGCGACGATTACTGCAAAGATTAAGGGGACAAACGTAAAGGCAAATTGTAAAATTACAGTAGGTACGCCGGTAAAAAGCGTGCAGTTAGAAAAATCGTCTGTTTCTTTAGAGCCGGGCGCAACGTTTGTGTTAAAGGCAAAATTATCTCCTAAGAAGCCGTCTAATAAAAAAATGACGTTTACTTCCAATAATAATCAAATTGTATCTGTATCTTCTAAGGGGGTTGTGTCGGCAAAGAAGGAGGGGACGGCCAAAATTACCGTAGCTCCCCAGGATGCTTCCGGCAAAAAGGCAGTTTGTAATGTGACTGTTTCGAAAAAAGAAATTGTGATAACAAATCTGACGATAAACGCTGTAAATACAACGCTTGAGCCAGGAGAAAAAAAGCAGCTGACAGCTTCCATAAATCCGTCAAATGCAACAAACAAGTCGGTTTCATGGAGTTCCAGCAATCCCAAAGTAGTAACGGTCAGCAATAACGGTTTGCTGCAGGGGATAGGAGAAGGTACGGCAACTGTTTCTGTTGCGGCGAAAAATGGCGTTAAGGCAGCATGCAGCGTGAAAGTTTCTTATAAAGGGAATGTAAGCAGCCAGACAGAATTAAACCGTGCTCTTTCGAGTAAAATGCTTACAAATATCGTTTACACTTCGTCTAAAGCAGAAAATATTACGATTCCGGCAGGGGATTACAGCTCAAAATCACTGGAAATACATGCTCCAAATGCAGAAGTGACGAATCAGGGTCGTTTTGCAAAAGTAAAGATTTATGCAATTGCAAAAAATACATATACCGAAAATGCAAATAATGTAATTGAATTTCACGCATCCAAGGGGCATGTCGTAGTTGGTGAAACCGGAATTGCGTCGATTCAGCTGTCCAGTTCAGGCGGACAGAACTTTGAACTGGACAATAACGGTTCCGTTCGTGATTTACAGGTTCCGGCAAAATCTGTTTTAAATATTGCCGGAAAAAATGTTGTTCCTGTTTCTTTACGTATGGGTGCAGGCGGGTCAAAAATTGTGACAAAAACAGAATTGTCCATACGTTCCAGTGCACAATGGGATATGACGGTTCTTCCAGGGGCAGAACATACAAAAGCAACCATAGAAGATTCGTCGTGTATGCCGGAGATTGAAGGGATAGGATGTATTCCGGTGACGGTCAGTGAAGACCAGGATATTGTGCATGTTCCGGCTAAAATGAACGAAAGCATTGGAATTTCCCAGAAAGTAACGGTATCGGGAAACATTCAGGAATATGACCTGATAGAAGAAACTTTGGATACACAAGAAGGAGAGTTTGACGGCGAAGCAGATAACAGCTATCGTGTAACAAATCAGGCTTCTGATAAAGCCGCGGTTTATCTGCTGCCATACAGCCTGTCAAACCGTGATATTAATACAGAGAATTATAAAGATTATTTAAAAGAGATGGACGCATCTGCATTGACGGATGAAACGGGAAATTATACAATCCCGGAAGTATTGATTGGGAATTACTGGCTGATTGTCATAAAGGATCATTATAAGCCTGTGATACAGAATTTGTTTATTACCAGTTTTCAGACAGAGACATTTGCAAATAACCAGATTGATTTATTGGCGGATACATTTTCAGAAATTCCAAACACACCTGAAATTTCCGGTACCATTGTAGACGGCCTGACTGGAGAATCTGTGAATACAGCTGGAATTACAGTAAAATTAAGAGCGGGAAGCAGTAATATTATTGGTGAAGCTGTACAAACGTCAGTGACAGATGAAGAGGGCGGCTATCAATTTACAGACGTCAGCGCCGGGGTTTATACAGTAGAAGCATTGGATGTCAGAGCGGATTTGCCAGGGGACGCCGTAAGGTATAATCATACGTATTCTACAATTGTAGTGGCAGCGCCTTATTTAAGCCATGATAATTATAATCTGATTATGAATCAGCAGATGCAAAATATTACGGGAACCGGCTTGGTACAATTTACGTTAGAATGGGGGACAGAGGAGTCCGGCGCAAGCGCAGATATAGACTCCCATCTGATAGGGCCGAAAAAAGATGGAAATGATGTATTCCATGTTTATTATGACAATGATCAATATAATGTATGGGATGATTCGGAATCTGAATATATCAGGTACGCCGATCTGGACGTCGATGATACGGAGTATGAAGGCCCGGAACATACGACGATTTATAATGAGACGCCGGGAATTTATAGATTTTATATCCATAATTTTTCAGAGAAAGAAGAAGAAAATTCTGATAAGATGGCAAAATCCTCTATCAAAGTGACAATTACCATAGGTACCAGCGCATATACTTATTATTGTCCTAACCAAGCAGGCAATTTGTGGTATGTATGCGATTATAATTCGATTACACATACGATTATTCCGAAAAATATTGTAAGTACATTCTTAGGTTCTACATCAGAGATTGGACTGACAGAAGAAGAGATAAATCTGAAATATTTGGAGTCAGAAAAGAAACTTGCGATTGAAAAAACAGACAATATTAAAGCGTATCTTAGGCGTTTTAATGATTCTGTAAAAAAGACAGAATATTTGAATCAGGTTTCGGTATGGAAAAACCAGATACCTGGGATGGAAAACGTTAATGAAGTAAGGGAACTTTCTTTAGAAATAGAAGAATTATACGATATGCTAAGGAGTGGGAGCATCAATCCGTCTGTTACTGCTGACAATTTATTTGATTATGACGTGGATACAGCAATAGATGATGAGACGGGGGAATCTTACAAAGAGATCATATGTGAAACATTATCTGGGGATACATTGATAAATTTTAACGTATTGGATGATGGGGAAAACACATGTACAATAGAGACAATTACAGATGATACATCAAAATACCGTTATATCCTGCATATGGAATATGCAAATGGATTGTCCTGCGATTACAGAGTCCGGGTGATTAATGGGTTAGATTCAATCGCTGCAGAAATTCAAAAGTATGTACGCATATGTAATGACATACTGGATACATTCGAGGATTGTGAAGATATTCAAAACAGCAGGGCAAAATTAACGGAACTGCAAAATAAAGTACCGGAAATTACTTCTTTGGACGAATATGAAGAAATACGCCGCCAGATTCTGGAAATCACAAATCGTTACAAATATGAGATTGTAATTGATTCTGTACGTGCAGAAGGATTAATAGACTGGTGGGGTACAATGGACAGTGAAATGGATGAGAATGGTGATATTATACGTGAAGTATCTGTATTATGGTTAGAACGCAGCGAAGACGTGACAGAGGATGAGATATTAGATAAACTTGAGATTAGTTTTGAAGATTATGACAGTGAAGAACCAGAAAACCAGATCACATACAGTATTACAAAATTGGAACAGGATTCTGATTATTATGCAGTATTGAAAATTACAAATCCGGCTACGGGACATAGAAAGAACATGTATATTAAAATCAGAGTTTATTAATTTCAAAAAACGTCAGATGAGAAAACATCTGGCGTTTTTTAGGAGGCTTTACAGGCGTGGCATCTTTTGGTATAATGCAGACATCCCAATTCTAAAATAGATGTTAAAAGGAAGGAAACATGGTACAGACGAATTTAGCCCAGGCAGTCGAGGCGGCAGATGCAGCAAGTACATACGATGCAAATGTAAAATACCTGCTTGCCGACAGGCAGATACTGGCACGTATTTTGAAATATGCAGTAAGTGAATTCCGGCATATGGAAATCGAAGAGATTATGCCTGGAATTGGGCCTGAGATTGAAATTGGAGAAAGGCCGGTGGATGCAGGGCTGTCGAACTTAGGGCGAATAAAAGAGGGCAATACCGAAGATAATGTTCCAGGGGAAGGCAAAATATATTATGATATTCGTTTTACTGCCTATCAGAAACAAAAAGAAATGAAATTTTTAATAAACATAGAGGCACAGAAATCCTCAGACACGGCGAAATTAGGTTATCATTTGGAAAACAGGATCATATTTTATTTATCAAGGATGGTATCTGCACAAAAACAGACTGAATTTTTCCACAGTGATTATGATAACTTAAAAAAGGTACGCAGTATTTGGATTTGTATGGATGGAAATCGAACGGATGGGGATTCAATCGAAGAAATCAGCCTGGAAAGAAAAACAGTTTTTGGAAACAGGCAGAGTACATCTGATATAGATTTAATAAAAGGGATTGTAATTCACATCAGAAATGGCAGGAATTATAAGACATCTCAGAATAAGTTGATTTCCATGCTGGAGGGGCTTCTTTCCCAAATAGAACCAGAAGAAAAGAAACGTATTTTGTCAGAAGAATATGGATTGGTTATGACCACCGCATTGGAGGGGAGGATACAGACTATGTGCAATTTGTCAGAAAATATTATAGAACTGGGCATGGAAAAAGGCATGGAAAAAGGCATAGAAAAAGGCATAGAAAAAGGCATGAGAGAAGGCATACAAAAGGAACGCATGGACGCCATAGAAAGAATGGTAAAAGCGGGTGCAAGTAAAGAACAGATTTTATCTTACGGTTATACTGAAGAGGAATATCGAAAATCACAAGAAAGCCTTCTTTTCAATCATTAAGTAATCAAAAGCTCGGATTTTTGATAAAAATCCGAGCTTTTGATTATATAGAATCTAACTTTAGGAACGTTCCATTTCCTTAGATGCTGCAGTGCAGCAGCGTTGAGCCGTTATTATTGCGTTCCGCAGTCCCAGTTCTTCGAGTTTGGCGACGGCGGCAATTGTGGTGCCGGCAGGAGAGCAGACGGCGTCTTTTAATTCACCAGGGTGTTGTTTGGTTTCCAAAACCATTTTTGCAGCGCCGTATACTGCCTGTGCAGCAAATGTATATGCCATATTGCGCGACATTCCGTCAGCAACTGCAGCGTCTGCCATAGCTTCAATAAACATATAAACATAAGCCGGAGAAGAACCGCTGACTCCAATAACGGTATCCATCAAAGATTCTGGTACGACTTCTGCTTTTCCAAAACTTTCAAATATCGTCTGTACAGTCTTAAGTTCCTCAGCTTTCACCCATTCATTCGGCGTTAAAGCTGACATGGCCTCTAAAACCTGTGCCGGAGTATTTGGCATGGCGCGTACAATTTTCATAGGTTTTCCAAAAAAATTATGTAATTTTGTATGGCTGATTCCAGCCGCGATTGCAACAAATAGCTTGGTATCGTCTGAACTATCACGAATTTCCTCAATTATGGATTGGTATAAAAAAGGCTTGACCGCCAGAAAAACAATATCGGAATTTTTTACAATTTCCGTATTATCAAGCGTTACCGAAATACCATATGCAGACGAAAGCCGGTCTAAGGTAGCTTTTGTATGCGCGCTGGCGATAATCTGTTCTTTATCGTACAGTTTAGAACTTAGGATTCCGCTGATTATGGCAGAACCCATATTGCCGCAGCCGATAAATCCGATTTTATTCTTGTTCATAAAATTAAAAATCAGTCAGATTCGCAGCCCTTTTCTCAAGGAATGCGCCCATACCTTCTGCTTTATCATGGGTAGAACAGGTAATGCCAAATAAGTTTGCTTCCATTTCTACTGCGTTTTTGATGTCCATATCATAACCGTTGTTGATGGCAGCTTTTGCAATTGCTACTGCATAGCTTCCTTTGGAAATGATTTTCTTTGCCATAGCAGTTGCAGTCGGCATTAACTCTTCTTTTGCAACAACTTTGTTGACAAGACCGATACGGTATGCTTCGTTGGCATCAATGTTGTCGCAGGTGAAAATCAATTCTTTTGCACGTCCCATTCCAACCAAACGGGCAAGTCTCTGTGTTCCGCCAAATCCCGGGATAATACCAAGGCCGCATTCCGGCTGTGCAAAACTTGCATTTTCAGAAGCTATACGAATATCACATGCCATTGCGATTTCACATCCGCCGCCAAGTGCAAAACCATTGATAGCAGCAATTGTAACTTGTCTCATATTCATCAATTTAAAGAAAGGTACAGAAGCTTTCATGCCGAAAGTTCTTGCTTCTGCAGCAGAAAAATTCACCATTTCAGCAATATCTGCCCCAGCAACAAAAGATTTGAATTCATTGCCCTTTTTGTCCGCTCCTCCAGTTAAGATGACAACTTTAATGTCGTCCCTGCCTTCAATTTCAGTTAAAACTTCCGTCAGTTCATCTAACGTTTCGGAATTCAGTGCATTGAGCGCTGCCGGCCTGCTGATTTTCAATACTGCAATTTCGTCATTTACTTCCAATACTAAGTTGTTCATTTGAAATATCCTCCTGTTTTAAAATTACAGATGAAACTGTTCATCTGCCTGTTTTTGATTATCAAAATAATTATACACCTAAGCGGTAAATTTGACAATAAACGAAATAGAAATCTTATTTTAGAAAAAATTAATATAAAATTTCGGGAATGATATTGACAAAAATAGTTAATAATTATATTTTATAATAGAAGGGCAGGTGAATAAGTTATAAATTTTGAATTTTGGTGCCAAATATGGAACCAAGAAATAAAAAAGAAAGGAGAGATAAAATGTCACTGGAAATGGGAATGACGAAGAGCGAGGAACAGATGATGGATATTTTCTGGTCTAGTGAAACGCCGCTGACGAGTGTGGATATCGTAAATATGAAAGTAAAAGATAGTTGGTGTAATGGTTTGGTGCACAATATTATACGTAGTCTGCTGAAAAAAGGACTGCTCGAAGAGTGTGGGATGCAGCATTACGGCACACAATATGCCAGAAAAATTAAACCCGCATATGATCGAGAAACATATGCAGCAAAATTTCTTATTTCTAAGATGAATGGCAAAGCCTCTGTTTCGAAGGTAATGGCAGCTCTTGCAAAAGAAGAAGACAGGGAAGAAATTATAGAAGAGCTGGAGAATATTATTCGGGATATGCGTAAAGAAAATACAGAAGATAAAACGCAGAAAGAATAAGCTTTACAGCGGGAAACCATTGAGAAATGAATTAAAATGAGGAGGTAGTACGTGGTTTTTTCATTTTATTCAGTTTTAATGGCGGTACTTTCAAGCGGAATTTTAATAGGAATTCTTTATCCAATACGTAAGAAAAGTTATTTTGCCAAGAAGTTTGGATATATTTGCATAGTGATAATGTATTTGCTTTGTCTATTACGGATTTTTGTACCAATTGGTTTCCCTTTTACAGTAGGAATATCGAAAAGAGGAATTTATTCAGATATTTGTGATGTCTTATGTTTTAATAAATTCCAGATTGGAAATTACGAGTTTGTAATTGCAGAAGCGTTGTTTGCAGTATGGGTGTTAGTTGCTTTTGTGAAAATTGGAAAATTCTTATTGGAATACAGGAGTACGGTAAAAGTATTGTCCATGTTTCCAGAAAAAAAGGATGCGCAGTGCCGTCATATACTGCAGCGTATATTTAAAGAGACGGGGAAACAGCATGATGTTACCGTTTTTTATAGCAAAGGAATACATATGCCAATGGGTATGGGAATACGAAAGTGGCGAATATATCTTCCCAAACAGGAGTATACAGATAAAGAATTGTATTATATTCTACTGCATGAATATACGCATTTTCTAAATGGTGACTTGTTTGTTAAGGTATTGTCATATTTCTTCTGTTGTGTGTTCTGGTGGAATCCGATGGTATATTTTATCAAAAAGGATTTGGATAAGAGCCTTGAGATGAAATGTGATTTGAGTATTGTAGAAAAACTCTCACTCACAGAATCGGCAGATTATTTGCAGACGATTGTAGAAAGCCTTAGAGCAGCTTGTGGGAAAAATCAGTTTTCCGGCGTACGTTATTCCGTATCTTTGGGAAATGCAAAAAATGATGAGCTGACAGAGCGTTTTCGGATTGTAGCAGAAAATAAAAAGAATGTAAAGAAGAATAAAAAATTCATAATTTGTTGGTTTATAGTATTTAGTGTTGTATGGGTAATGTCTTATAGTGTTTTGTTGATTCCAATGTACGAAGCACCAATAGAAGAGATTGAAGATGTGCCGGGTGCGGTTCAGTTTACACCAGATGATAGTTTTATTCTTTATGAAAACGAGGAATATTATTTTGTTATAGAGGTAGATGGAAAAACAATACAACATAAAATTAGTTGTAAGGAAATAGATGAATTCGAAGAGTGCGATATTGAAATTAGAGGGAGGAAAAAAGATGAAAAAAGCGAAAGTTCTATTTTTAATTTCATTTTTAAGTTTGCAGACGATATTATGTAGTGGTGTTATGATGCCAGAGACGGTCTATGCACAAACCCAGGAGAATCAGGCAAGGGTAAGCGATAATATTGTTATCAAATATAGAGTTTATAATGGAAAATACCAGTACCGAAGATGGAATGCTACGAAACAATGTTGGGTAGACCCAAATTGGATAGATATGTAATTTGATAAAAACAAGCAAGTTTACAAATTGATGGAACATGCTTGTTTTTTTTATGCGTATTGAATATTGAAAACAAAAGTTATTGACAAATATTGTTAATTGCTATATATTTTTGTTATGATATGAACTGATATATCAGAATTGTATCTGATAAAAACAATTCAATCAATTTTTTTGGCTAGCTGAGAATATTTTTATAAGGAGGGGATACAAAAGATAAGGGAAAAAATTACAAAGTAGACATATTGCAAAAGATAAAAATTTAAAAGCACAGGAGGATAAAACATGAAGTTAAAAAGAATTACAGCAGTTCTTACTGCGGCAGCAATTACATTTTTACCAATAATCCACATTTCGGCGGAACCAAGACAAGAATTTCAGACAGAGGAAAAGCAGTACGTATTGATTATGGAAAATGCAGCGGCTTATGAAGAAGCTGTAGAAAAGATTGGCGATGACATAATAGAAGATACGTCTGATTTGTCTGAAAAAAATGTAATTGTTGCAAATTTAGATAATTCAGAAGTAAAAAACTAGAACAATATGATGATATACTGGTTGAAGAGGATATTTTGCTGACAGCCAGTATGTTAAAAGGCGGCTGTTTTGATAGGACAGCTGAGGAAATTGAGATGGAAAGTGAATGGAATCTCCGGGCGATTATAGCTGCTTTTGCGCATGATGCGGTTCTTGACAAAATAAACGTAAATAGGAATATTCCAAATTAAATCTACATGACTATGGACAAAAGTCTGTAAATTAGAGTCATTTATGTGAATAAGGGTGAAAATTTTGTAAAACAAGATTTTCATCCTTATTTTTATTTTCTGGGCTTTAGCCTGTTGAGTGCATCGGAGTTTCTCCCAACGGAGAAATG
>CAJUHJ010000029.1 GCA_910586355.1 uncultured Lachnospiraceae bacterium
GAATCCGCGTAAAAGCAAAAGGATTTTCGAAGAAACAAAAGAAAACGCTGCTTAGCAAATTGAAAAAAGCTAACATGAAAAGTCCAAAGCTGAAATAAGCATCATTATAAATGAAAGTATCATCACTTTTAGACGATGATACTTTCATTTTTTGAAGTCCATGCTATCAGATTGGATTGCAGAAAATGGCGGATGGAACGTCATTTTTGAGTTTGTCAAGTATTGTAAAAATGGAAAATTTATGATATTATGCGGTTGAATGCGTTTTGAGAACTATATAGAAAGAAAGGAAAAAGGAAAATGAAAAGATGGATAGCAGTGATGCTTACTTGCGGCATGCTCTTTCAGACATGGTTTGGAGTTTCTGCGCCAGTGTTTGGGGCGGAAGCTTTCGTACAAGAAGAACTTGCGGCAGATGAAACGCAGAGTGTTGTAGAAGTGGGAGTTCGTTCTTCTCTTCAGTTTCCCTATCAGGGTAAAGTAGCGGTACAGATCTGTCGAAACAGCGAAGTATTGCAGCAGAAGGACTTGAATTTTGATGCTTTGGACGGCTCTTATCAGGAAGCAAGATTTGAAGTTCCAGAAGGAGAGTATACAGTCGTTGTCAGGACAGATAAATTCGCTGAGTATTCTCAAGATATTCGTACAGTAAAAAACGAAATTCGAAAAATTGAGATTCATTCCACCCGGATTGAAACGGGAAGCAGCGCAGTTCCCGGCTGGATTTGTCCAGGCGATGTCAATCAGGATGGTATTGTCAATGAGGCAGATACAAAAGAGGTGTTATCTGCGGTAAGGGCAAATTCAACAGATGCAGGAGTTGACATTAACGCGGATGGTAAACTCGACCTGGCGGACTTGCAAAATGTAGTGCAAAGCGCAAATGAAGAGCCAGTGAAATCTGCAGTTGAAGAACTGAGCATTATTAAAGAAACACATCCAGTTGACGGAACAGTAATCGAGGGCGACATTAATAATTTATTAAATTATGCAGAGACAATTGGGTTAAGACCGGAAGATAAAAATGCAGGGATTTCAAAAGATAATCCGGTAGGACTTGACTTTGTTCTTGCCAAAGAGGACTCTAAGGCGGTTCCAATCCAAGGACTTGTCATTCATGCTCCTATGGCGTCGTCTGAAGATGAGGATATATTTAGTGAAATTACAGATGGAATTGTAAGTTATACAGACGAAAATGGAGAGATTGTGGAAATTCCGTTTTCTTCTGCAGTTTTTACTGCAAGGTTTAAAAGTCGTGCAGCTTTTACTGCAAAAACAGAGGCCGATGGGTCTTGGGTTCTCGATTTAGGAGATCAAATTGCAGTGAAGCGCGTAACAATTAAAATTACAGGAACAAGAAAAACGGAGCCTCTTGTAAATATTGCAAAAGTTGAATTTGTAAATGATATGGAAACAAGAATTCCGGCTCCACAGATGGATATTCCGTCTCTGCATGAACCTGAGCCGGAGAATAAAGGACTTTTTGTTTCTTGGAGCGAACAGACAAATGTAACAGGATATGAAGTTTATGTCAGCGGCCCGGTGAAAGACCAGGCGGATAATGAAACGCAGATTGTACGCGTGGCAAATTCTTCCCATAAAATATCATCTATTAATGATAAACCTTTGAAGAATTTTGCAAAATATACTATAAAAGTCCGTTCCGTCAATGGAGACTGGAGCAGTCCATGGTCAAATGAAGTAATCGGAATTCCAAAGCCGACGAAACTTCCGGCGCCTCCAGATAATGTAAATGCAGTAGGAGGATTTCGGACAATAGAGGTATCCTGGAAGGATATGGATGATTCTGACGGATACATGGTTTATTATAAAAAGACGCAGGATCCGGATACAGAATACCGTCCGGTTGTAGAAGGTTTTCAGCCTGTTGTGGAAGGTACTGGTAAATTAGGAGGAACACGTTATGTAATTGCCGGGCTTGAAGATGGAGTAGAATATTCTGTTTATGTAATGGGCTGGAATGATCTTGGATGGGGACAGCCGTCTTTATCCTCATCAGCCTTTACAAAAACGGATGAGCCTCCGCAGCTTCCAAAATATAAACTGATAAATACCTCCAATGGTGAAGGAGTTGTAAGCGCGCATATTTCCAGCGCTACATATGGCGGAAGCGGTAATGCCAAGATGGTAGGAAGCGCTCTGGATACAACGGCAGGAAGCGCTCTTGGATTAGTAGATGATAATTATGGTTCCTATTGGGAGAAAGAGGACTGGGATGACGGAGTAGCTTATCCGGTTACAAATCTTTCCAAAGGAATGGTTGTGACGCTGGATCAGGATTATAAGATGAATTTTATTACGTTTGCAGGAGCAGACCAAAAAGCGGCTCTTCAATATGTCAGACTGGGATATTGGAATGAGGAAAATCCGAATACAGAACAGTTTGTAGGAGCCCGTCTGGTTGCAAAGCTGGATGCATTAAACCAGCCGTATTATATTATTAAATTTGATAAAGCGATTACGGCAAATAAGGTTCATATCTGTCTTGGAAGGGATTATTCCAGACTGCCAATGATAGTGGGTGAGATTCATTTTCACTATTATGATTCCTTGGAAGATGATATTATGAATCTTTATAAGGATGAAATGCACACAACTTTACAGGATGAGGTGACGGAAGCAACGATTTTAGCATTGGAAGCGCGTTTAGAAACGGTAGACGAAGCAAGCCGGGAAAAACATCCATTATATAAGGAATTATCATTGGAATTACAGACAGCCAGAGAAATTTTAGCTTCAGATTTGGAAGCTGCTTATGAAGTAGATAACCGGATTACCGGACGTAAAGACGGACATCTCGGATTTGGAGGATTAAATGCGTGGCAGCCGTTAGGCAAGACGGCATATGCCGGTGAAAGTCTTTTGGTATATGTTGGACATAATACGAAAAGAACCGGAGATGCGGCAGAATTACAGCTTGTCTTTACGCAGCAGCATGCAGAATCGGCTGCTTTGGCAAAAACGGTCAGCTTAAAAGTAGGAAGAAATGAAATTACGGTTCCGCAAATCGCATCAAAAGAATTTGAACGCGGCGGCCAGGTTTATGTTGCTTATACCGGCAATCGTTCAGATGATAAATATGCAATTCGTATCAGCGGTGGAAGCAGTATCCCTGTTTTACGCGTATTTGGAAAAACACAAGAAGAACGTACCGAAGCGATTCGGGTCTACGTCGACCAGCTGGAGCGCTATGTGGGTACGATTCAGTCAGGACATGATGAAAAACATACCGGCACAAAAAATGTGGATTATCCATATGATACGCAGAACTGTATTTTGAATGCAACAGATATTATGATGCGTGAGATGATGTATTCTGTTCCGGCAACTCAGGTTTGGGCAGGAATCCAAAATGCAGCAGATAAAGTTGAAAAGCTGGATATGGCATTAAAAGCAATGGAAGATACCATGACGCTTTTCTATCAGCATAAAGGATTAAGCGATGAAGCAGGCACTGAAAGAGGAAACAACAGTTGGCCGGCGCAGCATTTGAATATCAGATATATGAGAATGTTTGCGGGAGCATTTATGTATGCTGCTGGAAATCATATTGGTATCGAGTGGGGTTCCACAAGCTTAGCAAGCGGTCCAAGTAACTGGAATGGTTTTGGCTGGGGAATTGCACACGAAATCGGGCATGATATTAATCAGGGAACATATGCGGTTGCAGAGGTTACAAATAATTATTTTGCACAGCTTTTGACAATAGAATACATTGGAACACGTTTCCAGTATGAAAATGTCTATAAAAAGGTAACTTCAAATACAATAGGACGTTCTCCAAACGTAGCAACGCAGCTTGCTTTGTACTGGCAGCTTCATTTGGCGTATGACAATTTGGATGACAGGCATATATTTGATAATTATGAAGATCAGTTCAACAATCTGTTCTTCGCAAGAGTAGATACTTATTCCAGAAATCCGGCGAAAGCTCCGCAGGAAGGATTGACGTTAAACGGAACTACGGATCAAAATCTCATGCGTCTTGCATGTGCAGCTGCAAATAAAAATATTCTTCCGTTCTTTGTACGGTGGGGTATGGTTCCGGATGAAACAACGACGGCATATGCCTTAAAATATGGTGCAGAAGAAACAAAAGCGCTTTATTATGTCAATGATGACGCCAGAGATTATCGTGCCGCACATCCGGATGAAGCAGGAACAATTAAAGATACCGACGCGGTAGTTTCTGCAAATGTAACGGTTCAGGGAAATCGTGCAGAAGTTACGATGGCGACAGACAAAGACGAAAATTCCATATTGGGGTATGAAATCAGCCGCAGTATGAGTTCAAATGGCACGAAAAAAACAGAAGTGATAGGATTTATTCCAATTGATACAGCAGATTCTACAACTTATGTGGATACCATTTCAACAATCAATAACAGAGTTATGGAATATGAAGTGCGTGCTGTCGATAAGTATTTGAATTATTCCAATGTAAAGCAGGCAGGCTCCGTTAAGATACAGACAGACGGTGTGTTGGATAAGTCTGAATGGACAGTAGAGACAACGCTTGTTTCGGATCAGGATATTGAGGTTACCCCGGACGAAGAAGATCCGGACAGCGGTTATGAGGCAGATCAGCCAGACTCTGTTGAAGCTAAGAAAGTAAATAGCATTGTTAAAATTTTAGATAACGACAGGACGGATGCAGGTACTTATCATGGAACAAGTGAAGGTACAGCGGAAATAACGGTTGACCTTCATAAAGTACAGCAGGTAACTGCAATGAAATATCTGGGTTCTGCGCTGTCATTAGCAAAAGTAGAAATCAGCCCAGACGGCGAGAACTGGACAACGGTAAAAGAAAATGTTACTTTAGAAAATGAAAAAGAGCAGACAATTTGGTTTAATTCTGTAAACGAAGCGGATCGCGATGCATGGATCGGAACTTATGACGCAAGATACCTTAGGGTTTCGATTTCACAGCCAGGCAGCGTTTCGATTCGGGAAATTGAAATTTGCGGTCCGTCCGGAGATAATCTGGAATTTATGACGGCAGAGGACGGACTTCCGGCAATTGGAGTATTGACAGAAGATTACGTTTATGGAAGCCAGGCAGAAGACGTCATTTTGAAAGGGTCTCTCATTTTCACCGGAAAATACAAAGGAAATCCTGCTTACAATGTTGTGGTGCTGTATGATAAGGATGGAAATGTGATAGGAGAAAAAGACGGAAATGTTTTAGCAGGCCAGGTGATTTTTGCTAAAGTGCCTGAACAGGGAAATCTAGGAGAAACATCAGATGGCACATGGGTATATTATATAGAACCGGGACAGTGGAATGAGGAATCGCTGAAAGCTGTCAGTCAGGTGCGCGGAGAATTGTACCGTGTGGATAATGCCCTGACTTTAGAGGGCGAACGAATCGTCAGTGATACACAGTTAATCACGATGCCAGAAACACTGCCAGACATCACCTTACAGGGAGGTATGTATGAAAAATTGGATTAGATGTATTGTTTTAACGCTGATTCTAATTGCTGTTGCACCAATGAGTGCAGCAGCAGAAAGCAGCAGAGGGATATTAGACGTAAACGGAAATGATGTTGCGCTTACGCTGCATCTTCCAGAAGGAAAAACAGAATCAATTACTTCACTGCGCGTGACACTGCGTATTTCCGCTGTTTTGGGGACTATGGATGCACCCCGGTTTCAGTTTAAAGATTCTGTGACGAGTTTGATTCAAGATGCCCAGATTCGTTCTTTGGGGGACAATCGCTATCTGGCTGACATTATTCTTTCAGGAAAAAAGAATCAGAATATTTTTGCGGGCAGTGAAGACGCCAGGATTGGTACATTATCATTAAACCCGACAAGTAAAGATTTTCAGATTAAAGTTGAGTTTTATTCCGATACAGAGAATGAAGAGGGGCCTGTGGTAAAGTATATGGACAGCAGCGGGTTAGAAGAGATGAAGCTTTTGCTTGGTGAAGCAAATGGCGTCCAGGTTCAAAATTCTCAGGCAGAAGAGGTAAAACCGCCAACAGGAGACGCACAACAGGAAAGTGATAATAAGAATCCAATTAATAAGCCAAAATTAAAGGCTTCTGTGATAAGCGGTTCTAAATGCGTAATGTTTCAGTGGAAAGAAATCCAAGACGTTTCTGGATATGAAATTTACCAGTATGATTCTAAAACAGAAACATATAAAAAATTAAAGACGATTAAAGATTCCAAAGTCACTGCATGGTCCAAAAAATTCAAATATGCCGTAACTTATAATTTCCAAATGAGGGCTTTTAAATTGAAAGAAGATGGAAGCAAGATTTACAGTGAATATAGTTCAAATGTAAAGAGAACGCTTCCGCCGACAAAAGCAAAGAAAATTTCTATAAAGAATAAAAACAAAAAGAAACCGTCCCTTACCTGGAGCAAAGTACCGAAAGCGAAAGGATACCAGATTTACCGCAGTACCGAAAAGAAGGGAAAATATAAACTGTTAAAGACAATCAAAAAAGGAAATACGACAAAACTGGCAGTTAATAAGCCAAAATCAGGAACAGTTTATTATTATAAGGTAAAAGCATATGTAACTGGAAGTAAGGGAAAACGTATCTACGGTAATTTTAGCCCGACAATATCGCTGAAATAAATTTTTAATCAAGAAATATAATAAATATCCTCTGAATACGGTTTATAGTATCTCAGAGGATATTTTTATTTGCTTAAAATTATTTTTTCGATTGTTTTTTGAAAAAGTCGCCGATATATTTTTTGATTTCTTCCGGATTTATTGTTTTTAATAAATAGCCGGCAGGTTTTAAGACAAGTATTTTCTGCAGGATTTCTTTGGTGGCTTTTCCGGTTAGGAAGATGACTGGAATATCTGCCATGTCTTGTTCGGAGCGTATCATTTCCAAAACCTGGTGGCCGTCGCAGACCGGCATTTCATAGTCTAAAAGAATCAGGTCGGGACGGTTTAAGATAATGCTCCGAATTGCCGACAATCCAGAAGAAGCTTCCGCCATTTGATAGGTATCGCTCAAAAGTTCTTTAATGGCTGCACGCATTGTACTGGAGTCATCAACAATCAATATCTTTTTGAGAGGGTTTTCAGTTTTGTTTTCATCGTTTTCTTTCAAGTAATTTGAGATTTCTGCCATTGCGTTTTCTGCTTTGATGGAAACGACAGGTTCGTTGGATTTTAAATGCGGTGCATCTGCACAAAATGCAAAGTATCCTTCTCCCGTATCAAACAAGAGGCTGTACGGAGGATGTTTTATACTGAATACTTTTTGTAACTGTTCATATGTAAGCAGATTCTCGGATTTTATTTCGTAAGAATCAAGCGCGGGGTAATGTTCTTTGATACGTTCTACGAATTGTCTTGCAGTATATCTGGTGGCGTTGACCATCATTACGTTTAGGGAAGAGGATTCATCATGTAACATTTTACCGATTGTGTTTACGAGAAGTTTTTCCTCAAACGCGAAGATGATTTCCCATTCTTCCTTTTTTTCTGTGGTATAGACTAAGCGGTAATAGAATCCATTCCCAAATTTTTCACCGCCGTAATGGTCGCTGATGACGTGTGAGTCAAGCTGAAACATATCTTTCAGCAGATTTATGATGATACGTCTCATAACAGCGCTTTCTTCTTCTGGAAGCAGGTTTTCGTATTTGCTGATAGTTTTTCCCGTGATTGCACGATCTTCTGTTAATGTGTGCCCAATTAGCCATCCGGTACATACGCCGAGGAAATGGTTCACCGATTCCAAAGAATAACCAGTCTGCATAAGCTCGCGTTCCAAAGATGGAAGCGTTTTTTTGCGGAAATTGTCGTGGAGCCTTCGGTGAGTCTCAAATCCCGGATAGTCAATGGAAGCCATATAAGCTTCTTCTTCTGTAAAATGCTTCATAGTGTGTTTTTTGAAATATTTGATACCTTCCTGGCAGACCCACTGGCTTTTGGATTCCTGCTCACTGAAAGCGAACAGGCGATTGATAATTTTAAAAAGTTTTTTGTGTTCTTTATCAATAACATCTACGCCGATATTGAAGCGATCTTGCCATATAAATTGATTCTGCATGTTCTTTCTCCTTAAATGACTATTATTTTTAATGTATTCTCCAATATAGGAATGATTGCTGTATATCAGGCAATCAATTAAATTATATCATAAATTAGCAGAAAAGGTACAATATTTTGCAGAATTATTATTATATTTTATATTATTTTTTGAAGAGAAGCCGTAATGGAATGATTTTTATTATAAATTAATTTTGACTGTAAAAAGATGTTGTATATTTTGTACGAAAGTATTATAATCAGATTATTGGTAGAAACGTCGCAGTTTGTGATGTTGCAGCTCTATTTGCCAAACATATGTTTACAGACTGGATGTTTTAGAACGAAAGGGGAAGAAAAATGTTTAATTTCAACAAAGAGAGAATTGAAAAGAGATTAACGAAATCATTTGTTATGGTTTCAGGTATTTCAGCCATAGCCGCCATAGTTGGTCTGATAGCAATAATTGTTATGGCTTCAAGGTATTCTTACGCACTAAAGAATTTTGGTTTTGCACAGGGAGATATTGGCCAGACATTGTTTGCATTTGCCGATTCCAGATCGTCGCTTCGGGCTGCGATTGGATATGACGATGCAGATGCAATTGCAAATGTAGTAAACCAGCATCAGGAAAACAGGGAAATGTTTGAAGAATATTTTGCAAAAATAGAGGATACGATCGTTTCGGAAGACGGAAGAATAACTTACGATGAAATTGCTTCTGAATTGGATGCATATTGGGCGATGGATCAACAGATTCTAGAATTGGGGGCAACAACAGACAGAGAGCTTTGTAAACAGGCGCAGGATATCGCTTTAAATGAACTGGCAGGTAAATATAATAGTATCTATACCAAATTAGAAAATCTTTTATCTGTTAAAGTCTCTGAAGGAAACAGCTTATCGAATACGCTTCGTATGCTGACGATACTATTGATTGTGCTGATTGCTGTTGTAATTGCAGCTGCAATGTTAATTTCCACGAAAATGGGTAAAGGTATTGCAAAAGGTATTGCAAGGCCGCTGGTAGAGTTGGGAAGCCGTTTAAAAGGTTTGGCGGCAGGTGATTTTGATTCTCCATTCCCGGAAGTTACTGCAGAAGATGAAGTTGCAGATATGATAAAAGAAGCGCAGGATATGTCGGATAAGATGGTTGAAATTATCAGTGATATTGGCGTTTTATTAGGCGAGATGGCAGCTGGAAATTATGCTGTAACTTCCAATATCAGAGATAGGTATACGGGTGACTTTTCAAAAGTAATTGAGTCAATGCGTGATTTGAGAACTCAAATGACAGCTACACTTCGTTCGATTGGGGAGGCTTCCAATCAGGTATCTGCCGGCGCAGGAAACCTCGCAGAATCCGCACAGGGTCTTGCAGAAGGAGCCGTAGAACAGGCAGGTGCAGTACAGGAACTTCAGGCAACTATAATGAGTATTACAGAAGCAATGCAGAAAAGTGCAGAAGATGCGGAAGAATCTTATACACAGACGCAGAAATATGCAGATGAGGCGGATAACAGCCGTGCTGGAATGAATACAGTTGTAGAAGCGATGAAGAAAATTGATGACACTTCTACAAAAATTGGCGATATTATTTCTGAAATTGAGTCGATTGCATCTCAGACGAATCTCTTATCCTTAAATGCTTCTATTGAGGCAGCGAGAGCCGGAGAAGCAGGACGCGGTTTTGCCGTTGTTGCGGATCAGATTCGCCAGCTTGCAGAACAGAGCGCGAAAGCAGCAGTAGATACCAGAGAGCTGATTGAAGGCTCTTTGCAGGAAATCCAAGGCGGAAACCGCGCAGTAGAAAGCGCATCCAGTTCCATTGAAGTTGTTGTTGATGGAATTAAACAGATTGCAGATGTTTCAAAGCATTTGAGCATTATGATTGGAGATCAAAGTGAAACAATGCGTCAGGCAGAGCAGGGTGTGAATCAGATTTCAGATGTTGTACAGAACAACTCCGCAGCCGCAGAAGAATCTTCTGCAACAAGTGAAGAATTGTCGGCACAGGCAACTACGTTGGATGATTTAGTAGGCCAGTTTACTTTTATGGAAGGCGAATAATTCATACATAATAATCATTAAAAAGGGGCTGTTGCAAAATACGGCTGTCATACAATATATGGTTAAGATTTCTGGGAGTTTCATACCATATTTTGTATTAGCGGCTATTTTGCGACAGCCCTTTTTTTGTTCACTTTTTCTGCAAGTACTTGAAAGTCTCCAATATAATAATATTCATAGAAGTTTTCAAGTTCCCGGTCAGCTGACAGATGGAGCTCACCTAAACTTCTAAGGGAACGTTCTACTGCCATTAGTTCTTTATCTTTACGATGCAGGATTAAAAGGATAATAAAATTCCTTTGACAGAAGCAAAATCTTCTGTGCAGATCTGCGCTTTTTTTAACAGCGCCGCGTTGGTTGGATTTTGAAGAAGTTCGTGGACTTCACTGTCTAAGGCAAACGCAGTCATATATTCCTCGGCAGAGGCTGCATAATCGTTGATAATGGCAGCTCGGGATTCGACGGCGTCTGTCATTTGGTTTGTAATATCGTTTTTTACCATGGAAGCTTTATTATGTGTCCAGTATTTTTGCAGGGATGTAAGCGGAATACAAGCGGAAATGTTTTTGTTGAGACATATCCAAGAATTTTGCCGCATACAATGTAAAAATAAGTATCTCAGGGGAATTTTTTTGAAAAGCTATATTGAGGAAAGAGCTATGGAGATAGCCAAATATATTATTGAGAACAATGCTACGGTTAGACAGACGGCGAATCAGTTTGGGATTAGTAAGAGTACGGTACATAAAGACGTCACCGAACGCCTCCCTCAGATTAATCCCGCGCTTGCCCAGAATGCCAGAAAGGTATTGGATGTAAACAAATCGGAACGGCATATCCGGGGCGGATTGGCAACGCGAGAGAAATATCTTCATCAACATATTTAAGTGAGAAAACGCTGACAGAAAAGAAATTTTTTTGTTGGCGTTTTCACTTAGAAAAAAATTTACGAAGGACGCTTTGTATGTTAATATGAGGTGAGAAAGAAGGCATAAGAGATGGAAGAAACAGAGAGCAGGCAATATCAAAGAATGATCGGGACGCCGGTATGGAAACTGACGCTTATGCTTGGATTTCCAACGACAGTGAGTATGTTGATTACAAATATTTATAATATGGCAGATACGTTTTATGTTAGTAAAATTAGTGTTTCCGCTAGTGGGGCGACTGGAATTGTATTTGCATTAATGGCAGTTTTACAGGCGTTTGGATTTATGTTCGGGCATGGGGCGGGAAGCAATATCAGTCGTCTGCTGGGGGCAAAACAAATAGAACGCGCCAGGGTATTTACATCTACCAGTGTATTTTTAGCGCTTGTGACAGGAGTTTTGATTGGAACGAGTGGTTTGATTTTTCCAGAACAGTTCATGCGGATTTTGGGCAGTACAGATACAATTTTAGCAGATGCGAAAATATATGGAATGTTTATCCTGATTTCTGCTCCGGCTATGACAGTAGGCTGCGTATTAAATAATATACTGCGTTATGAAGGGGAAGCGAATTTTGCAATGCTTGGGCTTTGTATGGGCGGAATTTTAAACCTGTTTTTAGATCCTCTATTGATTTTTAAATGCCAGTTGGGAATTGCCGGGGCCGGATTATCAACAGCAATTTCCCAGTATTTGAGTACGGCTGTTTTACTGTTTCCATTTTGGAGGAAAAAAACAGTAACGACGATTAGTTTCCGTTTTGTTTCAAAAGATATTGCGGATATTAAAAATATCATCTTGACCGGACTGCCGAGTCTGGCAAGGCAGGGGTTAAACAGTGTTTCTACTGCGGTTTTAAATCTTAAGGCGGCAGCGTTTGGCGATGCGGCGGTTGCGGCGATGAGTATTGTCGGGCGGTGCGCAAACCTGTTGTTTAGTTTTGCACTTGGAATTGCACAGGGATTTCAGCCGGTATGTGCGTTTAACTTTGGTGCCGGAAAAAAAGAAAGGGTTACGAAAGCGACGTATTTTACGCTGCTGTTTGGCGTAGGAGTTATGGGAGTTCTTTGTGTGGCATGTGATTTTTTTGCATTTGAAATCATACGTTTGTTTCGTGATGAAGAAAGTATTTTACAAGCAGGCGTATCTGCGTTTCATTGGATGTGCCGTACGTTATTTATTCTTCCGGTTTCCGCTGTGGGAAGTATGCTGTTTCAAAGTATCGGAAAAAAGGGATATGCTCTTTTTATTTCCGTAATGCAAAGCGGTTTGATTTCTATTCCGCTAATGCTTGTGCTGCCTCGTTTTTGGGGAATTTCCGGAATATGGATGGCACAGCCTTTGGCATATTTGACTGCCGGTGTAGTGACGGTTCCGATTATTTTTCATTTTTTTAAATATAAATTAACATAATTTTTGAAAAAAAGGACACGATAAAGCCGTAATCATATTTTAATATGTGGAGGCTTTATAAAAATGGAAAATACAGAAAAAAGACCGTTTGGGTTTCGGGATAAAATCGGATATATGTTTGGAGATTTCGGAAATGATTTCACGTTTATTTTTGCAAGTACATTTTTAATGGTTTTTTATACAAAGGTACTTGGGATTGAAGCGTCCATGGTCGGCGTGCTGTTTTTAGTGGCAAGATGCGTAGATGCTTTTACAGATGTAGGAATGGGACGTATAGCTGATTTGACGCCGGAAAATCCAAAAGGGAGATTTAAAGTATGGATACTTCGTATGTGCGGGCCGGTTGCAGTATCCAGTTTTTTAATGTACCAGAGTTCTTTGGCAAACGCTTCTATGAGTGTAAAAGTTGTTTATATGTTTGTTACTTATCTGCTCTGGGGTTCTATTTTTTATACGTCGATTAATATTCCATATGGTTCCATGGCTTCTGTAATTTCTGATCAGTCAAAGGACAGGCAGTCTCTTTCTGTATACCGTTCGCTGGGTTCCACATTTGCAGCAGTTGCAATCAGTGTAATAGCGCCTTTGTTTATTTACCGTTTGGATAAAGACGGCAACCAGGTTGTGATAGGGGATATGTTTACATTCGTATCGGGTGTGTTTTCCGTTTTAGCAGTCGTCTGCTATTTACTGTGTTATTTTCTGGTAACGGAACGTGTCAGATTAGGAAAAAAAGAAACAAAAGAAAAGCGTGGATCAGTAGTAAAAACATTGGTGCAGGTGTTTTCGAGCCGGGCGCTTCTTGCTGTGATTTTAATTTCCATCCTGACCCTTTGTGCAACAATTATGAGCCAGTCCATCAGTACGTTCCTATTTGCGGATTATTTTAAAAATACAAAGGCTCTGTCTGTCAATAATTTTCTTGGGCTTCCCGCAGCGTTAATTTTAGCGGTAATTTCTGGAAAGCTGGTGGAATGGTTTGGGAGAAAAGAACTGACGGCAGTAGGATGTATTGTTGCGGCAGTAATTTTTTTTATTGTGTATTTTTTGAAAATCACAAATGTATGGGTGTATATTGTGTTAAGTTTCATTGCAAGTGTAGGTGGAATGTATTTGTTTAATATGACAATTTGGGCGATGATTACAGATGTTATTGACGACCAGGAAGTGCATACGATGCAAAGGGATGATGGGACGATTTATGGAGTGTATTCTTTTGCCAGAAAAGTTGGCCAGGCATTGGCGGGCGGACTGGGCGGATTTGCGCTTTCTGCAATTGGGTATGATTCTTTAGCGGCCGCGCAGACAGATTCTGTGCGAATGGGGATTTATGGCCTTTCTACATTGTTTCCTGCGGTTATCTATACAGTAGTGGCGTTTGTATTTGTTGTATTGTATCCATTATCAAAACGCCGTGTGGAAGAAAATACAAAAGAATTACAAAGACGCAGGGGCTGATGTCACCGGAAAGGCTTGTGGTATGACTGTTGGAAAAGAGGAAAGAAATCTCTCCTCTTTTTCTTATATTATAAATCAATGGAATTAAAAATATTGCCCAGTTCTGCCAAAAGCCTGTCTTTTACCGGAGGTTTTAAAAAATATCCGGCCGGCTTTAATTTGAGCACTGCTTCAATTGTTGCGCGGTCGTTTATTGATGTTAGAAATACGACTGGGATACTCTGCAAATCTTCATCTGCGCGAATCATTTCCAATGTCATTTTTCCATCACAGACAGGCATTTCATAATCCAGCAAAATCAAATCCGGCCGTTTCTTGCCAATGGACGTCATAGCCTGCGCGCCGGAAATAGCTAAAGATATATCGTAAAATTCTTCTAACATTGCCTTTATTGTACGAAGTTGTGTACCGTTGTCGTCCACAACTAAAATATGTTTTTTTTTGGAAATATTTACTTTCTCTTCTTCGGCTTCCGTTTCGTTTATTCCGAGTTTTTTACAGACAGCATTGAAAATCTGCGTATGTTCGACTGGACGTATCAGGTTTTCAAACTGACTGCCTTCATAATAGTTAAAGAAAGTATGGCTTTCCTCTTTTGTACCAATGGTCAAAACAGGAATATGGGTATACTGGCTGCTTAGCTGAAAAAAGATGGATGTGTCGATTGCATAAGACCCGATTAGGCTGATAAGAACTAAATCTGGATTTACGATTTTCATCATTCCTTCAAAGACATCCGTATTTTCAGAACAGATTTGTACATGAAAATACTGAGATAAAAATTTAGTGGTTTCTTTTACGACATCGTTTAGTTTTCCGATTAATAAGATTTTTTTCATTGAATCCTCCTTAATGGCCGCTTTCCGGTTTTATCTGATTTAGAAGTAAATCTGCAAGACGGTCTGCTTCTTCCGGATCAAGATTTGTGACTGCCTCCGCAAGTTTTTTGATATTGAAATCTATGTCATCTGAGTAGCTGTATACCTGTAATTGGCCAATCAACTGATCTGCCTGGTCAATATCCATTTCCATCATGCTGATTCGTATCATTTCTATTAGGGCTTGTATTACAGAAGTATCGGTTACTTCTTTTTTTGTTTCTGCCCCTATTCCAAAAACGCCTTTTAGTTTTTCCTGATAACTGCGCCATTCTTCTAAAAATGCTGATGTCATAGATGTGATAAACTCTATTTTACCATCTTTTGCAGCATTTTCCAAGAGTTTTGCAGCGCCGGAAAGGGGAAGAATTCCCACAGTTGCAGAAAGGCTTTTCATCGCATGTACTAAAATACGGTATTCTTCCAGCTGATTTGGTTCTAATATCTTTTGGCAGAGGCTTTCTAAATGGTCTGCCGAAGAGTCAATTTGCGCATAAAATTCTTTTATCGTAAATGCAAGCAGTTCCATATCCGGCAAATGCAGCCACGCATATTGCCAGTCTAAACCGTCAATCTGCGGAAGGTCTTCTGGAAGTGTTTGTGCGTTTGCCGCGTCTTTTGGCAGAGAATAAAGACCAGGCGCCTCTTTTGCTTCTTTTATCAAATCTTTGGGCAGCATTTGCTGAATCATTTGTTCTAATTTTTCAGGGACGATTGGTTTTGAGAGAAAACCGTCAAACCCATCTGCTAAATATTTTTCTTTTGCTCCTGATACTGCATTTGCAGTTAAGACTACAATCGGAGTGTTTTGGCATGGAAAATCGGAAAATGTTTTGATATGGCGGAGTGTTTCCAGACCGTCCATTTCCGGCATCATGTGGTCAAGAAAAATTAGGTCGTAGTAATTTTTTTGTACAAGTTCCAAACATTCTGCGCCTCCTTCGGCGTCAAAAACTTGAATTTGAGTCTCTTTTAACAGATTCAAAAGTACTTTGCGGTTGACGGCGTTATCGTCTACTACAAGTATTTTTGCATCTGGCGCGCAGAACTTTGTATGGTATTTGTAATTTTCTGCAATTTGCTGCACTCTGGATTCAAAATCTCCTATTGGAGTTTCGTCGATAATCTTTTGTTCTAACTGAAAATAAAATTTGGAGCCCGTTCCATAGGCGCTTTCAACTTGGAGTTTGCTGCCCAGCAAAGTTAGAAGTTGGATGGTAATGTTCATACCTAAACCGGTGCCTTCAATATTTCGGTTTTTTTCTTCTTCAATCCGTTCAAATTCAGCGGAAAGTTTGGGCAAATCCTCTTCTTTTATCCCTATACCAGTATCTTCTACTTCAAATGTAAGTTGTGCAACACCATCTTTACAGCAGCTTTTTATTCTAAGCCAGACGGTTCCCTCATGGGTATATTTCACTGCATTCGTAAGGATATTTGTCAATACTTGGCGGATACGCACATCATCTCCATATAAACGGGAAGGAATATCACAGTCAACATCTACTTCAAATGCAATATTTTTATTTTTTGCGCGTTGTAACGTCATATTTGCCAGATCGTGAATCATGCTGCTGACGTCGTATTCAATTGGGACAATTTCCATTTTTCCGGATTCAATTTTAGAAAAATCTAAAATATCATTAATCAGGGACAAAAGCGTTTGGCCTGCCATATAAATATCCATAGCATATTCCCGGATCGATTGTTCTTTGGATTCCCTTAGAATCATTTCGTCCATACCAAGCACTGCATTGATTGGCGTACGTATTTCGTGGGACATATGCGCCAGAAACTTTCCTTTTGCGTTATTTGCGTCTAAGGCTTCCTGGCGTGCGGCTTCAGCATCCTTTTTGGCAATGGCGAGCTGGCGGTTTTGCAATTCTGCCGCTTTTACCTTTTCTTCCAAAAGGCGCGCGGCTTCTTCTGCGCTGGCCCGGTATTCTTTGGAAAGCTGAAGCGTGTGCATTACAGCCATCATAATACAAAAAATTGTCATACTATATTGTCCGGCGGCATTGCTCTTTATATTTTGTGAGATTCGGTTTACAATGACGGTTGCAATTTCGCCCGTAAGCAATACGGTTACGGATAAAATGGATAGTATTGTTTGGTAACGTTTGGTTGTATAATCATATTGTATCAGGCTTGCAATAGCAGTTATGCAGACTGCACCCACCGCAGCTGCGGAAATATTAATCATGTTTTCCAGTTCGTTGATATGGAAAATATGTAATAAAATCTGTACTACTGCCTGAATACTGACGAACCATAACAGTACAGAAAAACGGCGCGGATAAATGGTATGCAGATTTCGTTCAAAATAGAGTGTCAGAAACAGCGGAATTAGAAGGACTAAATACTCCTGTGTTTCGTATGCATTCTGCATATCATAAAAAAGGTTTAAAGTGTCGGTTCCAATAAAGCAATAAATTCCGGAGGCAAAGCCTGTCAGTCCTAAAAAGAATTCTCCGCGCACCGGATGGTTTGTATACTTGCGGATAAGCGCAAGTACAAACAGGATGATTGCCATAAGGAAAATAATTAGACAGCAGGCAATGTCCGAAATGTTATTTCCAACCACTCCAATGACAACCATATCGCGAGATTCAATTTTCATTTCACCAAGAGAGACGGGGACATTCTGGGAAGACGGCATAAGGAGAATCCATATAGTTCCATTTTTTATTGTGTTAGGAATATCAATGTAGTGTTCGTTTTGTTCCGTTATTCGTTTATTGGATTTGGAATCTTTGAATTCATATTGGTAAATAACCGTATCGTCTAAAACAACAATCAAATTACTGTTTGTAGTGGTAAAATTTAAATTCAGGCCGGTATAATCTATGGGCAGTGTATTTTGGAATATGAGAATATCGGCGGTGGCGCTGTCTTTTGTATAGGGCAGTGAAATTTCCGGCGAGGTCTTGTCTTTGGAGGTCTTCTGGAGAAACTTTGAAAGGTTTAAGATATTTTCGGATTCTGTTTGAGGCAGATTTGCACTGTCGCAAAATGACAGGTTCCAGTGTTCATTATAATAAATTTCAAATTGGTTTGGAAGAAGAGCGATGTCTTCTTCTCCTTCGCTCTGGTACTGAAACAGCGCTATTATCATAAAGATGAAAATCAAAAAAATTGAAATGCCGGTTAATTTTTGTAAGGGTTTCATGCAGTGTTTTACCATCCTATTATCTAATAAGTATTATTTGCGGTTATTTTATCACAATTTACCAGATTCCTCAACATAATCTGTCCGTTTCGTTTCTGCCTCTAACAGGCAATTGACAAATAATTACAAAATGGTCTTGACGCATGGTATCCTATTTGCTATAATGACGCTGTAAAAATTTAATAATTTCGTAATAAATCAAGATGAAAATGTAATACTTGGAGGACAATATGAATAAAAACAGGAAATCTCTTCGTTATGCAGCATGCTGTATGGCAGCAGCAATTACTCTCGGCAGTTTACCATCTCCAGTTCGTGCAGATATACCAGTTGCCGGCGTTCCGGCAATCATGTCGGTTGCGTTAGCAGATAATTCAGTAAATACATTTACAAATACATCAGCAGGAATTTCTTCAAATTTAGCAGATTGTGTTTCTGTGGCAGTCGTTGAGGCAGAAGCAGCAGGAAAAGGAAAGAAATCAGAATATGCAGATATTGCAATTGCACAGGTAGATAATTATGTGAATGTCAGGGACGCAGCGGGTGAAGAAGGGAACGTAGTAGGAAAACTCTATAATAATTCAGCGGCTACCGTAGAAGCGACGGAAGGAGACTGGTACAAGATTACTTCCGGTAATGTAACGGGTTATGTAAAAAGCGAATTTGTAGTCTGCGGAGATGAGGAACTTGCGAAGAAAGTGAGCAGACGCGTTGCGACGGTTGAGACAGAGACTTTATTTGTCCGTACAGAAGCGACAACAGAATCCGATGTCTTGGGAATGGTTCCAGATCAGGAAGACTTGACGGTAACAGACGAATCCGTAGACGGTTGGACAAAAGTTGCAATTGAAGAAGGCGAAGGTTATGTATCCAACGATTATGTCACAAAATCAATTGAGTTTGTGACAGCGGAATCGAAAGAAGAAGAAGAGGCGCGCCTGGCAAAAGAAGAAGCAGAGAGAAAAGCTGCTGCAGAAGCTGCGGAGAAAGCCGCTGCCTCCAAGAAATCAAGCCGTTCATCCGGTTCATCCGGAAAGGCGTCTTCTCCAAGCGGATCCGGCGGAAGCGCAGTTGCAAACTATGCCTGTCAGTTTGTCGGCGGTCCTTATGTCTATGGAGGGACAAGCCTGACAGGAGGAGCAGATTGTTCCGGTTTTGTTATGGCAGTTTATGCAGCCTTTGGCATAGGTCTTCCACATTCTTCGTCTGCTATGACAGGCGTTGGATACGGCGTATCCGATATGCAGCCGGGCGATATTATTTGTTACAGTGGACATGTTGGGATTTATATAGGAAATAATACAATTGTACATGCCAGCAATCCATCCGGTGGAATTAAGTATACATCACCAGTTAATTACAGGCCAATTATTGCAATTCGAAGAATCTTTTAATACATAGAAAACACCTTCCTTTCCGTGGAAGGTGTTTTTTTGTGCCAGTAGATCTTGCTTACCAATGAAACTGAATATAGTCTGACGGGATGTGCAGAAACCATTCGTTCATAATACCCATGAAAAAGGCAAAGAACATCAAAATTACCATTAAAACAACGGAACCTTTATCGTATACGAAAACAGACGATTTTTTAAAATTGCCAATTAAAATCTCAATTCCAAGCATAATTAAGATAATGGGCCACAATCGAAAAATAAATAGAAAATTTACAGTGGGCACAATCATATGGAGCAGAAATAAAATTCCAAATACAATCAGCGCGATACCGCTTGTCATTGTGCCGACCCGGTGAATGCTTCTTTCAGTTTTGTTCTCCATGGATTTCCTCCTTTTTTTCTGCTTGATTTAGTTCTTCTTTTTTTCCCTGAATCATTACAATTCCAAGTGTTATAATTGCAATTCCAATGATAATTCTTGGAAGATTGTCTGTCAGATTTAAAATATGAATGTAGGTTTCCCAAGGAAGAAATTGGCTCAGCATATAAAGAACTCCGCGCCATGTCATTAAAGCGCCCATTATAATTAAGATTGCTGCAAGGATTTTTCTGTTGTTTTTGGTAAAATCTTTTTCTCTGATGGTAAGGTTTTCCAAAGTGAATACATATTTGTCTTCTACGGCGTAAAATTCCTCGTCAGACAAAGCTGCAAGATTGTGTACATGGAAAAAGCTGTAAAACCAGACAATGATGTCGATGACGACAAGTTCGCCAAATCCAAAAGTTGCGGCGGCAAAAATAATAAATATAAAGAGCGCCATCAGGCTGGTTCCGGCTTTTAAAAAGCCCATATACATTTCTCCGGCTCCAGGTATGAGCGAAAACAGAAAGCGCCATAAAGAACTGTTTTTGTGTGTCATTGTATCGTCTCCTTTATAAAAATAGAATTTGTGGTATCAGACAAAAAGCTGCAGAAGCGGTTTGTCTTTTGGCTGATGTGGTTGACGAGAGAATTTTCAGAAACTGCAGCAGCTTTATACAGTAATTTCTCCGATTGTATCATATTTGGCATAGAAAAGAGCAGGGCAATCGAAGCGGCGGCAGCGGCAGTAATTTTTGCGCTGAAAATCAGGAAGGAAATTTTGCTGTTTGGCTTTTCCTGGCGAGCAGCTTCTTTTAAAATCTGATTTTTCAGATAATCGGGAGCTTTGCAGACAGGATTTTGCTCAGCATCTTCGATTAGCTGCATTAAATTGGTTTCATTTAGATAATTCCATTCATTCATACGCATTACGCTCCTTTTCATAGATTTTTTTTAACATTGCCCTGGAACGGTAAATTTGGGTTTGTACCGTTTTAAGATTTTTATTTTGTGCCGCTGCAATTTCTTCTGCCTTTTTTTCTTCATAAAAGTAAAGTCGGGCAATGACATCGTATGGTGGTTTCAATTTGCCGCACCGTTTTAAAAGCGTAGTTTTGATTTCTTTTTCTAATATGTGCGTTTCCGGTTCAAAAGAGGTGTCGGCTGCTGTTTCAAAAACGTCCTGTTCAGAGGGAATCTGACGTTTGGAGGCGGATTTGAGATAGTCAATACATTTATTTGAAGCAATCCGGCAAAGCCATGCTTTTTCGTTTGTTTTGGTACAGGAATCCAAATGACGATAGGCGGATAAAAATGTTTCCTGGGTTAAATCTTCCGCAGCAAAATAGTCTCCCGTCATTTTGCAGCAAATTGAAAATACAAGATTCTGATACGAATCAATTAGTTCAGTTAAATGCTGTTGTGCATTGATTAGTTCCACCTCCTCTTATCCTGCCATAATGTTTCATTCATATTATATAACGAATCAGGAATCGGAAAATCTTCAATTTTAGAAAATTATTTGAAAAAAAGTTGACATATATGGTTAGATATATTATTGTATTAGTTAGATAGTACAAAAAAGGAGGGCGAGCCAATGAAAGAAAAACATGCCAAAAAGATAATTGCACCTGTAATAGTTGCTGTGACAGCCGGGATTTATTATATTTCGGTTTTCGCGTTTGTTTTGTGTAAGGCGGATTTTCCTGTGGCTGTGGAAGTTTTGCTGGCGGTTATTACGGCAGCGCTTACCGGAATGCTGATTTATGTACTTATCCAAAGAATCAAAGAGATAAGGAGCGGAGAAGAAGATGATCTTAGTAAATACTGATTATATTACTGGAAAAGAACTGGAAATGCTGGGTCTTGTAAAGGGAAGCACGATTCAAAGCAAAAATATTGGAAAAGATATTACGCAGGGATTTAAAACGCTTGTCGGAGGCGAGTTAAAAGCGTATAACGAAATGATGAATGAAGCAAGAGCATTGGCGACAAAACGCATGGTGGAGGAAGCAGAAGCGCTTGGGGCGGATGCAATTGTGAATATACGCTATGCGTCGTCTGCAGTTTTGCAGGGAGCGGCAGAGGTTATTGCGTATGGCACGGCAGTAAAAACCCGGTAAAGGAAGCGCAAAATACGCCAAACAGAGATAGGGGCATACCTACACAGTTTCGTAGGGATGCCTTATTTTTGTTTTGCAGAACATATTTAGAGGCGAAAGGATATGATATTCGCTGAAAAATCATTGCGATTCTACGGATTTCCCATTATAATGGAAAGGAAGTTGTAACTGAGATGAAAAGACACAAAGGAGCAGCAATGGGAATTTACGATACGTTGAATGAGCCGCAGAAGAAGGCGGTATTTCAGACAGAAGGGCCTGTTTTAATTTTGGCGGGAGCAGGCAGTGGAAAGACGAGGGCGCTTACATATCGAACGGCATATTTAATTGAAGAAAAGGGGGTTGCCCCTTATCAGATTTTAGCGATTACCTTTACCAATAAGGCAGCAAAGGAAATGCGTGACCGTATTCAAAATATGGTGGGATATGGTTCGGACGGAATCTGGGTGACGACGTTTCATTCTGCCTGTGTCCGGATTTTAAGAAGGCATATTGACAGATTGGGATTTAATACGAATTTTACAATTTATGATACGGACGACCAAAAAACTTTGATGAAGGATATTTGTAAAAGGTTGGAAATTGACACGAAACGCTTTAAGGAAAAGACATTCCTTAGCGTTATTTCCGCTGCAAAAGACGAGATGATTGGTTATGAGGAGTTTGCGTTAAATGCCGGAGAAGATTTTGTATTAAAAAAACAAGCGCAGGTGTATCGGGAATACCAAAATGCCTTAAAAAAGAATAATGCGCTGGATTTTGATGATTTAATTTTTTATACAGTGGAATTGCTGAAATTGGATGCACAGGTGTTAGAGTATTATCAGGAACGATTCCGTTATATTATGGTAGACGAATATCAGGACACGAATACAGCGCAGTTTCAGTTGATTCATCTTTTGGCAAAAAAATATAAAAATCTCTGTGTGGTTGGAGATGACGACCAGTCGATTTATAAATTCCGCGGTGCAAATATTTATAATATTTTAAATTTTGAAAAGTATTTTCCGGAAGCTGTTGTAATTAAACTGGAACAGAATTACCGTTCTACACAAAATATTTTAGATGCGGCGAACCATGTAATTGCAAATAATCGAAACAGAAAGCCGAAAACACTTTGGACGGCAAATGGAGAAGGGAATAAAATTGCGTTTCATCAATTTGAAAGCGGCTATGATGAAGTGGATTTTGCGGCAAAAGATATTATGGAGAAGGTATATCAACAGGGTTACAGCTATCAGGACTGCGCTGTTTTATACAGGACAAACGCACAGTCGCGTTTGTTTGAAGAGAAATTTATTGTTTCGAATATTCCATATAAAATTATCGGCGGTATTAATTTTTATGCCAGAAAAGAAATTAAAGATTTGCTGTGCTATTTGAAAACAATTGATAATGCTAGTGATGATTTGGCGGTGCGGCGCATTATCAATGTCCCCAAAAGAGGGATTGGCGCAACGACGTTAAACCGGGTGCAGGAATATGCCTTGTTACATGATATGAGTTTTTATGACGCGCTGAAAATGGCGGAGGAAATTCCGGCTATTGGAAAAGCAAGCGCGAAAATACGTCCGTTTGTGTTGTTTATTCAGTCAATGCGGAGTAAACTTGGTTTGGTTAGTTTGAAAGATTTGTTTGATGAAATTATCGAAACGACTGGATATGTAGAAGAACTTGTGGCGGAAGGAACGGAAGAAGCAAAAGCGCGTATAGAAAATATAGATGAATTACTCAGTAAAATAGCCTCATATGAAGAATCAGATGAAGAAGCGACATTAGGGGGTTTTTTGGAGGAAGTGGCTCTTGTGGCAGATATTGACAGTTTGGAAGAAAACAGCAATTATGTTGTACTGATGACCATGCACAGCGCAAAGGGGCTTGAATTTTCCAATGTATATCTGGCAGGCATGGAAGAAGGGCTGTTTCCAAGTTATATGTCCATTATGTCAGAGACGCCGATTGAGGATTTGGAAGAAGAGCGGCGGCTGGCATATGTTGGAATAACAAGGGCAAAGGAACATCTTGCGATTACCAGCGCCAGAAAGAGGATGATTCGCGGAGAGGTGCAGTTTAACAGGGTCTCTCGTTTTGTGCAGGAGATACCCAAGCAATTGCTTAAAGAGACTGCGCCAAAGAAAAAAATGATTGAAATGCCGCGCCAAAAAGAGACGTTTCAAAAAGCGAAAGATTCGTTTCATGCAAAACCTATGGCTGCCGGCGCATATGAGCCGAAAAATTTTGGGACGGCGGAAAAAGAGCCGTTAAACTACACCGTTGGCGACCGGGTGAGCCATATTAAGTTTGGGGAGGGAATCGTAACGCAGATTGTAGAAGGCGGTCGTGATTACGAAGTTACAGTCGAATTTGATACGGCAGGGGTCAGGAAAATGTTTGCTCTTTTCGCAAAATTAAAAAAAATTTAAAAATTGTAATTTTTTAATTGTGAATAGGAAAAGATATGTTATAATATATATATCGTGTCATACACAGATAGGAAAACTGCAAGGTTTCCAAAAGAATGAAAGAAGGAGTGAATATCATGAATAAAGTAGATGATTTTTTAACCATGACGAAATTGAATGATTTACTAAAAAAGAAAGATGACGAGGAGAAAAAGGCGACCAACGTTGTATGGATTTTTGCGATTGTAGGAATTGTTGTAGCAATGATAGCAGCTGCATACGGAATTTACCGCTTCTTTAAACCGGATTATCTTGAAGATTTTGAAGACGATTTCGAAGATGAGTTTGAAGATGACTTTTTCGACGACGACGAAGAAGAAAACGACAAATAATTAAAGTATCAGAGTGAATAAGAGCCGCAGTATTGCGGCTCTTTTCTGTATGTTTATTAGCAGCTGATTAAGTATTCGTGATAGAAAGGGATTTGTGGAAAGGTTTTAAACTATATGAAAAAAGGACAGATTTTAGAAGGCGTTGTGGAAAAAGTTTTGTTTCCAAATAAAGGAATTGTAAGAATGGAAGATGGACGCGAAGTAATTGTGAAACATGGACTGACCGGGCAAAAGGTTTCTTTTCTGGTAAATAAAATCAGAAAGGGGAAGTGTGAGGGCAGGATTTTAGAAGTGGTTGAGAAATCACCGTTAGAGCTTCCCACCCCTTCCTGTAAGCATTTTGGCGTCTGCGGCGGGTGTAATTATCAGAATTTAAGTTATGAGAATCAGTTAAAATTAAAAGAAGAACAGGTGAAATCTCTATTGTCCCCTGTATTGTCTGAGGCAGGAAAAGATTTTGATTCTCTGTTTGAAGGCATCAAATCTGGTGTAAAGCAATTTGAATACCGAAACAAGATGGAATTTTCATTTGGAGACGAAATAAAAGACGGCCCGCTGACGCTTGGTATGCATAAGCGGGGCAGTTTTTATGATATTACGAATGTAGAAAACTGTCGAATTGTGGATGCGGATTTCCGCAGAATACTTGTATTTGTCAGGAATTTTTTTGCCGGTAAAAAAATTTCTTTTTACCATAAATTAAAACATGAAGGCTATTTGAGGCATCTTTTGGTTCGGAAAGCGGCAAAGACGGGGGAGATTCTAATATCTCTTGTGACAAGTACCCAGACAGACGGTTTTTTAGAAGCAGAGATGTTAAAGGAATTTACAGTTGGGCTTTTGGCGCTTTCCTTTGATGGAAAATTAGTTGGTATTTTACATACCAAAAATGATAGTCTTGCAGATGTGATACAAGACGACGGCACAGATATTTTGTATGGACAGGATTATTTTTATGAGGAACTTTTAGGTCTGTCATTTAAAATTACGCCGTTTTCTTTTTTTCAGACAAATTCTCTCGGCGCGGAAGCGCTCTATGAGACGGTGAGGGAATTTATTGGCGGCTCCCTTGCTTCTTCGAAGGAAAATGGAGCCGTAGTGTTTGATTTATACAGTGGGACGGGGACGATTGCGCAAATGTTGTCCGTTTCCGCAAGAAAGGTAATCGGGGTCGAAATTGTGGAAGAAGCCGTGGAAGCGGCAAAAGAAAATGCTCAAATGAATGGAATTGCAAATTGTGAATTTCTGGCAGGCGACGTCTTAAAAGTGATAGACGAGATTGCAGACAGCCCTGATTTCATAGTTTTAGATCCGCCCAGAGAGGGGATTCATCCAAAGGCATTAAAAAAGATTGCCGCCTTTGAGCGTGCAAAAGAAATCGTGTATATTTCATGCAAACCTACAAGCCTTGCGCGGGATTTGGAGGAATTGCAGGCATTTGGGTATGAGGTGGAGAGGATTCGGTGTGTGGATTTGTTTGGGGGGACTTGTCATGTGGAGAGCATATGTCTACTACATCGGAAGGATTCGTGAAAATCCTTGATTTTAGGCACTTTGAGAGGTTTTTCAGCTTTTCAAAAAGTGACCGCAAGACGTATAAAAAAGCGATTTCCGATGGTGTAAATGTCTCCGTGGTTCTTGATATGGTATCACGGAACACATCAAAGTAGGGTTCATAATTCATCAAAAACTGTATTATTCAAATAGAGAAAAAGTATGGGAGACCGTTCATTTTCAAGGCTTTGAGGATGGGCGGTCTTTTTTAGTTTCTATATTAGTTTATTGGAAATGAGAGGTGGTGATGGATATGGCAGGGAAAAAGCAGGATAATTCTTCAATCGTTCAAGACGAGGGTGTTGGAAGTAAGAAGAACACTTTTGAGGGAAAAATCCAATATTTGTCCTTAAATCAGTTGGCAGACTTCAAAAATCATCCGTTTAAGGTGGAAATGAATACGGAATTATTTGAACTGATGCAGAGTATTGAAAAAGAGGGTGTTCTGGTGCCGCTGCTTGCAAGACCGAATCCGGCAGGGCAGGGATATGAGCTGATAGCGGGACACCGAAGAAAGGCAGCCAGTAAATGGGCAGGTGTGGATAAAGTTCCTGTTATGGTTGTGGAATTGGATGATAACCAGGCGGTAATCGCAATGGTTGACAGCAACCTGCAGAGGGAGCATATCAAGCCCAGTGAAAAGGCGTTTGCCTACCGGATGAAATTAGAGGCAATGAAACAGCAGGGGAAAAGGACGGATTTAACTTTGTCCCAAGTTCGAGCTGTTGACAAACCTCTTGCCAAAAAGATTTGCATATAAGAAAATATATGTGTAGATGAATCCTTGAGGTGATACATTATGATGACGAAAAGAGAAAACCAACAGATAGAAATGCATTTGATAACAATTGAAGATTTAGTCCCTATGGATCATCTGCTTCGGAAAGTAAATGATATCATTGATTTTTCATTCATATATAACGAAGTAGAAAATATGTACTGTCATAACAATGGGCGTCCATCCATTGATCCGGTGGTCTTAATCAAGTTTCTTCTCATCGGTTTTCTTTATGGCATCAATTCCGAAAGAAGAATATCAGAAGAGATTCAGGTGAACATGGCATACCGTTGGTTTCTTGGTCTTGATATCATGGATAAAGTTCCAGACCATTCTACGGTTTCCCAGAACAGACGCCGCCGTTTCAACGGCAGCGATCTTTTTCGGAATATCTTTCAGAAAATTGTTTCCATATGCATAGAAAAGGGTCTGGCAGACGGCAAGCTGGTTTTTACGGATTCGACACACGTGAAGGCAAACGCATCCCGGAAAACAGAATACATCAAGCAAACAGAAGAAGCCACAAATGAATACCTCAAAGAACTAGACAAGTATGAAGAAACGGTACGGGCCCAGTTGGAATCAGAAGGGAAAATCAAGCCCATCAGATGCAAGAAACGGAAGGAAAAAACGGAAATCATTAGCCGCCGTGAAAGCAGAACAGACCCCGAATCTGGATTTTACAAGAGGAAAGGGAAAGCGGAGGGGATGCACTACT
>CAJUHJ010000030.1 GCA_910586355.1 uncultured Lachnospiraceae bacterium
AAGTCGGTTAATGTTTTTCTATCCATGCCATCATTATATCTTATTGATAGCTTTTGGAAAATTGATTTCCGTGACAAGCCCTGCAAAACTGTTTCATTCCGAATAAAATACAACAGGCAGCCGTCCATTTTAATTGTTTGTGACAATGGACAGCTGCCTTATTTTATTTATGTATCAATTCTTTTTACATAACTTCTTTCAATGCTGCAGTCAGCGCTGGAACGATTTTATTCAAATCTCCAACAAGGCCATAATCTGCAACATCAAAAATTGGAGCATCTTCATCTTTATTAATTGCAACGATTAAATCAGAATCTTCCATTCCAGCTACATGCTGAATCGCTCCTGAAATACCAATTGCAAAATAAATCTGAGGACGAACCGTTTTTCCTGTCTGTCCAACCTGAAGGTCTACTGGCTGCCAGCCGTTTTCAACTACGGCACGAGAACAGCTTACAGTTGCGCCAAGCACTTCTGCCAGATCGTCTAATAATTTAAAGTTTTCTTTGGAGCCAACTCCACGTCCGCCGGAAACTAAAATCTTCGCATCCATGATATTTGCCGTCGTCTTAACTGCTTTTACAACATTTAAGATTTCTACATAACGGTTATCTGGTGTAAATCCTGGATTAAATTCTACAATGTTTGCTTTTGCGCCTTCAATTGGAGCAATTTTCTGCATAACGCCAGGACGTACCGTAGCCATCTGCGGACGGTTATCCGGACATGCAATTGTAGCAATTGTATTTCCGCCAAATGCCGGACGTGTCATTAAAAGCTGATTGTGTTTTTGCTCGTCTTCTTTTCCTGGCTGAGCCACTAACGGAAAATCACCGATTTCAAGCACTGTACAGTCTGCGGTAAGACCCGTTGCTACTCTTGCGGAAACAGTAGGTCCAAGGTCGCGTCCGATTGCCGTAGCGCCAACCAGCATAATGTCTGGTTTATACTCATTGATTACGGAAGCAAGCGCATGTGCATAAGGCTCTGTCCGATAATCTTTTAACTGCGGATCATCTACAACAATGACTTTATCAGCGCCATAAACTGCCAATTCATCTGCAAGACCTTTTACGTCAGAACCGATTAATACTGCTGTCACATCTGTATCTAAATCTTTTGCCAAGTCTTTTGCTTTTCCAAGTAATTCAAATGCAACGCCGTCTAATACGTTGTCTACCTGCTGTGCAAAGACATATACTCCTTTATATTCTTCTAAACCCATTGTATTCACCACTTTTCCTTATTTTTATTTAGATAATATGTTTCTCTTTAAACTTGCCCATCAAGTAAGCTACTGCTTCTTCTGTATCAAGCACAACTTTCTCTCCCGCACCTTTACGAACTTTGTCAGATGCTTTTGCAATCTTTGTAGGAGAACCTTTTAAACCAAGGTTTGCATCATCTACATCTTTTAAGTCTGCTCTGCCCCATACAGTTACTTCTTTGTCATACGCATCAAAAATTCCGCCTGGTGTCATATAACGCGGCTCGTTTAATTCAGATAAAGCCGTGATTAAGCAAGGCATAGTCACCTTTAATTCATGGTATCTGTCTTCGTACTGACGCTCTACAACAACTGCATTGCCGTCAACTTTTATATTCTGTGCATAAGAAATTACCGGCAGTCCAAGATGTTCTGCAATCTGTGGTCCAACCTGAGCGGTATCGCCGTCGATTGCCTGACGTCCTGTGATAATCAAATCATATTCTAAATTACGGATGGCTCCAGCAAGTGTAGTAGAGGTTGCCCATGTATCTGCTCCGCCTAATACTCTGTCTGTAACAAGAATTCCCTTGTCAGCTCCCATTGCCATAGCTTCACGTAATACTTCGTCTGCCTTTGGAAGTCCCATTGTAATAACAGTAACTTCTGCTCCAGTCTCTTCTTTTATTCTAAGCGCTGCCTCTAATCCAGCTTTATCATCCGGATTCATAATAGTAAGCATTGCAGCTCTGTTTAATGTACCGTCCGGGTTAAACTGTACACCGCCTTTGGTATCCGGTACCTGTTTTACACATACAACTATCTTCACGGTATTCACTCCTTATATTTTTTATTTGGTTTCAAACGGACACAAAATGATATGCATCTTTTGTGCACACTCCGTCCTCAAATGCCTGTCATAGCAAAAATCGACCTTATCTTAATAATGCGCCGGAAATTACCATTCTCTGAACTTCTGAAGTTCCTTCATAAATCTCAGTAATCTTTGCATCACGCATCATACGCTCAACATCATATTCTCTGATATATCCATATCCGCCGAACAACTGTACCACTTCTGTGGTAACAGCCATAGCTGTCTCTGCTGCAAACAATTTTGCTTTTGCAGCCTCTACGGAATATACTTTCTGTGTCGCTTTTGCCATAGCTGCTTTGTAAACCAATAACTGCGCAGCTTCAATTCTTGCAGCCATATCTGCCAATTTAAACTGCGTATTCTGCTGCTGTGCGATAGAACGGCCAAACTGCTTTCTTTCTTTTGTATAAGCAACCGCCCTGTCTAATGCGCCTTCTGCAATTCCGAGCGCCTGGGCAGCAATACCGATACGTCCGCCGTCAAGTGTATGCATAGCGATTGGGAAACCTTTTCCTTCTACGCCAAGCAAATTCTCTTTTGGAATTCTGCAGTCTTCAAAAATAAGCTCATAAGTAGAAGAACCACGAATACCCATCTTCTTTTCTTTTGTTCCAAAGGAGAAGCCCGGAGCTCCTTTATCTACAATAAATGCGGAGAAATTCTTTTTCTTTCTTCCCCTCTTATCTGTCACTACGCTTGTAATTGCAATCACAATATAAACGTCTGCTACTTTACCATTTGTGATAAAGCATTTTGAACCATTTAATACCCACTCGTCACCGTCTAACACAGCTTTTGTCTGAGCGCCCTGCGCGTCCGTACCTGCGCCCGGCTCTGTCAGTGCAAATGCGCCAAGTTTCTCGCCGGTTGCCAGTGGTTTTACATATTTTTGCTTCTGCTCTTCTGTACCATAAGTTAAAATCGGGTCAATACAGAGTGAAGTATGCGCTGATACAACAACGCCCGTTGTAGCGCAGACTTTCGAAAGCTCTTCTACGCACATTACATATGTAAGGGGATCACATCCCTGTCCGCCGTACTCTTTTGGAACCGGAATTCCCATAAAACCTAATTTCTGCATTTTCTTTACGGTTTCCATTGGAAATTCTTCTGTCTCGTCTACTTCCTGAGCCAGAGGTTTCACTTCGTTTTCAGCAAAATCTTTGAATAAAGATCTCGCCATTTCATGTTTTTTATCTAAACCGAAATCCATGATTCATATTCCTCCATGTCTAATATTTTACATAATTACTATTTACTGGGCATCTACCGGTGTCTTTGTACGGTCTGCATTATAAATATAGAATCCTTTTCCACTCTTAGCGCCAAGGTTTCCGCCGCGAACCATCTTACGAATCAATGGGCATGCACGATACTTGCTGTCACCAGTTTCATTGTAAAGAACATCCATAATTGCAAGGCAGATGTCAAGACCGATAAAATCACCTAACTCAAGCGGTCCCATCGGATGATTTGCGCCAAGTTTCATAGCGGTATCAATACCTGCAATGTCGGAAACGCCTTCCATTTTGATAAAAGCAGCTTCATTAATCATTGGAATCAAAATGCGGTTTACAACGAAACCTGCAGCTTCATTCACCTGTACTGGAGTTTTTCCGATTTCTTCTGAAATCTTTTTGATTGCGTCCACTGTCTCTGCCGGAGTATTTACGCCTGCGATAACTTCGATTAATTTCATACGGTCTGCCGGATTAAAGAAGTGCATACCAATCATTGGACGTGTCAGGCCGTTTCCGATTTCTGTAATAGAAAGGCTTGATGTATTTGATGCAAAAATGCACTCTGGTTTTGCAATTTTGTCTAACTCTGAGAATGTCGATTTCTTTACTTCCATATTCTCAAAAGCTGCTTCTACGATTAAATCACAATCAGCACAAAGGTCTTCTTTTAATCCCGGCGTAATCTTGGAAAGGATTGCATCGACTGCTTCCTGTGTCATTTTTCCTTTTTCTACCAATCTGGCATATCCTTTTTGGATTTTAGCTTTTCCGCCGTCTGCCCATTCCTGTTTGATGTCGCAAAGCGCAACTTCATATCCATCGACCTGGGCAAATGCTTTTGCGATGCCCTGTCCCATAGTTCCTGCGCCGATAACTCCTACTTTCATTGTAGTTCCTCCTTGATTGATTTATTTTTTAATGTATTATAACTAATCTCTTTCAACAATTGTAGAGCAGCCCATGCCGCCGCCAATACAAAGTGTAGCAAGGCCTTTTTTTGCATCTCTCTTCTGCATCTCATGCAACAATGTAACCAGGATACGGCAGCCGGATGCTCCTACTGGATGTCCAAGAGCGATTGCTCCTCCGTTTACATTTACTTTTTCCATGTTAAAGCCTAAGTCTCTGGCTACTGCGATAGACTGAGCAGCAAATGCTTCGTTTGCCTCGATTAAATCCATATCGTCAATGCTCATGCCTGTTTTCTCAAGCACTTTCTTTGTAGAAGCAACTGGTCCTACACCCATAATCGTCGGATCTACGCCGCCCAACGCTCCTGCAACCCAGGTAGCCATTGGAGTTACGCCAAGTTCCTTTGCTTTTTCTTCGCTCATTACAACGATTGCTGCAGCTCCGTCGTTGATTCCGGAAGCGTTTCCTGCTGTTACCAGCCCGCCCTCTTTACCGGAGCAGCATTTTAAATTTGCAAGGCCTTCTGCTGTCGTCCCGGCACGAGGTCCTTCGTCTTTTGCAAACATAACGGTTTCTCTTTTTACTTTTACCGGAACCGGTACGATTTCATCCTCAAATTTGCCTTCAGCAATTGCCTTTTCACATTTCTGCTGGCTGTTTGCTGAAAATGCATCTAACTCTTCACGTTTGATGTCATATTTATCACATACATTTTCCGCTGTAATCATCATATGGTAATGATTAAATGCGTCTGTCAATGCATCGTTTACCATAGTATCAATAATCGTCGCATTGTTCATACGGTATCCAAAACGGGCTTTTGTCATTGCATATGGAGCCATGGACATATTTTCCATACCGCCGGCAACTACAACGTCCGCCTGGCCAGACATAATTAAGCTTGCAGCTTCATTGACACATTTTAAGCCGGAACCACATACTACATTTAATGTGAACGCCGGAACTTCAATTGGAAGTCCTGCCTTGATGGAAGCCTGACGCGCTACGTTTTGTCCCTGCGCCGCCTGGATTACGCATCCCATCATTACTTCGTCTACCTGCTCTGGTTTTACACCTGCACGGTTCAATGCTTCTTTGATTACGATTGCACCTAAATCAGCCGCCGGGGTATTGCTTAATGCTCCGCCCATTTTTCCGATTGCTGTACGGCATGCGCCTGCTAAAACTACTTTCTTTGCCATTTTATCGTCTCCTTATTTTTATTTTATTTCGAAAGCTGTTAATTTTTTAACAATCTTTAATAAAAAAATAATCCAGCTCGTCCGAAACTATCTTTTACTAAATAACAGTACCATATCTTGTGCTTTTTTGCAAGGGTTTCACTATTTTTTTCCATGTAAATTAGAAACGGCCCGCCCTTCATAAAAACAGCTGAAAACAGCTCAATTTTCGTCTAACGCCTGACGCGCTTCACGGATTTTACAGCCCTCTGTATAAAAAAGTTCATATTCACTGAAACTGCCAAATCCCATATTGACCTGTGTATTCCGGTAAATCATACCGCTGTCGGTTTTGTGTTTTCCAGACATATGAAAACTTGAGGCGTGGATTTCTTTTTTTAACTGTCTGATTACATCTGCATTGACGCCGCCGCCTAATAAAATTTCAATTCTATCCTCTGCCTGCTCAATCAGCTGATTTAACACTTCTTTTCCTTTCTGGCAGTCGCATGCCTGTCCGGAAGTAAGAATGGTGTCAATATTTAATGAAACAGCTTCTTCTAGCGTTTGATATGGATCTTTGCAAACGTCAAATGCACGATGCAGCGTCATATGAATTCCATCTGCTTTATCGCGCAGCTGTTTCATTTTTTCACAATCTAACGTCCCGTCTGCCTTAAGGCAGCCGACTACCACGCCGTCTGCGCCAAGTTCCCGAAACATTTCAATATCGTCTGCAAGCATTTGAAACTCTGCGGCCGTATAGAGAAAATCCCCAAATCTGGGACGAATTAAAACGTTTAACTCTATATCGCATAACTTACGGATTTGTTTAAACTGGCTGACGCCGCAGGTAGTGCCTCCAATCATCAAATTGGCGCATACTTCCAGACGGTCAGCGCCTTCTTTTTGCGCAATTACTGCTGATTCTACGGAATCCACACAAACTTCTAATCTCTTTTGCATTGTTTCTCCTCCTTATCAATAAAATACATGATTCCCAATTACAGTTCCTTCTACACCTAGTGAAGCGCGGCAAAAATACAAAAAACTGACGTTTGTACCGCCGGAAAGGGCTGCGCTGGCTGCCTGTGTGCAGCTGCTGTTCGCACCTTTTGCCAAGACAACTGCAAACCTCCCGCTTGCTACTGGTGAAAACTGGCCTCCCTGATAAATCACACCGGAGATTGAATTTGGAAAACTTCCGCTTTTTACGCGGTTTACCACAACGCTTGCCACCGCAAGCTGGCCCTCATAACTTTCTCCCCCAGCTTCACATTCCACTAACGCTGCCAGCATGGCAAGGTCGCTGGCATTTGACGTCACAGTCCCGCCGCCGGACTCAGAAGGCGCCGCATTTCCACCGGAATTTTTTCCGGCTTCTGATTTTTTTTGTTCTGCCGCCCGCTTCTTTTCTTCCTCCGCTCTTTTTTTTGCCTCTGCCGCCTGACGTTTTGCTTCTTCTGCTTTTTTTCTTTCCAGCTCTTCTTCGTACGCTTTCATTTTCACAATCTGCGCTTCATATTCATCTACTGTTTCCTGCGCGTCTGAAATTTCGCCCTGCTTTACAGAAATACTATTTTGCGTTTTTGCAATCAGGCTGTTTACCTCTTCTTTTTTCTGTTCCATACTTTGCTGCATAGAAACTAATTCTGTCTGTTCTGCTTCTAAAGCATTTTGTTTTTCTGTTACCTGCTTTAAGACTTCTTCATATTTTGTCAGCATACGCCTGTCATATTGGTTGACTTCTTCAATATACTCTGCCTTATTTAAAAACTCTGTCATAGAACCGCTGTCTAATAATACCGCAGCCAAATCTGAATTTCCATTTTCATATATGTATTGAATCCGAAGTTTCATGCTTTCATATTGTTTTATCTTTGTTTCCTGCGCCTGCGCAAGTTCAGAAACAGTTATTTGAATCTCTTTTTCTTTTTCCTGTATTTGAAATTCCAAATCATTAATTGAAGCGGATACATCAGAGAGCTGCTGGTTTAAATCTGAAAGTTCTCCTTTTAGGCTGTTTTCCTGGTCTTTCAATGCGCCGACTTTTTTTGCGGCGTCTTCTTTCTGTTGTTCGAGTTCTGTCAGCTTCTTTCCGGTTTCCTTAAGCTTGTCCCCTGTTTGGGAAGCTGCGGCATCTAACGAAGTCAGCATTACAGCCGCAATTAAGAAATATGCAGTCTTTTTCAAAATTAGAACGTGTTTTCTGTCTTTCATACCACTTTCCCCTATTATTTTTTATTTTTCTACATTATATCTAATTGTTTTATTTCTTTCAATATGGTATATTTAATAAATAAAGATTTTAAGATTGATTGCTCGTTCAGAATCAATGCCTAATCCAAAGGAGTGAATAGATGAAATGCAATTTGTAGAAATCAAAGATTTAAAACCAGGAATGCGCCTTGCCAAACCAATTTATAACAAGATGGGCGTCATGCTGTATGACCGTAACAGCTTTCTAACAATGTCCGGAATCAAAAGTATTGAAAATTTCGGATTAATCGGTCTTTTTACATTAGAACCAGCGGAACCGCTGCCTCCTGTTTCTCAAGAAGATCTTGAATTTGAACAGTTTCAGGTAATATATATGTTCCGCATTAAAGAAATTATGGAGCAGCTTCAGCAGGGCAAAGATCCTACCGGGCTTCCGGCTCTGACAGCCGATATTTTGAAAAATTTTGGTTCCGTAGACCATAAATTGAACTTCATTCAAACATTACGAAGTTCCGCAGATTTCGTCTACAAACATTCAATCTGTACGGCAATACTATCTGCTATGACTGCAAACATAATGAATTTTAATAAAACGGAAAAAAATATCCTTGTAACGGCCGCCCTTCTCTACGATTTAGGATATTTGTATGTCCCAAGAACAATTTTAGAAAAAGATACTCTTGCAGAAGAAGATCTGCATATCATACAGGAATGTCGGAAAAAGGGTTTTCTGCTTTTAAACCCCGATACAAATAAGTATATGCTTCATACAGAAGTGCTTAATACGATTCAGCAGACGCTTACTATGCTTTCTACAACAAATCCTGCTGAATTCAAAGAGAAGACATTCTCGAAACTGGCACATGTCATTATGGTAACTGACAAATTTAACTCGTTGACTGCAATGAACCTGCATCATATACCGCTTTCTGAAATGACAGCTATCCGGCGTTTAAAAGAGTCTCCGGATTTTTATCAGCCAAAAACAGTATCCGCTCTATCAAGTTCCATTCATATACTGCCGTCCGGATGCAGTATTGATTTATCAAATGGAGATAAGGGCATTGTATTAATGGAAAACCCCATGAATTTCTTAGCTCCCGTTGTTTTAAATATTCGGGATAACCAAATATATGATTTAAGCAATCCGAAAGTTTCTGAGAAGGTACAGATTGCAGATATTATGAAAACAATGGACAACCGGATTGTCGTAGACGAAGAAACTTTAAAACAGTTTTCTTCTGACTCCAGACTTCAGTCTACCTTATCGCGTTTCAGACAAAAAATGCGTCAAAAGACACAAGCAACTACATAAAAAGTATGAAGGGCTGTCGCAAAATAGCCGCTCAATACAAAATATGGTATGAAACTCCCAGAAATCTTAACCCTATGTTGTATGACAGCCGCATTTTGCAACAGCCCCTTTAAAAACGAAAAAAATTTTATTTCTCTGGATAACAATTTCCAATTTTGCTAATATCAACCGGAGTCAATGTCTTTTCTGCAGTCTCAAGGCTGCTTGCCAGTGCGTTTGCCGTATCCATCGCTGTAATACAATATACTCCTGTTTCAATTGCGTTTCTGCGAATTAAAAATCCATCTCTGCTCTTGTCTCCATTGCCCTGCGTCGGCGTATCTATCACCAAGTCAATTTTATGCCCCAAAATTAAATCCATCACATTCGGCGATTCCTGTGTGATTTTATTGACCCTAAGCGCCTCTACGCCGTGAGCATTTAAAAATTTCGCCGTACTTCTGGTCGCATAAATTTTATACCCAAGCGCCGCAAAACGTTTCGCCACATCCACTGCTTCCGGTTTATCTGCGTCTTTGACTGTCATAATCATCTGTTTATGCTTTGGAAGTACAACGCCTGCGCCTAAAAAGGCTTTATACAGCGCTTCGTCAAATCCTTTTGCAATTCCAAGACATTCTCCGGTTGATTTCATTTCCGGCCCTAAGCTGATTTCTGCGCCGCGCAGTTTTTCAAAGGAAAAGACGGGCATTTTAATGGCAATATACTCTGCTTTTTGAGCCAATCCAACCGGATAGCCCATTCCGTTTAGCGTTTTGCCAATCATAACCTTTGTCGCCAAATCTACAATTGGAATTCCGGTTACTTTGCTGATATAGGGAACTGTCCTGGAAGAACGCGGATTGACTTCAATCACATAGACTTCTCCATCCATCACAATAAACTGAATATTAATTAGCCCGACGACATGCAGCGCCTGTGCCAGACGCTTTGTATAATCTACTAAAATTTCCTGAATCTCTTCACTAATGGTCGGCGCTGGATAAACGGAAATACTATCGCCGGAATGTACCCCCGTCCTCTCAATGTGTTCCATAATACCTGGAATCAAAATATCTGTACCATCGCAGACTGCGTCTACTTCTATTTCTTTTCCCTGAAGATATTTATCTACCAAAATTGGATGATCCTGCGCAATCTGATTAATAATATCGATAAATTCCTGAATTTCTTCATCATTATAGGCAATTTTCATGCCCTGTCCGCCAAGCACATAAGAAGGACGCACCAAAACCGGATAACCGAGACGGTTTGCAACCTCTTTTGCCTCTTCGGCTGTAAAAACTGTGCCGCCGGCTGCCCTTGGAATTTTTGTCTGCTCTAAAATCTGGTCGAACAGCTCGCGATCTTCCGCTGCGTCTACATCTTCGGCTTTTGTCCCATAAATCGGAACCCCCATTTTCATCAGGCTTTCTGTCAGTTTAATTGCTGTCTGCCCTCCAAACTGCACAACGGCTCCATCGGGTTTTTCTATATTTACAATATTTTCCACATCTTCCGGAGTCAGCGGTTCAAAATATAATTTATCCGCCACGTCAAAATCAGTAGAAACTGTTTCCGGATTGTTGTTGATAATAATTGTTTCAAATCCTTCTTTTTTAAATGCCCATGTACTGTGCACAGAACAGTAGTCAAACTCAATTCCCTGGCCGATACGGATAGGGCCGGAACCAAGCACTAATACTTTTTTCCGGGTCTTTGTCCCAACCGCCTCATTTTCACCGCCAAAAACAGAATAATAATAGGGCGTCTCTGCTTCAAATTCTGCCGCGCAGGTATCCACCATTTTATAAACGGCGGTAATCCCATTTGTATAACGCATCTGCTTAATTTCTTCTTCTGTCTGCCCTGTTAATTTCGCTATCACGCTATCTGGAAATTCTATCCGCTTTGCTTCTTTTAACAGTTCTACCGTCAACGGCTGTGACTTTAACATCTGTTCCATTTCTACAATGACTGCCAGTTTGTCAATAAACCAAATATCTATCTGTGTAATCTCGTGAATTTTTTCATAAGAAACACCGCGTCTTAGCGCTTCCGCTATACAAAAAATACGACGGTCATCTACGATTTCCAGTTCTTTTTCCAACTGCTCGTCTGTCAGCAAATCAAAATCATACGCTATCAGGCTGTCTACATGCTGCTCTAAAGAACGTACCGCTTTCATCAGGGCGCCTTCAAAATTACTGCAGATACTCATAACTTCCCCGGTCGCTTTCATCTGGGTTGTCAATGTCCGCTTTGCTGTAATAAATTTATCAAACGGCAGCCTTGGCAATTTAACGACACAGTAATCCAACATTGGCTCAAAACTTGCATATGTCTTTCCGGTAATTGCATTTTTAATCTCATCTAACGTATACCCCAATGCAATTTTCGCCGCTACTTTTGCAATCGGGTATCCGGTTGCCTTGGAAGCCAAAGCAGAAGAACGGGAAACCCTTGGATTGACCTCAATCACACAATATTCAAAACTATCCGGCTTTAACGCGTATTGTACGTTACAGCCTCCAGTAATATTTAATTCCGAAATAATATTCAATGCGGAAGTACGAAGCATCTGGTATTCTTTATCGCCAAGCGTCTGGGAAGGCGCTACTACAATACTGTCTCCTGTATGAACTCCAACCGGATCAATATTTTCCATATTACAGACGGTAATACAATTGCCCATAGCGTCCCGCATAACTTCATACTCAATTTCTTTCCATCCGGCAATACAGCGTTCAACCAATACTTCCCCAACACGGCTGAGCCTAAGCCCATTGGTAAGAATATCAATTAATTCCTGTTCATTATGGGCAATTCCGCCGCCGCTTCCCCCCAATGTATACGCCGGACGAAGCACTACCGGATAACCGATGGTATTTGTAAAACGGATGCCGTCGTTTACATTGTGTACCACCTGCGAAGCCGCACACGGTTCCCCGATTTTTTCCATGGTATCTTTAAATGCCTGACGGTCTTCTGCCTTAAAAATCGTCTCTGCCGTCGTACCAATCAATTTTACGCCATGCTCTTTTAAAAAGCCGGATTCCGCTAACTCCATACCTAAATTTAAACCTGCCTGGCCGCCTAATGTCGGAAGCACGCTGTCAGGCTTTTCTTTTCTTATAATTTCTTCCAACGCAGGTACGGTCAGCGGTTCAATATAAACTTCATCTGCAATTTCTTTATCCGTCATAATTGTCGCCGGGTTAGAATTGACTAATACAACTTCCACGCCTTCCTCTTTCAAAGAGCGGCATGCCTGTGTCCCGGCATAATCAAATTCTGCCGCCTGTCCAATGACAATGGGACCGGAACCAATGACTAATACTTTTTTTATGTTCACATTCTTTGGCATTATTCTTTTCCTCCCATCATTTCAATAAAACGGTCAAACAAATAGGCGCTGTCCTGCGGCCCTGGGCAGGCTTCCGGATGGAACTGCACAGTAAAAATATTCTTTCCAATATAAGACAATCCTTCATTTGTTTTGTCATTGACATTAATAAACGCCGGTTTAACGATATTAGAATCCATCTGATCCGTGTCTACTACATAACCATGATTTTGGGAAGATATATAGACGCGTCCAGTTTCCAAATCCTTTACAGGGTGGTTGCCGCCTCTATGTCCATATTTTAATTTGTGGGTTGACGCTCCCATTGCCAAAGCCATCAACTGATGCCCAAGGCAAATCGCAAAAATCGGTACGTCAGAACTATAAAGCTTTTTCAGCTCCCGGATAATTTCTGTACATTCTGCCGGGTCTCCCGGTCCATTGCTTAACATGATGCCGTCTGGCTTAGCAGCAAGTATTTCTTCGGCAGTTGTATGCGCCGGATAGATTGTCACCTGACATCCTCTTTGATGAAGTGACCTGGCTATATTTTTCTTAGCTCCAAAATCCATCAGAGCAACTTTTTTTCCTTTTCCCTCTAATACTATTTTTTCTGTACAAGTCACTTTATCTACTACATTTCCCGTCCGATATGCTTTCAATAAGGGAATCACTGTACTAAGATTATAATTTTCATTTGTAGTAATCATACCGTTCATTGTGCCTTTATCCCTTAAAATACGGGTTAAAGCACGTGTATCAATGCCCATAATTCCCGGAATACCGTATTTTTTCAAGAAATCCTGAATCGTCCCATTGGAACGGAAATTACTTGGTATCCTGGATAATTCCCTGACAATATATCCGTCTGCCCATGGCTTTTCTGATTCCATATCCGGCGTAATTCCATAATTGCCAATCAGCGGATATGTCATCACAACTGCCTGTCCAGCATAAGAAGGATCCGTCAGCACTTCCAGATACCCGGTCATTGACGTATTAAAAACAATTTCACTGATGACCTCTCTTTCAGCTCCAATGCTAATTCCCTCAAAGACGGTTCCATCTTCTAGTATTAAAAATGCTTTCATGTTCACCTTGCCCTTTCTTCTTTTTCTATGGCAAAAAAAAAGACCTGTTTTCTTATTTCATGTAACGATAGGCCAAAACGGTATCGTTACATTTCAGCTCTTTCTATTTTATTCTGAAATGAGGTCAGTGTCAATAAATATTCAAGGAAATGGTTACATTATAATTTTTATTTTTTCGGTTATACTAATTCTATCAAAAAAACCGGAGGTCATAATGAAAACAACTGATAAAGGCAAACAAATACGAACCGCTCCAAAAGGAGCCTGGGAAAGCGGCATTATCAATGAGAAAAAAAAGCGTTCCAAAAAACAACAATTAAATGATATTTCTACTGACATCCAAGGAAATGGATACCCAATCATTCGCGAACATCAGGATAATTAACATATCCTGATTACATACTCTTTGCAAATATTTTATATTATAAATATAAAAAAGGAAAGTATTAAAAACACAAGATTTTCAATACTTTCCTTATTATTTACAATTATTTACAAATACGTATTCCTATTTTGCATAATCAACTACACGAGATTCACGAATCAAATTAATTTTAATCTGTCCCGGATATTCCAATTCTGATTCAATCTGTTTGGAAATATTTCGTGCCAATAATACCATATCGGCATCACTAATCTGCTCTGGAACTACCATTACCCGAACCTCTCTGCCCGCCTGAATAGCAAAAGATTTTTCTACCCCTTTAAAACTATCTGTAATATCTTCTAACTGTTTTA
>CAJUHJ010000031.1 GCA_910586355.1 uncultured Lachnospiraceae bacterium
TTTCCTGCAATTTTGAGTCCTAGCCAAAGCCAGGTGGGTAACCGCAGCCTCTCTTCTGCCTTCCGCTGCAAAATGACGGCTTGACATCCAATCGGCAATTTAGGAAACCCATAAAAATATTGTAGGTTCAAAATAGCAGGGTATCGAACATCCCAGGAATTTCAAGATTACACCTTTTGCTTCCTTGTAGATTATACCTTACTATTCCACATTTTTCAATGGAAAATGCACAAAAAAATAAGGGAACCTGATACAAGATTCCCTTATTTTGTAAAATCACTTGAAATCATTAAAATTAGATAGATGCTGCTTCATTTACAATCTTCTTTAATGCTTCTAAAGCTTCATCCGGAAGCTTATCATATCCATCTTTCTTAGACGCGAAATCTTCCACAGCCTTTACACGGTTTTCCATAGCATTCTTTAATGCTGTTACATATTCTTTATCATCTAAATTCGGTTTGAAATCTCCTGTCTTTCCTGACCAGTCATACATAATTTCAATATCTTCGAATGGTCCCCAAGCTTCAAAATTAGCTTTGCCTTCTACGATTGTCTCAAGGATTCCTAATGTATCCGCCGGTTTTACCTTTGCACCCATAAAATCTCCTGTATTGACAATGTAACAGTCTACGTTCTTTTCTTCTACTAACTTCTTAAACTTCTCATAGTCATTTACCAGAGGATATGTCCTAAATGGATTTGCATACGGAACAATGCGAAGTGCATTTAAGTCTGTTCCTGCCGCTACACGCTCTGCAGTAGAAGTCTTTGTAGCAAGCGTAGCTCCCATTACAGACGCCAATGCAGAACCTTTTAATTTTACTACTGGAGGAATGGTTGGGTCTTTCATAATCCAGAAAATAGCGTTTACCGGAGCATCAATCTTATCCACACGGTTCGGAGACCATAATTTGGATTTAATTGCACGTCCGTTGCCGTTTCTGATGTCTTCTGTTACTAACTGAATCTTTCCTTCGGAATCAATTGTAGCAGAACAGTTTTGAGCAGATAATAAGTATTGATTATCTGCACAGCCTGTCGGATAATCTGCTGTCTTATCAAAATAAGTCGGCTCTAATGCAATTGAAGAACAGGTGTCTGAATTTATAATAAACGCGTCGTCATGCAATACGGTAATCGGATATTTTCCACCGTGTTTTGCATGTGTTAAAGTTGATTTTCCGGAGCCCGATAAACCGAATACAGAAGCAACATATTTGGAACCGTCTGCTAAAGTGTATTCTTTCTGTCCGCCGTGGCAGGAAGCATATCCGTTTCTATTTGCAATTGCCCATGCCATAGTCAGAGTACCTTTCTTATGCTCTCCAAAATATCTCATACCAAGGATACAAGCGCAGTTCTCTGCCGTATCAAAATAACATAATGTCAAAGGATCGCTTAAGCAGCTAAAGTCAACGTCTGGTCTTTCCTGCGGAATCCACTGCGGATCTGAGAAAATATAAATATCCGGCTCTTTTCCATCTCCTACTGCTTTGGAATTTTTGTACATTTTCACATATTCATCTGACATATACTGGAAGTTCAACATCCAGTTATACATGATGTTTTCTTCTCCTTCCGGAATCAAAAGATGTGCTTTTACCATAAATTCCGGATCAAGCCCTACGAATACTTCTGCATGGTACATAGTTTTCCAGCGAGATTCATATACTGCGTCCATTGCTACCTTATCAAGTTTTGCAGCATCTACTCCCGGCTCGCCTTTGATACGGCGTGCTGCGGCATAACGTCCTGTTACTGCACCGTCGTTAAACAACAGAACCTTAGCATCTTTGTCAAGACCGAATTCCTCTCCTCTATATACAGGCATATCTGTTACGATAGTTCCCGGTGAATTCTTAGCCAACTCATATGCTTCCCTTAATGTACTAACTTTTACTACGTTATTTCCGTAGAAAGCTCCTTCAATAATAGAACGTGTTTTGGAAAAACCAACTTTTCCAGCTCCAATCTCTTCAATTGGATAATACGCTTTTGTTGCCATGAAATATTCCTCCTTAAAAATATATGATATGTCCTTAAAACTCATCACTTACAAATATACACTATGTCTTTTTTTTTATCAATCTTTTTTACAAAAATTTTATTTTTACACAGAACATTTCTTCGATTTATAAATATTTATAAATTATCCTTGGAAAAAGATTGGGGCAGCAGTTCTTCTAATGTATATATTTCATACTCCGTTTTTGAACTGGCAAGTATAATCTTAAACTGTTTCGCATCACAAAACTCCGACATCACCTGCCGGCAAACGCCGCATGGGGCAAGGAATTCTCTTTTATCCCCTACAATAGCAATTGCCGCAAATTCTCTTTTTCCTTCGGAAACAGCTTTAAAAAATGCCGTCCGTTCTGCGCAATTCGTCGGAGAATATGCTGCATTTTCTATATTACATCCCCTATAAATTTCTCCATCTAAAGCTAACAGCGCCGCGCCCACATGAAAACCAGAATATGGCGCATAAGACTGTTTTTTTGCTTCGTATGCTTCTTCAATTAATTTTTCAAAATTCATAATACTCCTTTTAACATCGTAATTGCCGAACTCGTTCCTATTCTGCTGCAGCCGGCCGCAATATATGCCTCTAAATCTTCTCTGCTGCGTATGCCCCCGGCAGCTTTTATTTTGACAGACGGGCCAATGTGTTGTTTCATCAAGCGGACGTCTTCAAAAGAAGCTCCTGCTGTTCCAAAACCAGTTGACGTCTTGATATAATCTGCCCCTGCCTGGGTGACTGCCTGGCACATTGCAATTTTTTCTTCCTTGTCCAAATAACAGGTCTCAATAATTACTTTTAAAATACGGCTTCCAACTTGATTTTTTAAGGAATTGATTTCTTTTTTTACTTTCGCAAAATCTCTGTTTTTTACATCGCAAAGATTGATAACCATATCAATTTCACGCGCTCCGTCCTCCAAAGCCTGTTTCGTTTCCGCCAGTTTTACTTCAGTGGAACTATAACCCAGCGGAAATCCAACTACTGTGCAGATATTTAGTTCCGGAAATAAATCATGCGCTCGTTTTACATAACACGCCGGAATACAGACGGACGCCATATGGTATGACAGCGCTTCTTTACATAACGTTTGTATTTCTTCCCACGTTGTACATGCTTTCAAGGCTGTGTGATCAATATATGCAAATAATTCTTCTGTTTTCATTTGTTCCTCCTTTGCACTTTTTCTTCCCAAATCATACCCCAAATTTTCGCATTTTTCCAGTTAAAATACAAATTATAATTTTATAAACGAAGTATGAATTTTTTTAAATTTCTTTAAATACTTTTGATTTTTCTTGTTTCATACTGTCATTTTATGGTATGATGTCAAAATAGTATACAAGGGAGGTCTAATATGCATTCAAATTCATATAGCGAAATAACGCCTGAAATATTAAAACTTTCCAAACTTTGTGAAGAGACCGCAACCATCCGTCCAGAATTATATTCTGAATATGATGTAAAAAGAGGTCTTCGTGATGTAAACGGAAAAGGCGTACTTGTCGGTTTGACCCAGATATCCGACGTTTGTTCCACGAAAATGGAAAACGGAAAATCTGTTCCTACCGACGGCAACCTTTATTACCGGGGATTTAATGTCAAGGACATTGTAAAGGGAATTGAAGAACAAAGTCATTTTGGTTTTGAAGAAAGTACATATCTGCTTTTATTTGGAAAACTTCCAACAAATCAAGAACTCAAAGAATTCACAGCACTCTTAAGCGAATACCGTACGTTACCCACCAGTTTTGTAAGAGATATTATTATGAAAGCGCCAAGCAAAGATATGATGAATACGCTTGCCAGAAGTGTTCTTACTTTATATTCTTATGATGAAGCTGCCGACGATATTTCACTGCCAAATGTTTTACGGCAATGTTTACAGCTGATTAGTTTGTTTCCACTTTTATCTGTTTATGGATACCAGGCATACAAACACTACCATGACGGGGTCAGCCTTTTCATTCATCCGCCAAAACCGGAATATTCCACAGCAGAAAATATCCTTCATATTTTAAGGCCGGATTCTAAATTTACTGCATTAGAAGCAAAACTTTTAGATATTGCGCTGATTCTCCATATGGAGCACGGCGGAGGAAACAACTCTACTTTTACAACACATCTCGTTTCGTCTTCTGCAACTGATACCTATTCCGTTATTGCTGCATCTTTAGGTTCTTTAAAAGGCCCCAAACATGGCGGAGCAAATATTAAAGTTGTACAAATGTTTGAAGATATGAAAGAAAAACTAAAAGACTGGACCGACGAAGAGGAAGTTGGCAATTATTTACGCGCCCTCTTGAATAAAGAAGCATTTGACCGCGCCGGCCTGATATATGGAATGGGACATGCCGTATATTCCCTATCCGACCCGCGCGCTGTTATATTCCATTCATTCGTAGAACGGCTTTCGAAAGAAAAAGGTATGGATAAAGAATTTGCCCTTTACTCTTTAGTGGAACGCTTGGCGCCAAAAATCATTGCCGAAGAACGCAAAATCTACAAAGGCGTCAGCCCAAACGTGGATTTTTACAGTGGATTTGCCTATTCTATGTTAAATCTTCCATTAGAACTTTATACGCCAATCTTTGCCATCGCAAGAATTTCCGGCTGGAGCGCCCACAGATTAGAAGAACTTTCTTATAGTGGAAAAATTATGCGTCCGGCATACAAATTTGTAGATGAACACAAAGAATACATACCTATGTCAAAACGGTAATAAAACACTAAATGCTGTATCATTTTACTGATACAGCATTTTTTGCAGTTTAAAAATAACGTTCTCTGTCTTCCCGAATCCGGCTTAGCGCAAAAAAACAAACAATAAGAAAAACCAACCGGGCCACATCATAGATTCTTCCAATATGAAAAAACAAATCATTTAACAAACTAATCATCCCAAATAACAACAAGACGAATCCGAACGCCAGCATTTTTTTATATACTGCAAGAATAAATTTCTCTTTGTTTTTGCATTTTGAAATTTCTTCTTGACTGACAAGTAATGTGCTGGGTTCTCCAGTCTTTTTCATTTGTATACCAGAAAATACAAGGCACACTCCAACAAATGCTATGATTCCATCAAAAACTACAAGATAATTCATTTTTTTGCCTCTTTCCTTTAAATGTCCTTATTATATACAGAAAATAATTGTTTGGCAATCAGAAAAAGAAAAATTTTATTAAAATTTTCCTTTCGAATTCTTATAATAATATTGAAAGTTTACAAGATATAGTATAAAATATTTATATTATATACGAAAAAGGAGCGGTTACTATGAAACTAGAGGATGTAAAAATTTTAATAGGTGATGATTCCATTTTAGCCAGAAAGCAATTGAAAGACGTTGTTTCTTCTTTTGGCATCAAAAATATTTTAGAAGCTTCCAACGGCCAAGAATCTATTGACCTGTATAAAGAACATATGCCGGATATGGTCTTTTTGGATATTGTTATGCCAGTCAAGGACGGACATTCTGCAATTGCTGAAATTATGGAAGTCAACCCAAAAGCCGATATTGTAATCGTATCTTCTGTTGGTACACAGGCTCAGCTGAGACAGGCCATTCAGCTTGGAGCCAAAGATTTTATCCAAAAACCGCTTAACGTCCGACAGATAGAATCTATTCTTAAATCAAGATTTGAAGGGAGAGAATAAATGTACGCACAATTTTTCGGAAATTATCTGTTAAGCAAACGGGCTGTTTCCACTGAACAGTTAATCAAAGCCATTGAAGAACAGCATACCAAACATACGAAAATCGGTACATTAGCCGTACACATGAATTACATGAGCGCTTCTCAGGTAAACAGTATTCTAATTCGTCAGACCCATGAAAATAAGCGTTTTGGTGAGATTGCCATTGAAGCAGGTTTTTTAACAGAAGAGCAAGTAGAAACCCTGCTTCACCAACAAATGCCAATTTATCTGCAAATCGGACAGGGACTTGTTGAAAACGGCGCTTTAACAGATGAAGAACTAGACAATTTAATTACTTCCTATCAAGAGGAGAATGAACTTTCCCAATTAGAAACAGCAAGTGAACAGCAGGAAAATCTGCAATTATTGATTCAAAACCTATTGTTAATTTCTGTTACTAATATTCCAAGCTATCTTCTGCAATATTTAACTCTGCTGTTCAACGATCTGATTCGTTTTATTGGAGAAGATTTTACACCATTAAACCCTATTTTATGTACGGAATATGTAACAAACCATTGTTCTGCTCAAATTATCAATGGAGAGTTTTCCCTGACATCTTATCTCGATTTAGAAGAAGAAAGCGCAATAGCATTTGCATCCAGATATGTCCAGGAAGACTTTCAAGATTATGATGAATATGTACAAGCATCCATTGAAGATTTTCTCAATTTACACAACGGTTTGTTTAACGTAAATGTTTCCAACGAAAAATCAATTGAATTAGAGTTAGAACCGCCCGTAAGTTTACAAAATACATATATCAGCAGTTCCACAAAAATGATTCTTCTGCCAATCATTTATCCATTTGGAACCTTAAATTTCTTTTTTAAAATTTAAAAAAGCTGCCGTATTTGATGATTTTCAATCACAAATGCGGCAGCTTTTCTTTTTATACAATGTTTAAAATCTTCTTTACAATGTCCTCCATCTCTTCTGAATCACACACTGTTTTATGACAAATCTCAGCATTCCGTATCTCTTCTACCGCAGCCGGCACACTTGTTTTGGAAAGCCTGGATAATTCATCCACTAATTCAAAATCTGTCATAGAATCGTATTTTTCTTTATCAATAGAATTCATTACACTTCTGGTAAACTTAAATGGACTGGCAGTAGACACAATAACCGTCTTTGCAGTATCCCTTGTTTCCTCTCTATACTTCGCATAAACTCCTGCTGCTACTGCTGTATGCGTATCAAGCACATATCCCGTTTTTTGATATAACTTATGAATCACTTGTTCTGTCTGCTTCTCCGTCGTATAATTTCCATAAAAATCCGAAAGCTGCTCTTTCATCTTTTTTGTAATTTCATATTTGCCCTCTTTTGAGAGGGACTGCATCAATTCTGAGTTCTGTTTTGCATGATTTCCTGTAATCCAATAAATCAGCCGTTCCAGATTACTTGAAATCAAAATATCCATCGACGGAGAAGAAGTCAATAGAAACTCCCTGTTTTTATCGTAAATTCCTGTGGAAAAGAAATCATATAATACTTTATTCTCATTGGACGCACAAATTAATTTTGCAATTGGAATTCCCATTTGTTTTGCATAAAACGCTGCGAGAATATTGCCAAAATTTCCAGTCGGAACAACAAAATTAATTTTTTCTCCTTTTGAAATCTCCCCTTTTGCATACAATTTTGCATATGCGTAAACATAATATACAATCTGCGGAACCAACCGACCAATATTAATAGAATTTGCAGAAGAAAACTGATAACCGCCCTCTTCCATCATTTCTGCGAGTTTCTTATCCGAGAACATTTTCTTTACACCGGTCTGCGCCTCGTCAAAATTCCCATTGATTCCTATGACAAATGTATTTTTTCCTTTTTGTGTAACCATCTGCTTTTCCTGAATCGGGCTGACGCCATGCTTTGGATAAAACACAATGATTTTGGTTCCTTCCACATCCGCAAATCCAGCAAGGGCTGCCTTTCCTGTGTCTCCTGAGGTTGCCGTCAAGATTACAATTTCGTTTTTCACCTGATTTTTCCTTGCTGCAGTAATGAGCAAATGCGGTAAAATCGACAGCGCCATATCTTTAAATGCAATTGTTGAACCATGAAACAATTCCAGATAATATGCGTTATCGACAGATACCAAAGGAGCAATCTCTTTTGTATCAAACTTGCTGTCATATGCAGCGTCAATACAGTTCTTTAATTCTTCTTCTGTGAAATCTGTCAAAAATTTACTCATAACAGCATATGCCGTCTCCTGATAAGTCATCTTCGCTAGTTCATCAATATCCACTGCCAAAGCTGGAATTTTTGACGGCACAAATAAACCTCCGTCATTCGCCAGCCCTTTTAAAATCGCCTGTGAAGCCGTTACTTTCTCGTCTGCATTTCTCGTGCTTTCATATATTAATTCCATATTTTCTCCTCTTTCTAAATCAATTCTAATAAATCATTCTGCCAGTGATAATTATGTTGTTAGAAACTACATTGCAACTATGTAAGGCCATATGTTATACTATACAAAACTTAAAATGAACTGTCAAATAGTTTCGTTTTGAATGTGTTTTGGATGGAAAGGGGCCCGTCAGGGAACGGCTGGAGTGGAGAGGGACTTCTTTTGTTTTGGTGTTTTTGGATTAAGCGCTTCTAAACAGTCCCGCTTCTTTTGTCGTTACCGGACAAAACCGCCCGAAACGCGCCGTCCATGGCGCAGTTCGGGCTTTTGCGAACGTCCTGTTCGCAAATTCCTATGATTTGATGGGACTGTTAAGAAGCGCTAAATCCATCATAATAACAAATGTATCTTGGTAATAATGGAAAGTAAATTTCAACAATACCCTGTCGGATGTCTGGCGTACGTTGGGGATATTATTTTATAAAGGAGAACTGTATGCTTTCAGGTGTTTATCAAGCAACCAAAAAAAATGGAACGATTTATTACCGTTCCAGCATTACTTATCAAAACAAACATATCAGTCTTGGAAGTTTTGAGTTGGAGTCTGACGCGCATCGTGCTTATGTGGAGGCGTCAGAATTGTTATTAAACACTGATATTTCTTTGGAAGAAAATCTCCTAAAGACGGCTGCTTTAAAATTTGAAAAGATGATTAGCCTGCTTAACTTTCGGGATAATAAGATTTATATCAAAACGCCGATTTATCTTCATACAAATTATTTTTCATATTACTTGTCTGAAAAAGAAGAATTAAAATTTGATATTGACGATTTGTTTTTTTATTCTACTCATAAGATTTTAAGGCGGGGCGGACATCTTTTCGTCAATGAATATGGTATGCAGACAAGTATTTTATCCCGCTATGGCATTCGCAGCTTTGCCACAGCGGGAAGGGATTATATTTTTGTAAATGGCGATACGTCAGATTACCGGTATTCCAATATTATGGTAATCAACCGTTATTATGGGGTAACTGCTGCTGTCCGCAAAGGCCGACCTTGCTTTGAAGTCCGGATTCATATTAATGGCAATTATCTTGTCGGTATTTTTAATCAGGAAACGATTGCTGCAATTGCTTACAATAAAGCTGCTGACCTTGCTGCTGCACATGGAATTTCTAAAAATTTTTCTGAGAATTATATTCCTGATATGTCCGCAGCAGAATATGCCCAAATTTATGCCGATTTAAAATTGTCCAAAAAATATCTGCACTATTTAGAGTCTCTTTAATCTGCTATGGTATTGGCTCTATACTCCCATCTTCTGCAATCCGCTGTCCTTCTTCTAAGGGCGGCGTATTAGAAGCTGCTTCTTGCGCGGCTTTTCTTGCTTCCTCTTCTTTTGCCTTTTCTTTTTCTTCATCATAATAAGAATAAGAATTGGCTATTTTTGTATTTTCTGCCGTAAGTTTTACTGATTCCCTGTAATATGCCACAACCGGAGTGTCTTTCTCAACTGTCTGATAGAGTTTTTCTGCTATTTCTTCCGGAACATTGATGCAACCGTGAGAACCGGAATTTTTATAAATTGTGCCTCCAAACCTGCCGTTTCTCCAGGATGCGTCATGAATTCCTACATTGTATGCAAAGGGCATAAAATAGGTCACATCTGATTCATAGGTTTCTCCTTTTAAAACGGCGGGGCTTTGCTTATATACAATTTTAAATACTCCATCCGGCGAACCGTTTCCGCGGCTGATATTGCCGGATACAATATCGGTTTCTATTTTAATTGTGCCGTTTTCGATATACCATAAATGCTGATTGGTATAATCAATTTCTATATATGTGCTTCCAATGTCGTTTTTATTGCGGCTGACAGCTGTCTGGGAATACAACGGCTCTCTTGTCTTTACTTCACCGTTTTTAACTTCCTGGATTAACTGTTCTCTTTCGGCTTCCTTGTCAACTACCCAGCCGTAATCTCCGCCGCCAATAGTGATACTGTCTCCTTTGGCTGTCAAAAATTTGCGTTCGTCCCCATATGTATTATATTTACTTGCAAGGCTTTGAACAAAGGAAGCGGCTTTATTTTCATCAAATGATACATTGTAATTTTCATCTACGGTAATCCATTCTGAAATAACGCTTTTATCTACAACCTCTTTATCCTCGCCCATGTCATACGTAATTTCAGCCCCAAAAAAGGATTGGATTTTTGCCATACATTCTGATAAAACAGGGTCTTTCGCCGTCACTTGTGGTTTTTCATAGAGATCGTCCGTAAAAGTAAATTCGTTCTCTCCGGCATCAACGGCTCCTTTGACCCTGGCATATAATTTATCTTTTATCAGATAGCTTCCCTGATTCTCTGGTATCAGCTTATATCCTTCTTCTGTCATCTGTATCGATGCATTCTGAGGTTTTTGCATCTGCTCTTCCTTTAAACAATCCAAAGAAAAGACGGCTTCTTTTAATAAATCCTCATCATAAGTAATGCTCTTTTCCATTTCTAATTTTTTATCTTTTGCAAGATGAAACGGCCAGAAAAATGACGACTGACCTTCAATCAGTTTTTCTTCTTCTCCGAAAGGCTTGTAGTCATAATCAAAATCCCTGCCTAAAATCTGGTGCTTATTTCCGTCTCTGTCCTGCATGACAAGCAGATAATCTTTGACTTCTAAACGCAGTTCTTCCACCGCTTCTTCGGCTGTCATACCGCCAACATCTATATCTTCTATGCTGGTCTGGTAAAAGAAATGTGAACGGAAATAGAATCCAAAGTACACATACAGCCCAATTATCAGAAACAGAACAGTACCTAATGCCAGCAGTAAAGACCTGCGCAACACCCTGGCTCTTCTTTTTCTGCGACTCATACTTTCACTCCTTTTTTGCATTTCTGTCTATCTGTAACGATTCAGCTTTACGCTAAACGGTCATGTTTATTATACTCTACTTTGCAAAAAAATGGACATAGAGACGAGAAAATTAATAATATTGTAATAATAAACCTACTTTTGGTTAATATAATTTACCAATCCTTCACAATCAATGATTCTCTGCATAAATTCCGGAAACGCCTGACCCTGATATGTCGTGCCTTTTGTCTTATCTGTAATGACTCCCGAATCAAAATCCACTTCTACCTCGTCGCCTGCTTCGATTTCCTGCGCTGCCTCTTTACATTCTACAATCGGCAGTCCAATATTAATTGCGTTCCGGTAAAATATTCTGGCAAACGTCTCTGCAATGACACAGCTTATCCCAGCCGCCTTAATTGCAATCGGCGCATGTTCCCTGGAAGAACCACAGCCGAAATTTTTGGCGGCAACCAGAATATCGCCGTCTTTTACCTGATTTACAAATGCTTTGTCAATATCTTCCATGCAGTGCTGTGCCAGCTCTTTGGGATCAGAAGAATTTAAGTACCTTGCCGGAATAATGACGTCTGTATCTACGTTGTCACCATATTTGAATACTGTTCCATGTGCTGCTTTCATGTATTTATCCTCCTATCACTTCATCTGGGCCTGAAATTTTTCCTGTCACCGCGCTTGCCGCTGCAACTGCAGGACTGGCAAGATAAATCTCCGATTCCGTATGTCCCATACGGCCTACAAAGTTACGGTTTGTTGTCGAAATACAACGCTCTTTCTCTGCCAAAATACCCATATATCCGCCAAGACACGGCCCGCAGGTCGGCGTGCTGACAATTGCCCCTGCTTCGATAAAGATTTTTAACAGCCCCTCTTCCATTGCATCCAGGTAAATTTTCTGGGTCGCCGGAATTACAATGACGCGCACGCCTTTTGCCGCTTTTTTCCCCTTCAAAATTTCCGCTGCAATCCGCAAATCATCCAGCCTTCCATTTGTACAGGAACCAATCACAACCTGGTCGATGGCAATTTCACCGATCTCGTCTATTGTCTTTGTATTTTCTGGCAAATGCGGAAACGCAACGGTTGGTTTCAATGCGCTTAAATCAATTGTATATTCTTCATCGTATACAGCGTCTTCATCTGCCTCATAGATTTTATACGGACGCACAGAGTGTTCTTTTAGATATGCCTGGCACAATTCATCCACTGGAAAAATTCCGTTTTTGCCACCGCCTTCAATTGCCATGTTTGCAATTGTAAAACGGTCGTCCATCGAAAGATACTGTATACCGTCGCCGACAAATTCCATAGATTTATACAGCGCTCCGTCTACGCCTATCATTCCGATAATGTGCAGAATAATATCCTTTCCGCTAATCCATTTTGCCGGCTTTCCTACCAGATTAAATTTTATGGCAGAAGGCACTTTAAACCATGCTTTTCCAGTTGCCATTCCAGCCGCCATATCAGTGCTTCCGACTCCTGTCGAAAATGCGCCTAATGCGCCGTACGTACAAGTATGGGAATCAGCTCCGATAATCACATCTCCCGCAACGGTCAGTCCTTTTTCCGGCAGCAGCGCATGTTCAATCCCCATTTCTCCTACATCAAAATAATTGCTAATCTCATGTTTACATGCAAATTCACGGACGCATTTGCAATGCTGTGCAGATTTTATGTCCTTATTTGGTACAAAATGGTCAAGGACAAGCGCAATTTTATCCTTATGAAAGACGCCCTCGGTCTTCATCTTCTCCATTTCGTGAATCGCTACCGGAGAAGTAATATCATTTCCAAGTACAAGATCTAAATCAGCTTCAATCAACTGTCCTGCCTGTACTGTATCTAATCCTGCGTGTGCCGCAAGTATTTTCTGGGTCATTGTCATTCCCATGCAGCAATACCTCCTGTTTTTAAATTGTGTGAGTGTTTTATCAAATGTTATTCTAACATATTGTTCACTATAAGAGAAATACATATTAAATATATTTACCATAACTAAAAGTTATGATATAGTAAAGTTATTCCATAATTTACAAAGAGAAAGGAAAGCATATGCAGCAAAATCTTACTTCCTATCGGATCTTTTATGCAGCGGCTAATGCAAAAAATATATCAAAAGCCGCAAAAGAACTCTATATCAGCCAGCCTGCTATCAGCAAATCCATTCAGAAATTAGAAGACTCTTTAGGCTGTAAACTGTTTGAACGCAGTTCCCGCGGCATAACTTTGACAGAAGAAGGAAAACTGCTGTATTCCTATGTGAAACAAGCGTTTGAAACGCTCTCTTTAGGAGAAGAAAAATTACAGCAGTCCATGGAACTTGGCATCGGGCATCTAAAAATCGGCGTCAGTTCTACCCTCTGCAAATATCTCCTACTCCCCTATTTAAAAGCCTTTATGAACCGCTGCCCGCATATCAGCATTTCAATTGCCTGCCAGTCCAGCAATGAAACATTAAAACTGTTAGAGGAAAATAAAATTGATATTGGACTTGTTGGAAAACCCCAGAACCTAAAACTCATTCAATTTGACTCTTTTGAAGAAATTGAAGATATTTTTGTCGCTTCTGACAGCTGCCTTAAAAATATCAAAACCCACGGCATGACAAACGAACAGATTCTTACAAATTCCACTCTCATGCTTTTAGATAAGCAGAATATGACAAGGCAGTATATTGACAATTATCTTCAGACAAACCACATTATCGTACAGGAATCCATTGATGTTTCAAATATGGATCTTTTAATTGAATTCGCAAAAATCGGCCTTGGAACAGCATGTGTAATTCGCAGTTTTGTAAAAGAGGAATTAAAAAATAAGAGCCTGACAGAACTTCCGCTAAAGCGCCCAATTCCAAAACGGGAGGTGGGATTTGTATACCGTAAAAATAAAAATCTCCCAAAATCATTAGAACAGTTTATTTGTTTTTGTGCAGAATATAAACATTGAACAGTAATTCCAAAAATGCAAAAAGGAACTGTCGCTTTAACGATTGAATAATCGTGAAGCGGCAGCTTCCTTT
>CAJUHJ010000032.1 GCA_910586355.1 uncultured Lachnospiraceae bacterium
TGTAACAAAAAGAATCCCGTATTTATGTGGGTTCTGGCGTTTCGCAAACGCCTATTTCATATTAATTTTTTGAAAGGAGGTGCAAAAGATGAAGCGGATCGAAGAGTATGTAAGGGACATTCCGGATTTTCCAGAAGAGGGCATTATTTTCAGGGATGTTACGACTGTTTTACAGGATGCAGAAGGACTAAAGCTGGCAATTGACTCCATGCTTCACTTGTTAGAGGGTGTGGATTTTGACGTCGTCGTGGGAACAGAGTCCAGGGGATTTATTTTTGGCGTACCGATTGCATATGCGCTTGGCAAACCATTTGTTCCCGTACGTAAAAAAGGAAAACTTCCTTGTGAAACAATATCTGCAAAATATGATCTGGAATATGGAAGTGCAGAAATCGAAATGCACAGAGATTCTATTGTCCCAGGACAGAAAGCAGTATTGGTCGACGACTTAATTGCAACAGGCGGTACGATTGAAGCTTGTACACAGCTTATCGAGGAACTTGGCGGAGAAGTCATAAAAATCATTTTCTTAATGGAACTAGCCGGATTAAAAGGCAGAGACAAACTTTCAAAATATGATATTGCCTCTGTGATTACATATGAAGGCAAATAAAGAACAGGAGAGAGAAGTAATGTTAGAAAAAATGTTCAAATTAAGTGAAAACCATACAACAATTAAGACCGAAATCGTAGCGGGAATTACGACCTTTATGACAATGGCATATATTCTGGCAGTAAACCCTAACTTGCTTAGCAATGAATTTGGTTCCAATATGGATGCTACGGCAGTGCTGATTGCGACTTGTTTAGCTTCATTTGTTGGTACTCTGGCAATGGCGCTGCTGGCAAATTATCCATTTGCGCTTGCGCCGGGAATGGGATTAAATGCGTATTTTTCATTTACTGTCTGCGGCGCTATGGGATATTCCTGGCAGGTCGCTTTGATGGCGGTATTTGTGGAAGGCCTGATATTCATTGTATTATCTTTGACAAATGTCAGAGAGGCAATTTTTGATGCAATTCCGTCGACGTTAAAAAAAGGCGTTAGTGCAGGGATTGGATTGTTTATTGCATTTATCGGGCTTCAGGGTGCGCATATCGTTGTTGCAAATGATTCTACCTTGGTATCTTATGTAGATTTTGCCGGAAACTGGAATACACAAGGGATATGTGCCGTTTTATCTTTAGTAGGCCTTATGGTGACGGTGGTATTGTATATCAAAGGCGTAAAGGGTTCTATTTTAATCGGCATTGTAGCGACATGGATACTGGGAATTTTGATGGAACTTATTGGGGTTTATACGGTGGATGCCGAAGCTGGATTTTATTCTTTAATTCCTGCCTTTGCCATGACGGATTTTACAGCAATTGGCAATACGTTTGGACAGTGTTTTCAGGCTGATTTTTCAAATGTTGGAATATTTAACTTTATTGTTGTTTTATTATCTTTCTTGTTTGTTGATATGTTTGACACAATTGGAACATTAATCGGTGTATCATCAAAAGCGGGTATGCTGGATAAAGATGAAAAACTTCCGCGAATCAGGCCGGCGCTGCTTGCAGACGCAATTGCTACTTCAGTTGGCGCTGTTTTTGGAACTTCTACTACAACTACGTTTGTAGAAAGTTCTGCCGGCGTAGGGGAAGGCGCCAGAACGGGGCTTGCGTCTGTGGTAACTGGATTTTTATTCCTCCTGGCAATTTTCTTTGCCCCGATTTTTACAGTAATTCCCGGATTTGCAACTGCTCCGGCATTGATTTTTGTCGGTTTTCTGATGGTTTCTTCTATTTTGCAAGTGGATTTTGACGACGTTATGGAAGCTGTTCCAGCATATTTATGTATGCTGGCAATGCCGTTGGTATATAGTATTTCAGAGGGTATCGCAATTGGAGTCATTTCTTATGTAGTGATTCATTTAGTTTGCGGCAAGTCTAAAAAAATTACACCGTTGATGTATGTTTTAGCGGTATTATTTATCTGTAAATATATCTTCCTGTAATATGACTGGGAATTAACGTGAATGATGTAAGGATATGTGAAAAACAGCAGTTACTTTGTTTAGTGGCTGCTGTTTTTTTCGTTGTATAGTGATAAAATCCTGAGAAGATTTTTTAGTACGATAATTTCATTTCTGCATATGTTAGTAAAAAAAAGAAAGGTGCAGAAAATGGGAATGGAAAAAATGGGATGGATTTTTCTGGCGCTGTTTTTGATATTGTTGATTTGGGCAATTTGGCGGCGTGAAATGTGTAAAAGCAAAATCCGTCATATGGGCAGGGAAGAAAAACAGAAACTGCTTTCGGATTTAACGGCTCCGTTTGGGTTTTTGTATGAACCGGGACAGGATATTTTTGTCAGCCGGCGAAATGCATGGCAGAGAAAAGAAGGATATGAAGCGTTATTTGATAATCTGTCTCCTAATTTTAATATGATTATGGATGTGTTTCCGGTTTATTTTGACTATCGGGATAAAACATGGCTGATTGAATTTTGGAAGGGGCAGTATGGGATTAATACCGGAGCGGAGGTGGGTGTGTACCATGCAAACCGCCTGATTCCAAAAAATCAGAGGAAATGGGTTCATTATAATGCGGTTTCCGATGAAGAAATGCCGTTGATTGGAATTTGCCTGGAAAAGCGGGGGCAAAAATTGTTTACATTGAAAAAATATCACTGGTGGCTGGCAGCATTTCGAATGGGAATGTTCAGCCAGCCCAAAGAGCTTTTTATGTATGTGACAATTACGTTTTCCGATATTGCAGCAGCAGAAGCGTTTGAACAGGGGCTTAAGGAGGCGGGATGCTTACGCTGGCAGTACAGGGTGAGGGGACGCCGTGTAATGGTTACTTTAGATCGCTCGTGCGGCACGCTTTTAAAATCGAATAAATTTGCTGCATTACATAGAAGTCTGGTACAGTGCATAAATCGTTTTTACTGCAGATTATACCAGATTGCGACGCATCCTTTTAAGAGGACTGAGGATAGGATGTTGTTTTTATACGAACAGCTTCCATGGTGTTTTCAGCATATGTTAAGGCTGCATTCGTTTGGAAGAAAAGTTCGGGTGAAAAAATGAGTTCTGAACAAAGAATTGAACAGGCGTTTAAAAATGGAGTGGAACTGCCTCTTTGCAGGTGCAGCAGATACGTTGTGTTTGGAGACTGCCATAGGGGAACCGGGAATATGTCGGATAATTTTCTGCGGAATCAGCATTTGTATTTTGCAGCGCTGGAGCATTATTACTCCGAGGGTTTTTATTATTTGGAATTAGGAGACGGCGAAGAACTTTGGGAGAATCGCAGTACGAAGCAGATTCGGGAATGTCATAAAAATGTTTATTGTAAATTTGAGTGTTTTCAGAGAAGAAAAAAATTCTGCAGAATATATGGGAATCATGATATGGAACTTAAGAAAGAACTGCCGGAAAGTATTCTATTAAAAAATCAGGAAGGCGGAAGGGATATTTATATTATTCATGGACATCAGGCAGATTTTTTTAATTCGGTCTGCTGGCGTTTTTCCCGTTTTTTGGTACGTTATTTGTGGAAACCTTTGGAATTGTTTGGGGTAAACGACCCAACGAGCGCAGCGCGTAATTATAAAAAAGTAGAAAAATATGAAAAAGTCATGCTTCGGGCCGCGGAAGAAAAGAATATCTATTTATTGGCCGGACATTCGCACAGGCCGCATTTGGTTGAAGATACGTTATATATAAACGCCGGAAGCTGTGTCCATCCATGGGGGATTACAGCGATAGAAATTGAAAATATGCAGATGAATTTGGTAAAATGGTTTATGGGGACGAAAAAAGACGGCGCTCTTTATGTGCAGCGGGAAGCGCTCAAAGAAGGAATGCCGATTTCATAAACTTTGTCTTGTTCCATTCAAAAGAATGTACTATAATAGACAAAATGCCAGATGAAGCGCGTTTTTGGGCGCTTCGTCTGGCAGAATGGAATTATATTTAGTTCATAGAATTGGCTTGTTTGTATTTATATATCATTTCTGCATGTTCCTGCTCTTGTGTCTGAATGTGGTTTAACAGTCTGCGTACCTCGCTGTTTCCGAATTGGAATACATTTGTGTTATAATCAGAAGATACCATTTTTTCATTTCCGATACTGTCAGAGCAAAGAAGCGCGTCATGCTGTTTATCTGTCTGATTGCTTCCCGAATTATATGCTGCTTTTGGCTGATAGGAGCTTGCTTTGGAAGCGGCAGAATCGGTAGATTTGTAAGAGGGCATTTCTCCGTTCATTAACTGGCCGAGGAAATGATAGTGATCCTGTTCGTCTTTGGCTATCTGGGTAAATAAATCTTTCAGGCATCCGTCTTTTGCTGTGCTGGCACACAAATTGTAATGCTCCATGCAGACTTTTTCCTGTGTCTGCAGGTCTTTTAAAATAGTGTTTTCTTTTTCTGATAGAATCATAGAAATCTCCTTTATATTTGATGTTTTTTGGATTCGCAAACAGTATCTGTTGTTTTTATAGGAAATATTCATACTTCGGAGGGTTATTTTGGATAAAAATCAAGTTTTAAAAAAGTACTTTGGATACGATTCTTTCCGTGAAGGGCAGGAAACTTTGATAGATGCTCTTTTGAATGGACAAGATGTGTTTGGAATTATGCCGACGGGAGCCGGAAAGTCTTTGTGTTATCAAGTGCCGGCGCTTTTAATGGAAGGAATTACGCTTGTCGTGTCTCCCCTGATTTCGCTAATGAAAGATCAGGTTGGGACATTAAATCAGGCGGGCATTCACGCAGCTTTTTTGAATAGTTCCCTGACGGCGGGACAATATCATAAGGCATTGGAATTGGCCAAAACTGGAAGATATAAAATTATATATGTTGCGCCGGAACGGCTTTTATTAGATGAATTTTTGAGTTTTGCTTTACAGGTTAAGATTTCCATGGTAACAGTGGATGAGGCGCATTGCGTATCCCAGTGGGGGCAGGACTTTAGGCCGAGCTATTTAAAAATATCAGAATTTATCCGGCTTTTGCCCGTACGTCCGGTAGTGAGCGCATTTACCGCAACCGCAACAAGCGAAGTCAGAGAAGATATTCTTGCTGCATTGGATTTGCAGCAGCCGGAAATGGTTACGACGGGGTTTGACAGAAAGAACTTGTTTTATACAGTGAGTACAAAAAAAGATAAATTTGCGGAGGTTATAAACTACCTGGCCCAACATCCTGCGGAAAGCGGAATTATATACTGCCTGACCCGCAAGACTGTGGAAGAAGTCTGCGGGAAGCTTCTTTTACGTGGAATACCAGCGACAAGATACCATGCGGGCCTTTCCGATAAAGAGCGGCAGCAAAATCAAGATGATTTTTTATATGACATTTCTCCTGTCATGGTTGCGACGAATGCTTTTGGAATGGGAATCGACAAATCAAACGTCCGGTTTGTGATTCATTATAATATGCCTAAAAATATTGAAAGTTATTACCAGGAAGCAGGCAGAGCTGGGCGTGATGGGGAAGAAGCGACGTGTATTCTTTTATATGCGCCGCAGGACGTTGCTTTAAATCAGTTTTTGATTGAGCAGGAAGTCGAAAATGAGGCATTAACAGAAGAAGATATGCAGTTTGTAAAAGAAAGAGACAGGGAGCGTTTAAAACAAATGACATTTTATTGTACGACAAACGAATGTCTCAGGGATTTTGTACTGCGTTATTTTGGAGAGTATACCAGTAATTATTGCGGAAAATGTTCAAACTGCCTGACAGAATTTGTAGATATTGACGTAACAAAAATAGCGCAGGCAGTCATAGAATGTGTCAAAAGATGCGGTCAGCGGTTTGGCATGACAGTCATAACAGAAACGCTGCGCGGCAGCCAGTCGGTGAAATTAAAACAGAATCGAATGGTAGAAAATCCTTGTTTTGGAAAGCTGGCGGATGTGCCTGTTTTCCGTATTCGCCAGGTAATTCAATTTTTATGCCAAAAGCAATATCTTTTCGTAACAGATGATAAATATCCGGTGGTGAAGCTGACAGAAACATCAAAAGATGTTTTTTTACAGACGCCTGTTATAATGAAAGCAGCTAAAGAGCGTGAACATAAAAAGAAACCCAAAGAAACCGTTGCGCTTGGAGATATGGATTACAGTCTTTTTGAAAAATTACGGAAATTGCGGATGGAGCTGGCAAAAGCAGAACATATTCCTCCTTATATTGTATTTAGCGATAAGTCATTAAAAGAGATGGCGGCAAAAAAACCGAAAACAAAAGAAGCATTTTTGGAAATCAATGGAGTAGGTGAAAATAAGTGCCAAAAATATGGAAAACGGTTTTTAGAGACAATCGCAGAGAAAGAAAAATCCCTGTAACCAGATGTCTGGTACAGGGAAAGGAGAAAAGTATGAAATGCAAATATATGAAAACCCTTTCGGGATTGCTTTTTGCCGGAGCCGACCAAGCCCCGCAGGACTTTACAACTCCTTTGTTTATAGATACAGTATAAATGGGAAATGTGTTCTTAGTTTGAATAAATTTGGAAAATTTTTTTAATATTATAAATAAAATATGAAATTTATGGTAAAGGTTTAAAGAACGTTAATTCAAACATCCTTTTCTGCATACCGCTATTGTAGAGAAAAAGAAAATATATTATAATAAAAAACAGGCAAATGTCAAAGGCATATATGAAAAGAAAAATAACAATAGAAAGGACTGCAATATTATGAAAAGAATTGGTTTGTTGACGAGCGGCGGCGATTGCCAGGCATTAAATGCCGCAATGCGCGGGGTAGTAAAAGGATTAAGCAATAACGTAGACGGATTAGAAGTATATGGTTTCTTCGACGGTTATAAAGGCTTGATTTACGGTAAATACCGTTTGCTGACGTCAGGAGATTTTTCGGGAATCCTAACGAAAGGCGGGACGATTTTAGGAACTTCCCGTCAGCCGTTTAAATTAATGCGTGAACCAGATGAAAACGGCCTGAATAAAGTAGAAGCCATGAAGCAGACATATTATAAACTGAATTTGGACTGCCTTGTTATTTTAGGCGGCAACGGAACACAAAAGACGGCAAATCTGCTGAGAGAAGAAGGTCTAAACATCATACATCTGCCAAAAACAATTGACAACGATATTTATGGCACAGATATGACATTTGGTTTTCAGAGTGCGATTGACATTGCAGCAGACGTCATAGACTGTATCCATACGACGGCGTCTTCCCACAGCCGTGTATTTATCGTAGAAGTTATGGGACATAAAGTTGGCTGGCTGACATTATATGCCGGATTAGCAGCAGGCGCGGATATTATACTTTTGCCTGAAATACCATATGATATTGATAAAGTAGTCGAAGCTATCCAAAAACGCTCCAAAGACGGTAAAGGCTTTACAATTCTTGCAGTTGCAGAAGGCGCGATTTCCAAAAAAGATGCGAAACTGAGCAAAAAAGAGTATAAGAAAAAAATAGAATCATCCAAATATCCTTCTGTTTCTTATGAGGTTGCCGACCTCATCATAAAGAAAACTGGAATTGATACGAGGGTTACAGTTCCAGGACATACCCAGCGGGGCGGAAGCCCGTGTCCATATGACCGTGTGCTTTGCAGCAGGCTTGGAGCAGAGGCGGCGCAGGCAATTATTGACGGAGATTACGGCAACATGATTGCAGTAAAAGCTAGTAAAATAGTGCGCGTACCATTGGAAAAAGTAGCAGGTAAGCTTAAAATGGTAGAACCGGATTCCCAGATTATCAAAGAAGCACAATTTATGGGAATCAGTTTTGGAAATTAAATTTCTTTATATAGTAAAAGTAAGTGAGGATTTAACATGTCTTATACTGCGCTGTACAGAAAATTCCGTCCACAGGAATTTGAGGACGTTAAGGGACAGAATCATATTGTTGCGACATTGAAAAATCAAATTGAAGCTGACAGGATTGGACATGCGTATTTGTTTTGCGGAACAAGAGGAACTGGTAAAACCACGATTGCCAAGATATTTGCCAAAGCGGTGAATTGCGAACAGCCTCAGAGCGGCAGCCCATGCGGAGTATGTGCCTCCTGCCGGACTGTCGCTTCGGGTGTTTCTATGAATGTAATAGAAATAGATGCGGCGTCCAACAATGGAGTAGAAAGTATTCGTGAAATTCGGGAAGAAGTTGCCTACCGCCCCACAGAGGGAAAGTATAAAGTCTATATTATTGATGAAGTGCATATGCTTTCTATCGGGGCGTTTAACGCATTATTAAAAACGTTGGAAGAACCGCCGTCTTATGTGATATTTATTCTGGCAACCACAGAAGTGCATAAAATTCCGGTGACAATTTTATCCAGATGCCAAAGATATGACTTTAAGCGGATTTCTGTGGATATTATTTATGAGCGTTTAGGAGAATTGTTAGAAAAAGAGCAGATAACAGCGGAAGAAAAAGCGCTCCGTTATATTGCAAGAGCCGCTGACGGCGCGATGCGTGATGCGTTAAGCCTGTTGGATCAGTGCATATCATTTTATCTTGGACAGACGCTGACGTATGAGAACGTACTGGATGTTCTTGGAGCAGTAGATACAGAAGTATTTAGTGAACTTTTGCGAAAAGTTATAAAGCAGGATACATTAGGCGCTGTTTTGACCGTAGAGCGTTTGATTGCAGACGGCAGGGAATTGGGACAGTTTGTAATTGATTTCACTTGGTATATGAGAAATCTTCTTTTATTAAAAGCGTCCAATGAGATGTCTGATGCGTTGGATCTGTCGGCAGAAAATATGGAGCGGCTTTTGGAAGAAACAGAACAAATCAATGAAGATACATTAATCCGTTATATTCGTATTTTCTCAGAGTTATCTGGACAGATGAAATATTCCTCTCAAAAGCGGATATTGCTTGAGATAGCATTGATTAAATTGTGCAGGCCGCAGATGGAGCAAGACTATTCATCTTTGATTGGCCGGATTGAGCAGTTAGAAAAGCAGATGGAACAAGGGATTACACTGCCGCCTTCCAAAAAAGAAGCTGTACCAACGTCTGATTTTCCGAAACAAAATGAAACTCCTGCAGTTCCAAAAGCAGTACCAGAAGATGTAAAACAGGCAGTCAAAAACTGGAGAAATATTGTTTCTTCTATGCCGGGGCTTTCCAGAACGTATTTGAATCAGGCAAAATTGACACTGGGCAGCGGGAACGAGCTTATGCTGCTATTTGAAGATAAGATGGCCGCAGGCTATTTTAACAGGCCAGATGAGCATAAACAGTTAGAGGATACCATCACAGAACATATAGGAAAGCAGGTGGCGGTAATCATAAAGGAAAGCGATACAAGCGGTCCTTTTAATGATAAGGACATTGATTTGGATAAGCTAATAAATCATGTCATCAAAACTGAAGTAGAGTTTGAAGAATAAAATCAGGAGGAAATAAAATGGCAAAAAGAGGTGGATTTTCAGGTGGAATGCCAGGAAATATGAACAATCTTATGAAACAGGCACAGAGAATGCAGCGCCAAATGGAAGAAGCGCAAAAAGAATTAGAAGAAAAAGAAATTACTGCGGCAGCAGGCGGAGGTGCAGTGGAAGTAACTGTTTCAGGCAAACGAGAAATAACAAAAGTCAAATTATCAGAAGAAGTTGTCGACCCGGACGATATCGAAATGCTGGAAGATTTGGTTATGGCGGCAGTCAATGAAGCGCTTCGCCAGTTAGAGGAAATCTCTGCATCTTCCATGTCTAAGATTACAGGAGGAATCGGCGGCGGTTTGGGCGGAATGCCATTCTAAGGACGGAAGAATATGGATTATTACAGTCATCAGATTAACCGGCTGGTAGAAGAATTAATGAGTCTGCCGGGAATCGGAAGCAAATCAGCACAACGATTGGCATTTCATATTTTAAATATGCCCAAAGAAAATGCAAAAAAGCTGTCAAACGCAATTATAGAGGCTAGAAATAACGTACAGTATTGTCAAGAGTGTTTTACCTTGACAGATAATGAACGCTGTCCAATTTGTAAAAATGAAAAACGCGACCACCGTACAATTATGGTAGTCGAAAACAGCAGAGATTTAGCTGCTTATGAAAAAACCGGAAAATACGAAGGGGTTTATCATGTCCTGCATGGAGCGATTTCACCAATGCTTGGAATCGGCCCAGGCGATATACGTTTAAAAGAACTGCTGCAGCGATTGCAAAAAGATGCAGATGAAGTCATTATAGCTACAAACTCCAGTCTGGAAGGAGAAACAACAGCAATGTATATCAGTAAGCTGATTAAGCCTACAGGAATTAAAGTGACGAGAATCGCAAGCGGCGTCCCAGTGGGAGGAGATTTAGAGTATATTGACGAAGTAACTCTGCTGCGTGCATTAGAAGGCAGGAGAGAGCTTTAAATATGACATTATACACGTTGGATTTGGAATCTGACGTGTTTTTTTGTCGATATTTTTTCGCCTTCGCTTACAAGGAATTGCAAAAAATTCAATAGACCTGTGGTAATGTTAAGCTGAATTGAGGACAAGCTGTGAAAACGAGGAAGAAGGGATAGTATATGATTGAAATTGTACAGCAGACAACGAAAACAGAAGAGAATATAGAAAATAAACTTCCGAAAAATATACGTCAGATTGGAAATCCCGAAAAAGATTTTCGGATTTATATGGAAGATTATGTCTACACATATCTTCATCCTGCCCAGCTAAACGGTATGGAGACAGAAATTTTTCCGAGATTGCTGATACTTTTAGGGGAAATCAATCATTTTTCCAACAGAAGCTGCGCATTTGTCAGCGGAGCCATACAGGTAGAAGACAGCGAGTATCCGGATATACTGCCTGAGTTTAATGAGCGGACTTGGAGAAGGATACATAGAGAAATGCATCAGTACTTCGAAAATTGTGAAATTGTGGGATGGGTACTTGATATTCCGGGCAATACGCTTGAGATTACTGCAGAAATGGAAGAAATGCACCGCAGAAATTTTGTCAGTCAGTATCAGTTTTTCTTCTTAATGGATTCAAAAGAACGAGAAGAAGCTTTTTTTACGTGGAAAGAAGGCTGTCTCGCAAAAAAAGAAGGATATTTCATTTATTATGAAAAAAATCCTCAAATGCAGGAATATATGATTAGCAAAAGGGAGGCGTTATTTGGAACAGAAGCAAAGCCGGAAGAAGTAAACGACAGAGCGGCAGTCAATTACCGTACAATGATGATGGCGAAAAAAGAACGCGCCAGTAAACAAAAAACGGGAATTTTGTCATATCTGACGTCAATGCTGACAATTATCGTGTTGTGTGCAGTCAGTGTGATTCTTCTGGGAAATATTCAAAAGATGGAAAATATGGAACAGACAATATCTGTAATGTCGAATGTTTTTGAGTCTACTGAGCAGGAGATTGCGCCTCTCCAAAATCAAGTTGCGATAGAAACGATTAGCGGAAATATTCTTCCCATAGAAGACGCAGCAGATTTAAAAGACGAAAACCAAACGCCGCCTAAGCCTCAGGAAGCGTCAGAAACTTCCCAAACAGCAGAAATGGAAAATGCAGCGCCGGAAGAGACGGCAAATATACCTTTAGAGGAAACAGCAACACAGGAGCCTCTGCCGCCAGAATCTTTGCCGGAAAATGAAGAGCCAAAATCTAAGGAAGAAGAGGTGCAGCCAGTTTTGTCTGAGGCAGAAACATTTCGCGCACAAGGATATTATGTAGTAAAACAGGGGGACAGTCTTAGGCAAATCTGTTATAAGATATATGAAACATATGGCATGATGGACAAATTGTGTGAAGCAAATGGGATTGACGACCAAGATTTTATTTATGTAGGACAGAAAATAGTGCTTCCATAAAAAAATTTTAGAATAGTAGCCTGAAACAATTTAGATATGCTATAATAGAAAAGCAAATCCCAAAATTAGGAGTAAGGTATTATGTCAGATACAGAAAAACAGGGTTTTCGTGCAGTAGAAGCCAATGTTGAAGAAATGGAAAAAAAAATTCGCCGTCATAGAAAGAGAATTGCATTGAGTATTGCGTCAGCAGTTACGGTCATTGCAATTCTGATTGCGGCGGCAGGCATATATTTTGAGTTGAAAGAGTATCAGGATTATGCAGTCAGTTCCGAGGTGGAACGGGGAGAAAGTGCGTCCGCAAAGTATGAAAGCTTTGCCGGGCGTATTCTTCGTTATAATAATGACGGCGTATTTTATACGGACATGTCAGATAATTTAATTTGGAATCAGGCGTATGAAATGCAAAACCCATCGGCAGATATTTGTGAAAACTATGCGGCGCTTGCCGATTTACAGGGAAACCAGATATATATTATGAATACGGCCGGAGTACAAGGCTCGATTAAAACCGGGAAACCAATTGAAGCAGTGTGTATTGCAAATCAGGGAACAATCGCAGTACTTACCCAGTCAGATGGGACGAGCTATTTAGAATTATATAATAAGACTGGGGATAGTCTTGCTTCTGGTGAAATTCATGTGGCAAACAGCGGATATCCGCTGGATATTTCCCTTTCAAATGATGCGAATAAACTTGCAGTATCTATTTTAGACATTAGCAAAGGAAAAGCGAATACGACGATTACCTTCTATAACTTTGGGGCGGCCGGCCAGAATGAAATTGATAATATGGTAGGCAGTTATGTTTACGAGGACACCATTATACCCGAAATTAAATTTGTATCAAACGACAGAATGATTGCATTTGGCGATCATCAAGTCATTTTATATGAGGGAAAACAAAGTCCAAAAGAGACGTCTGTGCTGGATTTGAAACAGCAGGTAAAGAGTGTTTTTTATGAAGAGAGCTATTTTGGTCTTGTATACAGCAGAGAAGACAGCGGAAACAGCCATAAGATGGAGATTTATGACATGAAAGGCAAACTTCAGATGGAACAGACGTTTAAAATGGATTATCAAGATATTGAATTTTTGAGAAACCATGAAATATGTATCCGAAATGAACATGAATGTGAAATTTACACTTTACGCGGTGTAAAAAGGTTTACCTATAAGTTTGATCAGGCATTACATAAGATATTTTCGGGCAGTCTAGGCAGACGGTATACCTTTATTTTAGACGGTGTAATAGAAAAAGTGAAATTAAAATAAAGGAGAAGCCTATGAATGGATTAGAAATTACTGTCATTATTATTTTTGTTCTCTTTGCTGTTGCCGGTTATTTTACCGGTTTTTTACGGATGATATATTCATTGGCGGCATGGGTTGTGATATTTGTATTTGTGACGTTTGTAACACCGTATGTAGCAGATTTTATAGAAGGCAATACCAATTTAAAACCAATGATAAAAGAAAAATGCTCTGGGTATATTGCGGAAATGGCAAAAGATCAGATTGAGGAAGAGGCAGAGTCGTATGAAGATTCTTTTTTTCTTCCAGAAAATATAATAAAAGAAATTACAGGTCCTGCCGGAGAAAGCATTGGAGGAATTTTAGAAGGAAGCGGTATTTATGATGAAATTGCAGAACAGATTTCTCATTATATCATAAAAGGAATTGCTTTTTTTATTACATTGACTTTAGCGGGAATCATTGTATTTTGGATTTCCCATGTGCTGAATTTAGTTTCGCATATATCGTTAGTTCAAGGGCCAAATAAAATCTTAGGCGCTGCGGTAGGGGCATTCAAAGGATTAGTGCTGGTGTGGTTAATTTTTTATATTATAGAATTGTGTGGTACGAGTGAAACAGGCAGACAATTTTTACAAAATATAGACGAAAGTTTCTTCTTGAGTTTTTTGTATGATCATAATATATTATTGCAGATTTTACGAATATTCCTATAATTTGGAGAAAATAAAAAAAATTGAAAAAAAGTGTTGACAAGGTGGAGAGGGCGTGCTATTATAATATAGCTGTCGCTGAGATACAGCGGACACAGCAACCGAACATTGATAACTGAACAGTGAAACAACCTTGAAAGATTTTAAGAGAGAATT
>CAJUHJ010000033.1 GCA_910586355.1 uncultured Lachnospiraceae bacterium
AAAGGAAGCTGCCGCTTCACGATTATTCAATCGTTAAAGCGACAGTTCCTTTTTGAAATGGTATAAATATTTCTTGCCAATTTTCGGATTCTATGCTAGATTAAAGAAAGCTTGAAAGAAAGGAACGAAAGAAGATGGAAAAAGTAAGGACGAGATTTGCGCCTAGTCCGACTGGACGAATGCATATTGGGAATTTAAGGACTGCATTATATGCGTATTTAATTGCGAAACATGCAGGCGGAGAATTCATTTTAAGAATAGAAGATACCGACCAGGAACGTTATGTCGCTGAAGCGCTTGATATTATTTATAGAACAATGCGGCGAACAGGTTTGATCCATGATGAAGGGCCGGACAAAGACGGGGGTTTTGGGCCGTATGTGCAGAGTGAGCGACAGGCAAACGGAATCTATTTAGACTATGCCAAACAGCTTGTAGAACAGGGGAAGGCGTATTATTGTTTTTGCGATAAAGAACGTTTGGAAACGTTAAAGCAAAAGGTAGCGGGCAAAGAAATCAATATTTATGATAAGCATTGCCTGAATTTGAGCAAAGAAGAAATAGAAGAAAAGCTTTTGGCTGGAGCGCCATATGTTATCCGCCAGAACAATCCAAATACGGGGACGACTGTCTTTGAGGATGAGATTTACGGCAGGATTGAGGTGGATAATGCGGAATTGGACGATATGATTCTGATAAAATCAGACGGTTATCCCACATATAATTTTGCAAACGTAGTTGACGATCATTTGATGGGGATTACTCATGTCGTCAGAGGAAACGAATATCTTTCATCTTCTCCAAAATACAACCGCTTGTATGAAGCGTTTGGCTGGGAGGTTCCGGTATATGTACACTGTCCGTTGATTACAAATGAAGATCATCAGAAATTGAGCAAAAGAAGCGGACATGCTTCTTTTGAAGATTTGATGGAGCAGGGGTTTTTGGCGGAAGCAGTCGTTAATTTTGTAGCGTTACTGGGCTGGAGCCCAACGGAAAACCAGGAAATTTTTCGTTTGGAGGAACTGGTAAAGGTATTTGATTATCATCATATGAGTAAATCTCCGGCAGTTTTTGATGTGACGAAATTAAAATGGATGAATGGGGAATATCTAAAAGCTATGGATTTTGAAACTTTTTATGAGCTGGCAGAACCTTATATCCGCAAAGTAATTACGAAAGATTACGATTTCAGAAAAATTGCAAAACTGGTACAAACCCGAATTGAGATTTTCCCGGATATTGCGGGACATATTGATTTTATAGAAGAACTGCCGGATTATGATACGGCGATGTATACGCATAAAAAAATGAAAACAACGAAAGAGTCTTCACTAACAGTTTTAAATGAAATTCTGCCTGTGCTTGCCGCACAGACAGATTACAGCAATGATGCGCTGTATACCGTGATTACAGCTTTTGTAAAAGAAAACGGGTATAAGAACGGCTATGTGCTCTGGCCTTTGCGCACAGCAGTATCCGGTAAACAGATGACGCCGGGAGGCGCAACGGAACTTATGGAAATTTTGGGTAAAGAAGAATCTCTTCGCAGAATCCAGACAGGCATTGACAAATTATCAAAACTCTAAGGAAAATCTATGAAACAATCTTTAAGCGACGTCCAAAAACAGGCAGTTTCACATCTTAACGGTCCTATGATTGTGCTTGCCGGACCAGGGTCCGGCAAGACAACTGTCATTACCAAAAGAATCGAATATTTAATTAAGTATGCAAAAATAAATCCAGCTCATATCTTAGTGATTACCTTTACAAAAGCGGCTGCAGCGGAAATGAAAGAGCGGTTTTTGAAACTTATGCCGCCAGACGGCAAACGCGTGACATTTGGGACATTTCATGCAGTCTTTTTTCTGATTTTAAAACATGCGTACCATTATGAGGCTTCTAATGTGATTCGGGAAGATGAACGGATGCATTTGATGCGGGAAATGGTTTATTCTATGCGGCTGGATTTTGAAGATGAGACAGAGTTTGTGCAAAATATACTGTCGGAAATAAGTTTTGTGAAAAATAGCAGGCAGGAATTGGAACATTATTATTCTATGAACTGTGCAAAAGATGTATTTATTAGTATTTTTCAGGAATATCAAGAATATTTAAAGCGTCATAGGAAGATTGATTTTGACGATATGCTGGTTTACACCTATGAATTGTTTTGTGAAAGAAGTGATATTTTATCTGCGTGGCAGGAGAAATATCAGTATATTTTGATTGATGAGTTTCAGGATGTAAATCAGATTCAATATGATATTATACGTATGCTTGCCGGATGGCGGCAGAATCTGTTTGTAGTGGGAGATGACGACCAGTCGGTTTACCGGTTCCGAGGGGCCCGTCCGGAAATTATGCTGCATATGCCAAAGGATTATCCAAATGCAAAAATGATTTCTCTTTCTTGTAACTACCGTTGCCCAAAAGATGTGGTGCAGATGGCGTCAAAAATGATTTCGTATAATAAAGAACGCTTTGCCAAGGAAATTGTTGCATTCAGCTCAAAAGTTGACAGTATTACAGCAGAATTATTTTTGACACAGCAAAAAGCAAATGAAAGAGTAGTAGAACGAATCCGAATGGAGACGGCGCCGCTTTCACAGACGGCAGTTTTGTTCCGGACAAATACGCAGGCCAGGCTTTTGATGGAACAACTGATGGAATATAATATTCCATTTACAGCAAAAGATAAAGTTCCAAATCTTTATGAACATTGGATTGCAAAAGATTTATATGCGTATATCAGAATTGCAGAGGGAAGCCGCAAAAGAAGAGATTTTTTGATGATTATGAACCGTCCAAAGCGCTATTTAAGCCGCGAAAGCCTTGGAGAAGAGGTGGTTTCTTTTCAGGACTGGCAGGCGTTTTATTCACAACAGCCCTGGATAGAAGAACGTATTGAAAAGCTGCAGTCTGATTTGTCAGTAATCCGTAAAATGCGTCCTTTCGCAGCAGTGAATTATATCCGTAAAGCTGTTGGTTATGATGACTTTTTGAAAGAATATGCCGATTATCGCAAGATAGAAAAAGAAGGCTTGTTTGAGGTGTTAGACAGCCTGCAGGAGAGCAGTAAACCTTATGCAGATTTTTTGGGCTGGTTTACGCATATTGCGCGTTATAAAGAAGAACTGGAAGATGCTTATGCAAAGCAGGCTAAGGAGCAGGAAGCTGTGACATTAGCTACTTTTCACAGTGCAAAAGGATTGGAGTTTCAAGTGGTACATATTATAGATGTGAATGAGGGGATTACACCATACAAAAAAGCCGTCCTTCCGGCAGATTTGGAGGAAGAACGGCGGATGTTTTATGTGGGAATGACTCGTACAAAACAAAAGCTGCATTTATATGCTTCGAAACAAATCAATCATAAAGAAGCGGAAGTGTCGCGGTTTTTGATAGAAGCTGGACAAAAGGTGATAAATTATTCGTCGTCTTCCAGTTCTTCTAAAAGTTCGTTGAATTGAGTTTCGACTGCTTCTAGTTCATCGTCGTCCAAAATGTTTTCTAATGTGGGGTTGCCCTCTTCATCTTCCAGATAACGATAAATATATACAGCGCTTTCTTCCGATTCATCGTCGTCTTCCTCAATGGGAATCAAAACGATATAGTCGCGTCCTTCTACTTCAAAAATGGTGAGAATTTCACACTCCATTTGTGTACCGTCGTCTAAATCCAATGTTACGCAGATGTCTTCTTCATCGTCGATTGGGAACATATTAGTTTGATGATTCATAAGTATCTCCTTTCTTTGCCGGATAGTTTGTTCAAATTATAGCATATAGTCGGGCTGAGTACAAGATAAACCGCTTTCGTTGCTGTTATTTTAAAAATATGTTACAATACATCAAAGTGATTGTAAAAGGAGGATATTATGGTTCAAAAGTTAAAACGAATAAAAAGAGAATTGGTCCATAAAGGCGCAATCGTAAATATGTATACAGATTCTATACAGCTGCCAAATGGAAAAACTGCCAAATGGGATTTTATTGAGCATCCAAAAGGAGCGGCCGCAGTTGTTGCCGTTTTGCCGGACGGCAGAATTTTGATGGTGAGGCAGTACCGCAATGCGTTAGACAGAATTACAGTAGAGATTCCAGCCGGGGCGAGAGACAGTGTTACTGAGGATACGGCAGTTTGTGCGAAGCGTGAATTAGAAGAAGAGACGGGATATATCTGTGGAAAATTGGAAAAATTATTGTCGCTAAAATCAACAGTGGCTTTTTGCGATGAGTTTATTGATGTTTATCTGGCGACTGAATTGACGGAGGGAAAACAGCATTTAGACGAAGATGAATTTATAGAAATCGAAGCGTATGAATTATCGGAATTATGCAAAAAGATCTATGCAGGAGAGATTCAGGATGCAAAAACAGTAGCTGCTGTTATGGCTTATGCAAATCGGATAAAACAGGAATAAATACATGGTATCGGGCATATCTTAGGGTGATAAGATTTTGGACGTGTAATGTGAAAAAGAGCACTTTATTATTTGTTTTGATTTTTTTAAGCGGAGTCATTTCTGCAAATGTTTTGGGAGTTGTTTCTGGAAAAGAATTAGGGGCAATGAATGAATATTTTATCAACCAATATTTATATGCAGATATTTCGGGTCAGGAATTGTTTCCATTTTTGTTTTATGAGAGAGTTCCGAAATTTATTCTTTTGCTGTTTTTGAGTATTGGAATTTATGGGACGTTTATTGTAAATGGATATATTAGTTATCTGAGTTTTTCAGTGGGCTTTCTTTCGGTTATTGCAATTATGAATTATGGGATGAAAGGGATTCTTTTGATGCTTGGATTTTTTTTCCCGCAATGGCTGTTCTATGTTCCTTTGCTGGCTCTTTGGTACTATGAACTAAGGTATTATAAGGGGATTACAAAAGAGGCGCAATACGGAGAGCAAAAGAATAAGAAGCATATCAAACTGGCAGTGTCGTTTATTCTTGCTGGTATTTTGCTTTTTTTAGGCGTGTTTTTGGAAAGTTATGTAAACCCATTTGTTTTACAGAAAATCATCCGGATTCTTGGATAAAAAATAGACCAAAAAGGAAAGACACCTTTCTGGTCTGTTTTATTTTTATTGATTCATTTCTGCAATGTCATAAATCAGCTGTTCGGAAGCTTCCCAGCCCAGACATGGGTCGGTAATAGATTTTCCATAAATATGCTCGCTGACTTTTTGGGCGCCGGGTTCAATATAACTTTCAATCATAACGCCTTTTATCATATTATGTATGTCTGAGGAGAGTTTTCTGTTGTGCATAACTTCCTTTACAATACGTACCTGTTCTTGATACTGTTTGCCGGAATTGGAGTGGTTGGCGTCAATGATTGCGGCTGGATTTACTAAATTTACTTGATTATATTTTTCAATCAGGCGCATAATATCTTCATAATGATAATTTTGTACATTATTGCCATGCTTGGAAACTGCGCCTCGCAGTACGACATGGGTCAGGGGATTTCCGGTTGTTTTAACTTCATATCCACGATAAACAAAATGATGCGGGTGCTGTGCAGCATAAACGGAATTTAACATGACAGTGAAATCGCCGCTGGTTGGATTTTTCATGCCGGAGGCAACGTCAAAACCGCTGACTGTCAGACGGTGGTGCTGATCTTCTACGGAACGCGCGCCAATTGCAACATAAGAAAGCAAATCTTCCACATATCCCCAGTTCTCAGGATAGAGCATTTCATCTGCGCAGGTTAGTTCGCTTTCTTCAATGGCGCGAATGTGCATATTACGCATAGCAATCAGCCCAGCCACCATATCTGGCTTCTTTTCCGGATCCGGCTGTGAAGCAATGCCTTTATAACCTTCGCCCGTCGTACGTGGTTTATTTGTATAGATTCTTGGGATAATAATCAGGCGGTCTTTTACTTTTTCAGCTACTGGGGCAAGACGGCTGACATAATCTAAAACTGCATCTTCGTTATCTGCAGAACAAGGCCCGATAATAACTAAAAAACGATTGTCTTTTCCGGTAATGACATCGGAAATCATTTGATCCCTTTCGGATTTTAAAGCAGAGAGTTTTTCAGAAAGCGGATACTGCTCTTTAATGGAAGAGGGACTTGGAAGCTGTTTTAAATAAGAAAAACTCATAGTTGTGTCTCCTTGCATAATCAAATTAATGCAACCGGCGGGAATCGAACCCACATCGCAGGAGTCGGAGTCCTGTGTTCTATCCGTTAGACTACGGTTGCAAACCACATTTATCATAATACATAGCCGGGAAATTGTCAATAAATTCTTTTATTTCTATAAATGGGTTGACTTTTAAGTTCTGGTTTGTTATTCTAAAAAACGGACATAATTTTTGTTTTTACCTATTAAATGGATAGAACTAAGATATGATAACATTGGATTATGATGAAACACCGATAAATAGTATGATAAATCAGATTTAGGAGGAAGAACTATGAGTAATCAGAAAAATGATATAGATGTAAAAGAACAGCAGACAGAAAAGAACGAAAATGCTTCCGGCGGTTTTGACCAGGTTTTAGAATTTTGCAGAAAACATATCCACCATATCGCCGCTGCCGCCGTATGTATTATTCTTTTTATTGTGCTGATAAAATATACGGGAAATCAGAACGAAACTCCGGTTCCAACAGAAACGGAGGAGACAGAAGTTATTCTTTCTGAAGAAAACGTGCCGGAAGAGTATCAAAAAGACGCGTATCCTGAAATAAATGAGCTGATTACAAAATATTATAAAGCATATGCTGCCGGCGACAATGATACTTTGGCAACGTTTACAGATCCGATTTCCGAGGCTGAAAAAGGTTATATTACGGCGTTCAGCCAGTATGTGGAAGAGTACCGCAATATTGCCTGCTACACCAAAAAAGGCCTGGATGAAAATTCATATATCGTTTCTGCTTATATGGAAGTAAAACTCAAAGAGGCAGATACGGTGGCTCCAGGATTAGAAAGATTTTATGTGACGAAAAAAGACGGTTCTTATTATATTGATAATTTATATGGGCAGTTTAATACCCGTATGAAGGAATATGACGTTGACGAAAATGTTATAACGCTTTTAGATGAATTTAATCAGCAGGCTGATGTTATCAAACTACGTACGGAAGTTGAGGAAAAATATAAACAGGCGATTGAGTCGGATGAAAATTTGAAAAAGATTGTCGATACACAGATACCAGATACGCTGACGGTCTGGGCTTCCGATCAGGTTGCCGCTGCTAAGAAAGCAGAAGAAGAAAGACTTGCAGCGGAGGAAGCAGCAAAAAAGGCAGCGGAAGAAGAAGCAGCCAAAAAAGCAGCGGAAGAAAAAAGAGCGGCAGAACTTGCAGCGGCGGTTACTGTGTTTGCGCTTGATAAAGTAAATGTCCGCGCAGAAGCCAATGAGACGGCAGAGGTAATCGGACAGCTGGAATTTGGTTCTCAGACGACGCGTTTGGAAGAAAAAGACGGTTGGAGCCGGATTGATTACAGTGAAGGAAAGCAGGGATATGTCAGATCGGATTTTCTTGCTTTAGAAGCTCCGTCAGCGCCTCCTGCTGCAGAGGAATCTGCAAATGAGCCTGCCCAGGCCGGAAATATTGCTGAGGGAAGTGTGATTACGGCAAAGGAGAGCGTTATTCTTCGTGAAAGTATGGGAGAAGATTCGAAAAAGATTGCAACTGTGTTCGCAGGAGAAAAAGTCACTGTTATTATGAGTTATGCAGAGGGTTGGACAAAAGTTGATTATGATGGAAAGACGGGATATATAAAGACAGCATTACTTCAGTAACTGTTCTTTTTTTAATTATTTTACGGAGACTTTTTAGAAGTCTCCGTATTTTATAAGGAGCTTTAAAGGATAAAGAAATGGAAAACGGGATTCGGATTAATAAATTTTTAAGTGAAGCAGGTGTCTGTTCGAGAAGGGAAGCTGATCGCCAAATTCAAAATGGGAATGTAACGATTGAAGGAAAGCTGGCGGAAATGGGCAGTCGTGTTTTGCCTGGGCAGGAGGTTTTTTTCTTGGGGCAGCCTGTGTTGAAAGAAGAAGAAAAAATTTTAATTGCGGTTCATAAGCCTGTCGGAATTGTTTGTACAGCAGAAAAGAAAGAAAAAAATAATATCGTAGATTTTATACACTATCCAAAACGGATTTATCCAGTTGGCAGGCTGGATAAAGATTCTTCCGGATTGATTTTGATGACAAATCAGGGTGAAATTGTCAATAAACTGATGCGTGCCAGAAATATGCACGAGCGTGAATATCATGTAACGGTCAACAAGCCTTTGACAGAACCGTTTTTGCGTGGGATTGCCGGCGGCGTACCGTTGGCAGAACTTGGCGTAACTACCCGCAGATGCTTTGTGCAAAAATTAGGCAGGCGGAAATTTAAAATTATTTTAACGCAGGGATATAACCGTCAAATTCGCAGAATGTGTGAATTTTTTGATTATCGTGTTGAAGAGTTAAAACGAATCCGGATTATGAATATTGAGCTTGGCGATTTAGCGGCAGGAGAATATCGTCATATCAAAGGCGATGAGTACGATAAACTTCAAACGTTAATCAATGACTCCGATTGAAAGAAAACGAAAGGAGTAAAAAGATGGATATAAAAGCTAAAATTGATGAATTAAGGACAAAAATTGAATATCATAGTAATCTTTATTACAATGAAGATAAACCGGAAATTTCTGATTATGAATATGATATGCTGATGCAGGAATTAAAAAAATTAGAGCAAAAGCATCCGGAATTTGTGGATTCAAATTCTCCAACTCAGAAAGTAGGCGGAACGGCAAAACGGCAGGCAGGCGTATTGGTGCGTCACAATGTGCCAATGTTAAGTTTACAGGATGTTTTTTCGAAAGAAGAGATTTTGAAATTTGTAGAAGAAATGCAGGAACAGCTAGATGAGCCGGAGTTTGTAGTGGAGTATAAAATTGACGGACTTTCTTTGTCGCTTCGTTATGAATATGGAGATTTGAAACTGGCAGAGACCAGAGGAGACGGAATTTCCTATGGAGAAGATGTGACAGAAAATGCGAAAGTGATACGGGATGTCAAGCAGAAATTAAAAGATAAACCAGAGTATTTGGAAATTCGCGGCGAAGTCTATATGAAAAATTCTGATTTTGCCGCAGTCAATGAAATGCAGGAATTATCCGGTAAAAAGGTATTTGCAAATCCAAGGAATTGCGCAGCTGGGACACTTCGTCAGTTAGATCCGGCAATTACCAAAGAACGGAAACTTTCCATGTTTGTGTTTAATATTCAGCAGATGAAAGGAATTTCGTTTGAAACGCATACACAAGGGTATGAATTTTTAAAAAAACAGGGAATACCAGTGATTGATGATTATCGGTTATGCCGGACAGGGGAAGAAGTCTGGAAGGCGATTGAAGAAATTGGGGAAAAGCGTGGAAAATTACCATATGATATTGACGGCGCTGTCGTTAAAATCAACCGCTACAAAGACAGGGAATTGTTGGGCGCGACATCGAAAGTGCCTCGTTGGGCAGCTGCATATAAATATCCGCCGGAAGAAAAGGAGACAGTCTTAAAGGGAATCGAGCTGTCTGTGGGACGCACGGGACGGATAACGCCGACAGCTGTGTTTGATCCGGTACGTCTATGCGGGACCTCTGTTTCCAGGGCGACGCTCCATAACCAGGATTTTATAGATGAATTGGAAATTGGGGTTGGCGATACGGTTGTCGTATACAAATCCGGAGAAATTATTCCCAAAATAAAAGAAGTCAAAAAAGAAAAACGGCCTTGCGGCTGGATAAAATTTCAGATTCCAGACGCCTGTCCGGCCTGTGGTGAAAAAATTGTCCGCGACAGGGATACGGCAGATATGAAATGTATCAATGAGAATTGTCCGGCTCAGTTGGAACGGCATATTATCAACTTTGTCGGAAGAGACGCTATGGATATAAAAGGTTTTGGTTCCGTATATATTTCAGATTTAGTACAAAGAGGGTATATCAAAAACGCCGCAGATATTTATACCTTAAAAGATCACAGAGACGCCTTAATTGAAGAAGGTATCATCGGAAAAGAAAAAAATACAGATAAACTTTTGGCTGTGATTGAAAAATCGAAAGAAAACGACGCGTATAAACTTTTGACCGGGCTTGGAATTCCAAATGTCGGTAAAGCGGCGGCAAAAACAATTATGCGTAAAGTAAGGACGTTTGATGCTTTGATGAAAGCGTCTGTGGAGCAATTACAGGAAATAGAGGATATTGGAGAAATTTCCGCAGACTGTATCCGGCGTTTTTTTGACAAAACAGAAAACCAACAGTTGATGGAGCGGTTTTATCAGGCGGGCCTAAATATGGAATGTCTGGAACAGGAAAATGAAGATAACAGATTTTTGGGCAAGACATTTGTAATTACCGGCACGCTTTTAGATATGGACAGAAAAGAAGCGGCGGCGTTGATTGAGCGTTTCGGCGGTAAAGTCACGAGTTCTGTTTCCAAAAAAACAAATTATCTTTTAGCCGGAGAACATGCAGGAAGTAAGCTTGCAAAAGCAGAAGAACTTAACATCCCGGTGATTTCGAAAGAAGATTTTCTTAAGATGATAGAAGGGCAGGAATAATACAAGAAGGAAAAGAGGGCGGTAAAAATGCCGATTCGAACACAAAGTGAGTTACCAGCAAAAGAAATATTGGAAAAAGAAAATATTTTTGTCATGGATGAAAGTCGTGCAATGCATCAGGATATCCGTCCGATTCGTATTGCAATTTTGAATCTTATGCCGTTAAAAGAGGAGACGGAACTGCAGATTTTAAGATCGTTGTCAAATACGCCGCTTCAGGTCGATATTACGTTTTTGACAGTTACGAGCCATGAGTCCAAACATACTTCAAAAAGTCATTTAAACAAATTTTATCAGGCGTTTTGTGATGTGAAATGTCAGCGCTTTGACGGCATGATTATCACTGGCGCGCCCGTTGAGATGATGGAGTTTGAAGAAGTGGACTATTGGAGGGAATTGTGCGAAATTATGGATTGGAGCAAAACTCATGTGACGTCTACGCTTCATGTCTGCTGGGGAGCGCAGGCGGGTCTTTATTATCACTACGGCATTTCCAAATATCAGCTAAAACAGAAAGTATTTGGTATTTTTAAGCATCATGTAAGAAACCGGAAAGTCCCGCTTGTACGTGGATTTGACGATTATTTTATGGCGCCCCATTCCAGAAACACAGAGAATCGGACCAAAGATATTCAGGCAGTAAAAGACTTGACAATTCTTGCAGAATCAGAAGAAGCCGGCGTATTTCTTGCGATAGCGGATGAAGGAAGAAAAATCTTTATGATGGGGCATCCGGAATATGATAGATATACGCTTGATAAGGAGTATAAAAGAGACCTGGCGAAAGGAATCGACATAGCGCTTCCTAAAAATTATTATCCAAATGATTGTCCAGATGAAAAACCGAATCTGCAGTGGAGGTCGCATGGAAATATTTTGTATTCCAATTGGCTTAATTACTACGTGTATCAGCAGACACCGTATGATTTTATTGATACGGCGGGGATTTTGGGGAAATAGTGCGGAAAATTAAAGGTTGCTTTATTATGTGAAGATTAATATTGCCAAGCATACAGAGTTAAACCGCTCGTTAGACGAGGTATATCCAATCTATACGTTGTTGCAATCCATTATTCTGTCCGTGAGAATGGTGTCATCCCTCCCAGAGAAGCGTATTTCCATGCGGTACAGCCCTGTTAAAAGCCATGTGTTTGGCGGCTTTTGAAGTGACGAAAAAATGGACTTCTACCAACCGGAACTGGGGACAGGTATACGCAAGCTCCATTCATTATCATAGAAGATTTCTATTTACAGAGTTTTTCTTCATAGACCTAATTTTTTAATACAATCATCTGCTTTCTAAACAAAGGGGCTGTCGCAAAATAGCCGCTCAATACAAAATATGGTATGAAACTCCCAGAAATCTTAACCATATATTGTATGACAGCCGCATTTTGCAACAGCCCCATCTTTGTTTGCTATCGAATGGAACTGTCGCTTTAACGATTGAATAATCGTGAAGCGGCAGCTTCCTTTTTG
>CAJUHJ010000034.1 GCA_910586355.1 uncultured Lachnospiraceae bacterium
TGCTTGCTTGAGTCTTCTAAGATTTGTGAGGTTTTGGAAAATTGATTTCCGTGATGATAGTACGCATGGCATTGACGAAGGAATGGCAATGATGTTACAATATTGAATAAATACATTAAAAAACGTGGAGGTATGAGATATGGATGCATATGAAAAAGTTACCAGAATTAATACGTTAGACAATGCGTTCCTGAAAGAATTGGTGGATTATACAGGATATGGCAGCAGGGGAACGATAAATATGGTTGTTTCTTTGTTAGTAACTTTAAAAGAGAGGATACAGCGGGGAGATAAAATTAAATTAGAAAAAACCGGCGATACCCTATCGTTAGAGTCCTTTGAAAAACTTTTAGAAGAGGAATTCACAACCTATATTGCAAAAGCAGTATTTAAAGAAAAGATTCTTTCCCATAAAGTTTATTTTAATGTAGAAAATTCAGAACCAGGCCTAGACCTTATCTATTCTGGTTCCAAAGAAAACAAATTGTTTCGGTGGATTGCCGACATAGACGAAGAATATTCTTTGTTAGAGCTTATTCCGACAAGCGTTGTATATATAAGAAACAGCCAGACAAGGCAGATGATACCGTTTATATCGGAAAAGGGAAATTATTATATTTATTCAGAAGAAGAAGGCAAAATCAAAGAAATTATGTAATTTTGTTTCACAGCTGATTTAGGAGGGATTCTGTGGGAGCATTTGTTTCAGATTCCAGATTAGATAAATTAAAGGAACAAGTTATAAAACCGGTGATTACAGAAGTCTTGACCCTTTTTCCGGTTCATTTACAACTTCTTCAGTTGCGGTTGGATTAGGCCATTATGCAATTGGAATAGAATTGAATGATGAGTACTTTGAGATGGGTATCCGACGGACAAAAATAGCAGAAGAATATAAGGGGAAAAAACTTATCAAACAAAAGATTCGAAAAACAAATGCAAAATCAAAATATGTCAGGGGATAAATTATGAGAATAACCGAAGATTTTATCAAAGAAATATTTTTATACAAAAGACTTTTATAGCAAACCAAAAGCATATTAATAATCGTTTGAATGGTGAATTTAAGGGTAAGTTTCGAGCAGTAAAAGACCCGAATGACTTGATTATTAGCTATGAGGGCAAATGGTATGCGTGTTGTAGAAGAACGCTACAAAAAAGCGATTGAAGAAATTATAACTATAAACGAATTGCAAAATTGGATAGAGGAACTAGACGATAATGATATTGACAGTATTATAAATGACATTGATATTTATTATAAGCTTGAGATGAATATTAATATGGATGATGAGGAAGATTTTGATTCTATAAATTGATATGTAAGAATTCAATTAAACTTCAAAAAATCGTCTTGACAGAATAAATGCCGCGTGTTAGTCTTAAAAAGATAAATGCGAAGAAAAAGAGAGTACATGAAAGGGAAGTTTACAGAGAAATCTCTACTGTTTAACAGGGGTGCGAGGAGATAGCGGAGTTTTCATGGAAGATGGCTTTTGAGCAGTTGGGATGAACTGCGGCAGGATATGGCTGCGGATAATTTCAAACAGGATTCGCCTGTTACAGCGAAAGCGTATTGTAGAATTTTGCTGTACGCATTGAGATTTTTGCCATATGGCAGAAATGAATTGAAGTGGTACCACGGGATATATCTCGTCTTCTTAGTATGGAAGATGAGATTTTTTTATGCAGATATTATTATGAAGGAGGTTTTTATGGATAAAAAAGGAAAGTTTTATATGACAACTGCGATTGCGTATACATCAGGCAAGCCGCATATTGGAAATACTTATGAAATTGTGCTGGCGGACGCAATTGCACGTTTTAAACGTCAGGAAGGATATGAGGTGTATTTTCAGACGGGAACGGATGAACATGGACAGAAAATTCAGGAAAAGGCCCAGGCAGAAGGGATTACTCCGAAAGAGCATGTCGATAAAATAGCTGGGGAAGTCAGGCGCATATGGGATTTGATGAATTCTTCATACGACGGTTTTGTGCGAACGACAGATACTGACCATGAAAAACAGGTACAAAAGATTTTTCATAAATTATATGAAAAAGGAGATATTTATAAGGGATCATACGAGGGACTTTACTGTACGCCCTGTGAATCCTTTTGGACAGAATCCCAGTTAGCAGACGGAAAATGTCCGGACTGTGGTCGTGAGGTAATCCCTGCCAAAGAAGAAGCTTATTTCTTTAAAATGAGCAAATATGCAGACCGTTTAATAGAGCATATCAATACGCATCCGGAATTTATACAGCCTGTTTCACGTAAAAATGAAATGATGAATAATTTTCTTTTGCCGGGACTTCAGGATTTGTGTGTATCGAGAACTTCTTTTAGCTGGGGAATCCCTGTGGATTTTGACCCGAAACATGTAGTTTATGTATGGCTGGATGCGCTGACGAATTATATTACAAAAATTGGTTATGACGCTGACGGAGGTTCCAGCGAAATGTTTCAGAAAAACTGGCCTGCAGATTTACATTTAATTGGCAAAGATATTATCCGCTTCCATACGATATACTGGCCGATTTTTCTGATGGCGTTAGACCTTCCTCTGCCCAGACAGGTATTTGGGCATCCATGGCTTTTACAAGGCAATGGTAAAATGAGCAAATCAAAAGGCAACGTTCTTTATGCGGATGAACTTGTAGAATTTTTCGGCGTAGATGCCGTCCGTTATTTTGTGCTGCATGAAATGCCGTTTGACAATGATGGAATTATCACCTGGGAATTGATGGTGGAACGAATGAATTCTGACCTTGCCAATACGTTGGGCAATCTTGTCAACCGTACGATTTCCATGAGTAATAAATACTTTGGCGGAATCGTGAAAAACAGCGGTATCACAGAGGATGTGGACGAGGAATTAAAACAAACGGCAATTTCGGCAGTGGGAAAAGTAGAAGCCAAAATGAAAGAACTTCGTGTAGCAGATGCAATCACAGAGGTATTTTATCTTTTTAAACGCTGCAATAAATATATTGACGAAACAACGCCGTGGATTCTTGCAAAAGAGGAAGCGACGCTTCCGCGGTTAGAAACCGTTTTGTATAATCTGGTGGAAAGCATTACGATTGGAGCGACATTGTTAAAGAGTTTTATGCCGGAAACGTCTGAGAAAATTTTTTCACAGCTTCATACAAAAGAAGTGCCTTATGAAGCGCTAAATACATTCGGACATTATGAAAGCGGTAATAAAGTAACAGAAAAACCAGAAATTCTTTTTGCCAGATTGGATTTAGAAGAAGTATTAAAAAAAGTGGAAGAACGGTATCCGTCGGCAACAGAAGAACAAACAGCACAAAACGAGGAAGAAGCTGGTATTGATATAGAGGCAAAAGCAGAAATTACATTTGATGATTTTATGAAAATGCAGTTTCAAGTTGGTGAAATTATAGAATGTAAAGCCGTAGAAAAATCAAAGAAACTGCTTTGCTCACAGGTGAAAATCGGCAGTCAGGTGAAACAAATTGTCTCCGGTATCCGCAAATATTATTCTCCGGAAGAAATGGTGGGCAAAAAAGTGATGGTTCTTGTCAATTTAAAATCGGCAAAATTAGCCGGGGTACTTTCCGAAGGAATGTTGCTTTGCGCAGAAAATGAAGAAGGAAACTTAGCTTTGCTGATACCAGAAAAAGATATGCCTTCCGGAGCAGAAATCTGTTAGTCTTTATTAAGGAGGAATGAATATGGAAACTATGATCGTGTTTAGTGTAATTGTTCTAATCGTATTGATTATTGCTGCAAGCTGTATTAAAATTGTGCCGCAGGCGCACGCATCTATTGTAGAATGTCTGGGCGCTTATCGTGCGACATGGAATGTTGGGATTCATTTTAAACGGCCATTCGTAGACCGTGTTGCTAAAAAAATTAATTTGAAAGAACAGGTGGTTGATTTTCCGCCCCAGCCTGTCATTACAAAAGATAACGTTACCATGCAGATTGATACAGTTGTATTTTTCCAAATTACAGACCCGAAATTATTTGCATATGGGGTAGAAAGCCCAATTATGGCGATTGAAAATCTAACGGCTACAACGCTTAGAAACATTATTGGCGATTTGGAATTAGATGAAACGCTGACTTCACGCGAAACAATTAATACGAAAATGCGCGCTTCCTTAGATGTAGCGACAGATCCATGGGGGATTAAAGTAAATCGCGTGGAATTAAAAAATATTATTCCTCCGGCAGCCATCCAGGATGCGATGGAAAAACAGATGAAGGCAGAACGTGAACGGAGAGAAGCTATTTTAAAAGCAGAAGGGGAAAAGAAATCTACGATTCTTGTTGCTGAAGGAAAAAAAGAATCTGCGATTTTAGATGCTGAGGCAGAAAAACAGGCTGCGATTTTAAGGGCAGAGGCGCATAAAGAAGCGATGGTCCGTGAAGCGGAAGGAGAGGCAGAGGCAATTCTAAAAGTTCAAAAGGCAAATGCAGACGGCCTGCGTTTCTTAAAAGAAGCAGCGCCGGATTCCGGCGTCCTGCAGATAAAGAGTTTAGAAGCATTTGCAAAAGCTGCAGACGGAAAAGCAACAAAAATTATTGTCCCTTCTGAAATTTCTGGAATTGCAGGTCTGGTTCAGTCATTTGCTGAAATTGCAAAAAAGGATGAGTAGAAAATGAAACTATGGGGCTGTCACAGAGCTGGCAGCCTGTTTTCATATCATAGGAAAGACAGATTATAGGAGGATATAACATGAAAAGCTTAAAAGGACGTCATTTTTTAAAATTACTGGATTACACGCCGGAAGAAATTTTATACTTAATTGATTTAGCAAAAAAACTAAAAGATGAAAAAAAACAGGGGATACCGCACACATATTTGACAGGGAAAAATATAGCGTTGATTTTTGAAAAAACAAGTACGCGGACACGGTGTGCATTTGAAACGGCGGCGCATGATCTTGGAATGAATGTAACGTACTTAGATCCGTCAGGTTCTCAAATTGGCAAAAAAGAAAGTATTAAGGATACTGCAAGAGTTCTTGGAAGAATGTACGACGGAATTGAATACCGGGGATTTGGACAGGAAATTGTAGAAGAGCTGGCAGCTTATGCAGGGGTTCCCGTTTGGAATGGCCTGACAAATGAATTCCATCCGACGCAAATGCTGGCGGACATGCTTTCGATACAGGAACATTTTGGAAGGTTAAAAGGAATAAAACTTGTGTATATGGGAGACGCCCGCTATAATATGGGCAATTCCTTAATGGTCGTTTGTGCAAAACTCGGCATGAATTTCACGGCTTGTACGTCAAAACAGTATTTTCCAGAAGAAAAATTAGTTGCCGATTGCCGGAAAATTGCAAAAGAAACGGGGGCTTCTATTACGTTAAGTGAAGATGTAAAAACAGCTGTTACTGATGCAGATGTAATTTACACAGACGTCTGGGTATCCATGGGAGAGCCGGATGCAGTTTGGGAAGAACGAATCAAAGAACTTCTGCCATATCAGGTAAACAGGAATGTAATGGAATTAGCAAAAGAAAACGCTGTATTTATGCACTGCCTGCCGGCATTCCATGACTTAAATACTGGAATCGGGCGGGATGTATATGAAAAATTCGGGTTAAAAGAAATCGAAGTCACAGACGAAGTGTTTGAAAGCAGCCAGTCGATTGTATTTGAAGAAGCAGAAAACAGAATGCACACGATTAAAGCAGTTCTGCTTGCAACGTTAGGAGAGTAAACTTTGAAATCAGAATTATTAACTGCACTGCGAAGCACAAAGGGCTTTGTATCCGGACAGGAATTGTGTGAAAAGCTCGGCGTTTCAAGGACGGCCGTTTGGAAAGGAATGAAAAAACTAAAATCAGAAGGATACAATATCGAGGCGGTTTCCAATAAAGGATACCGTCTGCTCAAATCGCCGGATATTATAGATGCAGAAGAATTGAAAAGCATTCGAAAAACCGCTTGGGCGGGAAATGAAATTGTATATTTTGATGTGACCGATTCTACGAATATACAGGCAAAGCGTCTGGCAGAGGAAGGTATGCCGCATGGAACCCTGGTTATTGCCGGATGTCAAAAATCAGGGAAAGGACGGCGCGGGCGCGGCTGGGAATCGCCAAAGCACGACGGCATTTTTATGACGCTTTTATTAAGGCCTTCTTTTCCGCCGGCAAAAGCCTCCATGCTGACATTAGTCGCAGCGATAGCAGTGGCAAAAGCAGTCCGTATAAAGACAGGACTTTTTGCAGAAATAAAGTGGCCCAACGACATTGTGATAAACGGTAAAAAAATCTGCGGTATTTTAACAGAACTCAATACTGAAATTGATACGATTCATTATGTTATTACTGGGATTGGCATTAATGTGTCAAACCAAAAATTTGAGAAAGAAATAGCTCCTGTGGCAACTTCTCTTATGTTAGAAAGCGGGAAAGAAATTCATCGGGCGGGTTTGATTGAGGAAGTATTGGAGCAGTATGAATTTTATTATAACAAGTTTTGCCAAACGATGGATTTGTCAGAATGGAAAGAGGAATACAATGAATATCTTGTCAACCGTAACAGGCCAGTAAAAGTTATAGACCCAAAGGAACCGTTTACCGGAATTGCAAAGGGGATTAATGAGCGGGGGGAGCTGCTTGTAGAAACGGAGGGACAAATCCTGGCGGTATCTTCAGGCGAGGTATCTGTTCGCGGAATTTATGGATATGTTTGATTGCTTACGGAGGTGAAAATGGAAGAACTGGTTTTATGCGCTGCCAGTGCATACGAAAAGAAATTTTATTTAAGTGAGGAATTTTTTGGGTTGCCGCAAAGCGTGAAAGATGAACTTAAAATTATGTGTGTTTTGTTTACAGAAGACGTCGGCGGCATATTAGAACTCTTTTTTAATGAAGACGGTGAATTGGAATTTCGGACTTCTTTTGATGAGGGAGATTATCTGTATGATGATATTGGAAGCGTGCTGAAAGTGAAAGAATTGCAGCGTTTGAAAAGAGAACTTTTAGAATCTTTGGAATTGTATTATAAAGTGATGAGAAACGAATGGAACGGCTGATTAGATAATTATGGGAAGGTGGAAAACTATGCTTTTGACGATTGATGTCGGAAATACAAATATTACATTTGGTGTTTTTGAGAACAAAACACTGGTTACAACATTTCGGATGACAACGAAGCAGCTTCGTACGTCAGATGAATATGGAATTGATATTCTTGAAATGTTAGAACATAACAAAATTATTGGAACAACAGTGCAAGATGTTATCATTGCTTCTGTCGTGCCGGACGTTATGCACTCCTTAAACAGTGCGATTATCAAATATTTTGATATTACGCCGGTGATTGTAGGGCCTGGTATAAAAACTGGAATCCGCGTCGTAACGGAAAATCCCAAACAAATTGGGTCAGACCGGATTGTAGACGCGGCTGGGGCGTATTCTTTGTACGGCGGACCAGTTTTAGTGATGGATTTTGGAACGGCAACGACATATGATTTGGTGGATGCTTCCGGCGCTTTTGTAGCAGGGGTGACTGCTCCCGGAATCCGGATTAGTGCAAAAGCATTGTGGGAGGATGCAGCCAAACTGCCGAAAATAGAAATTCAAAAACCAAACAGTATTCTTGCGCAGGAAACAATCAGCAGTATGCAGGCTGGGCTTGTTTATGGACAGATTGGACAGACAGAGTATATTACGCGTAAAATGATAGAAGAGTCTGGATATGAAAATGTCAAAGTAGTCGCTACCGGAGGTTTGGGAAGAATTATTGCAAATGAAACAGACAGCATTGACATTTATGATCCAAATCTTACGCTGTTGGGCCTGATGTTTATTTATGAAAAACAAAAATAATCCGATGAAACAATTAAAAATAGGAAACGTAACTTTAAAAAATAATCTTATATTAGCGCCAATGGCGGGCGTAACAGATTTGCCGTTTCGTCTTTTGTGCAAAGAGCAGGGAGCCGGACTGCTTTGTATGGAAATGGTAAGTGCAAAAGCAATTTTATATCAAAACAAAAACACAAAAGAACTGCTGTCAATTGATGAAAAAGAGCATCCGGTATCGTTACAGCTTTTTGGCAGCGATCCGGAAATTATCAGTGAAATTGCCAGGCAGATTGAGGAACTTCCTTTTGATATTTTAGACATCAATATGGGCTGTCCCGTACCTAAGATAGTCAATAACGGAGACGGTTCCGCATTGATGAAACAGCCGCTTTTAATCTCAAAAATTATCGAAAAGACTGCCGCAGCAATTCAAAAGCCTGTGACTGTGAAGATTCGCAAAGGTTTTGACAACGTGCATATCAATGCAGTAGAAATTGCCCATATTGCAGAAGAATCCGGAGCTGCGGCAATTGCTGTCCATGGACGGACCAGGGAACAATTTTATTCCGGAAAAGCAGACCTGGACATAATCCGTAAAGTAAAAGAAGCCGTTAAAATTCCGGTTATTGGTAACGGAGATTTATTCTCTGGAAAAGACGTCCTTGCCATGCAAAAGCAAACTGGCTGCGACGGATTTATGATTGCCAGGGGCGCGCAGGGAAACCCATGGATTTTTGCGCAGATTCTTCATTTTCTGGATATGGGGGAAGAGAAACCAAAGCCTTCTATGGAAGAAGTTTCCCGGATGATTTTACGCCATGCAAGAATGTTAATTGATTACAAAGGGGAATATACTGGAATCCGTGAAATGCGAAAACACGCTTCCTGGTATGTAAACGGTTATCGGAATGCAGCAAAATTTCGCGCAAAAATAAATGAAGTGGAAAGTTATGGCGCGCTTTGTGCATTATTTGAATCACTGCTTTCATATAATGGTTATGACGAAAATTAATGGTGTCATGTATTGATAAAGTATGTAAAAAAGCTGTTTCAAATCATCAGGATTTATCCAAAAAACGAGTATCCGGCCCAGATATCATCCGTAAAACAAAGACACAACAACCCATTTTTGCCTCAAATTCGGGAAATTATGGAGCAGATTTTAAACCTTCGTAATATTCCGTATGAGTATTTTATTCCAATATTAATTGATGGAACAGATTCGAAACCCGTTCTTTTGACAGCAGAACTTTTGGGCAGGGATTTGAACCGTATTCTTATCTTTACCGACCGTCCCGAATATTTTGAGGAATATGCGGAAAATATGTATAAAGAACAAGGTTTGATACCGGAAATTTTTTCAAAGGATTCCTTGAAAAAAACAGATTTATCATCAGAGCAAGTCTGTGGAAATGTGATTTTGGATTTTGAAGAATGGGAAGAATTTTTAGATACTCCGGACTATGGAAAAAAAATTTATATTCCGGTGTTCAAAAAACACTGGGAAAGCGCCGGAAACCTTGACATTGCAGTACCTATCGGGTATAATACTGTGATTGTCAAAGGGCGTAGGCCAGACGAAATCCGTCCGTTTTTTGACAAATTCGAACAGGCTTTTTACAAAAATGAATGAAGAAGGGTAGAATAGCATGGATAAGAAAAATATCTTAACGTATCAGGGACTCAAAAAACTTGAAGATGAATTGCAAAACCTAAAAGTTGTCAAACGAAAAGAGGTCGCACAGAAGATTAAAGAAGCCAGAGAGCAGGGGGATTTGTCTGAAAATGCAGAATATGATGCGGCAAAAGATGAACAGCGCGATATTGAGGCCCGAATTGAAGAAATTGAAAAAATTCTAAAAAATGCCGAGGTTGTTGTAGAAGAAGAGGTTGCCTTAGACAAAATCAGCATTGGCTGCACGATTCGTATTTTAGATTGTGAATTTAATGAAGAACTGGAATATAAAATTGTCGGTTCAACAGAAGCGAACAGCTTAAAAGGCAAAATTTCCAATGAGTCTCCGGTTGGACGTGCATTAATCGGCGCAAAAGTCGGGGACACTGTCAAAGTAGAAACACAAGTTGGAGATTTGGAATATAAAGTATTAGAGATTCAGCGTTCTATGTAAGGACGCCTTAGAAAGATAAATACCCGCGCATAAAGCCGCAGGACAAAGAATATCATTGCGTCAAAGCATCTTAAAGCGGGCATGGGAGGAAAAAATGGCAGGACAGAAGAATGTACAGGAACAGGATATTAACCAGCTTTTAAAGGTACGCCGTGAAAAACTCGCGGAATTACAGGAAAACGGAAAAGACCCGTTTCAAATTACAAAATTTGATGTAACGCACCACAGTGCAGATATTAAAGCGGATTATGAAGACCTTGAGGGCAAAAGCGTCTCCGTTGCAGGACGTATGATGTTTAAACGTGTGATGGGGAAAGCCTCTTTTTGCAATATTCAGGATTTGAAAGGGAATATTCAGATTTATGTGGCAAGAGATAATATTGGGGAAGATTCCTATAAAGATTTTAAAAAGTATGACGTTGGCGATATTTTAGGAATTACAGGCGAAGTATTTAAAACAAAGACAGGTGAAATCTCTGTTCATGCCTCTTCTGTCACTCTTTTATCAAAAAGCCTGCAAATTCTGCCTGAAAAATTTCATGGTCTGACGGATACGGATATGCGCTACCGTCAGCGTTATGTAGATTTGATTATGAACCAGGAAGTGAAAGATACGTTTATCAAGCGTTCGAAAGTAATCAGCAGTATTCGTAAATATTTAGATGCGCAGGGATTTATGGAAGTAGAAACGCCGATGTTAGTTTCAAATGCCGGAGGCGCCGCGGCAAGGCCGTTTGAGACGCACTTTAATGCGTTAAATGAAGATATTAAACTGAGGATTTCTCTGGAATTATATTTAAAGAGACTGATTGTCGGCGGCTTAGAGCGGGTGTATGAAATTGGCAGGGTGTTTCGGAATGAGGGGTTAGACACAAGGCATAATCCGGAATTTACGTTAATGGAACTGTATCAGGCATATACCGATTATCATGGCATGATGGACTTGACGGAAAACCTGTACCGGTATATTGCAAAAGAAGTGACGGGCTCAGAAATTATTACCTATAATGGGCATGAGATGGATTTATCGAAGCCATTTGAACGGATTACAATGGTTGAGGCTGTAAAACGCTATGCCAACGTGGACTTTGATGAAATCCACAGCACACAAGAAGCGAAAAAAATTGCGGACGAGCGTCATATTGAATATGAAGACAGACATGAGAAGGGCGATATTTTGAATCTGTTTTTCGAGGAGTTTGTAGAAGAGCATTTGATTCAGCCGGTGTTTATTATGGATCATCCGATTGAGATTTCTCCACTGACGAAAAAGAAGCCGGAAAATCCGGAATATGTGGAGCGGTTTGAGTTCTTTATGAATGGCTGGGAAATGGCGAATGCTTACTCTGAGTTGAATGACCCGATTGACCAGCGGGAGCGGTTTGAGGCACAGGAGAAGCTTTTAGCAGCCGGAGACGCAGAGGCGAACCAGACAGATGAAGACTTTTTGAATGCGCTTAGTATCGGGATGCCGCCAACCGGAGGGATTGGATTCGGGATCGATAGAATGGTGATGATGATGACGGACGCGGCGGCGATTCGGGATGTTTTGTTGTTCCCGACAATGAAAACGCTTGGCAAAGAAAACCAGTAAAATCAAGGGTTTGCGGTACTTAAAGCTAGTATGGTACGACAAGAGTACGACAAAATAAACTCTCTTAAAGG
>CAJUHJ010000035.1 GCA_910586355.1 uncultured Lachnospiraceae bacterium
ATATCTTGAAATTTGCTGTGCCAACCATTGCTATGACAGTATTTATGTCTTTTTATACCATGGTAGACGGCCTGTTTGTATCCAATCTGATTGGAACAAGCGCACTTTCCGCAATCAATCTGACAGCGCCCATTATACAGCTAGTGACGGCAATTTCTACCATGCTTGCTACCGGAGGAAGCGCAGTAATTATGAAAAAAATGGGAGAACAAAAAACAGATGAAGCAAAAGAAGATTTTACGTTCCTGATTCTGGTAAATGTCGCTGCAGGAATCGTTATGTGTGCTGTCGGGTATCTGGCAATGAACCATATTTTTGCCGGAATGAACCTGTCTGCTGATGTGGAAAGATATTGTATCGAATATTTAAGCCGTTATCTGATATTTACAGTACCAATTCTTTTAATGAATAATTTTACACTTTATATGATTGCCAGTGAAAAAGCATCCTTGTCTCTTATCTGTTCTGTGACAGGCGGCGTTTTGAATATGGCTCTGGATTATGTGTTTATCGCTGTATTTCATCTTGGAATCAGCGGCGCGGCAATCGCAACAGGGCTTGGTTATTCTGTGACGGCAGTTGCCGGACTGTTTGTTTTTAGCCAGAATCAAAACCTTCTGCATTTTAAAAAGCCATCCTTCCGGTTCAAAGTTCTTGCAAATGCAGCTTCCAACGGCTGTTCCGAAATGGCGACCGCACTTGTCACCGGTATCATTACGATGATGTTTAACTGGACGATACTCCATTATGTCGGTGAAGACGGCGTTGCGGCTGTTACGATTATCACGTATGTTCTGATGTTTGCAAGTTCCTTATATACAGGATATTCCTATGGTGTGGCGCCAATGCTTAGTTTTTACTATGGAGAGCAAAATACCAGTAAACTTAAAAAACTGGTTGCAGTCAGTTTAAAAATCATCGCCGTAATTTCTATTATAACGGCTTTTGCTTCCTTTTTGCTGACAAATCCATTAGTATCCATTTTTGCCCGCCCGGATAATCCAGTATACCATCTTGCTGTCACAGGAAACAGAATTTGTACGGCTGCGCTTATTTTTATAGGATTTAATATCTTTGCCAGCGGAATGTTTACTGCATTATCCAATGGAATTATTTCAGCCATCCTCGCGTTTTCCAGGTCTTTCGTATTTATGCTGATTACCATGATACTCCTGCCTATGGTTTTTGGCGTAAACGGAATTTGGCTTGCAACTCCGGTTGCAGAACTTATGGCGCTTGTCCTGTCTGCCTTTTTATTTTTAAAATATAGAAAAAAATATGGATATTAACACTCTTTCTCATATCAAAAGAAGCTGCCACAAAACCGTGACAGCTTCTGCTCTTTTAACAAAGTTCAAATTTTTGTACCATCTTATTTAATATTTCTGCTTGAGAAGCAAGCTCTTCTGATGTTGCGCTTGTTTCCTGGGAAGCTGCCGAATTGTCCTGAATACCGCGGGAAATTTCTTCGATTCCCGCTAAAAGCTGTTTCATATTTTCCGCCTGGACAGCAGCTGTTTCCGCTGACTCTTGTATCATTCCATTCACCTGGTCTACGGCGTTTACAGATTTTTCCAACGAATTCATAGTATTTACTGCAATTGCATTGCCTTTGTTGATTTCTTCCATAGAAATTTCAATCAGCTCTTTTGTCGTACTTGCAGCTTTTGAGCTTTCTAAGGCAAGCTTTCCGATTTCATCTGCGACAACTGCAAATCCTTTTCCGGCTTCTCCTGCCCTTGCAGCTTCAATGGAAGCATTTAAAGACAAAAGATTTGTCTGAGAAGCAATGTCTTCTATGGTCTGTATAATCCCAACAACTTTTTGGGAAGTCTTTTGGATTTCGTCCATAGCCGCCATCATCTGCTTCATATTTTCCTGATTCTGCTCAATAATCTGGGCTGCCTGTTCCGTTGCTTTTGCAGAGTCCTCTGCCTTGGTACGGCTGTCCGCAACCTGTCCTACAACGGTAGTTGTCGTTGCTGTAATCTCTTCAATGGAGGATGCCTGCACTTCTGCGCCTTCTGCCAATATCTGGGAAGCAGAAGCAAGTTCACTCGCTCCAACAGATACTTGTTCTGAACTGCTATTGATTCCAAGCATAACTTCATTCATAGAATCAGAAATATTAAGCAGCGCCGTTTTTATTTTCTGAAATTCACCAACATAATCATTTTTCAGATGAATATTTAATTTTCCAGCTGAAATCTGTTCTAACACTTCAGCTGTTTCATCTATGTATGCAATATATTCTTTTAAACGGTCTACCGTCTTTTGAATCGACTCCCCCAACTCTCCAATTTCATTCTCGCTTGTAATCTGCAGGCTGACGTCTAAATCTCCCGCCGCGAGCCGCTGTGCCGTCTGGTTCAGCTCTAAGATTGGCTGTGTCAGGTTCTTTGCGCTTTTCCTTATCCTGACAGAAATTAATAAAATACCGACTGCAAAAACTATAATCAATGCTATAACCATCATTATAAGTATCTCAAAATACTCTGACATAGGCATATTGCTCAATACCATATAGCCTGTCTCTCCGGCCTGTTGTAAAGAGCCATATTTTTTTGACCCACTTGTTTTATAGCTTAAAAATTCATTACTTTTTGAAGTAACTGCATCTATGACGTTCTGGGATATACTTACTTCAGTGATATTTTTTTGAATAATATCTTCCTGCGGATGATAAAGAAACGTGCCTTTTTCGGATAAGAGAAGCATATACCCTTTACGTCCGATTTTGTATTCTTCCATAATCTTCGTCATATGATCTAAAGCAATATCCATACCAACTGCCCCAAGCACTGTCCCATCGTCGTCAATAACCGGCGCCGCCGCGCTTAAAATCATTTTTCCAGTGGAAGAATCCACATACGGCTCTGTCAGGACTGTTTCTTTATTTTCGACGCATCCATACCAGCCGCGCCCCGTGATATCCCAATCCTTTCCGCTTATAAAACCATCCGACTGCATCAGGGAGCTTGTATCTAAATCAGAAACCCACGCTGCCATCACATTTTCTGTATCCGTATTCGCAATCTGTACGAGATTTTGCATTACAGTATCCATTTTTTCTGCTTTACTCAGCTCATCGCCAGCTTTTGTTTCCCGCAAAACCTGTTTGATTTCCGGATTGACTGCCAGCTGCTCTACGCTTCTCGTATACTGCTCTAAAAATCCTGTCAGCTGATTTGACGCGGCATTGGATTCCTGCGTCAGTTCTGTCCTTTTCGCTGATATGCTCAGCCATCCTACCATAAAAATTGCAATGACAGCTGTCAGCAGAAATACAAAGATTACGCTTCCGCCAATCTGAACTAATATCTCATCAGCAATTTTCTGTTTTTTCTTTCCAGTTGCTCTTTTTTTCACCTGTTTCATAAAATTCCCCCTAAATAAACCTTTCCTCTATTGTATCGTTTTTCAATCGAAAAATCAATAAAAACAAGCAGAAAACACCCTTGCATTTCTGATTAGAAAGGTGTATAGTACAAAAAGAATTTCATCATTCATCGGGGAGCTTGCAGTACAGGCTGAGAGGAAGGTACGCCCTTCGACCCATGACCTGATTTGGATAATGCCAACGTAGGGATAACGAAGTGAAAACCGTATTTAATGGGAAGTTATCAGACTATGGTAGCTTCCCTGTTTTTATTTTATTGTGAGGTGATAACACTATGATAAACATCAATGGAACCCATGATACTGCGGTTATCGGGCAAACGCTTTTGGATTATTTATGTTTAGCCGGATATGACGCAAAACGGATTGCCGTCGAGCGAAACGGCGAAATTGTCCCAAAAGCAGACTATGGAAAAATAACGCTTACAGACGGAGATACCCTTGAAATCGTAAGTTTTGTAGGAGGCGGCTGATATGAACCGGATTCCAACAAAACAAGAAATGACAGCCGCATTAAATGAGCGGCATGGCGCCTTATTACAACAATCTTTTACAGAAAGCTCCATAGCCGTCTGCGGGCTTGGAGGCTTAGGCTCCAACATTGCAGTATCACTTGCGCGCGCTGGAATCGGATCGTTGATTTTAATTGATTTTGACTGTGTGGACATCTCAAATCTCCACCGACAGCAGTACAAAGTCTCTCAAATAGGAAAACCCAAAACAGAAGCGCTTGCAGAAAATCTGCTTGAAATTTCACCATACTTAAATATTTCTGCCCATACGGTAAAAATTACCGAAGAAAACTGCATGCAGCTGCTTTTCAACGCCGACATCATCTGTGAAGCCTTTGATGCAGCAGAAGAAAAAGCAATGCTTGTCAACTATATATTAGAGCATATGCCAAAAAAATATCTGATTTCCGCTTCCGGTATGGCAGGACTTGGCTCTGCAAACAACATAAAAACCAGAAAAATCGGAACTCATTTTTACCTCTGTGGAGATGGAGTCAGCGATACCGCCGACGGCATGGGACTTGTATCTTCCCGCGTCATGCTTTGCGCCGCACATCAGGCGCACACTGCTTTACGTATTCTCGCAGGGGAATTTGATACCTGACAAACCAGCATTTTATAAATTTTTCATATAGAAAGAAGGAATCCATATGCAGCAAAACGACACCCTTATTATCGGAAAAAAAGAATTCCATTCCCGTTTTATTTTAGGTTCCGGCAAATATTCCCTGAACTTAATTGAAGCGGCAGTCAAAGACGCCGGAGCGGAAATTATAACGCTCGCAGTACGCAGGGCCAATACCAAAGAACAGGAAAATATTTTAGATTATATCCCAAAAGGCGTCACACTTTTGCCAAATACTTCAGGTGCAAGAAACGCAGACGAAGCTGTGCGCATTGCTAGACTCGCAAGAGAACTCGGCTGCGGAGATTTCGTAAAAATCGAAATTATGCGGGACTTTAAATATCTGCTCCCAGACAACACCGAAACCATAAAAGCAACAGAAATTCTTGCAAACGAAGGTTTTGTTGTCCTGCCATATATGTATCCCGACTTAAACGCTGCAAGGGATTTTGTAAATGCCGGAGCTGCTGCGGTAATGCCGCTCGCATCTCCCATCGGCTCAAACAAAGGGCTTGCTACCCGCGACTTTATACAGATTTTAATTGATGAAATCGACCTGCCGATTATCGTAGACGCCGGTATCGGAAGGCCGTCTCAGGCTTGTGAAGCAATGGAAATGGGCGCGGCGGCAATTATGGCAAATACTGCTTTAGCCACCGCCGGAAATCTGCCCCTGATGGCAAGCGCGTTTCGCGACGCAATTAAAGCCGGAAGAAAAGCCTATCTTGCCGGGCTTGGCAGAGTCCTTACGCGGGGCGCCAGCGCTTCCGATCCCCTAACTGGATTTTTGCATGAAGGAGGACATTAATGGAAAACTGCTTTTTTATCGACTCCGAATATTTATCAAAAGAAGCCCTAAACAACAAGCACCGTCTGGAAACGGACCCTTCTTTCCGTAAAAACCACATGGAATATCTTCCTGGTATGGAACAGATTACATCGGACATCTGTACAAAGGTCATGGCGCACATGAACTCCTATGATGCAGATGTTTACACAGAAAAAGATGTAAAAGCAGCTCTGGGACATGAGGTATGTTCCGTTGAAGATTTAAAAGCGCTGCTGTCCCCTGCTGCAGAACCCTTTTTAGAAGAAATGGCACAACGCGCCCGCATAGAAACCAGCAAACATTTCGGCAACACAGTCTATATGTTCACACCTTTGTATATTGCAAACTATTGTGAAAACTACTGCGTCTACTGCGGTTTTAACTGTTACAACCATATCAGCCGCATGAAACTTACGCCGGAACAAATCGAGCACGAAATGAAAATCATTTCCGAAAGCGGAATGGAAGAAATTTTGATTCTTACCGGAGAAAGCCGCTCCCAAAGTGATGTTGCCTACATAGGGGAAGCCTGTAAACTTGCCCGAAATTATTTCCGCATGGTCGGACTGGAAATTTACCCGCTCAACACAAACGAATACCGCTACCTGCATGAATGTGGCGCCGATTATATTACAGTCTTCCAGGAAACTTATGACACAGACAAATACGAATCGCTGCATTTGCTCGGACACAAACGCGTCTGGCCTTACCGCTTTGACGCGCAGGAACGCGCCCTTATGGGAGGTATGCGCGGCGTTGCATTTTCTGCACTGCTTGGTTTGTCAGATTTCCGAAAAGATGCGCTTGCCAGCGCCCTCCATGCGTACTACATACAACGGAAATACCCTCATGCAGAACTTTCTTTATCGTGCCCAAGGCTGCGCCCAATTGTAAATAATGAAAAAATCAGCCCGCTTGACGTCGACGAATCAAAACTCTGCCAGATTATCTGCGCCTACCGTATTTTTCTGCCTTTTATCGGCATCACGGTTTCTTCCAGAGAAAGCGCAGCCTTCCGTAACGGCATTGCCAAAATTGCCGCTACAAAAATCTCCGCTGGAGTTTCTACCGGAATCGGCGACCACGAAAGCAAATATACTGGAAAGGAGACAAACGCGGCGCAGGGAGACGAGCAATTTGAAATCGACGATAACCGCAGCTTAGACAAAATGTATCAGGACATGGCTGCCGAAGGCCTCCAGCCCGTTTTAAACGATTATTTATATGTATAACATCATTTGCGTCACCAACCGCGCACTCTGTCAGGAAGATTTTTTCACCCGCCTGAAAAAAATAGCTTCCTGCCGCCCTTTTGGAATGATACTTCGGGAAAAAGACTTACCGGAAACGAAATACAAAGAACTTGCCAAGCAGGCGCTTGATATCTGCAATACATACCAAGTTCCCTGTATCCTGCACAGTTATGCCAAAGCTGCCATTGAATTAAATGCAAAATCCATTCATCTTCCTCTTTCGCTTCTTACTGAACTGACAGACGAACAAAAAAACAGTTTCCACACCATCGGCGCATCCTGTCACTCCGTCAAAGAAGCTAAGGCGGCGGAACAACTCGGCTGCACCTATATTACCGCCGGGCATATATTCGATACTGAGTGCAAAAAAGGACTTGCCGGACGCGGAACCGGATTTTTAAAAGACGTCTGCCAAAGCGTTTCCATACCAGTATACGCCATTGGCGGAATCACAAAAGACAATATCCGCCTTATCACAAAAGCCGGAGCCAAAGGCGCCTGCATAATGAGCGGGCTTATGCAGTGCCGCGATGTATCTGCCTGCTTTAAAGATTTTAGGAAGGACGGTGAAAACCATGCAGTTTCATAAAGAACATCTGCTGCTCTATGCCATAACAGATAAAGGCAATACCGACAATAAAACATTTTTAACCCAAATCAAAGAAGCCTTAGAAGGCAAAATTACCATGCTTCAGCTTCGTGAAAAAAATTTAGACGAAAACTCTTTTATCAAAGAAGCTAAAAAAGTCAAAGAACTCTGCCATGCCTACCGCGTCCCGCTTATCATCAACGACAACATAAACGTCGCCATTTTAAGCGGCGCCGACGGCGTCCATGTAGGAATTACGGATACTCCTGTCTCAGAAATCCGCAAAAAAACTGGCAGTCAATTGATCATTGGCGCAACTGCTAAAACCATCGAACAGGCAAAAGCTGCCGAAGCTGCCGGAGCCGATTACCTTGGCGTTGGCGCAGTATTTCCTTCACCGACCAAACAAAATGCCGTCCGCATTACAAGAAAGGAACTTCATGCCATTTGTACATCTGTGTCAATTCCCACCGTAGCCATCGGCGGAATCAGCCTAAATAACATAACAGAATTAGCGGGAGGCGGTATGAGCGGAGCCGCCGTCGTATCTGCCATATTTGCCGCAGAAAACATAAAAGACAGGACATCTGCATTAAAAGAAGCTATCACAAAAATCATAAATACAGGAGAACTAACATGAAAACAGTACTATCTATTGCCGGAAGCGACTCCAGCGGAGGCGCCGGAATCCAGGCAGACATCAAAACCATGACAATGCACGGCGTATATGCCATGACTGCCATTACCGCACTGACTGCCCAAAATACCACAGGCGTGTACGCCATCTCCGAAGTCACCCCGGATTTTCTAAAACAGCAGTTGGACGCCGTTTTTGAGGACATACGCCCTGATGCCGTTAAAATCGGCATGGTCTCCTCTTCCAGCTTAATTAAAACAATCGCAGACTGCCTTAAATTTTATCGGGCAAAAAACATCGTGACCGACCCCGTCATGGTTGCCACCAGCGGTTCCAAATTAATCAATGAAGAAGCCATTGACACTTTAAAAAAAGAACTTCTGCCAATCACAACCCTCCTTACCCCAAACATCCCAGAGGCAGAAATTCTCTCCGGCATATCCATTCAATCCGAAGACGACATGCAAAAAGCCGCAAAAACCATATATGAGACGCACTCGTGCGCCGTACTATGCAAAGGAGGACACAATCAAAACGACGCCAACGACCTCCTATTCGAAGCAAACGGCTCCCATTGGTTTACCGGCAAACGCATAGAAACCACAAATACCCATGGAACCGGATGTACTCTGTCAAGCGCAATCGCCTCAAACCTTGCCAAAGGATACCCTTTGGACGAATCTGTAAAATTAGCCAAAGACTATATTTCTGCCGCCCTTGCCGCCAATCTGAATCTGGGCAAAGGCAGCGGTCCTCTAAACCACATGTTAAACGCCAAACGCAGCACAAATAACGAAAAAGGAGCAAAATTATGAAAACCTACAACACACAAATGGAAGCCGCCAAGAAAAATATCGTAACCCCGGAAATGAAACTGGTAGCAAAAAAAGAATCCATAGACCCTGAAAAATTACGGGAATCCGTAGCAAACGGCACAATTGCAATCCCCTGCAATATCCGGCATACTTCTATCTCGGCAGAAGGAATCGGCGCCGGCCTCCGTACTAAAATCAATGTAAACCTCGGCATTTCCGGAGACTGCAAAAACTATGATATTGAAATGCAAAAAGTAGACCTCGCCATCAAATTCGGCGCAGAAGCCATTATGGATTTAAGTAACTACGGTAAAACAAACACATTCCGCAAAGAACTTATCGCGAAATCTCCGGCTATGATAGGAACGGTTCCCATGTATGATGCAATCGGATATCTCGATAAAGATTTACTTGAAATCACGGCAGAAGATTTTCTGCGCGTCATCCGCGCCCATGCCGAAGAAGGCGTTGATTTTATGACAATCCATGCCGGCATAAACCGCCGAGCTGTTGAAGCCTTCCGCAGAGATAAACGACGTATGAATATCGTATCCAGAGGAGGTTCCCTTTTATTTGCATGGATGATGATGACCGGAAATGAAAACCCATTCTACGAACATTACGACGAAGTTTTAGAAATTCTGCGGGAATATGACGTTACCATCAGCTTAGGCGACGCCTTACGTCCCGGCTGTATCGACGATTCCACAGACGCCGGCCAAATCAGCGAACTGATTGAACTTGGCGACTTAACAAAACGCGCGTGGGAAAAAGACGTACAAGTTATGGTCGAAGGTCCCGGCCATATGGCAATGAATGAAATTGAAGCCAATATGAAACTGCAGAAACGCCTCTGCCATAACGCCCCATTTTATGTATTAGGCCCTCTGGTCACCGATATCGCCCCCGGTTACGACCATATTACCTCAGCCATTGGCGGCGCCATTGCAGCAGCAAGCGGAGCAGACTTCCTATGCTATGTCACTCCGGCGGAACATCTTAGACTTCCAGATTTAAACGACGTGAAAGAAGGCATTATCGCAAGCCAAATTGCCGCACACGCCGCAGATATTGCCAAAGGAATTCCAAATGCAAGAGCACGCGACAACGCTATGTCAGACGCCAGATACAATGTAGACTGGGATACGATGTTTGACCTCGCCCTAGACAAAGAAAAAGCGCGGGAATATTACGAAAGCGCTCCGCCTTCTGACCGCCATACCTGTTCTATGTGCGGCAAAATGTGCGCAGTACGGACTACAAAAATGATTTTAGAAGGCCAGAACGTAGAATTTTGTTCTGAAAAATAATAAGTCTAAAAAGAAAAATGTGATTATGCCTAATATCAAATCAAACTCTGATTTGAGAAATTACAGTGATGTGCTTCGTGATGTATCTGCCGGCGCTCCTGCCTTTCTTACCAAAAAAGGACGCAGACGCTATGCAATCATAGACATACAGAACTTGAAAAAACACATGCTACCCTAAAACTTATGGGCAAACTTGCAAAAGGAAACATAGTATCACTAAAATGTAATGACAATCAGTACCACCCGTCTAACGCAACATCATAAACTTAAGAATCTCTGCTGCACA
>CAJUHJ010000036.1 GCA_910586355.1 uncultured Lachnospiraceae bacterium
TTTTTTCAATAATTTCAACTAATTCTTGAAATTTGTTGTAATTAAATGTCGTTTGCGATACAATGCAGACCTTTTCTCCTATTTTTAAGGTAAAATTTTCGGCTTCTTCTCGTGTTTGAAGAACAGATGTTTTGTCTGGGTTCGACCAGCCTTTAATTCCTTCCACTTCAGGATGGGAATCATTGCCTATAATGATAATATGATACCCTTTCTGGCTGTACTCTTCTACAATTCTATGAATTTTTAAAACAAATGGACAAGTTGCATCTACAATCTGGAATCCGGCATCTTTTATTTTACCGTAAACGGATTTTGAAATTCCATGTGAACGTATTACCATGATGCCTCCGGAAATCTCTGCCAGTTCCGATTCATTGCAAACGGCATGGACGCCTTTTTCTTCTAAATCTCTGACAACTTCTTCGTTGTGGATAATTGGGCCAAATGTATAAACCGGTATATTGCTGTTTTTCGCTTCTTCATATACTTTATCTACAGCACGTTTTACGCCAAAACAAAATCCTGCGCTTTTTGCTAAGATTACATTCATGTTACATTCTCTCCTGACAGATTTTCTGGATAGCTTCGGCAGTTTGTGCAATTGTTAAATTGGATGAATCTAATAAAATTGCGTCTTTGGCCTGCTTTAACGGAGATATATCTCTGTGCATATCCCGGTAATCACGTTCTTCTATATCCGTTTGAATGGCTTCTAAGCTACATTCTTCGCCTTTTTCCTGTAATTCATCATAGCGACGTTTGGCTCTGGCTGTTACGCTTGCAGTCAGATAAACTTTAACTTCAGCATTTGGCAGTACGCACGTCCCAATATCTCTGCCATCCATTATGACATTTGTACTGTCCGCCAGTTTTTGCTGAAGAGACGTCAGTTTTTTTCTGACAGACGGATATACACTGGTGGAACTCGCCATATTTCCCACCTCTTCATTCCGGATTTCTCCGGTTACATTTTCACCATTTAAGATTACCTGCTGTTCTCCGTTTTGATAACAGATAGAAATGTCAATTGCTTGTGCAGCGGCGGATATTTCTGTTTCATTGCTGCTGTCTAAATTCTGTTTTAGAAAATAAAGCGCCATCGCGCGGTACATAGCGCCGGTATCTACATAGATAAATCCCATTTCCTTTGCAAGTTTTTTGGCTATTGTGCTCTTTCCAGCTCCTGCCGGACCGTCAATTGCAATGTTCATTCTGTTTTACCATTCCTTTTTTTATTTTTCAATACTGTTTCCAGCCAGATACCCGGTCGACCATGCAATTTGAAGATTAAAGCCGCCGGTTTTTGCGTCTAAATCTAACACTTCTCCGGCAAAATAAAGTCCCGAAACCAGTTTGGACTCCATCGTAGAAGGGTTAATTTCCTTTACAGAAATTCCCCCGTTTGTAATAATGGCCTCGTGAAAATCTCTCGTTCCTGTCAGGGTAACGGGAAACGCTTTGAGTAACTCTATCATCTTTTTGCGTTCTTCCTTTGTGACTTCATTAACTTTTTTTTCTATATCTATCCCAGAAAGAGAAAGAAACACCGGAATCATTTTTGCCGGAAGAAGACCATGAATAGAATTTTTGAATTGTTTATTGGAATATTCTTTAAAATCACGCAAAATCCGTTTGTCAAGCTGTTCTACATTTAATGCCGGTTTTAAATCTATCTGCATAGTAAGTTCTTGTTTTTTTAATTCTTTTCCAATAAGGCTGCTGGCAGTTAAAACCAATGGACCACTGACTCCAAAATGAGTAAATAACAGTTCTCCAAAATCTTCAAATACAACCTTTTTCCCTTTTCGGATGGAAATTTTTATGTTTTTTAGGGAAAGTCCCTGCATTTCAGTAATATAAGGCTCCTTTGTTGTCAACGGCACCAATGCTGGAATAAGTTCCGTCACGTTATGCCCACATGTTCTTGCAAACATATATCCGTCTCCAGTAGAGCCTGTGCCAGGATAAGATATGCCTCCGGTAGAGACGATAACGGCATCTCCAAAGATATTTGACCCATCTTCCAATAAAACGCCTTTTACCACATGATCTTCTACTATAAGTTTTTGTACTCTTGTAAAAAGATGTATCGCAACGCCGGCGCGTTCTAACGCTTTTCTTAACGCCAAAATAACATCTGAAGAATGATCCGATACTGGAAAAACGCGATTTCCACGCTCTATTTTTGTTTTTACGCCATGCGCTTCAAAAAAATCAATTACACGAAAGTTATCGAAGGCATACAAAGCGCTGTATAAGAATTTGGGATTTGTAATGATATTAGAAAACAGAGTATCCATATCCGAAGCATTTGTCAGATTGCACCGCCCTTTTCCGGTAATATACAGTTTTTTTCCCAGCTTTTCATTTTTTTCAAACAAGGATACGGAATGTCCGTTTTCTGCCGCTGCAAGCGCTGCAAACATTCCAGCTGCTCCGCCCCCGACTACAATCACATGTTTCATTTCTGTTCTCCTATATTCAAATTAGCATAGTGCATTTGAAGCGAATCATCCATAGAATCAATTTCATCATTTTCATATACCTGGTATTCATCCCAGATTTTCTCCAGCATTTTCAGTGTCTTTGCAACTTCCGACTGTTTTTTCATACACAAAGCCACAATCAGGGAGTTAATCACACTTAAAGGAGCAACTAAAGAATCTACAATAGACGCCATATCGCTTTTGGCAATTAAATTGCAGGAAGAATATAGATTCATAGGAGAATGTACGCTGTCTGTCAGTGTAATTACTTTGGCTTTCCGATGATTTGCAAATTCCATAGCCTTAAGGGTTCGCATAGAATATCTTGGAAAACTGATACCTATAATAATATCTTCACTTCCAATTCGAAGCATTTGTTCAAATAATTCACTGGAACTGTTTGTATTAAGAAGACATACATGGTCAAACATTAAGTTGAAGTAAAATGCAAGAAAACCTGCAAGCGGGGCGCAGCTTCGAATCCCTATAATATAAATACTTTTGGCATTTAAAATCATATCCACTGCAAGTTCAAATGTGGTTTGGTCAATTTGTTCTAAGGTATTTTTAATATTATCTACATCTGATTTTAAAACAGTTTCTAAAATCTGAGGCTGGCTGATTCTGCCGTATTTGACTTCCATTTTCTGAATGGAGTTTAACTTGTTGCTCACAAGTTCTTCTAATGCTTTTTGAAACTGCGGGTATCCCTTATATCCAAGATGAATAGCAAAACGGACAACCGTAGATTCACTTACACCCACTACACCTCCGAGTTTTGCCGCAGTGAGAAAGGCAGCTTTATCGTAATTATCGGTAATATATGTGGCAAGCAGTTTCTGCCCTTTGCTCATACTGCTGTATTTCCGATTAATACGGCTGCTCAAATCGTTTGTATTCCCCATTATATTATTTTTTGTCCTTCCCTTTTTCATACATATGATTTCCAAACAGCCACCTGCCAGAATAGCATCCTGACAAGTGGCTGTTTTATTCATACTGCCTATTTATACCGGATAAGCTCCATTTTTTGTATCGGCAACAGATGAATCTACGCCTTTCTGCTGTGCTTCACGGTATTTAAAGAACTCAGTTGCAACCTGTGGGAATAACGCATAGGACAAAATATCTTCATCCTGTTGTTTCCACTGTTTCATTTCAGCTTCAATCTTATCTAATTCTGGTTCAAGCAAATCTGCATATCTGCAGGTAATTGCATTTTTCTTATCTTCACCTAAAACCTTATCTACAACTTCAGGATTAAATGGTTTAACAGTCTGTCCATATTTACCAAGCAGTACGTCTTTTGTCTCTTTGGTCGCTACTTTATAGCGTTCACCCATCAATACATTGAATACCGCCTGTGTTCCGACAATCTGGGAAGACGGTGTTACAAGAGGCGGCTCGCCTAAGTCTTTGCGGACTCTTGGAATCTCCTCTAACACTTCCTGGTACTTATCTTCTGCATTCTGCTCTTTTAACTGGGACACCATGTTGGACAACATTCCGCCCGGAACCTGGTATAAAAGTGTTTTGATATTTACGCCAAGCACTTTCGGATTCATCAGCCCGCTGTCCAACGCCTCTTCACGCATAGGACGGAAGTAATCTGCAATTTCAGCCAGCAGATTCTGATCTAAACCGGTATCGTATTTGGTATCTTTAAATGCTTCTACCATTACTTCTGTTGCCGGCTGGCTGGTACCAAGTGCAAACGGCGACATTGCAGTGTCGATAATGTCACACCCGGCTTCAACTGCTTTCATATAAGTCATAGAAGCTACGCCGGAAGTATAATGAGTATGAAGCTCAATCGGAAGGGACGTTGCTTTTTTCAAAGCCTGTACCAGTTCCGTTGCTTTTGCAGGAACTAAGAGGCCGGCCATATCTTTAATACAGATGGAGTCAGCTCCCATATCTTCAATTTTCTTTGCCATATTTGTCCAGTATTTCAAAGTATACGCATCACCTAATGTATAAGATAACGCTACCTGTGCATGGCCTTTTTCTTTATTGCAGGCTGTGACGGCTGTCTGTAAATTACGCATATCATTTAAACAGTCAAAAATACGAATAATATCAATTCCGTTCGCAATTGATTTTTGCACAAAATATTCTACAACATCATCTGCATAAGGACGGTATCCAAGAATATTCTGGCCGCGGAATAACATCTGAAGTTTTGTGTTTTTAAATCCAGATTTTAACTTCCTAAGCCTTTCCCATGGATCTTCTTTTAAGAAACGTAAGGAAGCGTCAAATGTAGCGCCGCCCCAACATTCTACTGCATGGTATCCTACTTTATCCATTTTATCAATAATGGGGAGCATCTGCTCTGTTGTCATTCTGGTAGCAATCAGAGACTGGTGCGCATCACGTAATATTGTTTCTGTAATTTTTAATGGTTGTGCTTGTTGTTTCTTTTTCTCTGCCATTCTTTTCATATCCTCCTATTTTTTATATACCAAATATCGCCATAAATATACCGGCAGCTACGGCTGTTCCAATAACTCCAGCAACGTTCGGTCCCATTGCATGCATCAGTAAGAAGTTGGTCGGATCTTCTTCTGCACCTACTTTTTGTGAAACTCTGGCTGCCATAGGAACCGCAGAAACTCCGGCGGAACCAATCAGAGGATTGATTTTGCCTTTTGTCAGAACGCACAAGATTTTACCAAATAATACTCCGGCTGCCGTACCGAATACGAATGCGACAAGTCCTAAAATTACAATTTTTATTGTACTGATATTTAAAAATGCTTCTGCACTTGTGGTTGCCCCTACGGATGTACCAAGTAAAATTACGACTATGTACATCAATGCATTAGAAGCGGTATCCTGAAGCTGGCGTACAACGCCGGATTCGCGGAATAAGTTTCCTAACATCAACATACCAACCAATGGAGCTGTTGTCGGAAGAATCATACATACGACAATTGTAACAACGATTGGGAATAAAATTTTCTCTAATTTGGAAACAGGCCTTAAGTTTTCCATAACAATGGCGCGTTCTTTTTTCGTTGTAAGCAGCTTCATAACTGGAGGCTGGATAATTGGAACTAACGCCATGTAAGAATATGCAGCTACTGCAATTGGTCCCATCAGGCCGGTCTGTGCTAATTTTCCAGCGAGGAAAATAGAAGTCGGGCCGTCTGCACCACCGATAATAGAAACTGCTGCTGCAGCTTTGTCATTAAAGCCCATTAAGATTGCAAGCAAATACGCGCCGAAAATACCAAACTGCGCCGCCGCGCCAAGCAGAAAGCTGATTGGATTTGCAATCAACGGACCAAAGTCTGTCATTGCACCGACCCCAAGGAAAATCAGGGAAGGCAGAATAGACCATTCGTCCATTAAATAAAAATAATGAAGTAAACCGCCGATACCATTACTCGTTTCTTCCGGACTTGCGATAATATCTGGATAAATATTAACCAGAAGCATACCGAACGCAATCGGAACGAGAAGTAATGGCTCATAGCCTCTTGCAATCGCCAGATATAAGAATATACAGGCCACTGCGATCATGAGGTAATTTCCCCAGGTCAGATTCAAAAATGCTGTCTGATGCAGGAGATTCCCCATTGTATCGAGAATATATGACATTGTCTTTCAACCTCCTGATTAATTGTTTAATGT
>CAJUHJ010000037.1 GCA_910586355.1 uncultured Lachnospiraceae bacterium
TGCCCCGGCACTATGTACCATTACGTATTCTGCGTAGCGGGAGCGTACCGCTCCGGACTATCCTGGAACTCTGTTGGGTTTCGGCTCAGGCAGTTGTCCGTGCGCGCGCATCTGCTGAAAACTTAAAAAGCAAAGCAATTCTAAAAGAGCTAAATTGTCCTACAGGAAGGAATGTCTCTCTAAATTTTTGTCAGGTTGTAAATTTCAGGAACTTTCGCTTTCTACAGAAAATTTGAAATTCTGCTTTCTCATGCTGCACATAATGAACGCGCTCCACAAGGGAAGAGATTTTTTATTTTCTTAAATTCGGCTACAATTGGCTGTGAATAGTAACCAAACATTCCTGCGTTTGTCATGCTGCTTTTGAACAAACATTGCTTTTTCACCGAAAATCTTTTATACTATTCACAAAAACGGAGGACAAACTGCCATGACCGATTCCAACAGCAGTACAAGCAATAATACAGAAATCAGCGAAAGGCATTCTTTAGCGGAAATCGAAAAAAGCATCCGCAAAAAATTCCATAAAGAACTTTTTTCCAAGTTTGCCAAGGCTGTTAAAACTTACGAGTTAATACAGGAGGGTGATAAAATTGCGGTCTGTATTTCAGGCGGAAAAGACTCCATGTTAATGGCAAAACTTTTTCAGGAATTGCAACGGCACAGAAAAGTACATTTTGATTTGGCGTTCCTTGTAATGGACCCCGGCTATAATAAATTGAACCGAAAAGTAATTGAAGACAATGCCTCCTATCTGTCCATCCCGATTACAATATTTGAATCCAATATTTTCGACGCTGTATATACCATTGATAAATCACCTTGTTATCTTTGTGCACGAATGCGCCGGGGATATCTGTATAACCATGCGAAACAGCTTGGATGCAATAAAATAGCATTAGGCCACCATTTTGATGACGTTATTGAAACCATTTTGATGGGAATGCTCTATGGCGGGCAAGTCCAGACAATGATGCCAAAACTCCACAGCAGCAACTTTGAAGGTATGGAGCTAATCCGCCCCATGTACCTTATTCATGAAGAAGATATAAAACATTGGCGTGATTATAACAAACTTCACTTTATACAATGCGCCTGCCGCTTTACGGAAGCCTGCGCCGCCGCCGAACCAGATAGCCAAATGGCCTCTAAACGCATGGAAATCCGTCAGCTCATTGCAGAATTAAAAAAGAAGAACCCATTTATTGAAAATAATATCTTTAAAAGCGTGGAAAATGTCAGCTTAAATACTGTAATTGCATACAAAAAGGATGGGATAAAACATCATTTCTTAGACGATTATGAAAACGATTAAAAAAGGAACCATTATTTTCTATCCTGCATAAAATAAACCATATTAAAAATAATAAAGAGGAATTTTATGCAAAGCAAAACAATATTTTCCCTTTCAACATTAACTGCCACCCCTGATGCTTACGCAATCATACAGGGCGGCAGCTTCTTTCCGGACTTAACCGGAGTTATCAACTTTTATCAGACAAACTGGGGAATGGGACTTGTCATAGAAGCAGAATTTACAAATCTGCCAAACACTACTGCAAACGCTCCCCGCTTTTTAGGCTTCCATCTACACGAAAATGGAAATTGTAATGACAATTTTACCAATACTGGTATGCACTACAATCCTACTGAGGCAGATCACCCATACCATCTGGGCGATTTCCCGTCTATCCTCAATAGTAATGGGTATGCATATCTTGCCTTTTATGACGGCTATCTTTCACTTCCAGCTATTTTGGGACGCTCCGTCATTGTGCACAGCCAAAGGGACGACTTTTCTTCACAGCCGTCTGGCGATTCAGGCGACAAAATTGCATGTGGCATTGTCCAAAAAACAAATGCCTAAGTACTAATATAATACCATGCGGACTGCCCCATACATTCCCGCGTCATTTCCTAACTCTGCAAGGCGGAATTCCTTATTCTGCAATGCAAACATAACATTTTTCTCGTACTCCTTTTTAATAACTTCCGTAACTGACGGGCCATTTTTTGAAATCCCTCCGCCAATTACAAAAGCCTCTGGGTCTACTACAGCGGCAACATGCGATAACCCCAGCCCCAAATACCATGCAAACTCTTCCACCGCCTCTGTTGCCAGTTCATCCCCTGCTTCATACTCCCTGAAAATTTCGCGTCCGGTTACCTGTTCACACTGACGCAGGGTAGATGGTTTCTCTGTTTCCTTTAACTTTTCTGCTGCAATACGCATTAACCCTGTTGCAGAAGAATACTGCTCAAGGCATCCTTTCTTACCACAACCACAGGTAAGGCGTGTTTCCTTAGGATTTACAGTTAAGTGGCCAATCTCCCCGGCCGCACCATTTTTCCCAGTCAAAATTTTCCCATCTATAATAACGCCGCCGCCAACCCCTGTTCCAAGCGTTACCATAACAATGCTCTTAAACCCTCTGCCGCCGCCACGCCACTGCTCGCCCAAAGCAGCTACATTGGCGTCATTTCCAACTTTAACTTTCTCAACTCCAGTCAGTTCTTTAAGCTTGTCCGCAACCGAAAAAATCCCCCATCCAAGATTTACACACTTCAATACCCGGCCATCTTCTGTAATCGGTCCCGGGACACCTATTCCAATTCCAAGAATATCTTCTGTTTCAATTCCCTTTTCCTTACTTTTTTCATTAATAGATGCAGCGATATCTGGTAAAATCAATTCTCCCGAATTCTCTTTTCTCGTAACAATCTCCCACTTTTCCAACATATCTCCCTTACTGTCAAAAAGTCCCATCTTAACTGTAGTTCCGCCAAGATCCACACCATAAATATACTTATCCAAAACATTACCACCTTTCTTTTAATTCTTATGCATACAGCCGTTCTAAGGAACTGTTAATAAATTACTCATGACAATCACTTGTCTAAATGTCCATCTACGACATCAGAAAATCTTGACATAGCCCACTATGCCTGCGATTTTCTTCTTTGTAGCTGAACATTTATACGGCGTTCTTGTCACAAGTAATTTTTTAACAGTTCCTAACCGAATACATTTGTAACTCTATTGTAATAAAATACCAATAAAAATTCAATCCTTATTCTGATTATTTTATTCTCTCAAAGTTACTTAGTTTACTATTCACTGTTATTCTAACCATCATACATAAAACTCGCTTTATCAGATTTTTAAAGACTCTTGCTTTAAACTTTACATTTCCATTATTCTATCCCCAGTTTAATCTTCTTCGCTGTAGCTTCTTCCATATGCATCTTGCATCTTCACATACTTTCTAACTCTTTCCTATTTCTTCAATTGGGGCTCATTTAACTTAGGAACGTAAATGTTCCTTACTTCGCCAGGAAGAATCTCCAGCACTCCCCTACCATAACTTCTTCCACAGAGTTTGGTACACGCAAAAGAAATGCTATTATAATATGATAAAATTGCTCATTCTGGGGCAATTCCATCATTAAATTTATTTCTATGCATCGTATCAGTAGATACTGCATTACATGATGCTGGGGTCAAAAGCCCAACTACCGAACTTGAAAATTTAATATTTACAG
>CAJUHJ010000038.1 GCA_910586355.1 uncultured Lachnospiraceae bacterium
ATTGGAAAGCGGATAAAATATGAGTGTCATTTATGGAACAGAATGGATACGTTGTTCTGTTCGCGGCAGTAAAACCCATGATAAAATCCGAGAAGATATTGTATTGAAAAATTATCCTCTCTATTGTCCAAAATGTAAGCAGGAAACAAAAATAAAATAGTTTACAAACACTTACACATATGTTAGACTATATAGGTATGAATTTAGCCCATATTCGGCAGATGGACACTCCGACCTTTTGCTGAGTATCATACGAAACAGGGCGATTAAAAATTTAGGAGGATTCTTTTATGATTGCAAAAGAAAAGAAACAGACTATCATTGCTGAGTACGGCAGAACACCAGGAGACACCGGATCACCGGAAGTCCAGATTGCGATTTTGACCGCAAGGATTCAGGAACTCACAGAGCATTTGAAAGCAAACCCGAAAGACCATCATTCCAGAAGAGGGCTTTTGAAAATGGTTGGACAAAGACGTGGTTTACTTGCGTATTTAAAGAAGACGGATATTGAAAGATACCGTTCTTTAATCGAGCGTTTGGGAATCAGAAAGTAATGAGTTATAAAATAGAGCGGAGTGTTTCCGCTCTATTTTTACTAGTTTCTATTTAAAATCAGGCAGAAAGCGGCGGCCGGGACCACTGATATGTGCATTTTTAGAAATGCCTATATCAGTAGTTTCGGAGTCTTCTGCCACAGCAGCAAAATTGGTATACAAAAATTAAGGAGAAAAAGTATGTACAAAAGTTTTTCAATGGATCTTGCAGGAAGAACATTAACAGTAGATGTGGGCAGGGTCGGCAAACAGGCAAATGGCTGTGCGTTTATGCACTATGGAGAGACAACCGTATTATCGACAGCCACAGCGTCTGATAAACCAAGAGATGGAATTGATTTTTTTCCATTGAGTGTAGAATTTGAGGAAAAGATGTATTCCGTTGGGAAAATTCCAGGCGGATTTAATAAGCGGGAAGGAAAAGCATCGGAAAATGCAGTTTTAACCGCAAGGGTCATAGACCGTCCAATGCGTCCATTGTTTCCAAAGGATTACAGAAACGACGTTACTTTGAACAATATGGTAATGAGCGTAGATACAAACTGTCGTCCGGAATTAGTTGCAATGCTTGGAGCTGCAATTTCCACCTGTATTTCAGATATTCCGTTTGACGGGCCGTGCGCAATGACGCAGGTGGGAATGGTAAATGGAGAATTTATCATTAATCCTTCACAGGAACAGTGGGACAACGGAGATTTGATGCTGACAGTTGCTTCCACATCTGAAAAAGTAATTATGATTGAAGCCGGGGCGAATGAAATTCCAGAAGAAAAGATGCTAGAAGCAATTTATACGGCGCATGACGTTAATCAGACGATTATAAAATTTATCAATCAGATTGTTTCAGAAGTGGGAAAATCCAAACATGAATATACAAGCTGTGCTATTCCGGAAGCAATGTTTGAAGAGATGAAACGGATTGTAACCCCGGAAGAAATGGAAAAAGCAGTATTCACAGATCAAAAGCAGGTGCGGGAAGAAAATATCCGCAGCATTACGGACAAGTTTACAGAAAGTTTTGCAGAAAATGAGGAATGGCTTGCCGTGTTAGATGAAGCTGTTTACCAGTACCAGAAAAAGACTGTCCGCAAGATGATTTTAAAAGACCATAAGCGTCCTGACGGCAGACAAATCAATCAGATTCGTCCGCTTGCGGCAGAAGTAGACCTGATACCAAGAGTTCACGGTTCCGCGATGTTTACAAGAGGACAGACGCAGATTTGCGATATTGTGACATTGGCTCCGTTGTCTGAGGTACAAAAAGTAGACGGCATTGACGAAAATATTACAGAAAAACGCTATATGCATCATTATAATTTCCCTTCGTATTCCGTAGGAGAGACAAAGCCTTCGAGGGGACCGGGCAGAAGAGAAATCGGGCATGGGGCTTTGGCTGAGCGCGCATTGATTCCTATGCTGCCCTCTACGGAAGAATTTCCATATGCGATTCGCGCCGTATCAGAGACATTTGAATCAAATGGTTCAACTTCAATGGCGTCTACCTGTGCTTCTTGTATGGCGCTAATGGCCGCAGGCGTTCCAATTAAAAAAATGGTTGCCGGTATTTCCTGTGGGCTTGTAACGGGAGATACGGATGATGATTATCTGGTATTAACAGATATTCAGGGATTGGAAGATTTCTTTGGCGATATGGACTTTAAAGTAACCGGAACCAAAGACGGTATTACAGCAATTCAGATGGATATTAAAATCCATGGTCTGACAAGGCCAATTGTAGAAGAGGCAATTAGACGCACAAGAGAAGCGCGGTTGTTTATCATGGACGAATGTATGTCAAAAGCAATTGATAAGCCACGTGAAGAGTTAAGTCCATATGCTCCAAAAATCATTCAGATTCAGATAGATCCGTCTAAGATTGGCGATGTAGTCGGACAGAGAGGCAAAACCATCAACGAAATTATAGAACGGACAAGTGTAAAAATTGATATTACAGACGATGGCGCAGTATCCATTTGCGGTACCGATCCGAAAGCTATGAATCAGGCAGTGGAAATGATTCAGGTGATTACAACTGATTTTGAAGCTGGACAGATATTTAAAGGAACAATAATCAGTATTAAAGAATTTGGCGCATTTGTAGAGTTTGCGCCGGGCAAAGAAGGAATGATTCATATTTCCAAGATTTCAAAAGAAAGAATCAACCGAGTAGAAGATGTTTTAACGCTTGGGGATAAGGTTACAGTTGTTTGTTTAGGAAAAGATAAAATGGGAAGAATCAGTTTTTCCATGAAAGACGTTCCAAAGAACAATTCATAAGCATAAATATAGAAAAATGATTGCTGATGATATACATTGACTTGTTTGTATATAGTAATTAGACTGGACTGGAAAGTGCCTAAAATCGGTACTATCCAGTCTTTCTTTTTTGAATTTGAAATTTTGAAAAATGATTAATTATGTTCAGAGAGATGGTATTATACTATTAGTGGTGAGTCCTACCGCAAAGTGGACTGCTAAAAGCGT
>CAJUHJ010000039.1 GCA_910586355.1 uncultured Lachnospiraceae bacterium
CTTTTTTCAAGGCTTTCAAGCACTTTTTCTTATATTCAACTGTCAAACTCCCGTGCATTTTTATTTGGACAACTGTACTTGTAGTGAATTTAAAAAATGGGGAAACTCAAAATCGCTGTAAAAATTGACAAAAAAGCTTAAAAATGGTATATTGCTGACAACATTTGCATGCAAAGCGGATGAAAGAAATAACTATTTTAAGTATTACATCATATTGTTCAAATTTTTACATTTTAGGAGGTTGTTTTTTATGAATAAGAAAAGGACATCAGTTGAAGTTTATTTATCTACGGTGTTTAAATACGGACTTATTATTTTAGTGAGCGCCTGTATGTGTGCCACAGTCATGTTTAATACGGAAAAATTATTTGGGCTGTATCCAACAGTGTCCTGGCTGGCGACAATTGGTTTAGGCATAATGGATATAACATTTTTTGTTACAGCAATTATTATAATAAAATCATCATTTGATAAAGACGGATATTTAAAAGAAGGCAGATTGAAGATTGGTAAGATTTTTTCGGCAGTCATTTTGGTTCTTCAATGGAATTATCTGTTATATATGCTTCCGTCAAGAACATTTTGGGGATTTTTATTCTTTTTTCTTATTTTGATAGCGTTCTTTTTAGATATTAAATTGTTGTTGGGAAGCGGTTTAGTCTGTATGGCTTCTCTATTTGCAGGGTGGTTTATAAAGGGCACGGACCTTCTGCCCGTAAAAGATGAATTGTTTCTGGCAGATATTATTATGTGCTTAGTCGCGTTAGCGTTATCTTTAGCCGGATTAATTATTTTTATATTTTTTGTTGCATATTTTCTGGTAAATGCTAAGAAAGATGAATTGGAAAAGAATACCGAACATGTTACCAGTATACTTACCACCGTCCGGGAATTGTCAGAGAAATTACATATGGCAGGGGAGGCTCTTTCTCAGATTTCCGGAAATGAAAGTGCTTCTGCGCAGGAACTTGCAGCAACAAGCGAGCAATTAGCGGCCGGAAATAATCTGTTGAGCAATAAGACGGATGAAAGTATGACAAATCTTAACGAATTGAATAAATGGGAAGACGTTGTTGCCGAAAATGTAGAGAAGGTGGAGGATGCTTCCCAAAATCTCCTGGATAAATCCAAACAGAATGAGAAATTGCTGAATGATTTATCTCTAATTAACTGCGAAGTGTCTCAATCTATGAATGCAACAACAAGTATAACGGAAAAGCTATCGGAAGCTGTTCAGGAAATAGGCGTAACTTTAAATCTCATTAATGATATTTCATCATCTACTAATCTGCTTGCATTAAATGCTTCAATAGAAGCGGCGCGGGCCGGAGAGGCAGGAAAAGGTTTTGCCGTAGTGGCAACGGAAGTCGGCAATCTTGCAAATAATACGCAGGAATCTTTAAAAGATGTTCGGGCGGTTATTGAACGGGTACAGCAAAATGTTGTTGAAATTACTGCACAGGTAGAAGAAAATGCTACAAAATTAGGAAAACAGAATGAATTTTTTATAAATGTATTTAGTGGAATGAAAGATATGACTGCATTGCTGGATGTGTCTGCGGATGCCATTAAAGCTATGGGAGATGCTCATAAGGAGCAGTCAGAAGTTATTAAGAACACTGTAATAATCAATCGGGATATTGCAGAAAGCGTCAGAAACGAAAATGAGCAGTTTAGCGCAATAAGTGTCATGGCTGAAAGTAATGCAGGCAATACGGCGGAGATTGCTGCGCATGCAAATACGATTAATGAGATGGTTAATCAAATGACGCTGCTTCTTAAGAAAGATGAATAGATAGATTGTTCAGCCCGATTTTGGGGCTGTCCAAACGAATTGCAGTACATCTGCGGCTTTTTCTTCCGGAGAAAATTCTTCAGAAGAAAAAGCATTGTCGGATGCAGCTGTATGAGGCAAAAGTACGAGATGATATCCAGGAAGCATTGCCTTTCGCCGTCGTCAAATTCGACATCTCCTGCCTTTGTCCAAAAAGAAAATCTCAGCCACAGGCGGATGTCCTCGTCAATTAGTTTTCTGAATTTTCTGCTGGATTTTATTTTTTCATTAACTGTTATTTGAAATTCTCCTTTCGATAAAAAATCGTCGCTTGGTAGCGGACATTAAGAGTATGCCTGCGGCAAACTCTGAGAATGCTTTGCATTCTCCTCTGAAATGGTTTTTACTGTGGCAATTTCCTATAAAATAAAAAGGCGTCCGGAGAGGGCGTTATTTTGTTATTATATGAGGTCATTTTAAATCCATATGATTTGTTCGTCAGTAGCGGATGGTTCCGTATCAGAGTTGACGAATGGTTTCATCGGCTCGATTGTCAGTAAATGCTCCTGTAAGTTATCAATGCGGTTTTCGATTGCATTTAAGAATACGGCAAAGTAACAGCAGATATCTTCCTGTTGACCGATATAATTGTTGGCCGTATCATATTGCTTTTTCCAGAAAACGTTGATAGGTTTCCATAATCGGAACTTTTTCGAGATAGATATCCTACCCATATATCGACTTCCAGGCAGTCAACGTCATCTTCGCTTTCTTCAAAATGAATAGATTGTTGAATCTGTCTGGCATATTTTTGGCGCATTATATATATCGTCTTCCCATGTGCGGAATGTTTCGGTGTCTACAATGAAGCGAGAAAGAAGTTCTTTGTTGGCCTGAAGCAGTTGTGCAGCCTGGCTGTATTATCCCTGAGAACGCAGCGAATTTATCTGGTTGATAACAGGGGCGATATCATTGTCGATGTCTGCAAAATTGTGTTTGGTGATTTTATGCTTTTATGATAGAAATAACAATTTATCTGAGTT
>CAJUHJ010000040.1 GCA_910586355.1 uncultured Lachnospiraceae bacterium
AACAGATTCGCCAGCAGGTATTTTATGCCATTTTCGTAGAAAAAGTCGAAACCAGCATAAAATCAAATGTCTTAATAAATGCCTTAAAACAGCTAGTTAAGAAACAGGGGTATCATTTATAAAGTTGTAAAGTAGTGTTATAATATGACATTATACGAAAGGGGAACGAAACACCATGAAGAAAAAACTTATAGCACTGATGCTGGCAGCTTGCGTTCTGGCGAGCGGATGTGGGAACGGAGATAGCGGAAAGGAAAATTTTAACGAAGCAAATACCAATACAAAAGACACGGAGACACAAACAGATTTTGCGGTCGATGAAAAGAAACTGGAAGAAGATGGTTATACAGACATAGCGTGCATTGCCTACGCAAAGATAAAAGAAGAAAAAGGAAATCAGACTTTGTATTTGGTTTGCAAGAAAAACGAACCGGAGCAAAACATATATCTTTGGTCGCAAATGGTGTCTAATATTGAAAGCATATCAAGCTACTCTATAACCTGGGACGGAAAAGAATACTTAATTGATGCAGAATCAGAAGATATGGAAACGGAAGAAGATATGCTTGCGCTCTTACCGCCTGGATGGAGAGAAATTTTCAAAGAAATGCAATCCAAAGGAGATGGGGCAGACAGCATTGTTTCAAAAGCGGATGCAGAGAATATAGACAGAGCAGTAGAGAGTTTTGCTTCTAAATATTTAGAAGACGGAGAACTCGAAGTAATATCAAAAAGGGAATATACAATAGACGAAGACAGTATTTCGCTTTCAATAACAAAAAGAGGAGAAAAGGTTTCTTTAGAAGTAGATGGAAATGCAAAAACAGAAGATAAGGCGTATTTGATGTACGCAGCCATTTTGGTTGATTTCCAAAACCTAAAAAGCGAATTTTACGAGTGCTCTGCCAAAATAAGTTATGACAACTTATACGTGCTGCATTTGCAGTATAATACGTCCACGGTCATAAGCGGATTGAACAGCGACGGAGAATTTGTTATGGATGTTCCAGACTGGATTGATAAAGACATGGACAATCTTAACACGCCAAAAGAAAAAGCGGAAAGTTATCTGTTGGAAGTGGAAAACGCATTACAGGACTTTGGAAAATCTTCTGGTTATGCGATGGGTTATTTGCTGAACAAATAAAAGACAAATGTTTTAAATCAAAATAGAAAGTTATGGCGGGGAGAAATCCCCGCCAGTTTTATAAAATTTATTTTTTGGTACTGGTATTGAATGACAAATAAAATACGCTGTGATATAATGAATGAAAATGCAAAGGAGGATTTTATCAATGAAATCAAAAACAAAGAAATTTCTTTCCGCAATTTTAACCCTGGCCGTTATGTTTTCCGCGCTTATTCCGATTCATGCACAGGCGGCGAAAGAAGATGGAAGCAAAAAGAATCCGTATTCTGCATACAAGTAATGCAAAACGGAAGTGTATGGCGCTTCGTATGCAGGAAAGTTTAAGATTAGGCTTGTTGATTATAAAGACGGAAAAGAAGCGCTGAAATTTCTAAAAGAAAACGGAGTCAAAAAGAATCCAGGGAAGTCAAAGGAATATGTATACCTGAAATTCAAAATCAAATGCATATCAGCCGATGAAGAAGTTCCGGCAGACTTGATTTTGAATGAATATTCGAGCTTCTTTGACTCAAAATGCAAGAAACAGTCAAAAGCAGAATTGATTCCGGTTGACGATGGAAACAAAGAACTTTCATATAATACGATGATTTCGCCCGGAGAAACGGTTGTTTGCTCAATTGCACTTTCGGTTAAATCTGGAAGCGCACCGATTACATACAGAATTTCAGCCGGATATGATGAAGATTATAACGAGATAGAAAAGTGGTTTGCGACGAAGAAGTAATAAGCGATTGAATTATTTGTAAATTAATTTGGCGGGGAGAAATCCCCGCCGTCTTTATAAATTTTATTTTGCAACATTAAATTAATATCTTTTTCTTTGTTGTACAACAGAAATAAACTGTAAAGGAGAAACTCTAAAATGAACAAAAAATTTTATGAAAGAACATGGTTTGTCGTGATGTGCTGCATAATCTTTCCGCCTGCCGGAATATTTCTGATATGGAAAAACAAAAAGCCAGACAGGAAAAGCGCCAGAATCTTTATCAGCGCGATTCTTTGCTTGTGGACGTTGGCTATTGCTATGGTCGGTTCGGATGAAGAAAATTTGTCTAGCGAAAGCAGAGAACAGCAAGAAGAAACTACAAAGACCAAAGCAGAAAACGAGAAAAGTGACAGGCGGGAAGTAAAAGAAAAAGGCAAGGGAAAACAGGAGCAGAACAGCTCTGACGATTAAATTATGGATTTATCAGTGCCAATTACATATATCTTTCA
>CAJUHJ010000041.1 GCA_910586355.1 uncultured Lachnospiraceae bacterium
TTGCTTGCTTGAGTCTTCTAAGATTTGTGAGGTTTTGGAAAATTGATTTCCGTGAGGGCTTGTTTTTGGTACTTGCAAATTTTAGTATTTTATGCTATAATTTCATAGATTCGGCGTTTGTCGGAGAGTAAACACATATGCGGATGATGGAGCAGGTGCCAAAGATGGTGCTTCAGGAAAGGAAGCATATGGACGAAAATAACCATATGGAGGTAAGAAAATGAGCGTTATTACAATGAAACAGTTACTAGAGGCAGGAGTTCACTTTGGACATCAGACAAGAAGATGGAATCCAAAAATGGCTCCATATATCTACACAGAGAGAAACGGTATTTATATTATTGATTTGCAGAAATCTGTGGGAAAAGTAGATGAAGCATATCGTGCAGTTGCGGATATTGCAGCGGAAGGCGGCACGATTCTTTTCGTAGGTACGAAAAAACAGGCGCAGGATGCGATTAAAGCAGAAGCAGAGCGTTGCGGAATGTACTATGTAAATGAGAGATGGCTTGGCGGTATGCTGACGAATTTTAAGACAATTCAGAGCCGTATTGGAAGATTAAAAGAGATTGAAGTGATGGCCGAAGACGGTACTTTTGATGTATTACCTAAAAAAGAAGTAATTGCAATTAAAAAAGAATGGGATAAATTAGAGAAGAATCTTGGCGGAATTAAAGATATGAAACGTCTGCCAGATGCAATTTTTGTTGTCGATCCGAAGAAAGAGAGAATTTGCATTCAGGAAGCGCATACGCTTGGCATTCCATTGATTGGCATTGCAGATACAAATTGTGATCCCGAAGAATTAGATTATGTAATACCGGGCAATGACGATGCAATTCGTGCAGTGAAATTGATTGTATCTAAGATGGCAGATGCGGTTATTGAAGCAAACCAGGGAACAATTGAAGTAGACAATACAGAAACAGAAGTTGTGGAAGAAGCAGTATAAGATATTGGAGGACAGATAGAATGGCTATTACAGCAGCAATGGTAAAAGAACTGCGTGAATTATCCGGCGCAGGAATGATGGATTGTAAAAAAGCATTAAACGAAACAAACGGAAATATGGACGAAGCGGTTGAATATTTACGGAAGAATGGTCAGGCAAAAGCTGAGAAGAAGGCTTCCCGTATTGCAGCGGAAGGAATTGTAAAAGTTGCAGTTAAGGATAATACTGCAGCAATCGTAGAAGTGAATTCGGAGACGGATTTCGTTGCTAAAAATGAAAAATTCCAGACATATGTTGGAAAAGTTGCAGAACAGGCATTGGCTTCAAATGCAGCAGATTTGGATGCTTTTATGGAAGAAGCATGGTTAGAAGATTCTGAAAAAACAGTGAAAGATGTTTTGGTAGAGCAGGTCGCAGTGATTGGTGAGAACTTAAAAATCAGAAGATTTGAAAAGGTTACTGCTGAAAATGGATGTATCGTTGATTATATTCACGGCGGCGGGCGCATTGGTGTTATTGTTGCTGCAAAGACAGAAACAGTTAATGATACAGTCGAAGAAGCTATGAAAAATATTGCAATGCAGATTGCAGCGCTGAATCCAAAATATATTGACCGAAGTGAAGTAAGCGCAGAATATATCGCACATGAAAAAGAAATTCTTCTGGCTCAGATCCAAAATGATCCGAAAGAATCCCAGAAACCGGAAAAGGTTATCAATGGAATGATTGAAGGACGTGTGAATAAAGAGTTAAAAGAAATCTGCCTGGTAGATCAGGTATACGTAAAGGCAGAAGATGGAAAACAGACAGTAGGAAAGTATTTAGAAGCTGTTTCTAAAGAAGTAGGGACGTCGGTGTCTATTCAGAAGTTTATTCGTTTTGAGACGGGTGAAGGATTAGAGAAGAAGAATGAGGATTTTGCGGCGGAGGTTGCGGCGCAGATGGGCATGTAAGCGAAGTTTGCATTTGAAATAACTGTATAAAAATTATAAGGCTCCGAATGCCTTGTAATCACGCATTTTCAAGTGATTATGAGGGATTCGGAGCCTTTTTCTATTCAAAAAAAGGTCAAGATGGAAATACCGTCTTTTACCGTTAAAAACCGTCTAAAATCACTTCAAATTGAGTATTACGGGGCAGCTTTGTTGAGTAAATTGGATACTCACAATCTTCGGCGAAGTTTACTCAATTATCGTAATCCCTTAAAACTCATTTTCTCAAATCCTTCATAATATTAAAAAATTTAAGGAGATTAATTATGGCAAATACAGCGTTAGGAGCAGAAAAAGAGAAAGCGATTATTTTTATCAGCGATGCACATGAAAAATTCTACTACGAGA
>CAJUHJ010000042.1 GCA_910586355.1 uncultured Lachnospiraceae bacterium
TCTTGAGGCTTACCATGTTGAATCTGCGTTGGAAAGTGGTTATAATTGAAGTGGGAGGTGCAAATAACATTATGGAATTTAGAGTTTTGAAATACTTTCTGATGGTTGCCAGAGAAGAAAATATTACAAAGGCCGCAGCATTATTACATCTTACACAGCCGACACTTTCCCGGCAGCTTATGCAGCTTGAAGCAGAATTAGGAGTAACACTGTTTCACAGAAGCAAACACAGTATCATTTTAACCGAAGACGGTATGCTCTTAAAGCGACGGGCACAGGAAATCGTTTCATTGTCCGATAAGACGGTTCAGGAACTTTCCCATAAGGAAGATGTGTTGTCAGGTGAAATTGCAATCGGCTGTGGGGAAACGAAAAATATGCTCTTTCTTTCGGAGCAGATCAAAAAATTCCGGCAGAAATATCCTCTTGTGCAGTTTAGTATTCACAGCGCAATCGCAGATGATATTAAAGAACGGATTGAAAAAGGGATTTTAGATATAGGGCTTCTTATGGAACCTGTGGATGTTGGGAAGTATGAATTTATCCGTATGCCGCAGAAAGAAAAATGGGGCATATTGGTAAGAAAAGATTCTGAATTGGCAGCGAAGGAATCTATCAATCCTAAGGATTTAACCAATGTGCCTCTCATCATGGTAAAACGGGAACTGGTAAAAAATGAACTGGCCAGTTGGTTTGGGGATTATTACGAGGGACTTCAAATTGCGGCTACCTATAATTTGATTCTAAACGCTGCGTCTATGGTAGAACGTGGAGTTGGCGTTGCGCTGTGTTTTGATCTTGGTGCCGCTTTTTATGAGGACTTATGTTTTATTCCGCTTGCTCCAACATTAGAAACGGGTTCGGTTTTAGTCTGGAAAAAGAATCAGACGCTTGGAGCAGCCACTTCCCAATTTATGAGGTTTCTTAGAAATGCTTTTCAGGCATTATAAGGGATTTGATGTAGGCATTAGACATTTCTTAAAAATTAAATTAAAATGTAGGTGTTCAAGGAGGACACCTGCATTTTTTATTATTTGTGGAAAGGAGCTTACGAATGACGATTGATGAAGCAAGCACACGTTACAATATTCCCCTTGATATTCTCCGTGAATATGAGAGCTGGGGATTATGCGGCGCTGTAAAAAAGGTCATGGGCGCATGGCAGTATGACGATCAGGATATAGAACGGCTGAGTATGATTATGACGCTGCATGACATCGGTTTTCTGAATGACGAAGTAGAAAGCTATATGCGGCTGTTGCTGGAAGGAGAAAGTACCGAGGCGCAAAGGCTTGATATGTTGAATAAAAGGCGCAGCGCTACTCTTGATGAAATTCATTTCAGAGAAATGCAGTTGGATCGAATGGATTATCTTCGTCACAAAATTCGGGAATCAAACAAAGGAGGACGTAGAGTATGAAGAAAAAATTATCCGCGGTTATGACGGCGTGTATGCTGATGGTCGCACTGGCGGCCTGCGGGAATACAGGAAACAATGCGGAGGAATCTACGATTCCGGATCCGGATACAACGGAATCGCCGGCAGTAGAAACAGAAAGTAAAGCGGAAACAGAGGAAAGTACTCCATCGACGGATACATCAGAGGAAACCACGGAGTCACAACCGGAGCCGGAAGATACGGCGGCAACCGGATTGGTTGTATATTTCTCATGGTCTGGGAATACGGAATCGGTTGCTGTGGAAATTCAAAATCAGACAGGCGCAGATACGTTCCGTCTTGTACCGGCAGAGCCTTATACGGATGATTATGA
>CAJUHJ010000043.1 GCA_910586355.1 uncultured Lachnospiraceae bacterium
AGTATTACATTAAATAAAGAAGAGTTTGAGCTGACGTCAGAAGGCCAGACAGAGAAATTAGAAGCAGCTGTTTTACCAGAAGATGCTTCCAATACAGATGTGATTTGGAAATCAAGTGATGAATCCGTAGCGGTTGTGGACGAAGACGGCGTAGTAACAGCAGTAGGAAACGGAACTGCAACGATTACAGCGGAAGCGGCAGACGGTTCCGGCATAACGGCAACAGCAACTGTTACAGTTAAAATTGCAGCGGCAGCAACAAACGTCAGGGTTACTTTTAATGCAAACGGCGGAACAGGAGCTCCGGCATATAAAGACGTAATAAAAGGAACGGCTGTGGCAAAACCGGCAAATCCAAAACGTACCGGCTATACATTCAAGGGATGGTTTACAAAGAGCGTAGGCGGAACAGCATACAATTTTGCCGCGCCGGTAACTGCAAACATTACACTGTATGCACAGTGGTTAAAGGATTGTACCGTGAAGTTTAATGCAAACGGCGGAGCGCCGGCGCCGAAGGCACAGACAATTGCATACGGCGGATTTGTAAAGACGCCGGCGGCAATGACACGGTCGGGATATAAGTTTGTGGGATGGTATTTAGACCCGACATTCAAGAGCGCGTTTAACTTTAAGACAAAAGTAACAGCCAATCTGACGCTGTATGCGAAATGGGACGCAGCGGCAGCGGCAGGCGCAAGCCAGACATATGAAGGTGTAGAGTATTCCATAGAGGATCCAGTAAAGAAAACAGCTGTCATAAAGAAGGCGGACAGTAAAAAAGCGAAGAAAGTAAAGATTAAAAAGACAGTCGTTATAAAAGGCGTTACGTGTACGGTAGTAGGAATTGGAAAGAACGCGTTTAAGAACTGCAAGAAGATGACAACCCTGACAATCGGGCCGAATGTTACTAAGATTGAAAAAGGCGCATTCCAGAATTGTAAGAAATTAAAGAATATTACAATCCAGGGAAAAGCATTAAAGACGATTAAATCAGGCGCGTTTAAAGGAACACCAAAAGGAATCCGCGTAAAAGCAAAAGGATTTTCGAAGAAACAAAAGAAAACGCTGCTTAG